>JBBDIR010000026.1:0-53839 GCA_040880325.1 Pseudohongiellaceae bacterium
ACTCCTGCCGCACGTAATCGGGCAGGCTTCTGCCTTCGGTTTCCAGCTGCGCGAGGGCAACGACAAGTCGACGTCCTTTTCGACAGGGTGTCATTGTCAGTGTAGTCCAGCGCGTTGGGAGATTCGTCACTGTGGGGCCACCGGATCAGCTTGCTAATGGCTTGGCATAGCTAAATAGATTAACTAGTGGTAATTTTCACTACCCATATCGGGTTTCACCCCTGCAGATTTCGTGGGTCCCATTGGAATGCGGTATTCTACTGAGTATCGCTTCATAACTGATTGAATTTATAGATTATTATGTCTCAAGAGAAGTCAGCCCCAAGGATGATTGGCGAATCGGCCAGCTTTCTCGAAATGCAGGAGCATATCTCCCACGTAGCCCCCCTGAACAAGCCCGTGTTGTTCGTTGGTGAGCGCGGCACCGGCAAGGAGTTGGTCGCGGCACGCCTGCACTACCTGTCACAGCGCTGGGAACAGACCTTCCTGAAGATCAACTGTGCAGCGATGAGTGAAACTCTGCTGGAGGCTCAACTCTTCGGCCATGAGGCGGGCGCCTACACCGGCGCCACCAAGCAGCGCAAAGGTTTCTTCGAGCGCGCCCACGGCGGCACTTTGTTCCTGGACGAGCTCGCCAACACGGCGATGTCGGTGCAGGAGAAGATACTCAGGGTCATTGAATACGGTGAGTTCGAGCGTCTGGGCGGCAACGAGACCCTCATCGTCGATGTAAGAATCGTCGCGGCGACCAACGAGGATCTGCCGGATCTGGCCAAGCAGGGACGGTTCCGCGAAGACCTCCTGGACAGGCTCGCATTTGACGTGGTGACTCTGCCACCGCTGCGAGAACGCGCCGAAGATATTTTAATCCTCGCCGAGCATTTCGCTGTCGGCATGGTAAAAGAGATTGGCGGGGAGTTCTTTGCCGGCTTCTCTGACAAGGTAGAAAAGGCATTGTGTAAATATTCCTGGCCGGGAAATATTCGTGAGCTAAAAAATGTGATCGAGCGTGCAGTCTATCAGAATGGCGATGGCCATATCAGGCAGCTCGTATTCAATCCCTTCGAGTCACCTTATCGTCTCAAGGCGAGCGCAACGGCCTCGACTAATGATGGCGCGAGCTCGGCAAGTGAGCAGAAAGCCACAGTCCCGGACTTGTCGGGTTCAGATTCCTTCGATTTTAAGAACGAGGTGCAGCAATTTGAGATCAATCTGCTGAATCAGGCGATGGAGCAGAACCAGTTCAATCAGAAGAAGGCGGCAGAGTTCTTGAATCTTAGCTATCATCAGCTGCGAGGCTATCTACGCAAATACGATTTGCTCAATTAATTTTCAACAGTGCGTTAGACAAAAGCCGATGCTGTATGAGCACAGCTTTTTCTCTATTTTGAATTGTGCTTCCCGCCTCTCTAATCCAACATCGCCTCATACACCGCACGCTGTGCAAGCGTGAGATCCATCGGTGCGCCTCTCGGACCACCGCGTACCTGAGCCATGTAAATCATGAAGAAGTCATTGGTCGGATCGACGATAAATACCGTGCCGCCTATTCCTTGCCAGCCGAAGTTAAAGGGGCCGTCATTGTCGGCACCGGGAATCGGTTGCAGGTGAAAGCCCAGGCCCCAATCGCCGCGCGGGCCAAAGAAGAAGGCGTCGCGATGCACCTCACTGCCGATAAATTTCTGCTTCATCGCGTCCAGCGTGGTCTGGCTAATGATGCGGGCGCCGTTATACTCGCCGCCGTTCAATAACATAGTGGCGAAGCGTACATAGTCTTCCGTGGTCGAGTGCAATCCACCGCCGCCGGACAGCATCGGCTGCACGTCGAGAGGGTCAGCCATATCGCCATGGATTGGATTGGCGATGCGCTCGGCCTTGGCGCGATCTACGTAGAATGTGGTTTCATCCATGCCCAGTGGATCGAATATTCTCTCCTTTAACAGAGCGTCAAGAGACTGGCCGGCAGCGACTTCGATAACGGCGCCTAACACATCGGTGGAGCGTGAGTAGTTCCACTTCGTGCCAGGTTCAAAGCGCAGGGGCAGGGTGGCTAGAGTCTGTGCTAATGCAAGCGCGGTGATGTCGCTCCGCAAGGAACCTGCAGCGAGGTATTGTTTGCCGAGTTCGCTCTGTGGGTCGAAGCTGCCATAGATGAGACCGGATTCATGAGTCAGCAAGTCCTGTACTGTCATCGTATTGTTGGCGGGAGTAATGGTGCCTGTCTCTTCGTTTATCACGCCCATGTTGGCAAATTCGGGAATGTATTTTGCTACTGGGTCCTCGATTGCAATCAAACCATCCTCGACCATGCTCATGGTCGCCACGCTGACGATGGGTTTCGTCATCGAGTAGATGCGGAAGATGGTCTGATCGCTCATCTCGGTTGTTTGATTTGGACCCTGTGTGCCTACAGTCTCCAGGACCCCGATGCCCTCGTTGTTGCCGACGAGAATAATATTGCCCGCGACGAAGCCGCCGTCTACGGCAGCCTGCATCTGCTGCCGGATGCTTTGAATCTCGGATTGGTCTATACCAAAATTATTCGAGTCAATCATCTTGAGGGAACTGGCATGACTTGCGCCGTGCTGATCGGCGAAAGATGCCGTGCTTAGGCAGCTGGCGATAGCAAGGCAGAATAAACGGCGGGAAAGGGTATTAGTCATTGTCTGAAATTCCTTATAGGGTCAGCTCTGGCTACGGATGGCCGGCCGGTTTGACGAAACCTGGGGTGCTTCCCTGTGCCGATAAGCAGCTCAAGTCTGGTGCCAGTGTTGTCACTGGCGCAAAGCACTAACGCAGGAATAGTAACCGAATGAGGTAAGAGCAACAACAGCGCCAGTCGCGCGGATTGCGGGCTTTATCCCGTTAGTCGAAGTCGCGTACTAGCGAGCGGCTGATCTCGGCAGGTACGGCATCCGTGCTGTATTGGTAGTTCTGATGCTCGCTGCGCACTGTCCACGATGCGCCCTTTTTCGCTGCGGCGATCATGTCGTCTGTAAACTCGAAGCGCAGGAAATGCACGGATGAAGTCTTCTCGTCGGTGGAGCGGGGTAGGTCCTCATTAGCAATAGGGTAAACCGGGTCGAAGCCCTCGATCTTTATAGAGATGAGTTCTTCTATGCCGATCAGTTGTGCCAGACGCTGTTTACGTTCCTCTTCATCGGGATATTCCAGCATGAAGGTAACCTTCAGATTCTTGCCATCCGGTATCAAAGGGTTATACGCCTCTAACTCCTGGAGTAACTCCGCCTCGTCCGTGATCTTCTCGACGCGAATAAGTTCCAATACCTGATAGCGCATCACCATATAGTCTTCGAAGTGCAGCATGGCATTGGGGCCGAGGGCAAGGCGTCGGGTTTTCTTGTGCTCCATCATGGCTTGTCGAATCGCTGGCCTCTGTTTGGTGTAGGCCTCGATGCTCATGAGGTCGCTTAGACTGATTTTCTTCATGCGTTAAATTCCTAATGCTCGATATCTGGTTTTTAGCCCGGACTATTCATGAACTGCCGTAGCGAGGGCGTAGAGATGCTCACAAAGACAGCGTGGCGCGGACTGGAAGGCGCGCAGGCGTACTTGATAGTACGTCGAGGACCTGGAGGGAGCACGCGCTGTCTTTGTGGGTATATCGGCGTCCGCAGTAGGTCGTTCATGAATAGTCCGGGCTAGATGCCATAAGCATGGCATAACATCTCTAGTGGATGGATGGCCTTCTGCGGTGAATCGAGGTTGTTCTCGATGTGTTTGCCGGCGATGGGGCAGTCGCTGCCATAATAGTCGGGAGTCTGATCGCGAATTTGTTTAACGATGGGGCGAGCGATCTTATTGGCAAATTCGAAGGTCTCCGATTTAACTCCATAGGTGCCGTCATGTCCCGAACATCGCTCGATATTCTTTACCGTAGTCTCCTCGATGAGTTCGAGAATCTGTTTCGTCTTCGGGCCGATGTTTTGTACGCGCTGGTGGCAGGCTACGTGATAACTCACATTGCCCAGGGAGTTCTTGAATTCGGTGTTCAGCTTTCCAGCCTTGTGTAGTTTATGTAAGTACTCGAACGGGTCATAGAACGCCTTTGCCACCGCGAGGACTCTTTCATCATCGGGAAACATCAGCGGCAGCTCTTGTTTGAACATCAACACGCAGGAGGGCACCGCAGCCACGATTACATTGCCAGCCTCGACCATCTGATAGAGCGCGGGGATGTTCTGGTCTTTGAGTCGAGTTACGGTTTCCAGATCGCCTAGCTCAAGTTTAGGCATGCCGCAGCAGTGTTCTCTGGCGGCGAGATTCACAATCACATTGTTGTGTTCGAGTATTTTTACCACGCTGTCGGCGATAGAGGGCTCGTTATAATTGCAGTAACAGGTGGTAAAAAGAGTTACCTGTTCGCGCGCTTCCCCGCTCTCGCTTCTGCTCGCAGTTGGGTCGTAGATATGGGCGGCGAGTTGTTTGCGCGCCGACTTGTTCGTGTATTCGGGTAGTTTGGCCTGCTGGTGAATGCCGAAGGTTTTATCCAGCATTGAACGCAGGGTTTTATTCTTGTTAGCCCCATTAACAATTGAATTGATAACGGGAGTTGAGGCTACCTTGCCGATCATGTCGGTGCTGGTGATCAAATTGTCCCGCAGCTTGCTGTCACCCTTGTTGAACTTTACCGCCTTGGCTCGAAGCATGAGATGTGGAAAGTCGACGTTCCATTCGTGTGGAGGCACATAAGGGCACTTGGTGAGATAGCACAGATCACAGAGATAACACTGATCGACGACCTTGCTGTAGTCGGCAACGTCGACGCCGTCGACTTCCATGGTCTCGCTCTCGTCTACGAGGTCGAAAAGAGTGGGGAAGGCGTTGCATAGACTGACGCAGCGGCGGCATCCATGACAGATGTCATAGACACGTTCTAATTCCTTGTTTAAATTATCTTCGTCCCAGAATGTGGGATCGTTTTGATTGAGCGGATGCCGTGTAGGCGCACCCAGACCGCCTTCTCTGCCATGGTCAGACATAGGATACCCAGTCAGTTGTGAAAATTAGTCCAAGAAACGATATGTCGAGCTGTGCCGCGATTCGTTGCTACTCGCTTTGCGAAGCATCATGGCGCTGACATCGATTCGTTGTCAGCGCCATGAAATTCAGATGCGGAACTAGTCGTCCAGTGCATCCAACGCCTTCTGAAAGCGGTTCGCGTGTGAGCGTTCTGCCTTCGCCAGGGTTTCCATCCAGTCCGCAATCTCATCGAAGCCTTCGTCGCGGGCATCTTTAGCCATGCCAGGATACATGTCGGTATACTCATGGGTCTCACCGGCTACGGCTGACTTAAGATTGTCTTCGGTACCGCCTATCGGCAGGCCTGTGGCTGGATCGCCGACCTCTTCGAGGTATTCGAGATGGCCGTGTGCATGACCTGTTTCGCCTTCCGCCGTTGAGCGGAACAGTGCAGATACGTCGTTGTAACCTTCAACGTCTGCCTTTTGAGCAAAATACAGGTAGCGGCGGTTCGCCTGTGACTCGCCTGCGAACGCTGCCTTTAAATTTTCTTCTGTCTTTGAACCTTTCAATGACATGGTATTTCTCCTGGTGGTTTACCTATTAGCTAATACGAATTCTGCGGTATTTGCACGGGGCAAGTCCTGAATCACAGAATCGAGACCCACTTTACGCCAATTCGAAATTCAAATCTAATTGATTTTTTGGGGTGCTTTAATCGTTTTTATCGATTATGATTTTCCCTATGAATCCCTCCATCAAGCAACTCAAATACCTCTGTGCAGTAGCGGAACATCGACACTTCAGCAAGGCAGCGACCGCTTGCCACGTGACGCAGTCGACGCTGAGCGCGGCGGTTCAGGAACTCGAGTCCCAGCTCGGTGTTAAGATCTTTGAGCGCAACAAGAAGGCCGTGTTGATTACACCGTTGGGTGAAAAATTATTGGCCCAGGCACGTATTGTGCTGGGCGACGTCGAAGACTTTGTTGGGCTGGCTCGAGCACATGAGGCGCCGCTTTCCGGCGATCTTCGCCTCGGCGTGATACCGACTATCGGGCCCTTCCTGTTGCCGCCCATTCTCTCCGACTTGCGCAAGCGTTTCGACAAGCTCAAGCTCTATCTGAGAGAAGATTTGAGTGCCCAGTTGGTGCAGGAGCTGCAACAGGGTCAATTGGATTTAATTATCCTGGCCTTCCCCTTTCCGCTGCCGGAGATGGAACGGGTGAGTCTGTTTAAAGATGAATTCCTGCTCTGCTTGCCGCCGGGGCACGAATGGGAGAAGCTGACACAGGTAAAACAGCATCAACTTCGCGGGCAGAGGTTGCTGCTGTTGGAAGAGGGGCATTGTCTGCGCGATCATGCTCTGGAGGCTTGTAAGTTGGAGAGCGGTGATACCGACATCGTCTATCAGGGAACCAGCCTGCATACACTGGTACAGATGGTCGCGAACGGCCTGGGCCTGACTTTACTCCCGGCGATGTCCATCGACGCCGATGTGTTGGGGGAGACACACCTGAAGTTAAAACATTTCTCCAGCGAAAATGTATCACGGGAGATTGGCATGGCATGGCGCAAGTCTGATCCGCGCCGCGAAGAATATCTACTCTTGGCTGAGTTTGTGAAGGAGTACATGATAAAGACGTCGAAGCAAGCCAAGAAGTCCGGATGAGAGTCTTCGCCGTTTCCGATATCCATGTCGATTATGCAGAAAATCTGCAGTGGATTCTTGCTCTGGATAAGAAGGAATTCGCCAACGATATGCTTATCCTGGCTGGCGACGTGACGGACAAGCTGGCATTGCTAGAACAGGTGTTGGCTTCTCTGGCGGCCTGTTTTAAGGCCGTTATGTTTGTACCGGGAAACCACGATCTCTGGATTCAGGACAATGACTTCGACTGCTCTCTGGCGAAACTCGATGCCATAAATAAGTTGTGTGAGTCTTGTGGTGTACATCATGATGTATTCGAGTCGGCGGGCATTAGTTTCGTGCCGCTCTATTCCTGGTATGATTTTTCCTTCGGTGAGCCGGACCGGCGACTGCGACGCGCGTGGCGCGATTTTCGCGCCTGCTCTTGGCCAGAACATCTGAAAGATAGCAGGGATGTCTCTGAACATTTTTTAAATCTGAATGTTCCGAGACTCGCCACCAATAACGAGACAGTAATAAGTTATTCCCATTTTCTTCCAAGAATAGATGTTATGCCTAAGCGAATCCCAATAGAGCGCAGGAGTATCTATCCGGTGCTTGGCAGTGAGGCCTTGGGCAAACAGGTGCAGCTGCTGAATCCGGCTATTCATGTCTACGGTCACAGTCACGTAAACCAGGCCATACAGTTGGACGATATAGAGTACGTCAACAACGCCTTCGCCTACCCAAGTGAGTCACGAATAGCGCGCAAGCAGCTCCATTGCATCTACCAATGTTAGCAGCTGCCCAGTATCGAAATTCCAGATGGAGAGAGGCAGAGTGACAGAAATGCAGATCGCCGATGCGGAGATTCATCTGTGGCAACTGGAGCAGAGCGACTTCGATCTGCCTGCGGTTCAGGCCGAGTGCCTGTCATGGCTAACCGACATTGAGCTGCAGCGTTATCAGCGCTATCAATTCGATCGCCATCGCAAGCAGCTGCTGTTGGGCCGAATACTGATGCGCGCTGCTCTTAGCAGCTATAACAATGCGATCGCGCCGGCGCATTGGACGTTCACGCAGAATGAATACGGCAAGCCAGCCATATGCGCCGCGCAAAATTCTGAACCGCTCTATTTCAATTTGTCGCATTCCGGGCAGCGCGCGGTGCTCGCGGTGTCGCGACTCGAAGACATCGGTATTGATATTGAGTTCGCGAAAAAGGCGCGTCGTGTAGAGGCTATCGCGCAACGTTTTTTCTCGGCGACGGAGGTGGCTCAGATGCTGACATTGCCGAAGGCGCTTCAATTAGATCGGTTCTATGAGCTTTGGACGCTTAAGGAAGCCTACATCAAGGCTTGCGGTATGGGGCTTGCTATCCCGCTTCAACATTTTTCCTATGGCTTCGAAGGAGAAGACAGCCTGACTATCGAATTCGATGTGCGGCGCGAGGATTCTACGAGCGCCTGGCAAGTCTGGCAGCTAGATGCCGGCACCGACTATAAGCTAGCCATAGCAGCCAGGGCGGAAGGCTCGGTGCAGAAAATTTCAAGCTGGCAGTTTAGTTCCCTCGATCGGATAGCAGAGCGTGAGACAACAGTGCTGCGCAGCAAGTAATGCTATTCATCGGCTTCTGCTGGCTCTTCCTGCCACATCTTCACAGTTCGAATAACATTGTCCTGCACCTGCACCGTCTCGGCAAAATATCCATTCAATCGTATTCCTACCGAGGAGTCGGGTATCGACTGCAGGATTTCAGTGAGTAGCCCGTTCAAAGTCTTGGCGCCGAAATTGTCGAGGTCCCAAGAGAGAATACGGTTGATGTCTCGTATGCTGGTAGAGCCGTCGATAAGGAAGCTGCCATCGGGCTGCGGATGGAAGTCTTTGCTACTGTCGGCCAGGTCGGTGGTGAATTCACCGACGATTTCCTCGAGAATATCCTCAAGTGTTACCAAGCCCTTGATCGCGCCGTATTCATTGACGACAACCGCCATACGCATCTTCTTCCGTTGAAATTTTGATAGCTGTAGATGCAGGGGTGTGCTCTCGGGAATATAGTAAGGCTCGGTGGTCTCTCGAAGAATGGCCGCCTTGCTTACTGTCTCCAGTCGAATTAGCTTGCCGACGCTGCGCAGGTGCAATATGCCGATAAGATTGTCCATTTCCTTCTTGTACACTGGCATGCGTGTGTGTTGACTACTACCGATCAAGCTCAGAATTTCATCGATATCGTCTTCGATGTCGATTCCCAGGATTTCGTTGCGCGGCACCAGGATGTCATTCACGGTGACGTGTTCCAGGTCAAGAATATTCAGTAACATGCCTTGTCTGCGTCGTGGCAGTCTGGAGCCGGATTCATAAACGACGGAGCGTAACTCTTCAGAGGATAGCTGTTGATGGCTGTCATCGGACTCGGAATTGAAACCTAGCACGCGCACCAGGGCATTCGACACCACGTTGACTATCCAGACGATAGGATACAACACCTTCAATAACAGGATCAGTATTAAGCTGGAAGGGTAGGCGACTTTCTCCGGGTACAAAGCGGCGATAGTCTTTGGCGTAACTTCGGCAAATATTAATACAACAAGTGTTAGGACGATCGCGGTTATAACTGGCGAGGGTTCGCCAAACACCTGAATGGCTATTGTCGTTGCTATCGCCGCTGCCAGGAAGTTAACGAAGTTGTTGCCGATCAGGATGACGCCTATCAGCTTGTCTGGGGTTTCAAGAAGTTTACTGGCGCGGGTGGCCCCGGCGTGGTGGTTTCGGGCCAGATGTTTAAGGCGATAGCGATTGAGGCTCATCATGCCTGTTTCTGAGCTCGAAAAATAAGCCGAGGCTAATATAAGAAGCCCAAAAGACAGCAGCAACATCGATAGGCTTGGTTCGTCGGGACTCATTTGTTCTCTACCCTGGAGGCACTGCCTGAGCAAGACGGTTGGTAAATGCAGATTAGAATCAACTGATTATAAATTCCAGAGCAAATTTCACGCCGTAGAACCCGATGATAAGCATGGCGAAGCCGCCGAGTGTGCCGCGTATGGCCGTCTGACCGCGCCATCCCAGTCGATGACGCCCCCATAGCAGTACTGCGAATACCACCCATGCCAATAGCGAGAACACTGTCTTGTGAATGACTCCATCGACACCCCAAATGTTTTCGAAAAACAAGAATGCGGTGGCAATGGTAAGCGTCAGTAATATCTGCCCAACCCAGAGTAGTTCGAACAGGAACGCCTCCATATCTTGCAGTGAGGGAAGTTTGCGGATGAGACCGCCGGCATGTCCGTGTCTCAGCTGGTGATTCTGGTAGGCAAGAAAGCCCGCCTGTAGGGCGGCGATGGTGATGAAACTGTAGGCAAGAATCGAAATCAACACATGACTGGCGAGGATCAGGCTCATAGCCGTCGGCGGATAGTCGCTGCGAATCGCGAGGGAAGCCAGAATACTGATGATGGCCAAGGGGAACAGGCCCAGAAACAGTATTTCAAGCGGCTTGCGCAGGCTGCTAATGAGGACGAGCAGCGAGATAGACAAGGTTATCAGGGTACTTATCTCGAACACGCCGAAATGGAAGCCGTCGACGTGGTGAATGACGCCATAGGCACTGACTGCGTGGGCCAGTACCGCCAACGCGCCGAACATGAACACGCGGCTGCGAGTCACCTTGCCTGAGCTAAAGCTTATGCCTTGAAAGACAGAGCCCATCAAGTAAAAGAAGACAGCGAATAGTCCGGAGATTACGGTAACTTGCATGATGCCTAGGGGCTTGGAGTTGGCCAGGAGCGCTTTGTGATGGTTATTGTGGGGACTAAATAAGTCCGGTACGAAAGTGTCGCATATGTATACTAGCGGTTGAAGTTCTTTTTTATCGCCAGCGGGATTGGCTATAATGCAGCGCCGGTAGCAAGTTTGATTCAAATCCGGTCAATTCATAACTCAGTCAGGTGGTAGCCCACAGTGTTCGACAGCCTCACAGATCGACTTTCAGGTACCTTTAGAAAACTCACGGGCAAGGCGAATCTTACCGAAGCCAATATCGAGGAAGCCCTGCGCGAGGTGCGCCGAGCTCTGCTTGAAGCCGATGTGGCGCTAGTGGTGGTTAAAGATTTTATCGAGCGTGTCAGTCAGCGCGCGGTAGGCCAGGAAGTCTCCAAGAGCCTGACTCCGGGTCAGGCCTTCATCAAGATAGTCCAGAAAGAACTCGAATCTGTCATGGGCTCGGCTAATGCCGAGCTCGATCTGAAGGCCGCTCCACCGGCGGTGGTCTTGATGGCCGGCCTGCAGGGCGCTGGTAAGACAACAACCGTGGCCAAGCTGTCGCGCTGGTTGAAGATCAATGCCAGGAAATCAGTGATGGTAGTCAGCGCGGACGTCTATAGACCGGCCGCCATCGAGCAGCTGAAGACCCTGGCGGCCGAGGTGGATGTCGAGTTTTTTGCCAGTGATATCAGTCAGTCCCCAGCCGCGATCGCGGCGGCGGCTCTCGCCGAGGCGAAGCGCAAGTTCATCGATGTGTTAATAGTGGATACCGCCGGACGCCTGGCTATCGATCAGGAGATGATGGGCGAGATCAAGCAACTGCACAGTCAGTTGAATCCGGTGGAGACGCTCTTCGTCGTCGACGCCATGACCGGTCAGGATGCCGCGAACACAGCGAAAGCCTTCAACGATGCCTTGCCACTCACCGGTGTCGTGCTGACCAAGGCCGACGGTGACGCCAGAGGCGGTGCCGCGTTGTCGGTGCGTCAGATTACCGGTAAACCGATCAAATTCATCGGCATGGGTGAGAAGATTGACGCACTCGAGCCGTTCTATCCAGATCGAATTGCCTCCCGAATCCTTGGCATGGGCGACATGCTCTCGCTCATCGAGGAGGCCGAACAGAAGGTCGATAAGGTCAAGGCGGAAAAGCTAGCCCGCAAGATCAAGAAGGGCAAGGGCTTCGACCTCGAAGACTTCAAGGAACAACTCGGCCAGATGAAGAACATGGGTGGTGTGGCCAGCATCATGGATAAGATGCCGGGCCTCGGTGCACTGCCGCCTTCAGCTGCAAAGATGGTGGACGACTCCAAATTTCGCCAGATGGAGGCGATCATCAATTCGATGACAGCGCGCGAACGGACTAACCCGGATGTTTTGAATGGATCGAGGAAGAGGCGCATTACCGTTGGCTCGGGAACCCAGATACAAGATTTAAATCGACTACTGAAACAGCACAAGCAGATGCAGAAGATGATGAAGAAGATGAAGGGCGGCAATATGGCCAATATGATGCGTGGCCTGGGTGGCATGCAGGGTCCGGGAGGTGGTGGCCCAGGTCAATTTCCGCGCTTTTAGCGGCCTGATACACGCGCCCGTTCACGGGAATTGGGGCGGCTCCCGAGAGGCCCTCTAAATGTCTGATTAGTTGACAGATTTTAGCGACGTAAGCCACGAAAATACTACTCTTATGCGCTTCCAATCGCAGCGCAATTAACATAGAATACCCGCCTTTTTACCCGAGCACGTCTCTTTTGGGGCGAGCCCGCGTATCTCTTACACTTTGGAATGACAGGAAATACTTATGGTCACGATTCGATTGTCTCGTGGTGGCGCTAAGAAGCGGCCTTTTTATCACATTACTGTTAGTGATAGCCGCAATGCGCGTGATGGACGTTTTATAGAGCGAATTGGCTTCTTCAATCCGCGTGCCAAGGGTCAGGAAGAACGTCTGCGTCTTGATCGCGATCGCCTGGATTATTGGACTGGTCAGGGCGCACAACCTAGCCCTCGCGTACTAACTCTGGCGAATGCCTCAGAAAAGACCGCCACTACACAGGCGTGATCTTGTTGCTTAGGGTATTCGGCTGGTGAGCAAGCCCGATGCCGCTGGTGATTGGGTGGTACTCGGAGAGATTGGCCGAGTGCATGGTCTGCAGGGTTGGCTAAAACTGATCTCGTTTACCTCACCGATGGAAAACATACTCGACTATTCGCAGTTTCACGCGAATATCGGTGGTAAGACTACACAGTTGGAACTCGACGAACACCGCCTTTCGAATAAGGCACTGCTGGTCCATTTCAAGGGTTACGATGATCCGGAAACGGCAAGATTACTGACCGGCACCGGACTCGCGATAGCCAGATCAGAATTGCCGCCGCTTGCAAGTGGCGAATTCTACTGGCATCAGCTGGAGGGGCTGAAAGTGGTCAATCAGCACGGAGAGTGCTTCGGTCACGTCAGCCACTTGCTGGAGACCGGTGCCAACGATGTGTTGGTTGTAGCAGCAGACAGTGAAAGCATCGATGACAGGGAGCGGCTAATTCCCTATCTTCTGGATTCGGTGATTAGCGAGGTAGATCTCAACAACGAGACTATTCGGGTAAATTGGGAAGCGGATTATCTGGATTGAGCCAAACCATGGCTCGATATGAGTGACAGGGGTGTAAGCGATGCAGCTTGGAATAGTCACCCTCTTTCCGGAAATGTTTGCAGCCGTGACGGATTATGGCATCAGTGGCAGGGCGGTACGCTCGGGTTTAATGAACCTCGAGTTTTTTAATCCCCGCGACTACACGACGGACAAGCATCGCACCGTGGACGACAAGCCATTCGGCGGCGGTCCCGGAATGTTAATGAAGACCGAACCGCTTATGGCATCAATTGCGGCGGCGCGGGAAGCGGTGGCAGGAAGGCAGATTGCTGGAGAAACCGCCAAGGTGATTTATCTGTCACCGCAGGGTAAGCCTCTGAGGCAGGATTCGATTATCGATCTTGCCCGGCGTGAAAGCATGGTGCTGTTATGCGGTCGCTATCAAGGCATAGACAATCGCCTTGTTGAGAGCGAGATAGACGAAGAATGGTCGCTGGGTGATTTTGTTATCAGCGGCGGCGAACTGGCAGCGATGACGCTTATCGATGCGATGACCAGGTTTCAACCGGGTGCTCTTGGCGATGAGGGCTCGGCACTGGAAGACAGTTTTACCAAGGGTCTGCTGCACTGTCCCGAGTACACCAGGCCGCAGAGTTTCGACGGCAAAGATGTGCCGGATGTGCTGCTTAGCGGTGACCATGAGGCTATTAGAAAGTGGCGCCTGAAACAGAGTCTGGGCGCGACCTGGCTGAAGCGGCCAGACCTGTTGCAGACAATAGTGCTGGAGCGGGAACAGGAAGAATTACTGGAACAGTTCAAGCAAGAATATGCGCGTGAAAACACGCAATAGATTGAGCTGATCTACTTTATTTTTAAGATCTACTATGAGCTTGGCTAAGCCAAGGGCGACAAGGGTTCAGGAGCAAGACGATGAGCAAGAATAAAATCATCCAACAGATAGAGAACGATCAGATGAGTAAGGAGCTACCAGAATTTGGTCCTGGCGATACCGTTGTCGTTCAGGTGAAGATTCAGGAAGGCGATAGAGAACGTCTGCAGGCTTTCGAAGGCGTAGTTATCGCCAGACGCAGCCGTGGTCTTAACTCTTCCTTTACGGTACGAAAAATCTCTCACGGTGTCGGCGTTGAGCGTGTATTCCAGGTCTATAGCCCGGTTGTAGACAGCGTGGCGGTGAAGCGTCGTGGCGACGTGCGTCAAGCCAAGTTGTACTACTTGCGCGAGCTTACCGGCCGAGCTGCGAGAATCACCGAGAAGCTGGAAAAGAAATCAGTCTAAGCAGACTCGATTAATCTCGCCTTGGTAATTCAGGCGATCGATCTAGCGATTCGAATGGGAAGTCTGTCCGCAGCCTTCCCATTTTTATTGCTGCGGACAGAGGACAGAGGACAGAGGACAGGGGACAGGGGACAGAGGATTGAGCGCGCTGCGGCTGCGGAGAATTAAATTAGCCGTGCGCCGGTCTACATTGAGCAGCAGAATATTAAATGCTATAAAGAGCCGAGACGCACTTGTTGAGCTCTGGTCCATTAAAATCAGGGGTTTACCAAGCAAATACACACAGGAGACGAGCAATGACACTAACGCTTAAACGAGTAATAGCCATGTCGTGGCTAGCTGTTCTGTTGGCCGCCGTCTCCGCGTCCAACGCACAAAATTCCGGCGATCAGTCCCTGCGCGGCAAGCTGGCACAGGCAATCGAGGTGGCTTCGCAGAATCAGCTGGAGATTCTAAGCATTTCTGCCACGCCGCTGCCGTCCATTTTTCAGGTAGAACTCAATACGGGCGAGATCCTCTACAGCGACATTTCCGGAGACTATCTGTTTGCCGGCGATATGTATCAAACTACTAGCGCGGGTTTAATGAATCTCTCAGCAAGCAAGAGACAGGAACGGAACCTGGACAAAGTTGCAGCGATTCCAGAGTCTGAAATGATTATCTTTACGCCGGATCAAATCAAGGCGTCTATCACAGTGTTTACCGATGTTGACTGCACCTACTGCCGCAAGTTGCACAGTGAGTTGGACCAGCTCATGGCCAAGGGCATTGAGGTGCGCTACGTCGCCTATCCGCGCGGCGGAAGTGACGCCGCCTCTTTCGACAAGATGATTTCCGTGTGGTGCTCCAACGATCGCAAGAAATCGCTGACGCAGGCAAAGAACGGACAGAATCTACCGGCAGCAGACTGCGACACGCCTGTTCTTGCCCATTACGCACTCGGCAATGAGCTGGGTATTTCCGGTACACCAGCCCTGGTGTTCCCCGATGGGCGAGTTATACCGGGCTATATGGATGCCGAGCGCCTGGCGGCGATGCTGCAAATCAACTAGCGCTGCCGGCAGGACTTCAATCTTTTAAGCCTATCCTCCTCGAGACTAGCTCTAGCCGCTCTGCCGATAATTCAAGACGCGGGATTGCTGGGTTTATCTGATGTTTCCAGTATAATTCGGCGCTTGAATTAATTAAGCGCGGGGCCCCTTTGTGAATTCTGAATCTCCCAAATCAATCAAGCTAGGCATCTGCGGTTACGGTACCGTAGGTGGTGGCAGCTATAAGCTATTGCAGAACAATGGCGATGAAATTTTTCGTCGTGTCGGCTGTAAGATAGAAGTCGTAAGAATCGCATCTCGCGGGCTGCAGGCCGGTGACATCGAGACGCCCGCCGCTATCAGCAGCGACCCCTTCGATGTGGTGAATGACCCTGATGTAGATATAGTGATCGAGACTCTGGGGGGGTTCGATCCAGCCTTTGAGGTGGTGCGCCAGGCCTTGGCTAACGGCAAGCATGTGGTGACGGCAAACAAGGCGCTGATTGCCGAGCGCGGCAACGAACTCTTTTCTGTCGCCGCACAGAATTCGGTGACGCTGGCCTATGAAAGTAGTGTGGCTGGCGGCATTCCGATCATCAAGGCGCTGCGTGAAGGGCTGGCGGCGAACAAGATCGAATGGCTGGCAGGCATTATCAATGGCACCGGCAACTTCATCCTTACCGAGATGGCCGAGGAGGAGCGTCAGTTCGCCGATGTGCTGCGCGAGGCTCAGGAATTGGGCTATGCGGAGGCTGATCCTAGCTTCGATGTGGAGGGCATCGATGCTGCCCACAAGCTCACCATCATGGCTGCCATCGCCTTCGGTATTCCGTTGCAGTTCGATAAGACCTATACCGAGGGCATCAGCCGCATTACCCCTGAAGATCTCGGTTATGCCCGGCAGCTTGGCTACCGTATCAAGCACCTTGGTATCGCTCGGCGCACCGAATTGGGCGTGGAGATGCGAGTGCACCCCACCCTGATTCCCCGCAAGCGATTGTTGGCTAGGGTGAATGGTGTGGGCAATGCGGTTCTTGTTCACGGCAACGCGGTGGGCTCCACGCTGTATCACGGGCCGGGTGCCGGCGCCGATGCCACGGCATCTGCTGTGATTGCCGATGTAATCGATATTGCCAGACAGGCTGTTGCCGGTATACGCAAGCCACTGCTGCCTGCGCTAAACTATCTCAACACGCACGATGACGTCGATGTGCTCAAGATCGAACAGATCGAGACCGAGTATTACCTACGCATCCCGGTGAAAGATGTTGTCGGCGTGTTGGCGAAAATTTCCAAAATACTGCAGGAATTTGATATCAGTATCGAGGCTGTCATACAGAAAGAGGTGCACGGAGAGATCGTGCCAATTGTCATACTTACTGATAAGTCGTTGGAGAAGGAACTCAACGACGCTATAGCGGCGATTGAGGCATTGGATGATGTGAGCGGTGAAATCATGCGCATCCGCGTCGAGACGTTCGATGATTAATTCTCTCAGCAAGTACCAATAAGCACAGGTTAAAGGAAGACGAATTGAAATACATAAGCACCAGAGGCGGTTGTAGCCCGCAGAGTTTTGAGCAGGTACTTCTCACCGGTCTGGCTCCCGATGGTGGACTGTATGTGCCCGCCGACCTGCCAAGCTTCTCGGCACAAGAAATAGCGTCATTCAAAGACCTGAGTTATCCAGAGCTAGCCTTGAAGATTGTCGCTCCCTTTATCGGTGATGAAATACCCGCCGATGATCTGCGTGAAATAATTATGGAAAGCTATGCCGACTTCGATCATCCCGAGATCGCACCGCTAACGCCACTCGGCGACAACGACTATATGTTGGAGCTGTATCACGGCCCGACCCTCGCATTTAAAGACTTCGCGTTGCAAGTGTTAGGCCGACTTCTCGACTATGTGTTGATTAAGAATGACCAGCGCGTGGTCATCCTCGGGGCGACATCTGGCGATACCGGTTCGGCTGCACTGGAGGGCTGTCGACATTCCGAGCGCGTCGACATATTTATCCTGCATCCGCACCAGCGCGTCTCCGAGGTGCAGCGTCGTCAGATGACTACAGTGGTTGGGGATAACGTATTCAATCTGGCCATTCAAGGTAACTTCGACGATTGTCAGCGCATAGTGAAGGTGGCCTTCGCCGATCAGTCGTTTCTGCCAGCGCAGAGCCAGTTGGTCGCGGTTAACTCGATCAACTGGGCGCGTATTCTGATGCAGATCGTGTATTATTTTTCGGCGGCGCTCAAAGCCGGCGCACCACAGCAGGCTGTGTCTTTCTCGGTACCAACTGGAAACTTCGGCGACATTTACGCAGGCTATCTCGCCAAGCGTATCGGACTGCCGATCAATCAACTTGTGGTGGCAACGAACAGCAACGACATCTTGCATCGCTTTATCAGCGGCAACGAATATTCCGTGACCGACCTGCATCACACATTTTCGCCGAGCATGGATATTCTGGTCTCGAGTAACTTTGAGCGTTACCTGTTTGATCTGTTCGATAGAGACGCGAGCGTGCTACGTGAGTTCATGTCAAAGCTCGGCCGCGAGCCGCAACAGGTGTCGACCGAGAAATGGCAGCAGATGCGTGATTGTTTCTCCAGCGCCAGTGTCGATGATAGGCTTACCTGCGAGACCATCGCCAAGGTCTACGCCGAGACCGGCAAGCTGGTAGACCCACACACGGCTGTAGGCATCAGGGCGGCACGGGACTGTAATGCAGATCCTGGCATACCCATGATCACGCTCTCCACCGCGCATCCGGCCAAGTTTAGCGATGCGATAGAGGAAGCTGGATTGGATGCGCCCAAACTGCCGCCGCATCTTAACGATCTGTTCGAGAAGGAAGAGCACTACACGGTGCTGGCGAATGACCTGACAGCGGTGACGGACTTCGTAAAAAGCCACACTCATAAATAAGGCGCCGATGTCACTCCTGGTAAAACGCAGAGTAGTAAATACCAAGCTCAAGCTTCCGGAATCTATGCATCCGCTACTCAGGCGGGTGTACAGTCAACGCAACATCTCCGATGCAGTTGAGCTCGAGTTGGGCCTGGAAAACCTCATTGCTCCGCACCTTCTGAAGGGCATCGACGCGGCCGTGCAGCTCTTGCACGAGGCGCTGCAACAACAGCAGCGCGTTCTAATCGTCGCGGATTTCGACGCGGACGGGGCAACCAGTTGCGTGGTAGCGCTAAGCGCACTGCGTCAGTTCGGCTTCCTGCACACCGACTACATCGTGCCTAATCGATTCGACTACGGCTATGGGCTGACGCCCGAGATTGTGGAGCTGGCACAGACTCGAAACCCGGACCTAATCATAACAGTCGATAACGGAATCTCCAGCATCGAGGGCGTAGCTGCGGCTAAGAAGGCCGGCATAAAGACCTTGATAACGGATCATCATCTGCCCGGCGCGCAGGCTCCGGATGCCAATGCCATCGTCAATCCGAATCAAAAGGGTTGTGAGTTTCCAAGCAAGAGCATCGCCGGTGTAGGGGTCATCTTCTACGTCATGCTCGCCCTGCGTGCCAAGCTCAGGGAGCTCGACTGGTTCGAGCAAGTTAAGATCACTGAGCCCAAGCTGGCTGACCTGCTAGACCTTGTCTCACTGGGTACGGTAGCCGACGTCGTGCCCCTCGATCGTAACAATCGTATTTTGGTCAGTGAAGGTCTGCGCAGAATTCGCGCCGGTCGTACGCGCCCGGGGATCAAGAGTCTTCTGGAGCTCGCCAACCGCAGCAATGCCAGTCTCACCGCATCCGATCTGGGCTTCAGCGTCGGACCTCGACTGAATGCAGCAGGACGCCTGGATGACATGTCCACAGGCATTGAGTGCCTGTTAACCGAACATGAAGGCACGGCGTACAAACTGGCTCTGCAACTCGACGGCATGAACAAGGATCGCAAGCAGATCGAAGGGGATATGCGCGAGCAGGCGTTTAAATTTTTGAACGAGCTAGCCGTAGGGGGTAGCGAAATACCAGCTGCCATGTGCATCTATGACGCACGCTGGCATCAGGGAGTAGTAGGTATCCTCGCCTCAAGAGTGAAGGAGAAATTCAATCGACCGGTCATCGCCTTCGCCGATGCAAACGATGCCGGTAATGAGATCAAAGGCTCCGCCCGGTCTATCAAAGGCTTCCATATACGCGATGCATTGGACGCTGTAGCCAGTAGTAATCCGGGCATGATTAGCAAATTCGGTGGTCATGCCATGGCGGCAGGCCTCAGTCTCGACAGGGAGAAGTTGCCCGAATTCACCGAGGCGTTCCAGAAACATGCGGCATCGCTGTTGGATGAAGACTTGCTGCAGGCACAAATACTGAGCGATGGTGAGATCGAGCAGAGTGAATTCTCCATGGCGACAGCCGCAGAGCTGATTAAGGCCGGCCCCTGGGGACAGGAATTCCCCGAACCGGTGTTTGATGGTAAATTCAAAGTCATTCAGCAGCGTAGGGTGGGGGAGAATCATCTGAAGTTGGTGCTGGCGCCAGAGTTAGCACCACAGCAGACAATCGATGCGATCGCCTTCAATATAGACGCCGCAGATTGGCCTGGCCCGGACATGTCAGACATCGAGATCGCCTATCGGCTCGACATCAATGAGTTCCGCGGAAACCAGACTCTGCAACTTATGGTGGAGCATATCCTCGCCTGGCAGTAGCCGCTGCACCCCAGGTTGGTGAAGATACGCCGCGATACAATAGAAGATTAATCGTACCCCAAGGCAAAATGAGATGATTGTAGCTGCCTCTTACGACGCCAAACGGTTTTTCCTGATTACCTTTACAGTTACCTGGGTCTGCTGGTTTGCTGCTCCGTACTTTGGTGATCCAGAAAACAGCGATGCAATATTTATCGTGTTGATGCTGGTAGGCCTGCTAGCCCCCTTTCTAACCGCGCTCTATCTAACACTAAGCTCAAATAACGACAGCCTTAAAAAGACGTTCTTCAATAAATTGCTCAACGTCCGCCTGATTAGGTGGAGCTCAATTCCGCTTTTCCTGGTGCTGTTTCCCGCGTCGATAGTAGTAGCCATTCTGATTTCAACCTTGTTTGGATACTCTCTCGATCAGTTTACGATTGCGGATGAGTTTTCATTCAGTGTAGGTGGCGTTCCGACGATTTTCGTCTTGCTGCTCGCTGCGTGTTTCGAAGAGCTTGGCTGGCGCGGCTACGCTATAGAAAGCCTCAGTGTCGAACGCAGTTATTTCGAGGCCACGGCGATCTTCGGTGTCCTCTGGTCGTTGTGGCATCTACCGATGTTTTTTATTGCTGGCTCCTATCAGGCAGAATTGCTGCAGCAAGACTTCTTGCTGGTAATCAACTTCTTCGTCAGTATTCTTCCTCTGGCCTTCATAATCAGTTGGTTCTGTAAGAAAAATAGCGGCAGCATCCTGGGCGCTATCCTGATCCACTCGATTATTAATTTCACGCAGGAGTTTTTCCTGGTCTCGCCCTATACGAAATGTATTCAAACTTTGATTCTCATAGCCATTGCCGTGGTTTTTGTGTTGGCCGACAGGAAGGTGTTTTTTGATATTGATGCAAGGTCGAATAGTATTGGCATTCAATCCGCTAAAGCCAGTGGCAGGTAGTAAGTGCAAGCGTGCAGACTCGGCTATTGATTATTTCTGGCAAGGGAAATATAAGCGGTGCTGTGATAAGGTAATTCGAGAGTCTCAGTAAACAATTCCTGTTCAGCGACGAGCGCGAAACGTGACAACAGCCAAGAGCATCCCAGATAACAAGAGTAAACGAGCAGTGTTTGTGGTCGATGGCTCGCGCACGCCTTTCATCAAGGCGCGGGGCGAACCTGGGCCTTTTACGCCGGTAGATCTTGCCGTCCAATGCGGCCGGCCGTTGTTACTTAGGCAACCGATGCCAGCGTCTGCATTCGATCAGGTGATTCTGGGCTGCGTCAATGTCATCTCCGAGGAGATGAACCCCGCGCGCGTCGCCGCGCTACGGCTGGGGATGGGCGAGCAGATGCCAGCCTTCACTGTGCAGATCAATTGTGGCTCCGGTATGCAGTCTATCGATACGGCCTTTCGTTATATTCGTGCAGGCGATGCCGATTTGATTCTGGCAGGTGGCGCTGAGGCGCTCAGCCACGCGCCTTTGTTGTTCCGAGACCAGGCAGTCGAATGGTTTGCGGCGCTGGCAAAGGCGCGCTCGATTCCTCAGCGCTTGGCAGCATTGGCCAAGTTTCGTCCCTCTTTTTTAAAGCCGGTAATCGGTTTGGAGCGTGGTTTAACTGACCCTGTAGTCAGTCTGAATATGGGGCAGACCGCAGAGAATCTTGCACATCTGTTCGGCATAACACGCGAGATGGCGGATGAATACGCCATGACTAGCCAGCAACGACTGCATGCTGCCCAGGAGAGTGGGGTGTTTGCCGGCGAGATTGAACCGGTATTCGATCGCAACGGTCGAGTCTATGAGCACGATGATGGCGTGCGCGCCGATAGCAGCATGGAAAATCTCGCCAAATTGAAGCCCGTCTTCGAGCCGCCCTTTGGCCGTGTGACCGCCGGCAATAGCTCTCAAATTACCGACGGTGCTTCCTGGCTCATCCTCGCCTCGGAAGAGGCAGTAAAAGAACACGGGCTTAAGCCACTAGCGCGCATTGTCGACAGCGAATGGGCGGCACTCGATCCATCGATCATGGGGCTGGGCCCGGTGCTGTCCTCGACCCCGTTGCTGCAGCGCCATGATCTGTCGCTCGATGCAATCGATCTATGGGAGATCAACGAGGCTTTCGCGGCGCAGGTGTTAGCCTGTCTTAAGGCCTGGGATGATGCCGAGTTCTGTAAAACCGTGCTAGGCCTTGACCAGGCGCTCGGCCTGTTGGATCGGGCACGACTAAATGTTCACGGCGGAGCCATCGGCCTCGGGCATCCCGTTGCTGCGAGTGGCAACCGAATCGTATTGCACCTCATTAATGCTTTGCACCGACTCGAGATGCACCGCGGTATTGCTACCGAGTGCATCGGCGGCGGTCAGGGCGGTGCCATGTTGGTAGAACGAGTCTAGCTATACACGACTAGCCTCATAGGATATGTGTAATGAATAACGTGACAGACATGCTTCAGGCGCGTCTCCGCAATAGGCAGGGCAGCCAGAGCGATTATCAACATTGGCAACTGCAGCGCGACGACAACGATCTGCTGTGGCTGTATTTCGACAAGAAAGACAGCAGTACGAATACGCTGGATACGGCGGTGCTGGAGGAATTTAACACTATCCTCGATGCATTGGACGAAGACATGCCCCGCGCCTTGGTCATTCGCTCGCTGAAGGCGAGTGGCTTCTGTGCCGGGGCAGATATTAAACAATTTTCCGACTCCAACTCCGCGACCTTGGCCGACGTTTTACAGCAGGGACACGGAATCCTCGACCGTCTGGAGAAGCTTCGCCTGACGACAATCGCGGTTGTGCACGGGCATTGTCTGGGCGGCGGACTGGAACTCGCACTCGCCTGTGATCTGCGAATCGGCTTGAAGGGTTCGCTGGAGTTGGGGTTTCCCGAGATTCAATTGGGCCTGCATCCGGGGCTCGGTGGAACCTTCAGGCTCACAGGCCTCATCAACCCAGTGCAGGCGATGACGCTGATGCTGACTGGAAGGTCAGTTCACAACGAGCAAGCCTTGACGGGAGGTATGGTGGATGCACTGGTTGAAGAAAGACATCTGGTGAACGCCGTGATTGCTGCCGCCGATGGCAAGATCAAGAAACGACGCCAGTCCATTACCGACAAGCTTTTGGGTAGCGCTGTGCTACGAAAACTCGCGGCCCGTCGAATGCGCGCTCAGGCGCAGCGCCAGGCGCCAGCAGAACATTATCCTGCTCCGTCGGCGCTGATCGACTTGTGGCTGACCCACGGCGGGCATCGCAAGGCGATGCAGGCGGCGGAAATCAGCTCCTTCGCGCGTCTGATGGAGAGCGAGACCAGCAAGAATCTGGTGCGCGTATTCTTCCTGCGTGAATCACTGAAGCGGCTTGCAAGCGAAGACAATCGGATACAGCATGTTCACGTGATTGGTGCCGGTGCCATGGGCGGCGACATTGCAGCATGGTGTGCCCTCAAAGGCTGCCGGGTCACGCTGTCAGATTTAAAGCCGGAGCCCATCGCCGCGGCAATTAATACGGCGACGAAACTCTGTCGTTCCAAGCATAAGTCCAGCGTAGAAACACGTGCGATTCTCGATCGCCTCATTCCTGATCTGGATCAGCAGGCCTTGTCACAGGCTGATCTGGTTATCGAGGTGGCTCCGGAAGATGCACAAATCAAGAAGAAGATTTATCAAGCGATTGAACCGCAGTTGAAGTCTGGGGCTATTCTTGCCAGCAATACCTCAAGCATTCCACTGACGCAGCTAGCCTCCTATCTGAAATCACCGCAGCGTTTGGTCGGCCTTCATTTCTTCAATCCCGTGTCAAAAATGCTCATCGTAGAAGTCGTCGCGCATGACAAGATTGGTCCGGGAATTCAGCAACAGGCATTGGCGTTCGCCAGCGCCATTGGAAAACTACCCGTCGCTGTAGAGAGCTATCCGGGTTTTCTCGTCAATCGTGCACTTACCCCGTATCTGTTAGAAGCGATGACCATGCTGGATGAAGGAATGGACAAGGCAGCGATCGATGGATGCGCCGTCGAGTTCGGCATGCCGATGGGGCCGGTTGAGTTGGCCGATCAGGTTGGGCTGGACATCTGTCTGCATGTCGCCGACGTGTTACAGAATCTCCTCGACAAACCTATGGCGCCGGTTCCTGATTGGCTGCGTCAGCAGGTTGCGCGCGGCGATCTGGGAAAGAAATCAGGGCAGGGCTTCTATACCTGGAACAAGGGCAAGGCCGTGAAGGAAACTATTGAGGCCAGAAGCAAGTTTGATGACCGCACGAGAGACCGTCTCTTGCTCCCGATGCTGAACGCCTGCGTAGAGTGTCTTCGTGAGCAGGTGGTGATTGAGCCGGACCATGTGGACGCCGCTATGATATTTGCAACCGGGTTTGCCCCGTTTCGCTCGGGGCCCATGCACTATGCAAAGACACGAGGCGTGGACGATATTGTTGCGACGCTGGAGTCACTTGCGCAGGAGCATGGCGAGCGTTTCAAGCCCGACCAGGGCTGGAAGGACTTGTAGCCTTTGGTTGATGACATCGACAAATACGCCGACCCAGATAGTCTGGTCGATGCAATCATCGAGCGGGTGGGGAATAAAATCGTGTTGGCCTTGCCGCTTGGTCTTGGCAAGGCGAATCACATTGCCAATGCGCTTACGAAACGTGCCCAGGCTGACTCCAGTATCGATCTGGAGATCATTACAGCGCTGACGCTTGAATCTCCCGCGCTCGATAATGATTTCAAACGGCGCCTCCTGAAGCCCGCGCTAACTCGATTGTTTGGCGATTACCCCGCACTGCACTATGCCGAGCTACAACGTAAAGGTAGGTTGCCGAATAACATCCGCGTCAGTGAATTCTTTATGCTGGCCGGGCAATGGCTGTCGGTCGCTTCGGCGCAGCAGAACTATATTCCTGCGAATTACACTCATGCACTTGGTTTTCTGTTGCGGCGTGGCGTCAATGTGATCGCGCAATTGTTGGCAGTGGACTCGGCTGAGTCAGACTTCAGTCTGAGCTGCAACCCAGATATAACATCCGATCTATTAAAACTGCGCGAGCGAGGACGCTGTCAATTCCTGTTCGTGGGTCAGGCCAATAACGAGTTGCCGTTCATGGAAGGGCAGGCACGCATCGCTCGCCATCAGGTCGACATGTTGTTGCAAAGCCCGGCTACGGAATTTCCGCTGTACAGTGTACCGAAACGTCCCGTATCGCTGCCAGCGTATGCTATCGGTCTGCATACGGCTCAGTTAGTACGCGATGGCGGCACACTACAGATTGGGATCGGCGCCATCGGCGATGCCGTTACTCAGGCATTGTTGCTTCGCCACAAGAACCCGGAGTGCTTTACTCAGCTAGTGCGACAACTAAACCGGCCGGCTGATACGGGGCTGGAAGAGGCGGGCGCCTTCGATGCCGGCCTCTATGGAATCAGTGAGATGTTCGTCGATGGTTTCTTGCGTTTGTGGGAGGCCGGGATACTGACGCGGCAGGTGGATGGCGCGGTGCTGCACGGTGGATTCTTCGTAGATTGCCATGACTTCTATGCGCGTCTGCGGGCACTCAGTCCGATCGAAAGAAAGCTGTTTCAGATGATGCCTGTTAGTTTTACCAATGACTTATATGGTGACGAGGATGCCAAGCGCCTTGCCAGGTGCAAAGCAACATTCGTTAACAGCGCCATGATGGTCACTCTGCGTGGTGCGGTTGTTTCGGATGCGCTGGAAGATGGGCGCGTAGTCAGCGGTGTGGGTGGTCAGTACAACTTCGCCGCCCAGGCTTTCGCGCTCGACGATGCCAGACTGATAATTACTCTCAATGCCACGCGCGTGCACAAAGGTGAAACTGTCTCAAATATCGTCTTCTCCTATGGCCATGAGACCTTGCCCTGGCATCTACGCGACATCGTGGTCACCGAGTACGGAGTCGCTGATCTACGCGGCAAGACAGAGAGCGAAGCGATTCAGGCGATGCTCAAGATTGTCGATTCGCGTTTCCAGAGCGGCTTGCTGGAGCAGGCAAGAAAGGCTGGCAAGATAGACCCTGATTGGTGTTTGCCCATGCCCTATACCCAGAATAATCCCGAGTTAATAGTCGGTGCTCTGAGTGGTGCGCGTGCCGAGAAGCAGCTCGAGGCGTACCCATTTGGCACAGATTTCACTCCTATCGAGCAGCGCTTGCTTGTCGTGTTGGAGTTGATCAGTCAGTGCGCGCATTCCCATAAGGCTCTGGCTGTTCTGGCATGGCAAGGATTTCGCAATTCTGCTCTGGCGCAATTTGAGGGCGACTGTCTGCAGCGCATGGCGCTGGATAAACCACACTCGGCGCGGGAATATTTTCAACAGCAGCTGCTCAAAGGCGCCTTGCTGCGCAGTCGTGATCCATAGATCGATACTTTGCAGGCAGGCCAATGGTCATACTACTATTTAACGTCAGGTATTTAACGTCAGGTATTTAACGCCAGGGCAATCAGTACAGATCATGGCTTGCACTGTGTTCCCCCGATGACATAGGTGGGAAGGCTTCAGTCAAGGGATGAAATGGCCTTACGCTAGCCGTGCTACGATACCAAGCTGTATGTAGCGAATGGTACGATTTGAAAAATCTCGTACTGACTGGTTTTCAGGGTTTTCAGGTTTAGATATTCGACATCGAGGAGGCCAGCTATGATTGTTGAGCTAGCAGAAAGTGAAGCTAACCACTTCGGCTTCGAGATCACCAGCAAGGTGACACTCGAAGAGCAACATCAGTGGATCGTGAAGATTGAGAGTGCGTTGAACCAGTACGACGAGCTGAATATTTTGCTGGTCTTGAACGAAGGCGCTTCTTGGGGAGTCGATGCCGGCATCGAAGATATCAAGTGGGTATTGCGTCATATGAAGAGTATTCGAAAGATAGCGATCGTTTCATCGAGCAAGGTGTGGAAGTGGCTGGTCTCCATCGATAGTTTCTTCGCATCGATGGTCGGGATACAGGAAAAACACTTCGATCTGGCCGAACTCTCGGTTGCCTGGGACTGGATCAAACACGCTGAGAAGACTGGCTAAAATCAGACCCAATCAAGCCTCAGCCTAGCTGTAATCCTGTGGCATTGAAAACAGACTCTACAAGTTTCAATAGGCCGCCGATATTGCCTGTAATTAAAGTGCGTTCGGCGCGGTCTTTAAATGACAGAATCACGGGACTTTGTTACCTTTTGGCACACAAAAATGGGTCCCGGTCGCGTATCATCGATGGCATGATTTGATGGGAGTCAAAATGCGCATTAAAATCCATAACATTCTGATTTATATCGGTTTTATCCTGATCGCTGGTGGCGCTCAGGCGCAGATCCACAAGACCGACCAGATCGAAGTCGAGCTGATATCGGAGACTGCCAACGTAGTCCCCGGTGAAACGCTGTGGCTGGCCATACGTCTGGATCCCATCGAGCACTGGCATACTTACTGGAAATTCGGTGGCGACAGTGGCGAGGCGACCGCTGCCAGCGAGTGGCAATTACCCGCCGGCGCGAGTGCTGGCGATATCGTCTGGCCGATACCGGAATGGACACCGTTCCCCGGCAGTGACCTCGTTACCTTCACCTATGGACGAGAAGTTTTCCTGCCAATTCCAATAACCGTGCCGGCCAACTACAGCGCATCCCATTTTGCTATTGAGACGAAGGTCGACTATCAGGTTTGCGATGAGATCTGCATTCCAGGTTCCGCCGAATTCGCGCTTTCCCTGCCGCTAGGCAGTAGCTCGCAGATCGACGAGCGCTGGCAGCAGGGCTTCGCCGAGTCGCGCGCGCTAACGCCAATAGCGGTCGAACAGCACAGCCTGCAAGCCAGCTTCAACAGCTTCGATGGCAAGATCAATGTCATGATAGAGGCTGACGAAAACCTCTTCGACGCTATCGATGAGGCATGGTTCTTCCCCGAACAGAGCCGCATCATGAAATACGCGCCGTATCGTAAAGTCATGAAGGATGGCGATCGTCTGCAGATTTCAACGGAACAACACCGACGCTTTGATGCGAGCCTGCAGGAACTGAATGGTCTTCTCGCCTACATCGATGACGACGGGCAGTGGCATGGCTACGCTATTCAGCCTCGTTATACAAACGTAGCTTGGGATAACGGTATCGAGGTTCAGCTGTTAGCCGAGACGACCAATATCGTCCCGGGCGAGACTACCTGGCTGGGCCTGCGCCTGGACCCGGCCGAGCACTGGCACACCTATTGGAAGATGGGTGGCGATAGCGGTGAGCCGACTAGTGTCAACGAATGGACCGCACCCGAGGGAACCCTAATCGGTGACCTGCAGTGGCCCGCGCCATATTGGTTGCCATTCTATGAGACCGATCTGGTTAACTTTGGCTACGAGCAAGAAGTTCTGCTTCCCATCGCCGTAACGATTCCCGAGGACTACCAGGGCGACACCGTTGAGCTATCAACACTGGCGTTCTGGAACGTATGTGAGCAAATCTGTATTCCTGGCGAGCAACGCCTAAGCCTTGTTCTGCCAGTCGCGCAATCAGCGGAGCTCGATGCCGGCAATGCGCAAATTTTCGCAACCGCTAGAGACCAACTACCGACTGTCGATCATACTATTAAATCTATCATTGCCGTTGCCGGTGAACGGGTTAGTCTTGGATTCGATTCGCCGGATGCGAATTTCTCCGATTACAGCGATGCTTTCTTCTTTCCCGAGCAGCGCCGTATCATCAAGCCCGGTCCGCTGCGCGATGTCAGTATTCAGAATAGCCTGATTCAGATTACTCACCAACAGCCGCGACGCATGCTGGAAGATCTAACCGAGGTCTATGGTGTTCTCGTGCTTGAAAATGAGCAGGGTGATCGAATCGCCTACGATTTCCAAGACCCCGCGGCCGATGCCAACCAAACAACTATTACACCGTTCGTTGCAGCGAACAATTCCAGTAGCGACGGCGGAGTTGGTGGCGGCCTGTTGCTGTATATGGTGTTCGCGCTGATGGGCGGTTTTATTTTAAATCTGATGCCTTGCGTGTTCCCGGTGTTATCGATGAAGGCGCTCAGCTTCGCCAAGAATGCAGGCGCGTCGGTGCACAAGCAGCGCATGGACGGCCTCGCTTATACTGCCGGTGTCATCGCGGCATTCATCGCCCTGGCTACGGTGTTAATAGTCTTGCGTGCCGGCGGCGAACGCATCGGCTGGGCGTTCCAGTTTCAGCAGCCCTGGTTCCTCGCGTTTATCGTGTATGTATTCTTCATGCTGGGCTTGAGTCTCTCTGGTGTCTTCGAGATTGGCACGAGCCTTATGGGTGCCGGTGGCAGCCTCGCGCAGAAGAAGGGCTATAAGGGCTCGTTCTTCACCGGCGTGTTAGCCACTACCGTAGCAACACCTTGTACGGCTCCGTTCATGGGGCCGGCACTGGGCTTCGCGCTTACCCAGCCTTGGCTGGTTGCGATGCTGGTATTCGTTTCTTTGGGTTTCGGCATGGCTCTGCCTATTCTGCTGCTCTCTTACCTGCCTGCACTGACCAAGTATCTGCCGAAGCCGGGTGCCTGGATGGAGACGTTCAAGCAATTCATGGCGTTCCCGTTATATGCCTCCGCACTGTTCTTCCTATGGGTGCTGGGCAATCAGGTCGGTGTCATGGGCATGTCTCTGGTGCTGGGCACCTGCATTCTATTGGCCTTCGCCGCCTGGATGTATCAGCGTCGATTCAGCATGGGCCCGATTCTGCGCACGGTTAATTATGCTGTTGGCGCCGCCGCACTGGCAGCGGCGATCTATCTGATGCAGACGCCCTTTCTCCAAACTGCACCGCTTGTACAAGTTGCCAGTGTCGATGCCGATGGCAACTCGACACAAAACTACGAGGTCTTCAGCACTGCGCGCCTGAACGAGATACAGGCGCAAGGCAGGCCGGTGTTCGTTAACATGACAGCAGCATGGTGTATCACCTGTCTGGCCAACGAGCAGACGACTCTGAGCACCGAGCGTGTTGGGCAGGCCCTGCTGGACAATGACATTACCTACATGAAGGGCGACTGGACTAATGAGGATCCGGAAATCACGGAGATTCTCGAGCAGTTTAATCGGCCTTCGGTTCCCTTGTATGTCCTCTACCCCGGCGACAGCAGCAAAGAACCCATTATCCTGCCGCAGATCCTGACTCCGGGTATGGTAGTAGAAGCCTTCGCCAGCATTTAGCCGGGCGTACAGGTTTCGATCGGAGGTGATTATTACTCATTTGATTCGACATCAATTTGAGCAATAATCACCTCATTGTTTTTCAGCGCACTGCAAATGTAATGAAGATTCTGCTTCACATCGTATCCGTTATAATTCTGTTGTCCTGCTCTGCCCACGCGATGGCTGCGCAAGACGCTGCTGTGCCAGAAAATTACAGGAGGGCACACGAGGCGGCGAGTCAACTTCCTCGGCTGCATAGCCTGCTGATTAGCCGCGGCGATGAGTTGGTCTTCGAGAAGTACTATAATGACCGCGACCCATCGCGACCGGCGAACATGAAGTCGGCGTCGAAGAGTGTCATCTCCGCCTTAGTGGGCATCGCCATAGATCAGGGGCTAATCGACTCGGTGGATGTAAAGTTATCCGAGTATTTTCCCGAATTGCGCGCAGGCAACGATACGACGGAGAAGCAACAGATCACCATCGAGAATTTGCTCACGATGCAGTCTGGGCTGGAGTCGACGAGTAATCGCAACTATGGCAAGTGGGTTCTTAGCGACAACTGGGTAGAGTTTGTTCTGAACCAACCGCTAGTGGCCGAGCCTGGGACCCGCATGCTCTATAGCACCGGCAGCACCCATCTGCTTTCCGCAATCCTCACCAAAGCCAGCGGCATGAGTGCCAAGCAGTTTGCACAGGATAACCTGGCGGCACCCCTTGGCTTCTCGATGTCCTATTGGCCGCAAGATCCCCAGGGAATTTACTTCGGCGGCAACGATATGGAGATGACGCCCAGGCAGATGTTGCAGTTTGGGCGCCTCTATCTGAACGATGGCATCTACGGCGACGAGCAAGTGATTCCTAGTGCCTGGGTACAGGAGTCTCACCAACCGCGCGCACGATCGCCGAGGGGGCAGGGGCGCTTCTACGGTTATGGCTGGTGGCTTAGAGATTTGGCGGGAATGCAGGTGCCAGTAGCCTGGGGCTACGGTGGGCAACTGATATTTGTCGTCAGGGAGCTCGACCTGGTCGTTGTTGCCACCTCCGAGAGCACGCCAAGCCCATCACGACGAGGGCATCTGGGCAGTCTCTACGATCTAGTTCAAGAGCATGTCTTACTGCCGGCACGAGTACAGCAGCTGAGCCGCCGTTAAATTCTAACTCTCAAACATCCTGCCCCGCATCACTGTGCATGGCGCAAGCAGCGCGGCGTCGTTATTGGGTATGAAGGAATCAATGCAATGAAAATAAATGTGTATCAGGTCGATGCATTTGCCAGCAAAGCCTTCGAGGGAAATCCAGCGGCAATCTGCCCGCTTAGCGAATGGCCTCCGGATATCACCATGCAGGCTATTGCCGCTGAGAACAATCTCTCGGAAACCGCCTTCTTTGTACCCAATGATGATTATTATGAACTGCGCTGGTTTACCCCTTCACTGGAAGTGGACCTATGCGGACATGCGACCCTCGCCGCGGCCTATGTGCTCTTCGAGGAACTCGGCTATCAGGCCGCCGAGATTCGTTTTAGCACGAAGTCTGGAATCCTGTGCGTGGCTCGAAGTAATGGCCTGCTCAGAATGGATTTTCCGGTACAAGCGCCGTTACCCTTCGAGTTGCCCACGCAATTGGTAGAGGCATTTGGCGGGGCACCGGTAGACTGCCTGAAATCTACAGACATCATTGCCGTGTACTCATCTGAGGAATTGGTACGAACTGTAGTTCCCGATATGGCCTTGTTGGAACAGTTGGACTGTAGAGGCATCATCATCACGGCGGAGTCGAAGGACTATGATTTTGTTGCGAGGTGGTTCGGGCCTCGCACTGGTATCAAAGAAGACCCGGTGACAGGTTCGGCGTTCACTCAACTCGTCCCCTATTGGGCGAATCGTCTCGGTAAGACCAGCTTCAAGGCTAAGCAGGTCTCGCCGCGTGGTGGAGAAGTATTGTGCGAGCTGGCTGGGGACCGTGTCTTGATCTCCGGCAGGGCGGTGCTGTTTATGCGTGGTGTTATCGAAATAGAAATCTAAGGAGCAGGGGACATTAAGAGTAGAGGCGCTAACAACTTCGTGCCCCTGCTGCCTAAATGGAGAGGTAGTACTCTATCTTTAGTTTATTGATCTCGATGACATCGTGATTATTCAGCTTGACCGCACGCGATCCGACCGCCTCACCGTTGATTGTAATGGTACTGTTGCCGCTGTCTTGATCGAGGTTGACGATAAAATGGCCATCGGGGCGCTTATTGATCTGCACCACCTCGGCTCCTGATTTCCCTAACTTCACAGAAGGCTTGGCAAGCGCCAATTCCTTTCCTGCACCCTTGCCATTGAGTATCTGCAACTTGGCAGCATCGAGGCCTGCTGAGGCACCGGGCATGTTGATGGGTTCGTTGAGATTGGGGCCCGGAGCAGTGGTCAGACCGGGTTGACGGCGTATCAGAACAGTCTTGTCATCATCGCCCGCCGAGAGCGACTCGTTGATATAGCGTAGTTCATGCTTTCCGATGGTGATGACGTCGCCGTGTTTAAGTGGGTGTTTGTTGATCGGCTGACCGTTTACGTAGGTTCCGTTCGTGCTATCAAGATCTTCCAGAAACGAATCGTCAAATATTGTAAGTATCTTTGCGTGACGCCCGCTGACGGCGAGATTTTCGATACGAATATCATTATCATCTTTGCGGCCTATCGTCATAACCTCTTTATCGAGGACAAACTCGCCCAGTCGATTTGAGTTAAAACTGAATTCCAATTTGCCTGGCATGATAATTCCTTTCCTCTGGTTTTCTTCCGTTCACACTCCTGCTAGGTTTGCATAAGAATGACTGAAATATTGTCTTTGCCGCCATTTCTATTCGCTAGCTCAATCAATCTCTTTGCGGCTAGATCTAAATTGGTAATATTGTCATCTATCGTCTCGGCTATCTCCCAATCGGAAACCATGTCAGTTAATCCATCGGAGCACAGAATCAACAGATCGTAGGGTTGCAGCTGAAACTCTGCTGTAGCCACCTCGACGTCTGCTCGAGTGCCCAGTGCCCGCGTCACCACATGGCCGACATTTGCGCCTCGTGCCTCTCTTTCGGTATAGAAGCCGCGGTCTATCAAGTCCTGAACCAGGCTGTGGTCCTTAGTAAGCCGTTTCACAGTGCGGTGTCGGCGCAGATACAGCCGCGAGTCTCCGACATGACCTACATAGAGCTGAGAACCCACAACCATAGTTGTCACTATTGTCGTGCCCATGCCCCGGTAGGCTTCCTCAAGCTCTTGAGCGTGGAATATCTCAGCATTGCTTGAAGAAATTGTATTTGAGACAAATTCCAATAACTGAGAACCAGTTATCGATACAGAAGTTTCCTGCAAGGCGAACTTTTTCAGCTTTTCTAACACGAAATCGACGGCCATACGGGCCGCCACTTCCCCTGCCTTGTGGCCCCCCATACCATCGGCCAGCACCGCTATGCCGAGTTCCGAGTCGAATCCGATGTGGTCCTGGTTATACTCACGACGAATTCCCCTGTCCGTGTAACCAGCGACCTTAAGTAGTGCCCGAGTCTCCTCCATCAACCTGCCTTCAGTCCTTCAATCTGGTTAACTAGCATATTGTAAACTTCCGGCACACTCTGGTTTATTTTTTCTTGTCCATCAAACAGATACAGGTATTGTACAAAAATAAGGAGCAACAGTCCGAATAAAAATCCCAAACGGGCCGTTATGGGCGATTTCGCTCGATTTCCTGCCGCTGCCGAATCCGCGCCTTGACCAGTGCCGTTCGACTGCTTTCTGGCTCGGGCACGTTGTCGTAAGGCGGTAATTCTATTCGAGAAAGTCTTGTGATGCTTGCTCTGAATATGTGTCCGGAACAACTCGACGGCCTTCTGCAGGCTATCCGCCTCCCGATTTTCGGGAACCGTCGATATCATATTGGCGATCAGCAGCTGGATATCGTCGGGCAGCTTGTCGAAGGATTTACGCACCACGAAGCTGGTATCCTGATTTCGACTGGGTAGCGAGCCGGTGAATAATTGATACAGAATCACGCCAGTGGCGTAGATATCTGCTGCCTTGCTGCGAGGTTCATCTTGCAGGCGATAGAATTTTGAATTCTCTACAGAGCTGAGATCTTCTTCCAGCGAAAAGTCGGTGAGTTTAACGCGTCCATCTGAGGTAAACAGTATATTGGTAGGGCGGAGATGGCCGTGCACAATACGATTGTTATGGGCGAAGATCATCGCCTGGCAGATTTGCGAGGCTATCTTCAGAATCTCCTGCCAGTTTAGCTGAAAAGCCAGCTTGTCATTCAGTGTGCCACCGCTGAGGTACTCCTGAACCAGGATGAACTGCCTGTCGTTACGCGACGTGCCGAGCGTCTTTACGATGTTGCCGTGTTCCAAAGAGGCGAGTAAATTGCTCGCCTCGAAGCCAGCGCTTGAGCTGATCTTCTTCTTGATAATAAGCAGCTGATTGCGATCTTTTTGCTGGTAAAGATACACCGAGCCAAACTTGTCTTCTCGCAGAATATCCAGCAACAAGAATTTCGACTTGATCTTGGTAATTCCCTGCTCGGCGCGTAGGCGTTGGCCTTCGTCCAAGTGAGAACCTTGTGAGACAGCAAGTAGATCATTCTTTAGTTGTTCCGCCGATTTAGGCCGAAGGCCTGGATCCTGATTAAGACAACGCAGGATCAGCTGATTTAATTCTGGCTCTATCTCGGCGTTCAGGCGGAACGGTTCCGGGAAGACCCCTGTTGGAATCTTTCCAGTAAAGAGCTCGTACATGACCACGCCTACTGAATAGAGGTCGCTGCGTTCAGTGACGTTTTCCGAGGAATCGCGCTGCTCCGGCGACATATAGTTGTAGGTACCCATCACGGTGCCCGATGTGGTCTGATTGCTTAGCTCTATGTGCTCCTCATAGAACTGAGCGATACCGAAATCGAGGATTTTTACGTTACCGCTTTCATCGATGAGAATATTTTCCGGCTTGATGTCGCGGTGGATTACGTTGTTCTTGTGGGCATAGGACAGCGCCTTAAGCAGCTGAATGATGATATCGACCTTATTGGTATGGGATATCTCGTTGATCTTGGAGGCGGTGCCGAGATCGACGCCTTCCACATACTCCATCACGAAGTAGGGCATCTCGTCGGCGGTAATACCCCTATCAATTACATGGATAATGTTCGGGTGGGTCAATCTGGCGATAATATAAGATTCGCGGTCGAAGCGGCGCCTGGCCTCCTCATCGCGGCTGAGGTCGTTAATTAACAGCTTGATCGCTACCGGTCTTTGAAGTGACTCCTGTATGCCTCTAAAGACATAGGCCATACCGCCTTCGCCGATTTTTAACAGCTTTGAATAACCATCTAATTGCATCAGTTTCCCTACTTTTTCTGACCACATGCACGAGCTGGGTGTGTGTTCCCTAGCCTAAAGAGGGTGGGCCTTTGAAAATGTGATATTCTTCGCAAAATCACGGTGTTAGGAAGTCAGTCCGAGACCGCGAGCAAGGAATCTAATGCAGATGAAAATGCCAAGTTTCGCCATTTCCACCTTCGCTGTTGTATTGGTCTTATATCTATTGATCGTAGGTGAGGCACTGCTACTGCCGCTGGTTATCGCTATTGCGCTGTGGTATTTGATTAATACCCTGGCGGCGACTTTCGCCAAAATTCAAATAGGCCGAATCAAGATTCCCAAATTCGCTTGCTTGTTGGCATCGCTATTCACGTTTATCTTTCTGACTTGGGTTTTGATTAATTTCTTGAGTGGGCGTGCAGACGATGTGTTGCAGGTCATACCTGTTTATCAGGAAAATCTCACCGTGCGCTTGGAGAATCTACCGCTGGTTGTGGTATCGACTTTTCAAGACCAGCTGATCACTGACTGGATCGATCTACCTGCCTATGCGACCTCGGTCGCTGCATCTTTTGCGGGTGTTCTGGCAAGCGGCGGACTAATCATGATTTACATTCTCTTCCTGTTTCTGGAGCAGGGCAATTTCGATCAGAAGATTACCGCGCTGTTCAGCAGTTCCGGTTCTGAGGCCGATGTGCGCAAGATCATCAGTCGCATTCGCAACGATATTCAGAAATACATCAGCATCAAAATGTTCACCAGTTCCCTGACTGGCCTGCTGAGCTATATTTTTCTGCGCATCGTGGAAGTCGATTTCGCCGGAGTCTGGGGCCTGCTGATATTCCTGCTTAATTTCATCCCTACGGTCGGCTCAATAATCGCTACCATATTCCCGGCAATGATCGCTCTTGCACAATCCGACGGCTACACACTGTTTATTCTGGTGTTGGTAGGTATCGGTGCCCTGCAGGTGTGTATCGGTAATATTCTGGAGCCGAGGCTGATGGGTAATTCCTTTAATCTGAGTCCGATTGTCATCCTCCTCAATCTGGGATTGTGGCAATATATTTGGGGTATTCCTGGCATGTTTCTCTGCGTGCCATTCCTGATTATCCTAACGATTATCTTGAGTCATTTTCCGCAAACCCGACCGATAGCGATTATTCTGTCCAGCGATGGCCGATTGCGTGTTCCGAAGGACGCCGTGTTCAATGAATTCAATTTCGGAGTAAATAGCAGCGAGTTGCCACCTTCTTCTGATAACGGCGACCGAGCGCAAGGCGACGAGTGATCCCGATCACCTAGCTGGAAGAAAAAACCCTGCAATATCCGCGTATTACGCGTTATAATCCTCTGCTTTTTTACTATTAGCTGGCCCCATACGCGCGGGTCGGCCGGAAATTCGGATTGATTCATGACTAGTGCCGAGATTAGACAGAAGTTTTTGGACTTTTTTGCCAGCCGGGGACATCAGATAGTCCCCAGTAGTTCGCTTGTGCCCGGCAACGATCCAACGCTGTTATTCACCAACGCGGGCATGGTGCAATTTAAGGACACCTTCCTCGGTGACGAGCCACGTGACTACAATCGAGCGACAAGCTCACAGCGCTGTGTCCGAGCTGGCGGCAAGCACAACGATTTAGAAAACGTGGGCTATACGGCGCGGCATCACACCTTCTTCGAGATGCTGGGTAACTTCTCCTTCGGAGACTACTTCAAGCGAGACGCTATCAAATACGCCTGGGAATTCCTAACTGTTGATTTGGGGCTCCCGGCAGAGAAACTTTGGGTTACTGTTTTCGAAGACGACGAAGAGGCGGCCTCGATCTGGCTGGACGAGATGAAGATCGATCCGAATCGATTCTCCCGCCTGGGTGAGAAAGACAATTTCTGGGCAATGGGCGATACCGGCCCCTGTGGGCCCTGTTCCGAAATCTTCTACGACCATGGCGACGAGGTGCCCGGCGGGCCTCCCGGAAGCCCGGACGAAGACGGCGATCGTTATATCGAGATATGGAACCTCGTGTTCATGCAGTACGAGCGAAAGGCCGACGGCTCCATGACACCACTACCGAAGCCCTCCGTCGATACCGGTGCTGGTTTAGAGCGAGTCGCCGCTGTGATGCAGCAGGTGCACAGCAACTATGAGATCGATCTGTTTCAGGAGTTGATCAAGGCCATCTCTGAAATTACTGCGGTAACTGATCTGAACAATAATTCATTAAAAGTCATAGCAGATCATATACGGTCTTGTGCTTTCTTGATCGTCGATGGCGTGCTCCCATCCAACGAGGGCAGAGGCTATGTGCTTAGAAGAATCGTGCGCCGTGCGGTTCGCCACGGCTATCAGCTCGGCGTTAAAGACGTATTCTTCTACAAGATTGTAGCGGCATTGGTACGAGTGATGGGAACGGCATATCCGGAGCTTGTGAAGAAACAACAGTTCGTCGAGAAAGCCCTGAAGGACGAGGAAGAGCAGTTTGCTCGTACCCTGGACAACGGCATGTCGATTCTGGAGAAGGCGATCGAGGAGTTAGAGGAAACAACGATTCCAGGCGAAACCGTATTCCGCCTCTACGACACCTATGGCTTCCCAGTTGATCTCACCGCCGATGTGGCGCGAGAGCACGGTCTGACTCTGGACATGGAAGGCTTCGAGCAAGCCATGTCGATACAAAAGAACAAGGCGCGTGCGGCAAGCAACTTCGGCGCGACGGAAAAGCTGGAGATCGGCAAAGGTGAAGCCACTAACTTTATCGGCTACGAAGAGCTGCAGGGCACAGCGAAGTTGTTGGCTATTTTCGCCGCCTCAAAAAGAGTCGATAGTGCCAACGAAGGTGACGAGGTCTTGCTGCTGCTCGACAGCAGTCCGTTCTATGGCGAGTCCGGCGGTCAGGTTGGCGATACAGGTATTTTGACTGGCAAGAGCGCCTCGCTCGATGTGATAGATACACAGAAGCAGGGTGATTCCCTTGTGCATCGCGCTATTGTACGTAAAGGCACTCTGCGCGTGGGCGAAGAGCTCTGCGCCAGCGTTGCCCTCGATGCCCGCGCCGCGATTACGCTGAATCACAGTGCGACTCATCTTATGAATGCGGCGCTGCTCAATGTATTGGGCGAGCATGTGTTGCAGAAAGGCTCGCTGGTCGATGCCGATAGACTGCGTTTTGACTTTTCACATACAGCGCCAGTGTCCGCCGAAGAGTTGAAGCAGATCGAGAATCAGGTCAATGATGAGATACTCAGAAACTCATCGGTGAGCAAGGAAGTCCTGCCGATCGAAAAGGCACGAGAGAAGGGTGCGGTGGCACTCTTTGGCGAGAAGTACGGCGATGAGGTGCGCGTAGTTACCATGGGCGGCGAGTATTCGATCGAGTTTTGTGGCGGTACTCATGTGCAGCGGACCGGTGATATTGGCCTGTTCAAGATTGTCTCCGAGTCGGGCATCTCTGCAGGCGTGCGCCGCATAGAGGCGGTTACCGGTAGAGGCGCGCTGGCACTTATCGACAGGGAAGAGGCCACGCTAAGACAGCTCTGCGAGATCGTAAAGTCGAATGCCGATGATGTATTGGACAAGGTGCAGCAGCTGTCGAATAGCAACAAGGCGTTGGAGAAGCAACTCGAGCAACTGAAGTCGAAGATGGCTTCGAGCGCAGGCAGCGATCTCGCTTCCCAGGCAGAGGAAATTGCCGGCGTTAAGGTATTGGCGGCAGTTGTTGAGGGCTTCAATCCCAAGACGCTGCGTGATACAGCAGACCAGCTTAAGAACAAACTCGGCTCATCGGTCGTCGTCCTTATTTCCGCGGCGGATGGCAAGGTCAGTATCGTTGCCGGTGTGAGCAAAGATCTGGTGGGCAAGGTGAAGGCCGGTGATCTGGCCAATATGATAGCCCTGCAGGTCGGTGGTAAGGGTGGAGGCCGGCCCGACATGGCTATGGCAGGTGGAAGCGATGTCGCTGCCGTGCCGGCTGCTGCTGCCAGTATTAAACCCTGGCTGGAAGAACGGCTATAGACGGAGTGTCAGCTGCTCGCTCTCCTGGCGATAAAAGCATAACGAGGAAATTGGAATAGTTTAGTCATGGCGTTGATTGTTCAAAAATTTGGTGGAACGTCCGTAGGCAGTATCGAGCGAATCGAGGCAGTGGCGGATAAAATTATCGGTTTCCGCGAGCGCGGCGATGATATCGTGGTTGTGGTGTCCGCAATGAGTGGAGAGACCAACCGTCTCGTCGCTCTGGCGAAAGACGTCATGGAGTATCCGACACCGCGGGAGCTGGATGTGCTGTTATCCACCGGTGAGCAAGTCACCATTGCCTTGTTAAGCATGGCTTTGGAGAAGCGCGGATACGGAGCGCGCTCCTTTACCGGTGGGCAGGTGAAGATACTGACCTGCGACACCCACACCAAGGCCAGAATACGGGAGATAGACGGTAGCCGGATTCATGCGCAGCTAGAGCAGGGCAATGTTGTTGTAGTCGCAGGCTTTCAGGGTGTCGATGAACACGGCAATATCACAACTCTGGGCCGGGGCGGTTCCGACACCACGGCGGTCGCATTGGCTGCCGCGCTGGATGCCGATGAGTGTCAGATCTATACCGATGTCAAAGGCGTGTACACAACCGATCCGAGAGTCGTGGCTGATGCCAAGCTACTAACAAGCATTACTTTCGAAGAGATGCTGGAACTCGCGAGCCTGGGCGCCAAGGTCTTACAGATTCGTTCGGTGGAATTTGCCGGCAAGTATAAAGTGCCGCTGCGAGTCTTATCGAGTTTTGAAGAGGGTCCCGGCACCCTGATAAGTATGGAGGGAGATGAGAAGATGGAAGACCCTACTATAGCGGGTATCGCCTTCGAGAGAGACGAGGCGAAGTTAACAGTGACTGGTGTTCCCGATGTGCCTGGCGTGGCCTATAAGGTTATCGGGCCGGTGAGTGCTGCCGGCATCGAAGTCGATGTGATCGTGCAAAACGCAGCCGATGATGGAACCAACGATATAACCTTTACTGTAAAGCGCAGTGAAAGTGATAGAGCCAAGAAGATTCTCGATGACTTGAAGGTATCGTTGGGCGCACAAGAGATACGCTTGGACAAGAAAGTTGGTAAGGTGTCTGTGGTGGGCGTGGGAATGCGTTCGCACGCGGGTGTTGCCAGCAAGACTTTCAAAGCCTTGGCGGACGAGAACATCAATATTCAGATCATCACTACCTCGGAGATCAAGATTTCCGTAGTCATCGAGGAGAAATACCTGGAACTCGCTGTACGTGCCCTGCATAGCGCATTCGAGCTGGGCGATCCCGACTGCGGCAAGGAAGTCGACGTATAGACTGTATTCCACTGCCCTGACAATTTCTACGTAAGTGGTTGGCATGGTCACAATTAAGGCAGATACTAGCAGTTGTAGACCTTTTATCCCACAATTCTAAAGGGTTGGACGTATCACCCTAAGCGCCTGGCCAGAGTATAAGGGAATAAGAGTAAAGGGAATAAAAGAGACACGGATCAAAGCCGAGTGAAATAAAACGGAATACTCTGCAGGTCTGAAGTAGCACCGCGATTCATTAGCAAGGCGTTAAACGTACGTACGGATAGCACAAAGGAATGAGTTAAAGGAGGATTGCAATGTTAATACTCACCCGCCGCATCGGCGAAACATTGATGATCGGAGACGAAGTCACAGTAACTGTCTTGGGCGTAAAGGGAAATCAGGTAAGAATTGGAGTCAACGCTCCTAAAGATGTGGCTGTGCACCGCGAAGAAATCTACCAACGCATCCAGAAGGAAAAAGACGAGGGAGCCGGTGGGGATGGTGGCGACAAAGAGGGTGGGCTGGAATAGGCGTTCCAGGAATCAGCAAAATTAATAGGAAACCGGTGAGAGCCGGTTTTTTTGGTTTAGGAACTGAAAAAGGTGGGGCGTGTTAAGTCTGGAATTTCTTTTTGGCTGTGAGGGGCACATAAAAAAAGTTTCTCAGTCGCCGGTTTAGTTCACAATTGGGAAGCGTAACTCCCTCTCTTCAAGAACGATTGTGCCTAAATAGTTTCAAAAAACGGCGTATAAATATCGGTGAACGTATGCTTTTGTCGAAGTTGGAAGTTGCCGTCAACAAGGCGTGCATTTTTGATTCGATCTATCCGAAACACACGGGATGACGAGCGAAGATGATCCCAGGCCAGGATATACCATATGGGCCAATTGAGCAGTATATATATACTGCGCTTCAATCACTCGAACGGTTTGCTCCCCGGCCTCGGATTGGTATTCGATCTCCAAATAATTCCTACCTAAAAACGCTTGCGCTATGCGCTCGGAGATTCGCTGTGACGGTGCCGTGTAATGAGACACAGAAGTCAGGACATTCTCCGAAATTTAGCGAGCAGATAACACATCAAAAACCAAGCAGGTTGCGGACGTTTTGCGGCGGACGTAGTTGACACCCGTAACGTATCACGTTACATTTTAGCGTGATTCAGATTTTCAAACATAAAGGCCTTGAGCGATATTTCCTGAAAGGAACTAAATCAGGCATCCAGTCCAGCCATGCTAACCGATTACGGTTAGTCCTAGGTCGACTTCATGCCTCTACCAGCCCTAAAGATATGGACCTCCCCGGTCTATATCTGCATCAATTGAAAGGGAAGAGTCGTGGCCGCTGGTCTGTCCGAATAAGTGGAAACTGGCGAGTAACTTTCAAGTTCGATGGCCCCGATGCCTTCGATATAGATTACGAGGACTATCACTAATTATGTCTATCCAAATGAATAACCCTCCCCACCCTGGCGAGATACTGCGGGAGTTATGTCTGGAACCTATGGGGCTTAGTATAACTGATACCGCGGAAGCTCTCGGGGTCAGCCGTAAGACTCTTTCTGCGATCATTAATGGTCGTGCGGGCATAAGCCCTGAAATGGCTATTAGGCTTTCAAAAGCCTTTGATACTTCCCCAGAGAGCTGGCTGAACCAACAGCAGCAATTTGACCTTTGGCATGCAATGAACTCAGGGGTCCCTATAAAAGTTAAGAAGCTTCATGCCGCATAACCATCAAATCAAAAAGGGCGCTCGCTTCGCGCAGAGTCTATTATTGAACAGCAAAGCCATGGATGCCCACAAATTAAGTCAATCAAAACAACTGATTAACTGAAATCACTTGTGGGTGTTCATGCATCTTCGCAGCTTCCAGCTTCTCCTCAGCATACATCTTCTTGAGACGCGCATTTTCTGCCTCAAGCTCTTTCATCCGCTTCATCATCGACGCATCCATATCGCCAAATTTAGCCCACCACTTGTAAATACTGGCTGAGCTGATGCCATGCTCGAGACATAGCTCGGTGACTGGTGTGCCAGCCTCTGCTTGCTTCAAAATCGATAGTATCAGACTGTCGGTAAATCGAGACATTTTCATAAATCACTCCTCGTGATGTCAGCATAAAAGTCTCTACTTTAAAACCTCGGTTATTTTCTGGGGGACTACAAAACTTCATAGTGCTATTATTCTAACATCATGCTATTTTTGTAGCATGTCTTGATTTTGGTAGTCACTCGAAAGAGTTAGCGAAATTGAATCCGTTGTTTTGGAGTTGGCTATGCAATTTTTCGAGTTCCTATTTTTCCTTCTACTAGCTTTGTTCACACTGAGGTTGTTGGTCCTGCCTATTCGGTCAATCTTCAGCCCAGCCCATTTAGTAGTGGGTGGAATGGCGATTCTTGCCTTATTGGGATTGATTGAAGGACTGAGGTGGCAACTGATCCCGTCTTATTTGGCTTTTGGCTTCCTGGCACTTGGCGCGCTGAAGAGCACTCCTAGTAAACTACGCTGGCGGGCTTTGGCTGCAATTCCAGTTACAATATTGTTGTTAATCTCAATATCTCTTAGTTTACTAATTCCAATTTTCGAATTACCTGAACCTGGTGGCCCTTACAGCATAGGAACTTTTGACTATTCCCTCATTGATGAGTCGAGAATCGAAAGATTTGAGCCCACAGCGAGCCGCGAGCTCTCTGTTCACGTATGGTATCCCTCTGTTGAATCAGTCGATAATGAGTTTCCAGTACGTACCCTCTGGGAAGGGCTGTATACCGGAAAAATTGATATAGTAAGTTTTTTTACAAGCCACTTGCGCTTGGTCGAGACACATTCAAAAATTGAATCCCCAATTGTGCAGGGAGAGAATTTTCCAGTCCTCGTATTCAATCATGGCTTTATGTCTACGCCAGAACAGAACACGGTATTGATGGAGCATCTTGCCAGTCACGGATATGTCATTCTCAGCATCGCGCATACCTATCAATCTACCAAAGTTTTCTTAAATTCGTCCGAGAAGATATTGTTCACTTCCCGCATGCCCGCAGACCTCGGATTCAAGGAGGGCGAGTCGCGCCCAACAACGGGAGTGAGAGATTTTTCAACGCCATCAAATGGCTTTGATCATTCGTTACTCGACGAGCAGCTCTTTACCCTTTTCGACCAATACCGAGCTGCGGAAAGTGAAGCTGAGAAAAGAAGACTCGTGGAAGACGCCGTGGCTGACCGTGAGCGCTACCGTATCGGAGCACAATCTACTGCGGATACTCTATACAATTATTTCTATGGCCGAATGACCGCTATGGGCAGTATTTCACAAACATGGGTCGCAGATATTCAGTTTGTCGTGGATGAAATACCGAATATTGATGCGCCTATACCAGAGTTTGCAATGGCATTGGACATAGAACACTTAGGCATATTTGGCCACTCCTTCGGCAGTACATCTGTCGGTGAATTCTGCAAGTTGGATAGTCGGTGTAAGGCGGGTATCCACATAGACGGGAATCAACAGGGCTATAATTGGAATGCACCACTACTAGCTCCTTTTTTAGTGATGTACAGCTCGAATTTTTACCTCGGGAATGAATTTGCCTACAAACATACCGATTTTGATTTTTGGAATATGACAATTGATGGTATCGATCACATGGATTTTACCGACCTTGGGCTGGTGCTACGTGGAATAGAAGGTCGCGGCATGATGGGCAATGTTAATAACGAGAGGGCACTGAAAATAATCAATGCGGTTGCGCTTTCATTCTTTGACCATTACCTGAAAGAAATACCACTGCGATCAGATTTAGTCCAAGAGTATCCAAACCTCACGCTTGAACAACGAAAGATTTAGGAAAATACTGGAGAGTATTTCTCCATTAATAACCAGATGTTGATAGGTGGGCCAGGTATTGAGTGTTCGCTATTGGCACTAGCGGGAGTTCGTATTTCTTACACTTCGAAGCTTTGGTAAGGCATCTTTATTGAGTCTTGCGTTGAATTTGACGAGAGGGATTCATTCGAATTTTGGCTGAGCCAAAATCCTCACCCCTTCGGGGCGGCCTTTGGCCGTGTGCGACGCTACGCGTCTTTCGAACCGGAGGCTTCTCTTGACACCTCTCTCTCAGCCATAACCAAAAAACCCGGCTTAGGCCGGGTTTTTTGGTTATGGCGGAGAGAGAGGGATTCGAACCCTCGATAAGGTTTCCCCTATACGCCCTTAGCAGGGGCGCGCCTTCAGCCACTCGGCCATCTCTCCAAAAAATGCGCGGGCATAATAGCACAGACCCTGCTGCAACGAGAAGTCGGGGTCTAAACTACCTCGTTTTCCTGAAAACGCTTGATTTCAGTGGCGTCGTAGCCCAGGTCGTTGAGGATTTCTATTGTGTGTTCGCCCAGTGCCGGAACCGGGCCTAAACTGGGGTCGTAGCTGCTGTTATTGCCTGGGGGCAGGAAGCTCTTTACCGTGCCTTCAGGGGTTTCTGTGTCTATCAGTCGGTTCAGTGCCTGCAGTTGGGGGTGGTTCCACACCGCGGGCATGTCGTTGACGTTGGCGAAGGCGATTTGAGCCTGATCTAGCTTGCTGGCTACCGTCGCAGCGGTCAGGCTGGAGAATCTGGCTTCTATTATTTGCTTCAGGGCGTCTCTGTTGCTGGAGCGAGTGGCGTTTACTGCGAACAGTGGGTCGTGCTCGAGTTCGGGCTGGTCGAGGACGCTGTTGCAGAATGCCGACCATTCTCGCTCGTTCTGCAGGCCCAGCATGATGACCTTCTTGTCCTGGGTCAGGAAGGCGCCATAGGGGTAGATGCTGGCGTGATCGGCGCCGGTTCGGGCTGGGGGCGCGGCGCCGTCGTAGGCGTAGTTGAGGGGGAAGCCCATCCATTCCACCATGGCCTCCAGCATCGAGATGTCGATGTTGCTGCCTTTGCCGGTCTTCGCACGTTGGATGAGTGCTGCCAGTATGGCGGCCTGGGCCTGCATGCCGGCGGCGATGTCGGCTATGGAGATGCCGCTCTTCACTCCCGCCTCTGGCGTGCCGGTGATGCTCAGGAATCCAGCCTCGGCCTGTACCAATAAATCATAGGCCTTCTTTTTTTCAAAAGGGCCGCCGGCTCCGTAGCCTGAGATATTGCAGACGATTAAATTCCCGTACTGCGGGTGTAACTGCTTGAAATCCAGACCCATCTTGCTTGCTGCGCCGGGTGCCAGGTTCTGCACCAATACGTCACTTGTTTTCAATAACCGCTGTAGAATTTTTGCCGCCTCGGGGTGTTTCAGATCCAGAGTGAGGCTCTGCTTCGATCGATTAGTCCAAATAAAATGGGAGGACTGACCCCTTACGCGATCGTCATAGTGTCTTGCGAAGTCGCCGCTACCGCGTCGCTCTACTTTAATGACGCGCGCTCCGAGTTCGGCCAGTTGGCGTGTGCACAGCGGGGCGGCGATCGCGTGTTCGAGGGAGACGACTGTGATGCCATTCAGTGGTGCTGAGGCTGTCATCGCGTCTTTACTACCTCGGCTCGTGCTTGCAGGCAGAGATTGCCGTTGCTGTCTGCTATCCAGAGTCTGCTGACGCCGTTGTTGTCCAGCCTGTTACCGCCGCATTGAAAGTCGTTGATGTCGAACACCGGGCTCAGCGCCTTGAATTCAAACTGCGTCAGTTGGGCGTCGGGATAGTGCTCGGTGAATAGCTCGAGTAGCAGGGTAGCGAGTAGTGGACCGTGCACGACCAGACCGGGATAGTATTCCTTGTCTTGTGCGTAGCTGCGATCGTAATGAATTCTGTGGCCATTGAAGGTCAGCGCGGAATAGCGAAACAACAGCACGGGGTCGGGGCTGATCGTCTTGGTGAAGTCCGCTTTCTCCTCGGCCTTGGGCGTCTCGGTCGCGACAGGCTGATCGCTGGCCATCTCTCGGTAGACAATGTCGTGCTCTTCCTCCAGAGCAACACCCGCACTACCGGAAATCGTGTGTGAGACACAGACGAAGGCGAGCCTGCCGGAGCGGCCCTGTTTCATGCTGATCGATTTAATTTTCGAGACGCGGGTGACTTGCTCGCCCACTAGCAAGGAACGCCTGAACTGCAAGCGGCTGCCGGCCCACATGCGACGTGGCAGCGGTATCGGTGGCAGAAAGTCACCGCGCTGTGGGTGGCCATCGTCGGCCAGCGCAGACTGCCGCGCCGGATCTGGAAAGTACAGCCAGTGCCACAGTGCGGGAAGTTTATCGCCGGCCGCGAACGCCGTGTTCTCGCGATCGAGCGTCGCGGCGAGCCCTTCCATAGGTGCCACTGTTAGGATGTCCTGCGCCGTCTGCTGCTTGCCTACCCAATCCTGAAATTGTTGGTCTTGTTCGCTGTGCATTGTGGAGAAACTATCCGGCCACCTTAAAGGATGCTAAGTTGTTGGAATCTAATGGATGATAGTACAAGATGCCAATAAAATAAGCGCCATGTATGTACTGCCTCGAATTCTCGTTGAGAGCTGCTGGAGCTAAGCCGTGACAGGAAAATATTTTGAAGAGCTGGAGCTGGGCGCGGTGTTCGAGCATCAGGTGCATCGCACGGTGACGGAGTCGGACAATCTGCAATTCAGCACGATGACGCACAATCCTCAGCCGCTGCACATCGATGCCGAATTCGCCAAGACGACGCAGTTCGGGCAGATCCTGGTGAACAGTTATTTCACCCTGGGTCTGGTCGTTGGCCTCTCCGTCGGTGACACCACCATGGGCACTACGATCGGGAATCTGGGAATGGAGAAGGTGGAGTTCCCCAATCCGGTTTTCATCGGCGACACGCTGCGCGTGCAGACGAAGATCGTCGACAAACGCGAATCGAAGACGAAGCCGGACCGCGGGATCGTATGGTTCGAACACCTTGGCATCAATCAACGAGGCGAAGTGGTGTGTGAGTGCCTGCGCAAGGGCATGATGCTGCGGTTGCCGACATGAATAACACGCTATCACCGAATTTAAGAGTCCTGTGGGGTTTTAATCAATGACACGGCGTAGATCGATACACTTCGTGCCGGGCGGCATTGAGAAGATGCTGAACAAGTCTTTGGGCCTCGCGGCCGACTCCTTGATTCTCGATCTGGAAGATTCGGTCACGCCCGATAACAAGGTCGCCGCGCGCGAAGAAGTCTGCGAATGGCTGGCCGGGGCCGACTTCGGTAAGCAGGAGAAGTTGGTTCGAATAAATCCGTTGGACTCGCCGTGGGGCAGAGAAGATCTCGAAGCGGTGCTGGCACATCGACCCGACGGCATCGTGGTGCCGAAGGTTGTAGATTTAAAATCAGTTCATGCCGTAGATCAATTGATTCGTAATCAAGAGAAACAACTCGGTGCCCACTACAACGACATCAAGCTGCTGTTGATCGGAACCGAGATGGCGGCGGCGGTGTTTAATCTGCGCGAGATGGTCAATCATGAGCGCGTCAATGGCGTGACCTGGGGCGCCGAAGATCTGTCGGTCTCGCTGGGTGCGCGCGCGAAACGCGACGCCAGTGGCAACTATCTGGAGGTATTTAGTTTCGTGCGCTCGATGTGTCTGCTCTCGGCGGTTGCGGCCGAGGTGCAACCGATCGATGCGGTATATGTCGACATCAAGAACAGCAAGGGCCTGCGACAGGAATGCAAGACCGCCGCCGACATGGGGTTCACCGCAAAGCTCACGATTCACCCCGATCAGATCGATATCGTTAACGAGGCCTTTACCCCCACGGCCGAGGCGATCGAATCGGCCGCAGCGCTGGTAGCGGCATTCGCCGAGCAACAGAGTCTGGGCAAGATGGCCTTCATGCACGAGGGGCAGATGGTAGATATGCCCCATCTGAAACGCGCACAGCAAATTCTGGCACAGGCGCGATATAGCGAAACGGATAACTAACACAACGTGGATTTTGCCGAGACACAAGAGCAGAGCCTGATTCGAGAATCCATTCGAAAACTCTGCAGCGCCTACCCCGACGATTATTGGGAGCGCTGTGATCGCGAAGGGCAATACCCCGAAGCCTTCTTCAACGAGGCGGCCAAGGCTGGCTGGCTCGGCATCGCCATGCCGGAGAAGTATGGCGGTGCGGGCAAGGGTATACAAGAAGCCGCCATCGTGTTGGAGGAGGTGGCCGCATCTGGTGCGGCAATGAACGGCGCCACGCCGCTGCATCTGTCCATCTTTGGCATGCACCCGGTTGTCAAACACGGCAGTGAGGCGATGCGGGAAAAATACCTGCCCGCCGTCGCGCGCGGCGAGTTGCAAGTTGCCTTCGGCGTTACCGAGCCGAACGCGGGCAGCGATACAAGCTCGATCGAAACCTTCGCGAAGAAAGCCGACGATCATTATCTGGTGAAGGGCCGCAAGGTGTGGACGAGCAAGGCGATGGAATCGGAACGAGTTCTGTTGTTGGTGCGCACTACGCCGAAAGACAAGGTCAAACGCAAGACCGATGGCATGACCTTGCTGTTAGCCGAGTTGCACAAACCCGAGGTGTCGATCTCGCCGATCGCGAAGTTGGGACGCAATGCGGTGCGTACCTGCGAAGTGGTCTATGACGACTTAAAAGTAGCGTTCGAAGACCGGGTCGGTGAGGAAGGCGAGGGCTTTCGTTATTTATTGGATGGCTTGAACGCAGAACGCATCCTGATTGCGGCAGAGTCTGTCGGCATCGGCCGCGCGGCGCTCAAAAGAGCCGTGCAATACGCCAACGAGCGTGTCGTGTTCGATCGACCCATCGGCAAGAATCAGGGCATCGCCTTTCCGCTGGCGGAGGCGCGCATGAAACTGGATGCCGCCGAGTTGATGACGAAGAAGGCGGCGTGGTTGATCGATAACGGTCAGCCCTGTGGCGGCCAAGCGAATATGGCGAAATGGCTGGCTGCCGAGGCAGGCTTCTTCGCCGCGGATGCCGCCATTCAGACTCACGGCGGTTTCGGCTATGCCAGGGAATACCATGTGGAACGCTACTGGCGCGAGGCGCGACTGATGAAGCTGGCGCCGATCTCGCAGGAGATGATTCTGAACTTCGTCTCAGAACATGTGTTAGGTTTGCCGCGCTCTTATTAATTAGAGCATCTAATCAGACCTTCTAATTAGACCATCTCGAAAGAAAACCGTGGCCTGTCCCCGGTTTCCTGTCTCTCGCCGTTTAACCGGCAATCTCTTTTAGCGCCGTCTCCGCCTCGGTGTAGCTAAGCCCCAAATCTTTAGCGACCTCAGCTCGAGTGACCATGCCCTTGCACACATTCAGACCGTTACGCAGATGCTTGTCCGCCATAAGCGCACCGTGCACGCCCTTGTTGGCGAGTGCGCGCACGAAAGGCAGGGTGGCATTGTTGAGCGCCTCCGAGGCCGTCTTCGGCACCGCGCCGGGAATATTTGCCACACAGTAATGAATCACGCCGTCGACAACGAAGGTCGGGTCATTGTGTGTCGTCGGTCGCGAATTTTCGCAGCAGCCGCCCTGATCGATGGCGACATCGGCGATCACCGCGCCGGGCTTCATCTTCTTAACCAGTGCGGAAGAGATCAGTTTCGCGGCGGCGCCACCGGGCACCAGCACGGCGCCCACCACCATGTCGGCATCGATCACATACTGCTCCAACGATTCCTTGGTAGACAGCACGCAGTTGACTCTGTCTGAATGGATTTCTCTAAGTTGTTGCAGGCGCGCCTCGGAGGTATCGAGGATCGACACCTTGGCACCGAGGCCCAGGGCGATCTTGCAGGCATTGCTGCCCACCACGCCGCCACCAACGATCACCACGTGCGCGCCGGGCACGCCTGTGGCTCCGCCCAACAGGACACCCAGCCCGCCATGGTGCTTGCCGAGGTGTGCAGCGGCTTCCTGCACGGAGAGCCTGCCGGCAATCTCCGACATGGGTGTGAGTAGCGGCAGCATGCCATGGTCATCGGTGACGGTCTCGTAGGCGATGCAGACCGCCTCGCTCTCGATCAATTCCCTGGTCTGAGCAGGGTCGGAGGCCAGGTGCAAATAGGTGAACAGCGTGTGCTCGGGTTTTAAACGCAGGCGCTCGGCGTGGTTCGGTTCTTTCACCTTCACGATAAGCTCGACAGCGGCGAATAATGCGTCCGCGTCGTCGGCTATCTGCGCACCGGCGGCCTTGTAGTCCTCGTCGCTGCAGGAGATACCGTCACCGGCGTGCTGCTCGATCCACACTTCGTGGCCGTCTTCGACCAGGGTTCTGACTGATTTGGGGGTGAGAGCGACTCGATATTCCTGCTCTTTGCTCTCTTTCGGGCATCCTATCTTCATCTGTGTTCCTCAATCCGCTAATGCAGGGCTTGTGGCCTGATTCAGCGTGCGCAATTCTTGTGGAATCGGCACCACCGCGTGGTTGTGGAGTTAAACGAAAAGCGGTTTCAAATACAAGGAATTTCGTATATAAAACAACATCATTGACGAGAACTCACGAAACGGGAAACTTCATGTTAAGAACTAGAAATCACGGTCTTTTACTCGCGCTATGCTTAATGCTTTCTATAGGCACAGCGTTGGCTCAGGAATTGAGTGATAACGACAATCCAGAGCTACAACGGGTTCCGCCTTTTCAGGTTTTCGACAACCTTTATTACGTCGGTGCGAAGTGGGTTGCCGCCTGGGTGCTGGAAACCGATCAGGGTTTAATACTGTTTGATACGTTGTATGGCGAGCTTACCGACATCGTCATCGACGGCATTCGTGAGTTGGGCATGGACCCAAATGATATCCGTTATGTAGTGGTGACACACGCCCACTACGACCACATCGGCGGTGCCAAGCGCATGCAGGATGAATTCGGCGCGGTGGTGCTGATGACCGATGAAGACTGGCAGATGGTCGAGGAAGAGCCGATCTACCGGGAATACCCGAAGCCGATGCGTCACCTGACCGTCACCGACAATGGCACGGTAAACCTCGGTCGCACCGGCCTGCGCTTCGTGAAGACCCCGGGCCATACCACCGGCGTCGCCTCGACCCGCTTCACCGTGTATGACGACGGCTTCCCGTTTCAGGCCTTCATGTTCGGTGGTGTCGGGCTCAACTTCGAAGGCGTCGAGCGCACCGAGATGTACATCGAGAGCGTCAAGCGACTACAACGCATGGGCGATATCGAAGTCAATATTCCGAACCATGCCGGTTCTGGCGAGGTGTTCGAGCGCTATGAGATGTTGAAAAGCCGCAAGGAAGGTGACTCTCACCCCTTCGTCGACCCCGAGAGCTACTACGCCTGGCTGGACCAGCTCCTGCTAGCCGCCGAGGCGAAGCTGGTTGAAGAGAGGGCGGCCGCGGGACAATAGCTCTCTAGCTTTCGTCTAGACAGCAAACTGCTGGAAGAACCGCTTGCACTGTTCGTCGGCTGGGAAATAACTCTCGATGAGTAATTCTTCCATGCCGGCATCCAGCGCCGTGCCAAACTGGCTCAGCGTCGAAAACATCTTCATAGATTGCCCGGCCATAGTGATATTCACCGTCAGCATCGGCCCGTCCGACGGCGAGTCATCCGGCTGCTGCCAGTTCTGCGGTGGTGACATCTCCAGCAGGCGCTTATACAGCGCCTCGTCGGCAGGCTTGCCGAACGCCAACACCTGTTTACGCAACCGCCGCAGTGTGTGACTGGCCACCTCATCCCAATTCTCGATAAAGGACCGGTAGCCGTCCTGTCGAAACACAGCCTCGAGCACGTTAGTAGTAGGGAGCGCGCCATCGTTAGCGGCGATCTGTGCCGCCAGCTTCTGCTGTGCACTGTTCGTCATCAGCACATTCCAGCCACCATCCATCACCAGCGCCGGATAGGGATTGTGCCTGTCCAGAATCATCTGCAGGGCCTCACGTACCGGCTCCATGTCATGCGCCGCCAGGTCGAGCTCGGTATAGGCCGCCGCAAAACCCCCGCAGTGCAGCAGCAGATTGCTGTCCTTGTGGGGCAGGTCCAACACATCGGCGAGGCGCAATAACATGGCCCGACTGGGGCTGGTGCGCCCGGTCTCGATAAAGCTGATATGGCGCGAAGACACGTCCGCCATCAATGACAGGTCGAGCTGCGAGAGCCGACTCTTTTTACGGTATTCACTGAGCAGGGGGCCTACAGCAGGCATCGGTAAAGTCCTTATTCGTTCGAATTGCAGGGATTGTAGCGGGAGTACTGTAGGGAAACCATTACCTTTCAGGTAGGCAAAAGGCATGGATTTCAGCAGAAATTATGCAGGAAAATAAGATTAAGTAGTGTATTTAACTTACTGTATTTATTGAATAAACAGAGAAAAGTTAATGTTTATTCTATCTGCCAGCGCGCAAACAATCGCCGTGCTTGACTGAGCTGCTGCGGACTCATGCGATTCTGAATATCTTCACGCAGGGCAACGGCCTCGAGGTTTTCGTTCTGAATCGCCATGCTCGCCCAAGCATGAGCCTGCACCGCATCCTTGTTCACATGCTCCCCCTCGGCAAACATATTGGCCAACAGCAGCGCCGCATTCGGATGCCCCGCCTTGGCGGCGCGCCCAAACATCTCCACCGCCTTGTCGCGATCAACCTCGGTGCCATCCCCGGCATAATAAAGACTGCCAAGATTGTACTGCGCCGCCACATGCCCCTGCCGCGCCGCCGCCTCGGTCCAACGGAAGGCCGCGGCCGCATCCTTCTCCACGCCCTGGCCGGTGAAATACAGAATCCCCAGATTGTATTGCGCCAGATCCAGCCCCGCATCCGCCGCCAGCGAGAACTCACGATACGCCGTCTCAAAGTCACCATTGAACGCCGCATTCACCCCCTGCTCGTAATCGGCAAAGCCCGCTGGGCTAAATAGTGCAAAAACAGCCCAGCAGAGGCGACGCAGTAGGGGGCAGGGGGCAAGCATTCCATCAACTTTTCTCATATCCCCTATGGTATTACAGCTAAGGAAAGGAGAAAACACAGATACCGAAACTAGTAGCATTTATGGCTATGAAAAATCACTCATTTCGCTATAATACCGCCCTCTTCAGGCACTGGCACTTAGCGAGATCATGTTGAAGAAAGCAGTAAGTTAGAGAATCACGCACCCGTAGCTCAGTTGGATAGAGTAGGGCCACTCACTAGAGTATGGTCAAT
>JBBDIR010000026.1:53939-81231 GCA_040880325.1 Pseudohongiellaceae bacterium
TCAGTTGGATAGAGTAGGGCCACTCACTAGAGTATGGTCAATCGGGAGAGAAACAGAAAGTAAGATTACGCACCCGTAGCTCAGTTGGATAGAGTAGGGCCACTCACTAGAGTATGGTCAATCGGGAGAGAAACAAAGAGTAAAATCACGCACCCGTAGCTCAGTTGGATAGAGTACCTGGCTACGAACTAGGGGGTCGCACGTTCGAAAGGAGCGCAGCTCCGCAGACAGCCGAAGGCTGCCCCGAAGGGGAGAGGAATTTGGCTTAGCCAAATTACGAATCAATCGTGCCGGAACGATGTACCGGGATATTGAAGAAGCTAGAACGAAGTAAGTTTAAAGAATCACGCACCCGTAGCTCAGTTGGATAGAGTACCTGGCTACGAACTAGGGGGTCGCACGTTCGAATCGTGCCGGGTGCGCCATACACACAAACGAGCCCGCATACGCGGGCTTTTTTGTGTGTATGGCGCACCCAGTCGATTCAACTTGCCCGTTCGAAAGGAGCGAAGCTCCGCAGACAGCCGAAGGCTGCCCCGCAGAGGGCTGCGGTATCGATTAGTTGAAGAAGCATCATGGCTACTACTTTTTCAAATTGATCTAGAGGTACATGGATTTTGGCTTAGCCAAAATCTGAATCAATCGTGCCCCCTCAGCCAACTCCCGATCCTTTTCATTCGTAGAACAATCAAGCAGGTACTTCACCAAACGAAGTGCTGCTTTTTTTGTGCCTGTAAATGCGATTAACTACTCCCTAAACACTACTTCTTTCGAACATCCCGAACAAAATAAGAATTCCCCTCATCCCGCTTCAACTCGAATAAATCTATTGCCTTCAACAAGCTGCTTAGATTCTTGAATCCATAATTCCTACTGTCAAAGGAGCCTTTGTTGGAAATATGTGAGCCAACCGGACCGAGCCTCGCCCAGCCATCGTCATCCTCTGTGGCTTCAATGGCGTTTCTCAGCAGAGCAATTAGCTTAGTATCTGATTTAATATTCTTCGGCTTGGAAGTTCCCTTACCCTGACCCTTGTCTTCATCCAGGAATAGGAATTTAGAGCAGGCATTAACAAAGGCCGACGGCGTTTTTCTTTCGCCAAATCCGAGAACAACCTTGCCTTCAGCCAACACTCGAGTGACTAGCGGCGTGAAGTCACTGTCTGAGGTGACGAAGCACATAACATCTATATTTCTGGTGTACATCACATCCATGGCATCAATGACCAGGGCTATGTCTGAGGCATTCTTCCCCTTGGTCAAATCGAATTGTTGTACGGGCTGTATGGCATATTCATGCAGCAGGTCTTCCCAGGATTTGAGATGGGTCGACTTCCAATTACCGTAGGCTTTACGGATTGTTATGACGCCATACTTCGCGACTTCGCTAAGGACATCGTCGAATTTAGCGGCAGGGGCGTTGTCGGCATCAATGAATAGCGCAATTTTTTGCTTGGTTTCATCCATAATAATTTAGCATTCCTTAGTTTTATTTAGAGCCTTTCATTAGTTCGATAAACGTAGCGTGCTCTTATTGATTTCCATGACGCCCTTCAAGATTCAATCAACCCAGAAAAGTCCGCAATCGAGTCGATAATAGCATCCGGAGTTATCTCAGAACCTGCAGCGATCTCTTCACGGAACTTACCCGTGCGCACTAATATGCCACGCAGGCCGGCGGCTTGCCCGCCACCCACATCGTTCTCGATGTCATCCCCGACGATACACACTTCGTTGCAGTTTAGTCCCAGCGACTCAGTGGCCAATTGGAAAAAATCCTGGCTAGGCTTGCCGATAATTCTGGCCTGCTTGCCGGTGACAAATTCCAACCCGGCGACGAAGGCGCCGATATCCATCTTCAGGCCGTCTTCGCCCTGCCAGAATTTATTCATGTGCATGGCAATGAGCTCAGCTCCGTTCATTAATTCATTAAAGACGCGATTCAGTAGCTCGTAATTCCATGCAGCGCCGATGTCGCCAACGACAACATAGTCGGGTGTGGGATCGTCCTGCCGGAATTCGGTGAACTCATCCAGCGCCGCCTCGCGAATCAGAAAGTGCACGCTCGGGTCAACTTGTTGCTGGAGGAAGGCACGGGTGGCGCTCACGGCGCTAAAGATGTGATCTGTCTCGACCTTCAGGCCGAGCCCTCTGAGCTTGTCGGCGACGTCGGCGACGGTACGGGTAGAGGTATTGGTGATGAAGCGGTAGGGGATATTCTGTTGCCGGAGTGAAGCCAGTACATCGCTGGCACCGGCGATTAGTTTATCGCCAATGTAGATCACGCCATCGAGGTCGAACAGCACACCTTGAATGTTTTGAGTGCCGACATTTATCACAACAGCAGTGTAACACTATCAAAACAGGACGGCTGCCTGGTTTGCGGGGTAGCCTGTCATGTCGAAAAAACATGTCGCAGGGCAGTGAATTACGGTGCGGCGAACTACTGGTTGTGAGCGTGGCTTCTAGACCCCTAGATCCCGGCCACATTACTTATAGTAGCTACTGGCCTTATACCTGTGCAGCGCGAAACTCAACAAAACTCCCAAAGCTGCCGCCACTGGCACGGCAATCATCATCCCTAAAATACCAAACAGCAATGCGCCGGCCATGATGGAGAAGAGTATCCAGAGTGGATGCATTCCCACGCTGCCACCTAGAAGTTTTGGTGTGATTACGTTGCCTTCCAGCAGCTGGCCTACGATAAAGATTGCCGCGATAGTCAATACATAGGTAATTTCCGTTGCCTGAAACCAGGCGACAGCGATGCTGACAACGAGCCCCACCGCTGAGCCGAACAAGGGAATAATCGATAAAAACCCTGCAGTAAGGCCAATCAGTATGCCGAAGTCCAGCCCGGCGATTGAGAGAGCAACCGCGTACAGGATGCCAAGTAGGAGCGCGACCAGAAGCTGCCCCCGCACGAACCCGGAGATCTTGCCATCGATCTGATTGAGCAGATTTTTAATTTCGTCGTAATTATGCCGCGGAATCAGTTCATCGATGGTGCCAGTCAGCGCCTTCCATTCCCTCATCATGTAAAACGCCACCAACGGCGTCAGTATCAGCAATGAGAGGAAGCCGATAATTGCCTGCCCGCCGGTGAGCAAACCCGACATGACGCCAGAGCCGAAATTGAAGGCATTGCTAACATTGTTTTGCAGGGTCGCAAGAATATTCTGATCCAGATTCTGCTCAGCTATCTCCTGCTGGGCCAGATTCAGATACGGTTGGAGCCTTTCTATCAATGCCTGAAGATATGCGGGCGCTTGTTCTGCCAATTGCATCAATTCACGATACAGCGGCGGAATTAGCAGCAGCAGTAAAACGGTGATTGTAAGAAAAAACAGGGTAAGCAACGCCAGCACAGCCAGCGTCCGGCTGAGTTTCAATTTTTCCAGCCATATCACCACGGGATTCAACAGGTAGGCGATCGTCATGCCCAGCACAAACGGTGTGAGAACGCCGCGAAATAGCCAAATGAACAGACCAAAAAGCACGAGGCTTACGGCCCAGAACAGGGCTATGGAAATGGGCGTGGTGATTGATTCCTTGTTCATTGGCAACAGAGAGTAGCGCAATTCTTCAGGCTTGTCTGGGCTATCCGTGACCGCTTTGCGCCCGTGTATTGGAGATTTACAGCTGATCGGGTAGTAAAGCGATCAGAGTCTGAGCTCACCCAGAGATATCTAACAATTCAATAGTGATTCGGCTTTTATTTTGATTTGCTGTGATGTGGCGATGACCTGCTGGTCTGGTATTCGAGAATTAATGTGATCAATGAGTCATTGAACTGGGAAAGTTTACTGAATAACGCGCTCTCTTGTTTAAATAACATACGCAAAGGCGTGAGGATCAATTTTCTGGGTGAGTAATAATCGGGGTCCGTAATAAATGGGTGACCCCATTTTAAAAATTCCCGGTTACCTTAAAACTAAGTTCGACCCCCGTAGTAGTGCACTGGCCTTCAATCTCCTCCAGAATATTATCTCGGATACGCCCAACGAACCGCGTCCGTCGTCGACAGCGAACATTATTACTGACATTCCCAATATCAAGCCGATGCGTTAGTCCGCGCGTGTCGACATATTCGGCAAATAACATATAGCGCGGATCGCCGATTTCGAACTCGATATCATCTACGTCATAACGGAATAGGCCGCCGTCGATGCGATCGAAGTTCTGGAACCCCCAATTGAACCGCCACTCGGGTATGTCGTGGCGCAGGGTGAGTCTAAACATGCCGCGGAAATGCGAGGCGAAACGGCGTTCGACACCGGTGAAGGGGTCGGTCACTTGAGAGTCCTGTAGCAAGAGCGAGGGTGACACCAGCAGGTTCGGTAATCCGAGAATGCCCATGCGAATGCTCGCATTCAGGTCCAGGCCGTATTCCGTTCCATCGCCGATGTTTCCGTTGGCGGATTGCAGATTGGCATCCGAGGTCGAAACATCGACGCGGTCAATTACATCCTGATGATCGGCATAGAACAGTTCCCCGCTCACAACTCCGACATCGTCGGGCAGGCGGTATTCTGTCTTGAAGCTGTAGCGCCACTGTGTCTGCTGGCGCAGGCCGGCGTTGCCCGATACGAGGTTACGGTCGTTGTCCTGCTCGTCATTCGAGGCGACGAAGTCGGCAAAATTGAGTTGATTGATGATGCGTTCGGCGGTACCGCGCAACTGCAGCATGGGAGTCAGATCGTAACGCAGATCCAGCTTCGGTCTAACGAAGCCAAAATCGCGTGTTCTGGTGATGTCGCCTGTCTGGGAAATCTCAGAGCTCTCATAGACTACTGTCGACTCGAGGGACATCTTTGGACTGATCGTCCAATTATGAATTAAGAACGGTTCATAGCGCAGCTCTTCGACGCGCGAATTTGCGTTAGAGACGTTCTGTGGTACCAGGCCGCCTACAGCGGCGGAAGGGGTGCCGGTAGAGCTGGCCAAACCTAGTGCGAGGCTCGAATCGAGAATGGTCTGTGCTCCTTCGACGCCGAACTCGATACTCTGCTCGGAGAATAAGTCCATGGTGTAGGAGCCGCGTACGATTCGCTCTTCGATGACTCTGTCGTTGTTGAGGAACAGATTGTTCTCGAACAAGCCATCGTCGCTTAGCTGGAATCGTTCCCGTGTGGAGTTCTGGTTGTTCTGGTTGGCGATGCCTAACAATTTGAAGCGGGAGCCACTGGGCAGCGTTAGCTCGTAGTCGCCACCGAGTTCCCAGTTGTCTCGGTCGGAGGGGTTGTCCTCCTTCTCGGTGGTAAGGATGTTCGGTGTGGTGCGCAGATTATTGGTGCGTCGACTGACTTCGGTTGGGGAGTCCTGCACAGCATACAGGGCGTTCACGCGCGCGCTGCTGTTCGGCGAAAAGTTGTAGCCAAGATTCAGGCTTACTTGGTTGTTCTTGCTATCGTTAATGCGGTGTTCGACAATCACGTCGTTGCGCTGGAAATCCGCCAGAATACTGCGTTCGTGGGTAACCGAGTGAGTGTAGCGGGGGTTGCTGCGCAGGGTAAACAGGTAATTAAACTCGCCCCGTTGTCCGTTCACCGCCACCGAGCCCGATGGGATGAACTCGCCGTCCTGGGCCATGGCGGCGCTGGCGTCCCAGGACACGCTCTGTGAGGCGAGAGCCTCGTAGAGCACTATATTGATTACCTGCCCGCTGCCGCGCACATCCAGCTCGCCGGAGGTGCCGCGAATGATCTGTATTTCCTGCACCTGATCGACTGCAATACGGCGCAATAGGCCACCGGCCTGATTGTTCTTGCCAGCGGTGCGTTTGCCGTCGATGAGGATTTCTGTCCCGCCGCTGCCACTACCGAGCCCGCGGCCGCCGGCAGTAGGATTGCCACCGCCACCACCCGGGCCTGGTCCGCCGGTGTTGGCTTGGCCGGGTATGCGATCGAGCATGTCTTGAGCCGTACGCGGACCCCACTGAACAAAATAGCTCGCGGGGTAAATCACCGTGGAGTCATCGCCAGTTGCATCTTGGGCCGTGGCCCGTGGTAGCAGCGCCGAGACGAGGGCGAAGATGAGCAGGAGTTTAGCGACCGGCAGGGCGAACCGATTGCAGGTCGAAGCAGAGTAAGGCATAGCTTGATTCCGTTGCTGCGCCCGAGTCTTCGGGGGCGAAAAAGTACCGAAAGCGGGGATTGTACCGACAAGCTAGGGAAATGGCCTGTGTCTGTTACAAAGTGTTATTAATAAATTGAATAAATGGGGTCCTAGATATGAATGAAGCGATCTTTCAGCAGTTCCTGATAATCATCAGTTTCTCCCTGTTGGGAGCGATGATCTTTGGTCGTCTTAAGATGACCACGATCGTGGCCTATATGGCTGTTGGCGCATTGATCGGGCCGAACGCATTGGGGCTGATCGCTGACCCATCGCAATTTCAATTTCTGGCAGAGTTTGGTGTGGTGTTCCTGCTTTTCTCACTGGGGCTCGAGTTTAGTCTGGCGAAAATGCTCTCACTGAGGTTCGCCGTGTTTGTGGTCGGTGGCTTTCAAGTAGTCTTTTGCACTGCATTATTTGCAGTATCAGTCTATCTGTGGGGTGCATCGCTGCCTGCAGCTATTGTGATCGGCGGCTCACTGGCATTGTCTTCGACCGCCATCGTTACTCGAGAGCTGCACAATTCGCGCCAGTTGCACAATCTGCATGGGCAGCTCTCTGTGGCAGTTCTTCTGTTCCAGGATCTGGTCGCGGTTGTATTTCTGGTGCTAATCCCGGTCTTTGGTGATAGTGAAGCGAGTGATTTGTTGCCTGCTCTTGGCAGTGCCGCTATCAATAGTCTTGTGCTGATCGTGCTACTGCTCGCCATTGGCAGGTGGGTCTTGCCGCTAATCTATGCCGAGGTCGCGAAACAAAAATCTGAAGAAGTTTTTGTGCTAAGTACTTTGGTTATCGTGCTCATGGCGGCGTGGATTACCCATTCCCTGCATCTCTCGATGGCCCTGGGAGGGTTTATTATTGGGATGATGTTGGCAGAAGGGCCGTTCAGGCATCAAATCGAAATCGACATTCGCCCCTTTCGAAATTTGCTGCTCGGGCTATTTTTCGTCTCGATTGGTATGGGGCTGGATGTCAGCCTGCTGATCGAATATTTCCCCAGGATATTGTTGTTCACATTAGTTCTTGTTCTGGTGAAAGCAGTTGTTGTTATGCTTGTAGTCGAATTGCTGGGCTATACGGGTCAGGACGCACTCAAAGTTGGGATTAACTTGTCTCAGGCTGGCGAGTTCGGAATGGCGCTGCTGGCGCTAGCCATGGTAAACGGCATACTGGCGGTCGATCAGGGCTCTTTTATAATTCTAATTATTATTCTCAGCATGTTGCTAAGCCCGGCTTTGCTGCGCTATTCGAGCTGGCTTAGCCACCGCTTGCGGATTGGCGCCGGGGAGACAGGGGAAAGCCCGAATATGACGTACAAGCCGCTTTCCGATCATGTCGTCATCGGAGGGTTTGGACGGCTTGGTACCGCCATCGCACATTTTCTGGAATTCAATGACATAAGTTACATTGCAATCGACTCCGATATCGAAGTAGTGACGCAGCATCGAGGCAGCAATAAGCCCGTTGTTTTTGGAGACAGCAATAACATAGAGAACCTTAACCATTGCAGTTTATCGGAAGCGAGACTGGTGGTGCTTACCTTTAAATCACTGCAACAGGGCAAGGCTACGGTACAAGGCATTCGCAAGGTGAACCCGGATATTCCGATTATCGTTCGCTGTCAGGAATCGCAGCATAGTAAACAACTCCTTGCTCTGGGTGCGAATTATGTTTTCCCAGAGTTGTTCGAATCCAGCCTGGTCATCGTTCATCAGATACTGTCACTGCTTGCGATTGACCCCAAACGAATTGACTCGCAGATATCAGATTATCGTGAACGCCACAGCTAATGGCCTGATTGCCCTCTCTGAAAATCCCAAGGCGTCGCCTCCAGCTCGGAGGCATCCCAGTTAAACCCAGATGGGCTAAGCAACTCTCACTGGAGACGACGACTTGATGCTGTGCTGCGGCATAGATTTGCACGGCACTACTCGCCACTACCCGCCAGGTATCCGTTATCGACAGGGCAGGCTGGGTGATCCGCAACAAGCGGCTGCCGAATAAACTCGAGACGGAAGCCGCTTAGCTTGATCCCTATCAGGGTGATGGGCTTGGCATAGTGGTGGAGCCCATCTCTTATTAATCCATCAACCATAAGAAAATATTATCACGAAGGGCGAAAAACCAGCATTCCCTTTATGTTGATGAAGGCCTATCCTGTCGTCTCTAAACACACCCTTTGGAGAGAAAGATGTCAGGATTTAGTCACATACTTGTTCCTACCGATGGTTCAGAAGGCGCCTTGCAAGCGGCCAAGGTGGCTGGTGATCTGGCTAGAGCGCTAGCGGCAAAAGTCACTGTGGTATATGTTCAGGAGGAAGATAGTGTCTTGTCCCATGCGTGGGGAGCCGCTAATTTCCCGGTCGGTGCAGCAGACGGCTTGAAGTCTATAGAACAAGTTCGAGCCTCTCTTGAGCAACGCGCACAAGAGAATGAATTGCCTGCGGCTGTCAAAGCGCTTGGTGAGCTATCCCAAGTGCCGGAATCGGTAGTGATATGGGACCATCCTTCAGAAGGGATATGCCGCTACGCCAGAGACAACAAGGTCGACCTTATCGTCATCGGCTCTCACGGTCGATCCGGGCTTAAACGCGCGTTTCTTGGTAGTGTCAGCCAGGCAGTAGCGAACCAGGCTCCATGCCCGGTTACTATCGTTAGATAGTGCTCTGCACTGGCAATTGGGGCCAGAGTGCAAGCGCAAATAGAGACTTGCTTCTCAGGCGGGGCTTAGGAGCTTTACAAAATAACAATTAATCGATGGATGATCGGATAGTTTTGCAATTCTGCCATAGCGCCAACTAGCCTGACTTACTCTGTTAGCTGTTTTCCGTAAACTACTTTCAGTAAACTGTTTCCCTTTGCGGTGACTCTTGCTGGCAGAACCGAATTAACATTTTCTGAGCGTATTCCTGTACCGGATCAGTAAAGTGAACGATCTCAGTGGGTCTGTCACGGCCAATTTGATAGACTGATTGTGTCAGCTGATAGCCACATGCCATTCAGTTTTACTGACGATAAAACACTTCCTCGAGAGGGTTACAAAACATATATAAGATCATACTCTGTGCAATAGAAGCTTCGCCAGAAGGTAAAAAGGTGCTAACCGAGGCGGCCAAACTTGCCGAGCTCTACGGTAGTAAGCTTATGGTGGTTAACGCCATACCGTATACCTAGCTCCCGAGTAACCTGCAAAAGAAACTGAAAGATGAGATATCTCCGCTGATTGAGGAAATCATCAAACCTTTTAGCATCCCCAGAAGCAATTGCTACATCAAGGTCGGCAAGCCCTATGATGTCATCTGCAAGGAGGCCAGAAGAAGGAAGGCTGATTTGATTTTTCTGGGCACACATTCGAAGAAAGGCTTACAGGCAGCTATTGGCTCGACAGCGACTGGTGTGGCCAACAATGCTTATTGCGATGTGACTCAGAACAGGCTGTAGATTATTCTGGGTGAGCGGGGGTCCTGAGTCTGGCCCCCGGTTTCCTCCTGTTTTCCTTCCATTTCCTCTCAAGTCAAATATTTAACAAAACCCGGCACCGAAAATTGCAGAAAACCCCCAGCTGGTGTAGCTTCGGAGGCAATAAAATTACAATAAAGCCTACAATAAAACCAGAGTTCAGCCATGGCCCTATATAATCCACTGCAGGCCCCAGCCACTGCCGTCTGTAGCCCAGCTTTCATGCAGTCGGTAGCCCAATGAGCCGGCGCCCCAAGGCAGGCCTCGCGGGCTTTTTCGTGCTGTTGGCTGCGGTGTCGCTGGTATTTATCACAAACGAATTCCATCCTGCCCAAGGCGCCGCCGAAGACTCACAAGCCTTCACCGCTAATAACATGCAACAGCTCGTCAACAGCTATTGTCTGGCGTGCCACAACGACGCCCTGGCCACGGCCGACTTTTCCCTACAGAACGTAGACTTCGCCCAGCCTGCTCTGTATGCCGCTTCCCTGGAGAAGGTAGTTAAGAAACTAAGAGCACACATGATGCCCCCGGCCGGTATGCCGCGCCCGGAATTTGAAACCTACCAGATAATGACGGCATGGCTGGAAGGGGAGTTGGACGCTGCTTGGGCGGCCAATCCGAACCCTGGTCGCATCACCCCTGTGCATCGGATGAATCGCTACGAGTACAACAACACTATCAACGACCTGCTGGGTCTGGATGTCGATGTGATGGATTTGCTGCCCGGCGATCCAACGGCCGATGGTAGCTTCGATAATATGGCAGAGTCTTTGCCTTTCTCCACAGCACATATGGAGCGTTATATGTCGGTGGCGCGGCAGGTAACGCGGCTCGCTACTGGCTTGCCGCCGCTGGGGCCGACCACGACCACTTATGAAGTGCCGCTGTTCTTGAATCAGAGTCAGCGCCAGAACGACGACATGCCGTTCGGCTCTCGCGGCGGCGTGTCGGTTAGTCATAATTTCCCGGTCAGTGGAGAGTATCATTTACGTGTGCAGCTGGAGCGTAACTATCAGGATTACATTAAGGGCTTGGGTTGGCCGCAGCAATTGGAGATCCGACTCAATGGTCGCCTGCTGGAACGTTTCACCGTTGGCGGTGAAGCCCCTGGCACACCCGCGCCGCTGAGCTTTAGTGGAACGGGCGAGCCGGGCACCATAGATTGGGAGCAGTATATGCTCACCGAAGCAGAAGAGGGGCTCGAAGTTCGCTTGCCAGTGGAGGCAGGCCCGGCTCAGATCACCGTGTCTTACATCAGACAATTGCTCGAACCCGAGTCCATTCCGCAACCGGTGCAGGGTGGCCGACTGTATGCTAACGACGAGGCCTATCTCGATTATCAGAAGGTCTATTCCCTGGAAGTCAGTGGGCCACTGCAAACCACCGAATCGTTCGTGGGGCAAGCCAATGGCGCCGAGTCACCCAGTCAGCGCAAGATATTCTCCTGTCATCCAGATCGTGGCGCGCAGGAACAAAGCTGTGCAGTACAGATTCTTTCGACGCTGGCACGACAGGCCTATCGAAGGCCCGCGACGGAACAGGACCTCGATGTGTTGCTGGAGTTTTTTGCGCAGGGGCGCGAGAGCGGCGGCAATTTTAACAGCGGCATTCAGTTTGCGCTCGAGTTTATGCTCAGCGATCCGGAATTTCTGATTCGCCGTTACACTGAACCGGCGCATACCGCTGCGGGTGCCACATTCCCCCTCAACGATTTAGAGCTGGCTTCGCGTTTGTCGTTTTTTCTGTGGAGCACGGCGCCGGATGAACAACTGCTCGAACTTGCCGAACAGAAGCAGCTAAGCAAACCTGAAGTGTTAGAGCAGCAGGTTAGAAGAATGCTGGCCGACCCGCGTGGCGTCACCACCCTGGTGGAAGACTTCGCCGCCCAGTGGCTGAACCTCAGGCGTCTGGATGAGGTGCAGATCAATACGGTGGTGTTTCCAAACTATGATCTGAGTCTGATCGAAGGCTTCCGGCAGGAGACCCAGCTATTTATAGCCGATACACTGCGCTCAGACAGCAGCGTGATGGAGTTGCTTGGTGCGCAGCACAGCTATCTCAACGAGCGGCTGGCGAATCACTACGGGGTCGAAGGTGTCTATGGCAGCCGCTTCAGAAAGACTGAGCTGCCCGATATGAATCAGCGCGGTGGCCTATTGGCGCAGGGTGCGCTGCTGACGGTGACGTCTTATCCGGGGCGTACCTCGCCGGTGCTGCGTGGCAAATGGCTGTTGGATAATATGCTCGGCACACCGCCGCCACCGCCGCCGGCAAACGTACCTATTCTTCCGGATGCCGAGGCAGGGGAAGTGCCCGCATCTATTCGTGAACGTCTCGCCCGGCATCGGGCAGACCCGGTCTGTGCTTCCTGCCATGTCGTCATCGACCCGCTTGGCTTCGCCCTGGAGAACTTCGATGTAATCGGCGGCTGGCGCGAACACGATGAGGTAGGGAATGCGGTCGATCCAGACGGTAGTTATCCCGGCGGCGTCGAGTTTTCTGGTTTCGCCGACCTGCGTAACTGGATGCTGGACAGGCCGCAGCAGTTCTCCCACACAGTGACTGAAAAACTGATGACCTACGCCTTGGGTCGCCGAATCGACTATTATGACCAACCGGTTATCCGCAAGATTGTGGCTGATGCGGCCGACGATAACTATAGCTGGTCCTCGCTTGTAACCGGGATCGTCATGAGCCCAACGTTTCTGACGAGTTCAACACACAGTACAACAATGAGTACAACAGTGAGTACGACAAGATGAGCAAGAAAACTCAAACAGCAAACACCGTCTTACCTGTCTTGCCCAGACGCGTCACGGGTAAGTCCATTTCGCGCCGCGCCTTGTTGCGCGGCACCGGGGCAGCGCTAGCACTTCCGATGTTGGATGCGATGACGCCGGCATTCGCGCAAGGCGCGCCGAAGCCCGTTCATCGATTCCAGACCGTGTATGTTCCCAACGGCATGGCCATGGACTATTGGACGCCGAGCAAAACCGGCAGCGACTTCGAGCTCACACCGATTCTGCAACCACTGGCGCCGTTCAAAGACAAGATGATGTTGTTGTCCGGGCTAAAGGCAAACTGGAATATCGCTCACGCCGGTGCCGGCGGTTCATTCCTAACAGGTGTTACCAGGGGAGGGCGCAACGAGGTAGAAATTTTAGCCGGAGTGTCTGTCGATCAGTTGCTCGCGCAAGAGCTGGGCCGACAGACGCAACTGTCTTCATTAGAATTGTCAATGGATGCCCCAGCACTGGCTGGTGCCTGTACTGTAAATCTGAGCTGCGTGTACACCCATACACTTTCCTGGCGCAGCGCTACCGAGCCCTTGCCGATGGAGCACAACCCACGCTCGGTGTTCGAGCGTATGTTTGGCGATAGCGGCAGCACCGAGAAGGGGGTGCGTGAGGCACGCCTGCGACAACAGAGCAGCATTCTCGATGCCGTGCTGGATAAACTCTCCAGCCTTGAGAGCAGTCTCGGGGCTGAAGACCGTCATCTAATGGCGAGCTACACCGAATCGATTCGGAGCATCGAGCGGCGCATTGCGAAGGCGGAAGAACAGATCGACCTGTCGCTGCCCGAGTTGGCGCAACCTGCCGGTGTGCCGGTTGACTATGAAGAGCATATGGAAATCATGCAGGATTTGCAGGTGCTGGCCTTGCAGACCGATCTGACCCGAGTCATTACCTTCATGATGAGCAAGGAGCAGAGTGCGCGGCCTTACCCGCAGATCGGCGTACCGGATGCGCACCATCCACTTTCTCACCACAACAATAACGCGCAGTTGGTTGAGAAGATGTCGCATATCAATACCTATCATGCACAGCTGTTTTCAAAGTACTTGCAAAAGCTGGCAGCAGTCCCCGATGGTGAGGGAAATCTTCTGGACAATATGACGATTCTGTATGGCGCCGGCCTTTCCAATAGCACGATTCACTCGGGTATTAATTTGCCACTGATGTTGATCGGCGGTGGCGCCGGATGGATGCAGGGCGGGCAGCACCTTAGTTATCAAGATGAGCCGACCATGGCGAATCTGCTGGTTTCCATCATGGACAAGTTCGATTTGCCGATCGATCGCATCGGAGGCAGCACAGGCGCACTGCCGCTCACCTCGTAACGGACTGTTCTAAAAGTAGATGATTTACACGATGAGAATTTGTCAGAAATTAATCGCCCTCGGAATCTTGTTCTTCGCGCTGCCCGTGCTCGGGCAGGGAATGCCACCGCTGGTGCAGGCGGCGAAGGATGCGGATTGGCAGAAACTCGCCGCGCTGCTGTCCGCTGAAAATACTGTGCAAGCCGTTTACGGGGATGGCAGTTCTGCGCTGCATTGGGCGAGCTATCACGACAACGTCGAAGTCGCCTTGGCATTGATTGAGGCTGGTAGCGATGTCAATGCCGTGACCGATCTCGGCGTTTCACCGTTGTGGCTGGCAGCAGACAACGGCAGTTCAGCGATGGCCGATGCGCTGCTGAACAATGGCGCCAATCCAAATTTGAATCTCCTATCTGGGGAAACCCTGGTCATGACCGCAGCCCATACCGGCAATGCTGCTTTGCTGCGGGCCCTGTTGGCGGCGGGTGCCAACCCTAATGGAGCGGTAACGCGTGATCAGACAGCACTTATGTGGGCTGCTGGGCAGGGCCATGCCGAGGTGGTAGCTGCGCTTGTAGACTACGGCGCCGAAGTCGACGCACGAACTTTGGTTCGCACGCAATACGTTAAGAGCGAAAAAGAGCAGGATAGTCATCCGCTAAATAAAGTTTGGGTTGAGCAGGGCGGTTATACCGCGCTGATGTTTGCAGCCAGGGCCGGCAGTCTGGAATCCGCGCGCTCGTTGGTGGCCGCCGGCGCTGATGTAAATGGTCTCTCGGCATTCGGCACCAGCCCACTGATCATGGCTGTGCACGGCGGTAATATCGAGTTGTTGAGTTTTCTGCTTGATAACGGCGCCGAGCTGGAGTCTTCGGCGAGCGGCCATACGGCATTGCATGCGGCAATCTTGCGCGGCAGTCTCGAGGCCGTGGAACTGCTACTCGATCACGGCGCGAATATCGAAGCCATCTTGCAAAAACCCACACCAGCGCGACGGCAGTCGGCAGATTACAATTTTCATGATTCCCTGATCGGAGCGACGCCGTTGTGGCTGGCCGCTCGCTTTACCGAGCCGAAGATCATAACACTGCTGATCGAGCGCGGGGCGGATCCCTTCTTCGTCAAGGACGTGACCTACCCAACTCTGCGTGGCTTGGAGCCGGTGATCGCGGAGGAGGGCGAGATCTCTGTTCTGATGGCGGCTGTCGGCATGGGTTACCGACGTCTGAGAATGAGCTGGGGTAGCGCACAACGCCGCGCCGGATTGGAGGGCAATGATACTGAGGCGCGAATTCTCGAGGCGGTCGAGATTGCCGTTGCCACCGGCATCGATTCCAATCTGCAAGACGCAGAAGGCGTTACCGCGAGAGACTTCGCCAGAGCCCGCCGCTACGAAGAAGTGTTCGCGTTTCTGGACATAGTTGGTCGTTGAAGCTGCAATAGCTTGTTCTAGACCAAGTGTCTGTCTACCACGAGATTCTAAATAGTGTCGAGTGACACCTTTGAGCTCAATACTGGCAAGACTGAATAAGTCCTGTACAATCAGAATCCGTGACGCTGCTGAGCAGCCGTGCTCAACTAACGAAGAATAAATACAGACCCATGCAACAGCTTATCGGCTCTTTCGGTTTACTGGCGTTATCGCAGCTCGTCCTGATGGGCTTGTTCTACTTCGCCTATTTCCGCAAGGAAAGGCTTGGTCAGCTTCTTGTTTTATTTAGCCTGTGCCTGATTGCCTATGTGCATCTAAATACCTTCCCGTCAGCCAGCGATACCGGGTTTTCACTATCCCGCTTCTTGCAAGGCAGATTTGCGGTGGCGACGCCCGGTGTGTTGTGGATTGTCGCGCACCTGCTCTTCATCGATGACAAGAAGATCTCGGTGTATGCCTGGTTCTGGTTGCTGCTGTTTCAGCTACTCAGGGCGTTTGCGACTTACCCGGTGGGTATCGAACAGCCCAGCGAAAGTCTGTTTGTAGAAATTTGCGGGCAACTGGGTTACCTGATAATGGTTGTGATGTCGGTGCATGTCATCATCATGGCGGTTCGCGAGTTGAACAATGACCTGTTGGAAACCCGGCGAAGACTGCGTGTGCCCTTTGCTGCAGGCATGGGGCTGATCGTGGCGCTCATAGTGGGGGCATTGCTGGCCGCCGGCTCTATGGAAGCGAGTAGGGCACAGCGGTTCCTGCAAGTGGCGATGATGCTGAGTCATGTCTCTATTTTTGTTTTTACACTTCTGATCAACCTGGTGACGTTCAGACTGTCTGCAGATACCCAACTGATATCGACCCGCATCGTTTTCGAACCTAGAGGTAAAACGGCTCAGAAAAAACTATTGAGTGGTACTGATCTAAAGCTCATGCGGGAGATTGACTCAAGAATGATTGAGGCGAAGTTTTATAACGATGCAGAACTTACCATCGGTGCCCTGGCCAAACTACTGGCCGTGCAGGAATATAAACTCAGAATAATTATCAATCGTGGCCTTGGCTACAAGAATTTTAATCAGTTTCTGAATCACTATCGCATCATCGAGGCATGTCTGCTGCTCGAAGACAAAACGGAGAGCAGGCAGATTTCCGCGATCGCGCACAGTGTGGGTTTTGGCTCATTGTCTTCTTTTAATTTGGCCTTTAAGAACCTGAAGGGGGTTACTCCCTCGGCCTATCGGGATTCCCTTCCCAATTGAGTGGCGGGGTAAGATGACTCGTCAGGCCTTGCTGTAGCGTGCAAAGCGGTATAAACCATTTATTGCCGTCGCAAAGCAGTCTCGGTTTTCCCAATTGCAGCCAGGCAGAGGCTGTTGTATAAACGATCCAATCGAAATTTTGGAGTGCCTGGAATGAAGAAAGAAACTCTGGCAATACACGCCGGCTATGAAACCGAACCCACTACCAAGTCCGTGGCCGTTCCCATCTATCAGACTGTGGCCTATGAGTTTGATAATGCACAGCACGGCGCCGATCTTTTTGATCTGGCTGTCCCGGGGAATATATACACGCGCATCATGAACCCTACCAACGATGTGTTGGAACAACGGGTCGCGGCGATGGAGGGCGGTATCGCAGGCTTGGCGGTAGCCTCGGGTATGGCGGCCATCAACTACTCGATCCTTACTATAGCGAAGGCGGGGGACAATATTATCTCAACCCCGCAGTTATACGGGGGAACATACACGCTGTTCGCGCATATGTTGCCGAGTCAGGGCATCGAAGTGCGCTTTGCAGAGGATGATTCAGCGGCGGCGATTGAGAAGCTGATCGATGACAAGACGAAGGCGGTGTATTGCGAGACCATCGGCAATCCGGCCGGCAATATCATCGATCTGGAGTCGGTAAGCGCCGCGGCACATAAACACGGGGTTGCTGTGATTGTCGACAACACGGTGGCGACACCGGTGCTGTGTAATCCAATAGAATTCGGAGCCGACATCGTCGTGCACTCCCTAACAAAATACATCGGTGGCCATGGCACTTCGGTCGGCGGCGTGATCGTGGATTCGGGCAAGTTTCCCTGGGCCAAGCACAAGGCGCGTTATCCTGAGCTGAATGAGCCGGAGCCTTCCTATCACGGCGTGGTCTATACCGAAGCATTAGCCGAGGCTGCTTATATAGGCCGCGCGCGAACAGTTCCGCTACGTAATACTGGCTCGGCACTGTCGCCGATGAACGCCTTCCTGATATTGCAAGGCCTGGAAACGCTGAGCCTGCGCATGGAGCGCCATTGCAGCAATGCGATGGCGGTCGCTGAATACTTGCAGGGGCACGATAAAGTTATCTGGGTAAAATTTGCTGGCCTAGCAGGTGATCCGAACCACGCTCTGGCGAAGAAGTATTGCGGCGGCGTGCCGGCATCCTTGCTCACCTTTGGTATCAAGGGCGGCTTCGATGCTGGCGTTCGTTTCTATGATGCATTGGCGATGATTAAGCGCCTGGTTAATATCGGTGATACCAAGACCTTAGCCTGTCATCCTGCTTCGACGACTCATCGGCAGTTAGATGAAAAGGAGCAGCTGGCGGCAGGAGTGACACCGGAGATGATGCGTCTGTGTATAGGAATAGAGCATATTGATGACATCATCGCCGATATCGAGCAAGCGCTGGCGATGGCTTAGGCCTGAACAGAGAGTATGGGGCAGATTTCTTCGGTACTGCTTGAAGCAGCCCCATCAATACCTGCGATTTGACCCGTTTATTCATCGTGTTACCTTAAAGCCTTGGAAGATCAAAAGTCGCTTTAAAATAATAGGTTACAATCGCTCTTCACAGCGTTCGTCTAGCCTCCAGATTGCATACAAGCTCAATATGCCAGCCAATAGTTACTAATAGAAATGGATACAGCATGAAAAACCTAATCGCTTTTCTCGTCCTTGCTTCCACTCTCGTTGCCTGCGAAAGCTTGTACGACGATGGAGGCATCCCGAGAATCCGCTCGCAGAAGCAAGTTGATGACTACAACGCTACAGTTAGTTCGGAAAGTGAAAAACTGGTCTGCACGCGTGAAAGGCCTACGGGTAGCAATATACGTCAGTTTATCTGCATGACGGTAGCCCAGCGTGACCGCATGGCTCTGGAATCACAGCAAACACTGCAGGGGATTACCGGAGCCCAGAACCGTATCTCAAACTAGCTACCACGCTGGTTTGGCGAGCTAGATCCGAATTAAAGACACATCGCAGCTCGCTTGTTAGCCACGCCCGTGGCGGTGGAGCCAATGGCGGCGTGTAAGCCTTTCTTCGAATGCGTGCCGATGATCACCAAGTCGGCTTTCTTCTTGAAAACTTCTTTGCAGATAAGCTGATAGGGCTTTCCGACCTTGATGAGACAGTTTTTCTTCGAGATGTTCAAGTCGGAGGCGATTTTCTCTAACTTGGGTGAGATGTCGCTCTGTAGTTTCTTCTGGTAGTCACTAGGCAGAAGGGTGTAGGGAAGTACGTGAATGGAGATGAGCTTGGCGTCGTAGATTTCTGCCAGCCTGGAGGCCTTGGTGAGTACCATCTTTCCTTCCTGCGATGTTTCGATTGCGCGAAGGATTTTCTTATACATCTATTGTTCCTTCTCTTCTATAAGTGTCGCTAGCCGGTCAGGAGGCTGTGCAACAAAGTAGTTCTTGTCTGACCCCTAAAGCGTGTCACTATGTCATTGATTCTCCCATCTCGATCCGCCAATTTAGTGACTTGAAGCAATAAAGCTGAGCTGGCGTCAGTTGCTCGCTGTGGACTCGAGCGCCAGCTAAGCCCGCCAGAGGCTAGACTTTCGAGCCACTCTAAGCTTTATACTCGCAGGATTCTTGCAACCTTGGTATTTCTTGCAACCCTAGTGTTTAGTGACTAAAGTGACATGTCTCTGGACAACAACACGGCAGCGGCTAACTTGTACCACCTTAGACTGTTTAAGAAACTAAGTGTTTTTCTAGTCATGTTGCTGCTATCTAATAGTAGCCTCGCATTGGAAATATTGACCCACGACGGGCATCAACATGCTGAACCCCATAAGGCCCAGCACGCGATGCACGCCATGCATGATATGTCCGAGGCACAAACAGACTTACCAGCACTTGATAATCTGGAGCATGCCGAAGACTGCATCTGCGACGATATCTGTTGTGTGAGCTCTATTGGATTCGGGCTTAGCGTCAACGGGGATCAATTTCTGCCCTTTGTCGAAAACCGCATCGCGAGTTCCAATTTCTACCGTTCCATCGCCATAGATATACTGCTTCCGCCACCCACCCGCTAGCCACATTCTCACTCTCTACAATCACTTATTTTATGACGGAGAAGAATCGTGGTTACACGTGTTCTGTTTATTGCATTGTTTTTTCCAGCGCTTGTTTTCGCGGCGGTGGTTGAGTACGAGTTCGATATTGATGTTATCGATGTCAATTTTACCGGCGAGCCGATGCAGGCGCTCGCCATTGACAAGCAAATACCGGCGCCGACGGTAACGGCCAGCGTTGGTGATGTTTTGCGGGCGACATTCCATAACCGGCTCGATGTGTCCACATCGGTTCACTGGCATGGAATACTGCTGCCAGGCGATCAAGACGGGGTGCCGTATCTGAATACTCAACCTATCGGCCCTGGCGCATCCCATACATTTGAATTTCCGATCACACATGCTGGCACCTTTTGGTACCACTCCCATTCCGAATTGCAGATCCAAAGAGGGCTTTATGGCGCTGTGGTGCTGACGGCGAGTGATTTTGAGCCGGCTATGGATGAGAGAGTCGTCCTGTTCTCGGACTGGACGGACGAGCGCGTGCAGTCGGTTCTGGTCAATCTGAAGGCCAGTGACGATTTTTATTCTTTCAAGCGAGATACGACACAGTCTTGGGATAGAGTTTTTCGCAGTGGTGGCGAAGCAATCCGAAATCGATTGGCTGGGTCATTGTCAAGAATGCCGCCAATGGACCTGGCCGATGTCGGCTACGATGCCTTTCTGGTAAACGGGCAGCAAGTGGCGCAACTGAACGATCTTGATTCGAGTGAGGGCCAGGTAAAATTGCGCATGATAAACGGCTCAACGTCCAGTTACTACGACGTGGAATATGCCGCCGGGCCGATGACAATCGTCGCGGCCGATGGACAGGACGTTGTGCCGATAAGGGTAAAACGCCTGCGTATCTCCACGGCGGAAACCTATGATGTGTTGGTTTCTCTGGTAGACGGTCGAGCGGCAGAATTACGCGCCACCTCGATCGATGGGTCCGGGCACAGCAGCGTATTCATAGGCGAGGGAACCAGGATGCTCGCGCCAGACCTGCCGAAACCAAATCTAATGTTAACGAATCACATGGATATGGATATGGATATGGATATGGATATGGATAGACAACATGACATGCCTGTGCCCGTCTCATCCGACGCGCCTGAACATGACCATGAAAGCAGGGCAGACGAACCGAGTGTGCCCGCCGGCCTGTCGGGGCATGATCACGGGGCCGCAGCCCCTCAGGATGCTGTGCCTGTGCAAAGCCCTGCGCATGATCACGGAGCCGTAGCCCCCCAGGACGCTGCTCCTGTGCAAAGTCCCGCGCATGATCACGGCGATACGGCCAGGCAGGTGCCTGGGGAGATTATCGAACACATGACAGACTATTCGGCACTTATGGCTGTCGGTGATACCACGCTTCCAGCTCAACATCAATGGCGCGAGATAGCACTAAACCTCACCGGTAATATGGAGCGCTATGTCTGGAGCTTCAATGATAAGACTGCCCGTGAGGATCCGCAGATTCTGATTCGCAAGGGCGAGAATGTTCGTTTTCTTTTAACCAACGAGACCATGATGCACCACCCGCTGCACCTTCACGGACACTTCTTTCGTGTGGTAAATCAACATGGTGAGCGCAGCCCGCTCAAGCATACGGTAAATGTTCCTCCGATGGGCAGTGTGGTTATTGAGTTCGATGCGAACGAAGAGGAGGACTGGCTGTTTCACTGTCACAATCAGTACCATATGAAAACAGGTATGAACAGGGTGGTAAGCTATGAGCAGACAAGTCTGTTTACGCCTGCGATAGGTAGATTGATCAACTCTTCCACGCGCTGGTTCGATATAAACGAATTTCATCTAATGAGCGCTTTCGCCGATTATGAATTCTCGCTCTCCGATGAGCGTCATGAGTTTCGCTTCGAATTGGATACCGACACAGTGGATACCTACGAAGTGCATGCGACCTATGACTATCACTTCAATCGCTTTGTGTCTGGATTTGTCGGTTTAGAGAGTCGTGCGCATCATCATGATAAAGAACATGATATTGCCATCGCTGGTTTTAACGTGGTCTTGCCATTGCTGATAGATAGCGAGTGGCGCGTCGATGAGCAGGGCAGGTTCAGGCTGGAGCTACAGTCTGATATTCAGCTAACCCGGCGCGTCGGCCTCGACTGGCGTTGGAATACCGGAAACGAGCACCGCTATGGTGTCAACTTCAGGCTCAACAGCCGATGGTCCTTGACTGTGCACACGGATACTGAGTACGGCGACGGTGTTGGAGTCAAGTTCTTCTATTGATCATGAATGGCTGAAAGGCAAAGATTTGACCGCAGACAAATACGCTTAGGCGCTGGAGTTATTGCTGGGCACTTTCTTGGGTACTCTCTTGGGCACTCTCCTGGGCGCTTAGCAGCAGCGCACGCACACGATTTTCCTGTGCTTGGGTACGAGCTTCGCCAGCAGGGTTGGCAAGCCACGTTATGTAGTAGGCGATGGCGGTGTCGGAGTCGCCAACTCGTGCGTGCAATTGCCCCAGCGACAGTGTCGCGCGTGAACTAATATCGGGCCGTAAATCGGGGATAGTCAACATCAATGAGAATGCTGATATAGACTGTTCCCACATTTCCAGTGGCAGCAAGGTATTCGTGTAAAAGTTCAGCAGCGTGGCTTGCTCGAAGGAAGACAGCTCGTCGTACCTACTGTATAAAGCATTCATCTCATTGAGTGCTTCCTCCCATTGCTGATTCTGCTGTCTGCGCTGCACCTCTTCCAATACGGAGAATACCTGCGGGCTCAAGCGCGGCTCGAGTTGATCGGCGCTGGCTTCTACTGTCCTCGTATCCGCGTTTTTTCGGCTTGCTTCAGATCTTTCCGCTTGCTGCTCGTTGGGCTGAGCTAAAGCCGGGCCAGAGTCAGTAGCTGTGTCGGTAAGGTTGCGGTCCGTGACCGGGCGCGCATCCAAACTGTTTTTGATGTCTGCGGCCGCAGAAGGTGTGAAAGTATCTGTAATACTGCCAGTCACCTGATCGGCACCGAGTCTATCGCTTGCGCCCTCGTTAACTGACTTGACACCTTCAGTCGCAAATTGGGCTAGCGCGAATAGAATGAGCACGGTGCTGCCCGACAGTGTCGCGAGTTTCGTAGTACGGTGCATGAACAAGCCCCTTTGAATCGACTGCTATGGGCAAAGCCTGTGTTCAGTTGTGGCTTTATAGTCGCTATATGCTACAAAAGTAGCATTATGCTATAAAAATAGCACCAGTAATACCAAAGCACAATAGCACTATGGATTTATTTTCCTGGCCCTGTTGGGCTTGGATGTTTACAGGGAGGGATGGGATCTATCGCGGCCGCCGTTGTGCATACCGCGCGCTGTTTTGACAAGCTAATCCTGCTGGCTTGGCAGAGATAGGAAATTACCGTAGCAAGGTCGTCAGGTTTATAGCGCTGTGCCCGGGGTTTCTCCAGACGGCGAGGCTATCGTACTCCGGATGTGGCGTCTGCCGGGTTCTGACATTTCCAGCAGAAGTCGAAACTGCCGTCGTTTTCCTCACCACAATCTGTGCAGACCCAGGCCGGCTTAGGTTCGGGATTGACTAGTTGCTCGTCGATGATCGAACAAGCCTTGTCGAAGTCCTGATCGTTCGTTATCCACAGTTCGAGGAACGTATTTTCGATGCCGTGACGGGCCCCATTTGGGATCGCATGTTCGTTCTTAACGAATGATTCGATTTCATTCAATGCGAGGATGTTCTTGGCGGAATGTAAAACGGTAATATTGTCATGGGTGTAAACATGTTTCATCGAATCTCTTCCATCCTACTAGTGGGATTCATAGGCATCGCTGTTTATTCGCTTCGAATAATATTCAGGTACTCTTCTCGTACTCGCATCTGCCCGCCTGGGAACGTTACCGTCTGAGATCGCAGCCCAGCGCTGACAGGCTCATCGAAGGACAAGCTAGCCGACCCGGCTGGAATACCGTCCACGAGTATATCGAACGCAAACGATTCGTCACGATGCTGGACGTTGCTAGCGAGCACCCAATCCGCTACACCGCCGTTGGCATGATCTGGCATATTGCCTGCACTGAGGACGGCGATATTGTGCAGAATTCCCATGCGGGTAAGCCCTATGACAAGTGCTTGCCAGAGTTCCTGCGGCGGTTCGGCTTGAGTGGGCTGGAGCCGATGCCCGTACTCAAAATGCGTTCCGTGCAACGTGAGGATGAGATCGATGTCCTGTCCGGCAAATACACCTGCGGCGCTGAGTTCGATATCGCCGTTCGCCGCCTTGCGAAGATTAGCTTCGATGTCGGCTGCAACTGCACCGGATGCGTTCACTCGAAAAAGCAGGCTCAGAGTGCGCGATTCAAGCAGTCTGTTTTCCAGTTCGGTAAATTGTTGCGCGGGCTGTGCAGCAAGCGAGGTAGCCAGCAGCATCTGCAGGAAGAGCAGGGGTGTAACGAGTCTGAGGCGGCGCATACTGTCACTATCCTTAGCTTGGTTCTGAGCACAAGTATCAATAATTAGTCGAACCGTGTCCAATTGAAATGCATTATTCAATATCACCGATCATTCTACGAATGACTGCAGTCGTTCTAGCGCCTCATCCCATTGCGTTGACACGCGACTGAGATATTCTTGCAGGGGGTTTAACGATTCTGGCCGAAGCGAGAACTGCATCTCACGACCCACGCGCGTCGATTCTACGATGCCGACCTGTTCCAGAACCCGAAGATGCTTTGTTATGCCCTGGCGACTCAGGTGCATGCCGGTGCTTAGGCTGGATATAGAATTGTGTTGGCCGCTGCCAAGGCGATTTAGCAATTGCAAGCGGGTGCTGTCGCCCAGGGCGGCAAACAGCTCGGCAGGTTCGCTGGTAGTGTAGGGGCTTCTAGCCTTCAACATGGGCGGCGATGTTCTGAGTCTGTATTGCCCAGCCTTCTGAATTCTGCCGCAGGGCATTGGCTCTTTCCTCGTCATCCGGTACGCAAGAGAAACCGGATTCGATGATAGTGAGGCGAGTGCCGGACGCTATTGGTTCCAGGATAAACTCGACCAGTGTTTCGGGGCCGCCAAGAGCACCGTTACCGTCATCATCGGCGACTGGACACCAGTTGAAGGCAAACAGGCTGTTGGTATCCATCGTGGTGACTCGAGCTTCAAGGCGCATATGCTCGTAGCCCTCATAGGTAATATTCCCTGCCGTTACTTCACCCACGGCGAACGGTTTCTCCAGGGCAACGCGAAACCACTCTCCGAATTCCCTGTGATCGGTAAGGGCGCGCCATACCCGCTGCACCGGGGCCTTCAGGTCTATAGTCTTCTCTATCTTGTCTGCCATTGTCGTAGCTCGATTAGTTATGTTGGTCTGTGGTTTATTTTGCACAGTCGCCTACAATATGCAACCAAAAAGTTGCGCATAGCCGGCGAAAATTGAAGTTACTTTTTTGTGAACGACGAGGGTGAGCGGCGAGGGTGAACGGCAAGGTTAAGCGCCGAGAGTAAGCGGAGACGGATAACAGGCAAGGGCCGTCAGTTGGAGCACCTGTGACTGAGCGTTTTACGGCAGAATGACGGGCGCACATGGGATAATCAGGTATCTGAAATCATCGCGGCGCGTGATTTTCCAGCCGCTCTGTCGTCGCGCTGTTGCTGGCGACGACGTTCGCCGCGCAGTCGCAGCGCCTCGCGATTGCTGTCATCGATCTTCGCGTAATCCTCGCGCCAGGCATCGTCTTTCCAGCTAAAGGGAGTACGCTCCGTAGTGCGTGCTTGTTCGGCCTTCTCGATCAGCGCCAGGCCCTGCTGTATTATTTTCAGCTGCATGTCGCTGTCATAGGGAACCCCGCAGGGATTGCCCAGTGGGAAATCGCTGTGCAGATAGCGTGGTACTCCACACTGTTCGACGATGTCGATGGCTGACCCAATGATTAACGTTATGATTCCATTGGCTTCCAGTTCGCGTGCTAACAGACTCACGGTCTGATGACAGACAGGTCACAAGGGGACCAGGATTGCCACGTCGACTTCGTCGTCGATGCAGCGCGAGAGGATTTCTGGTGCATCTTTGTGCAGGGTATTGCGTTGGCTGTATTCGGTTGGGATAGTGTGAAAGCGATCGGCTAGCGCGGCGAGGCGATTGTCTTTCACGCACTGTTGCAGTTGCGCCAAGGGCAGAAACGTCGCGACATCGTTGGTGTGTGTCATGGTTTTATGCCATGACAGCTCGTCGGTGTACATGGATGTGGGTATAGGGTCAACGGGGCAGGAGTAGACCTTTCGATCTGCTCTACCCTCAGGGGTGTCCGGCATCGCGGTTGAAATTAACGCCAGCTTGCAGTCACTCAAGGGTTTGTGCAATCGTCGGAACGGGACGTGTTCGTGCTGCGCCCACAGATAATCTTTATCATAGCCCTGAGCTCGATAAAAGTTACGCGTCTTCTCCATGTAAGGCACATCTTTTTTATTCACAGTCGTCTCGCTCATCTGCAGCCCCTTTGCCTGATTGTCCCTGTTTGAGCTATGAAACGCCCTTGGCGTAGTGAAGTCAACTGTGACCGTGGTAGTCTATCCTCGTCAACACCAGTGTCTTATTGCAGACCAGAATAGCGAGCGAGCACTATGAGGATCAACAGCACGAGCAATCCAGGCAAAACCTTAGTGCTCTCGGTTTTTCTACTGGGCGTATTACTTGTATTATTACTGCCAGCACAAACAGCGGCGCAACAGGGAGAGTCAGGCGTGAGCATCGAATCACCAGTAACAGGAGTTAGTTTTCGATTTATTCAGTCCAACGGTCTCAAGATGCGCATTGCCGAGGCTGGCAGCGGGCCGCTTGTAGTGCTGGCCCATGGCTGGCCTGAGTCCTGGTATTCGTGGCGGCATCAGATGACGATGCTCGCCGCGGCCGGCTATCACGTCGTCGCACCCGATATGCGAGGCTATGGTGAGACCGATAAGCCCAGCGCCGTCGATGACTATGACATCGTTCATCTGGCCGCAGACCTGGTCGGAATTCTGGATGCCCTGGGCGAGGAAACGGCAATCCTGGTGGGTCACGACTGGGGTTCGATTGTCGCCTGGACCACCGTGCTGCTGCATCCAACTCGTTTTACGGCATTGATAGCCATGAGTGTGCCCTACGGTGGGCGTGTGGCGCAGTCGCCGCTGGAAAGTTGGCGTCAGGCCTACGGTGAGAATTTCTTCTATATCCTCTATCACAACGAGCCCGGTGGCGTAGCCGAGGCTGAATACGACGCCGATCCGCGCGGATTACTGAGTCGCCTCTATCTTTCTCCCGACTCGCCGCGAGAGCCGGCCACTATTACCGACCCGCATCGCTCCGCCGGAGGTTGGATCGGCCGTCTTGGCGAGTCGAAGGGCTTGCCGGATTGGCTGCAGCAAGAAGATCTCGATTACGTCGTATCGCAGTTCGAGAATGCCGGCTTTCGCGGTGGCGTAAACTACTATCGCAACTTTCACCGCAACTGGGAAATAACCGAGCATCTTGAGGGCGTAAAAATCGAGATTCCGGTGCTGTTCATTGCCGGCTCGCGCGATATCGTTATCGCAGGAGCGGACGAGGAGCGATTGACCGACACGATCTCCCGTGCGGCCGAAGACCTGCGCGCAGTTGTGCTGATTCCAGAGATCGGGCACTGGGTTCAACAGGAGGCTCCGGCCGCGACCAATGCAGCCATGATGGAGTTTCTGAACTCGCTCTGAGGCGCCTGCTTATTCGACCCGCACAGGCAGCAGTAGCGGGCTGCCTACCGGTCTTTGTACGTCGAAGGCTTTTAGGGTGATGGCGACGAAGCTGTAGTAGCCTATGAGACCGGTTAGATCCATCACGCCTTCCTCGCCAAACACGTCGACAGCGCGGGCG
>JBBDIR010000026.1:81241-132850 GCA_040880325.1 Pseudohongiellaceae bacterium
AACTTACCCGCTCTTCGCTAATGACTTCCCGTGCGAACTGGATGATGACGCGTTCGGTTTCTCCCAACCCTTCAGCACTGGTGTCAGCGTTGACAGGTCTTCTGAAGCGCACGATGTCGATAATGTCCTGCTCCAGGCCAGCTGCCACCGCGAGTGGCTCGTGGGCGGTGTATTCATATTGGTTGTTGATCTCGCGTGCGGTGGAGATAATCGCCAGCTCGGTTAAGCGTTGATCGCGATCGGATTCATAGCGTACGCGTTGTCGTACGTCGAACATGGCCTGGGCCAGAGCCGGACTGTTCATCCAGACGCCGATCGGCCCGCGTAAGCCTGATGCATAGCCGGTGCCGGGACTGACATAGGTGTCGAAGGCTGCTCTACCTTGCGCATCCAGATCTTCGCGCTGAACCTGTGGCAGCCGTGCCAGTGAATCCATGTAAACGTCGTCGGGGAAATTCGCGGTGCTCAGCGGTGCCGGTAGTGTGAAACCCGCCTCCGCGGCGTGAATTGCAGCGGGAAGAGCGATGCATGCCAGTAACAGGAATGACAGTGACTTCTTAACCATGTGAATTGCCTTTATTGTCAGTGTGACCAGGAAAGTGCTACAAAGAGAATATCTCAGGCACAGCTATTTGCGATAGTAGCGGCGCAGTATTCTTTCCTTAAATGGGAATTCCGGACCATGAAATCGAGCCGATCCACTACCTCACTAACAGCTGTTTTGCTGTTGCTGGTGTTGCTCGGTACGCAAGCTACAGAGGCGGCCCAGAGCTTCTATTTTCCGGGCTCTGACGCCGACTGGGAAACGATAGAACCGCAAAGCGTTGCTTGGGACCCGCAGAAATTGGACGCCGCATTGGAACTGGCCGGGGCGCGCAAGTCCAGCGGCGTAGTAATCTTGCACGGCGGGCGCATCATGGCGGAACGCCATTGGGAATCTCCCGATGACTCCACTGCCTATCGCAATATGCTGACTGGCCGAGATTTGCGCGGCTGGGCGATCGAGGACGTGGCTTCGGCCCAGAAGAGTGTGGTTGCGATACTGACAGGCATGGCGCAGGAACGCGGTTTCTTGAACCTCGACGACCCGGTCGCGCGCTATGTCGGGCAGGGTTGGTCGAAACTGACAACGGAGCAGGAAGCGGCGGTCACTATCCGGCATCTGCTGAGCATGAACAGCGGCCTGGCCACCGATTTCACCTTCGCCGCCGCACCCGACACCGAATGGCTTTACAACACGCCGGTCTATCATGAATTGATGCGTGTTCTTATCGCCGCCACTGGCCTGGATCGACAGGCGCTGACGCATAATTGGCTGGCTGAGCCCCTCGGTCTAACACACACTGCATGGACCGACAGGCCGTGGGCGAGTGCCGACATCGCCGTCGGCCTATCAACCTCGGCACGCGAGTTAGCACGGTTCGGTTTGATGATCATGGCAGGCGGGCAGTGGGCCGATGAGACCATAGTGGCCGATAAAGATTTTCTCGATGCCATGCTGAGGCCTTCGCAGCAACTCAATCCATCCTATGGCTATCTGTGGTGGTTGAACGGGCAGGATTTTGCATTGGCCTCGGGAGCGAGGGCGATGCGACGCGAGGGCTCGCTGATTCCCGCGGCTCCAAAAGATCTGGTTGCGATGCAGGGGGCATTAGACAGAAAATTGTATCTGATGCCGAGTCTCGATCTCGTCATCACGCGGCTAGGCTCTAACGGTGAGGTGGATGATTCCAGCTTCAATGACGCCTTCTGGGAGGCGTTGATGGAGGCGGCGCCGAGGCGCTAGGTTTTGTCGGATGCACCTGTCCCTAGTTGCTTTACCGAGGCGCAGCGCGTCGTCGCCGAACTTCTGGAAAGACCAAGCCAACTCGGTAGGGCAGAGGTGCGAGTTCTGTTCAGGAGTCACCAAGCGGCAGACCGAGCAGCAGCTTAGCGCTGAGCCGCATTGCGTCGTCACCGGTCTAACGCTGCGGGAAAGTTGTTTCGGCGCTATGCCGAATCAGGTGCGTTCCCCCTGCTGGGCGCATTTCCTGTTCAGTATCCCTTGCGCAGCTCTCCATTGTTCATGCCGTCTACCGATCCTTCACTAAACCACTGCACAGTCGCATCGAACAGAATCTCGTGATTCATCTCCCACATGGCATTGTGCGAAGAGCAGCCCAGATCGAGTAGTACTTTCTCCTCGGCTCCGAGGTCTTCGAACAGATTTCTAACGCTCGACGGTGGGACTTGCGCGTCATGGATCGGCGACACGATCAGCATCGGTGTCTGCGTCTTCGCCACCACCTCCCGATTCCATCCCCAAACAGTCGTTCTAGGGGCGCGGCGAACCCCTGTGCCCCAGCTTGCACCAACGGGATCGGAATCGAGCATGGCTTGCCAGATTCCATCGCCTACGGCTGTCTCATACTGATTCTCGCAGCCTACCTGCCGGTCCCAGTTGCTGATGAAATCAGTTCGAGACTGTTTAGTGAATGCGGCGCCTGGAGCGGGAATGCTGGCGGGGGGATTCGCGGAACGATCTCTGCCATAGGCGGGCGCAAGCAGCACGATGCGATCTACCTTCTCGGGATGCCGCGCCGCATAGCCTGCAGACCGGGGGCCACCCAAGGACCAGGCCACCAGATGAACCTTGTCCACGCCGCGAATCTCGCGCAGATAGTCGACCACGGCATCGATGTCATCCCAGTCAGATTCGATCGTCGTCGCCGCAAACGGATAGCTCGGCTCACAGGTGGAGTCCAGCAGGGCAGGGATAAAAGATTCCTGCTGCGGCTTCGAGAGATTGCAGATGTCGTTCATCGCCGCCGGGCGGGTAGAGCGGCCGTAGCCGGTAGTGTCCATAGAGAACGTATCGTAGCCGGCCTTTGCCAGATGGGCCATCCAACTATAGCCTTCGGAAGGCGTATCGAAGGCAACCTCGGCTGGCGTGCCGGCACCGTGTATGAAGAGCACCACTCGGCCACTGAGATTGTCGCCGCGCAGTGCGGTGCTGGCTTGAGTGCGTTCGCGCACATAAATCTGTGCTACCTGACCCTGCATGGCGGGAGCCTTGGAAAGGTTGGGCACATAATGATCGAGACTCAGAACCTGTTCCTGCGCGAAGCCGAATTGCGCCGTAAACAGAATGAATAGAGCAACTGCTGAAGTGGTTTTTATCATTGTTTTCTCCAAGTTTGAATTTATGCTCAGCTGGCCATTTATTAGTCCAGGCTAGATGATTCTTCTCTGCCTAAAGTCCGCGATCTCGGCGGCACTGTAGCCAAGTTCCTGCATGATTTCATCGGTGTGCTCGCCGAGCGTTGGCGCGCGCGATCGAATCTCGCCTGGGGTTTCCGACAGATCGACAGGTGTCGTCATCAGGGGTGCTGCTGCGGCGAGGCCGGGATAGTCGACGGCTTGAAACAGGCCTTTAGCGGCGATGTGCGGGTCATCGAGAACTTGCTGCGGAGAAAGCACAGGCCCTGCGGGCAGTCTCGCTTCCTCCATTTGGGCTAATACTTCGGCGCTGGTTCGTTCTGCACACCAGGCAGCGAGACGCTCGCTGATTAACTCGCCATTGTCGCCTCGAGAGATGTCATCCTTAAAGCGTGGGTCGTCGAGCCAATGGTCTTCGCCCATCAGGTCAGCCCAGCGTTTAAACAGGGGCCCCCCGACTGATTGCACCAGAACCCAGTCATCGCGGGTTCGGAAGGTATCGGCAGGAGCTGAGGTCTGTGATCGATTCAGCGTCGCCACTCGATTGCGCTGTATCGCGTGTTGCTCGATAGCTGTGCCGTTCATCATGGTCAGTGCGGTATTGAACAGCGACCCTTCGACCATCTGTCCCCTGCCGGTCTTCTGTCTCTCGTACAATGCCGCCATGGTGCCAAACGCCGCCAGGCTCGCCGTGCCAAAGTCGACGTAGGGAGGGTAGGCTTTAACCGGTTGCTCCGGCGTACCGGACATGTACATGGCACCAGACATGGCCTGACCGAGGCCATCGAAACCGACCCGATTCGCATAGGGGCCGCCGCGCCCGAAGGCAGATACCGTGGTGAGAATAATGTCAGGTTTACTGGCTTTGAGGCTCTCGTAGTCCAAGCCCATGGCGGCCAGAGTGTCCGGCGGCAGGTTCGCAATAACAACATCTGCCGTTTTCACCAGTTTCTTGACGATCTCGCGCCCCTCGGGCTTCATTGGGTTTAAGGTTAAGCCCTTTTTGTTACGGGCCAGTTGCATGAACGTCGCACCAGCGCCGCTGTCACTGATTGGAGAGAGGAAGCGATCCTCGCTGCCATCAACCTTCTCGATGCGTATGACCTCGGCTCCCATATCTCCAAGAAGCGTACCGCAGTAGGGGCCGGCTATGTAGCGACCAAAATCCAGCACCCGAATTCCTTTTAAGACCTGCGTCATATTCTTTTCCACTATTTATTGTGTAATGTGCGAATGTTCTCGCTTTCGAGCTGGAATATTAGCATAAGAAGGGAGCCACAGAGCGTGCGGCGAAAACTCGGGGTATTGCTGCTGTTTATACCGCTGTCCTGTGGGTCAGGCCGCGTCATGAAAGAGCTGCAGCAGTGTTGCGTGCAAGCGGCAGGCCCCGGGAATCACGCCTTTCTGGTCTGCCAGGCGGTTAGATGGGGGGCTTGCTCCGCCCAGGTGTAGAGAAGTTTTACCCGTAGATAGATTTTACCCCCAATACTCTTTTTTGTGAGGCAGTTAACGTATTTAGCCTCTGTAGTTCTGCATAATCTTTATCAAATGAGATGCCAATCACATTGACCCGAAAAAGGTCTAAAGCTTTCAAAAACACGGCTTTACCAGATTACCGCAGGAGATTTTACGTGATGACTTTGGCTGAGAACAACAAAGCACCCAAGCAAGCTCTATCTGAACTGACTTCGATACTGAAGAAGCCCTATCAGGATGCCTGCAACGTCTGCAAAGGCGTCGGCAAGATTACCGATCACAGCATCTGCCCCAAGTGCAAAGGCTCGGGGCAAAGGCTGCTTAAACTGCTCTAGAGCCTAAGCTTATTCAAGCCCACGCAGCCCGGTAACTTCACGAGTTCGCCGGGCTTCTTGTTTGCCTGCTAACCCTGATTTACAATCCCCTTAAGTCCCGTCAGGCGGACACTCTTCCATTGGGCGGGTAGATTGCTCAAGAACCGCATCCTATAAAGGTCTATCCATGATTTCAGCTCTATATTTCAAGCGCGCCACAGTAACCGTTCTAGCCTCTGCTTTACTCTACACGGCTGTATTGCAGGCGGCTGAGTTCCCGGGCTACGAGGTCGCTCCAGAGCGCCGCACCACGGGTATTGGTAAGTTCTATATGGGGCGGGAGATCTCCTTCGTAATGGGCCATCAGGCGGCCGACTGGCTCAACCGCCCTGGCCGTATCCAGGAGGAAATGCCTGACCAGGTTGTTGCGAACATGGGCTTGGACCCCGATCATGTTGTTGCCGATATCGGTGCCGGTTCCGGTTATTTTTCTTTCCGTATCGCGAAGCTGGTGCCGCAGGGGAAGGTGCTCGCGGTCGACATACAGCCGGAGATGCTGTCGCTCATAGAGCAGCGTAAGGCGATCGAGGGCGTAACCAATATAGAAGGTGTGCTCGGTCAGGTAGATGATCCAAACCTGCCGCCAAATTCGATCGATGCGGCGATTATGGTCGATGCCTATCATGAGTTCGATCACCCCTTCGAGATGATCGATGGCATCAACAATGCCCTGAAGGTCGGCGGGCGTATTTTCCTGCTCGAATACCGTGGCGAAGACGATTCGGTGCCAATTCGTCCGTTACACAAGATGACCGAGGAGCAGGTCGTCAAAGAGATGAGTGTCTTCGGTCTGGAGTGGACGGATACATTGGACTTCCTGCCCTGGCAGCATATGATGATTTTCACCAAGGTAAATCCCACCAACTAAACACCTCTTGGCGTCGATCATTCTGCCACTGCTCTCCTTATGAGTTGGCGTTGCGCTAAATTAGTCTTTTATCAATCATTGACTCGCTTTGGGTCGCGAATTTTTCGCGGCCTGGAAGCAGAGCTCGAGAGTTATCCGGCAGAAAGTTAAAACTGTTCTATTTATTCTAGTAACAGTTTGGCGGTTTAAGCGTCTAATCATTAAAGCAGTACGTTTATTGGTGCTGATATTTGTGCGACCGCCACCGCCGGGCTGTGCAGGAACGAAGATGACATATCACCGTTACACACAGATCATTGTGCCCATGGATAAATACGTAAGAAGCCTGACCCTGAAAGGGAAATTATGGGTGGGTATGCTTGAGCTTGGTTTATTGCTGGCCCTGTTTAGTTCGATGTTTTTCTATGTGGCCTAGTTTAGTTCGAGACAGAATGAAAAAAGACAGCCTCGCTGTCTTTTTTCATACGTATTTACTTGCCTTGATTCTAGAAGGTCTGCCTTACCTTAAGAGCATATTTGACGCCGGTTCCAAAACAGGAATCTTCGACCTCTTCCACGATTCCGCCAGCCGTGGCGCCGATATAGCGAACCCGCTCACGGCAACGAAGTTGATTGTTGGCGTTCTGTACATCGAAGCGGAAGGTGATTCCGTTGAACGCTTGTTTCTCCGCGAACAAACTGATGCCATAGTCGCTGATTTGAGTTTCGGTGTCGAAGATGTCGATCTGGGTTAGGCCGCTGCCGTCTCGCGCGGAAGTCCAGTAGTTGAAGCCGTAGCTAAAATTGAAACTGGTAATGTCGTGTCTGAAGTTCGCGCGGCCAAACCAGCGGCCGTTCCTGCGAATACGGCGCTCGGTTCCAAGGAATGGGTCTGTGACAGCTGAGTCCTGGACACTAAACCCGAGAGAAAGCAGGGCATCGGGAACACCTAGATAAGCAAGTCTGGTGCTCGCGTCGAAGTTAGCTCCGTAGCGCTTGCCATCGCCAATATTGCCGCGCGCAGATTGTAAGTCGTCTGTACTCGGGGAAACATCGATGCGGTCGATCACATCGCTGAGGTCGCGGTAGTAGAAAGCAGAATTCAACACGCCGACATTGTTGGGTAGGCGGTACTCCAAATTCATCTCGTAGTTCCAGGCTTGCTCCTGAGCGATCCCCGGATTGCCTGCCTGAGTGTTCTGGTCATCATCTGAGTTGTCCGTCGTCGCACTGAAATCGGAGAAGCTCAGTTGTGAAACTGTCTTCTCGATAGTAGCTCGTAACTGCAATGTTTGAGTGATGTCGAATCTGTAGTCGAGCTTCGGGCGCACGAAAGCGAATTCCCTGTCGTTGCTAACATCGCCAGACTGAGTAATCGTCGAAGTCTCATAAATTAACGAGCTTTCGAGGGACATGCTGTCGTTGATTTGCCAGTTATGTATGGCAAAGTTCTCGAAGCGAATTTCTTCAACTGTAGAGCTTGCGTTGCTGATGTTTTGTGGTACCAGACCGCCGTGAGCATCAGATGGAAGGCCGATACCCGCTAGGCCCAGGCGCAAATTTGAATCGCGTATGGTCTGTGCTCCCTCGACGCCTATTTCGAGTGCCTGAGAACGTCCAAGATCGAATGAGTAGGAGTTGCGGGCTATGCGTTCGCGATCGCGTCCGGCGGAAAACAAATGCAGATCCTTTTCTTCAGTGTCGGCCAATACACCGAAACGATCTCGTGTATAAGTAAAGTCACGGTCGTTCACGATAAAGAGCAAGCGGTATCTGCTACCGCTGTCGAAATTGTATTCGTAGTCGCCGCCGATCTCCCAGTTATTACGATTGCGCTGTTCTGCTTCACGTTCGTGCCTGGTGATCAACGTCCCGGTTGAGAGATCATTGATAACGCGAGTGATATCGGTAGGTGGATTGCTTTGACCGTAAAGCCCATTGAGTTGCACCATGCTTTTTTCAAATTGATAGCCAAGGTTAAAGCTGGTCTCAAAGTTGGTTTGATCGCGTAAATTTTCCTGAAAGCGGTTTTCGAGTAAATTGCCCTCCGGATCAACGCTGGATTCGTTAGTAAATTGATTTTCATAGCGCGGCTCCGCCTCGACGTGAAACAAGTAATTAAAGGCGCCCGTCTGGCCGGTATAGGAGAGTTTGGCGCCAGGATCGAGCGTGCCGTCATGCAGACGATCCATATTCACCTCAGCAGAGATACTGGAGCGTGACGCGGCGTCGAGCAGAACCACATTGACAACTTGTCCGCCGCCACGAACGTTCATGTCGTCGGAAGTGCCGCGTATGATCTGAATATAGTCAACCTGGTCAGCAGCAATGCGACTTAGTTGGCTGCGTCCGGCATTGTTCTTGCCCGTTGTACGCTGGCCGTTAATCAGAATCTCGCCTTCACCTGAACCGAGCCCGCGACTGTTGCCGTTGTTCCCGCCATTGTTTAGAGCGAGGCTGATGCCTGGTATGCGGTCTATCATGTCATTGACAGATACGGGAGAATATTCGGTGAAGAAGTCAGCGTCGAACACGACCGTAGAGTCACCTGTCGATTCCGAATCGGCTTGCTGCGAGAACGCCTGGTTTGCGGACATGATGCAAAGTCCGAACAAGCAGAGTCTGATTAATTTTTCAGGTCGAATGAGACGCTGAGTCATCGTGATGCTCCATTGGGCATTCAAATTTTTTCTTAAGTACATCTTATGTACTTGCCGCCGGATTCGCTGTAACAGATTTGTTTACAAATCTGAGCGTTTCACAAATACGGAGAAGAATTAGCTGTTGTCACTTTTAATCGTCGCGATTATACAGACGGGTATCGCTGATACTGTGACAAATTGTGCAAAAAAGGTGGCAAAAGTGCCATATTTCGCCGTTTTGCGATGTGTTTCACAATGCCCAAAAGCAATGGGTATCGACCTGAGTTACGAGAGCTTTAGCCAATTGCCTGCGTAATCGGCTAATTCACAGTTTCCCAAGGCGTCGCGTATCTTTACTGGATATTTCTCGCCGGAGTGGCTGCACGCAATTTTTATCTTATTCCGCGTGCCGGTAGCTATCGAGCAGCGTCAGAGGCGCCGAACGAGTTTTGGCTGTGACATTATTGCCATGTAGCGGTGATCCTTGCGACTTTGCGCTTACTCGACGAATTGAGGATAATGGCGGTCTTCAACTGCGGGCGGCTGTGTAAAGGAATGGTGGCAGTCTGCCAAATCGAACTCGATAGAAAAGTGTCTTTAGATAGACCTGAGGTTTTAAAATGCAACGGGAATCCATGGAAGTCGATGTCGTTATTGTGGGCGGCGGGCCGGCGGGGCTTTCCACCGCATGTCGACTCTTGCAGATGGCAAAAGAGGCAGAAACTGAAATATCGGTTTGCGTGTTGGAGAAGGGCTCAGAGGTCGGCGCACATATTCTGTCGGGTGCGGTATTCGAGCCGTCGGCGTTGAACGAGTTGTTCCCGGATTGGAAGGAGAGGGGGGCACCCTTGAATACGGCTGTCACGGGGGACGATGTCTATTATCTGCCCAGCGCCGAGAAGGCTTTCAAATTCCCTGGTCTGTTAGTGCCAAGGCCGATGCACAATGACGGCAATTACATTATTTCACTAGGCAATCTATGTCGTTGGTTGGCGGAACAAGCGATGGAATTAGGTGCAGAGGTCTTTCCCGGTTTTGCCGCCGCAGAAATTCTCTACCATGAAGACGGCAGTGTAAAAGGTGTGGCGACTGGCGACATGGGGGTCGATGCCAAGGGTGAGCACAAGTCATCCTACGAGCCAGGTTTCGAGTTTCATGCAAAGTACACGATTCTTGCCGAAGGCTGCCGCGGTCATTTAGGTAAAGAGCTAATCGCCAGGTTTGAACTCGACAAAGACAGCGACCCACAACACTACGGTATCGGCCTTAAGGAAATATGGGAAATCCCGGAAGATCAGCATAAAGAGGGTTTGGTCGTGCACACGGCTGGCTACCCTATGATTGGTGATAGCTTCGCCGCGACTAGCGGAGGCTTTCTCTATCATCTCGAGGGCAATCAGGTGTCTCTGGGCCTGATCGTAGATCTCGGCTATCAGAATCCGCATATTAGCCCCTATGATGAATTTCAGAAGTTCAAACATCATCCGGTTATCAAGCAGACAATAAAAGGTGGCAAGAGAATAAGCTATGGTGCCAGAGCACTGATCAAGGGTGGCCTGAATTCCTTGCCCAAGATGTCCTTCCCTGGCGGATTATTAATTGGCTGCGATGCCGGCACCATGAACGCGGCCAAGATCAAAGGCAGCCACACAGCGATGAAGTCTGGCATTATCGCGGCGGAAACTCTGATGGCGGCGTTAAGCAGCGATGCGCCAGAGAAAGAATTACTGGATTACGGCGTGCGATTCACTAATTCTGATCTCCATGATGAACTATACAAGACACGTAATTTCAGCTCCGGCTTTCACAAGTTCGGATTCTGGCTGGGAAGTGCCCTAAGCTTTATGGAGCAGAATATTTTCTTCGGGAAGTTTCCGTTAACGTTTCATGACAAGTCAGAAGACTACGCACAGATGAAACCCGCTGCAGACTGTGTCAAGGTCAGCTATCCGAAGCCCGATGGCGCGATCAGTTTCGACAAATTGTCATCGGTGTTTCTGTCCAATACCAATCATGCCGAAGATCAACCCTGCCACCTACAGCTCAAAGACGCTTCGATACCGATCGAGCACAATCTGCCGCTCTATGATGAGCCGGCCCAGCGCTACTGTCCTGCCGGTGTCTATGAAGTGATAGAAGACGCCGACGGCAACAAGCAGTTTCAGATCAATGGGCAGAACTGCGTGCACTGTAAGACCTGCGATATCAAAGATCCTGCGCAGAATATTCATTGGGTGGTGCCCGAGGGCAGCGGTGGGCCTAACTACCCCGCCATGTAGTCGTGGCCTCGGTCCGGGTTTTCCTGCCGGATACCCTTTTAGCCTCGCGCTTCGACGTGCTACAGTAATACGCTGTAACAGGGTTTCTTGGCTAGAGGCTCCTTAACATGGTTCAGCGCCAATCAACAATCTATCGAAGACTGCTGCTGGCATTCAGTGTGGCCATGTGTGCGTCGAGTTTCGCCCAAGACGATGCGCTCGATGACCGCTGGGTAGAAGTGCGAAGTGGCAATTTTCACATTCTTAGCCAGCGCTCGGAGCGACAGACTACTCGCTTCGCAAATGAATTGGAGGTCTGGCGGCTAGCTGCCGCTTTTACCATCTCTGGCGTCGATAGTTTTCCGCGCGCACAAGTGCCAAATCTGGTCTATCTTTTCGATGACGTAGAGACCTTACAAGGTTTCGTCGCCACCGATGCGCCGGCGTTCTTCTCGCCATCCCCCCGTGCTAATTTTCTCGCTATAGCCTTCGACGATGAAGAGTCGATCGCGCTGGGATTTCACCACTACGTGCATTTTCTGCTGCGCAATTTCAATGATCTGCGCCTGCCGCGCTGGTACGAGGAGGGTCTTGCTGGCTACATCGCGCGCATGCAAGTGGATGACAACGAGGTAGAGTTTGAACGCTTTGATCGAGACGGCAACGAGGTTCTGGTCTCCTTGTCCGAGACGCTAACGATGGATCGTCTGCTGTATAACGATGCGGCGCTGGCCTCGCCAAGAATGATTCAGATTGCGAATCTTAAGTCCAGTGCCTTGTTACACTACCTGCTGCATGCCTACGAGGAAGAAGGTTTCATCGATCGTCGCGCGCAGTTGCAGAGTTACCTGGGCTTCCTCTTGGAAGGGCGGAATCCTCGCTATGCCTATGATCGATCGTTTGACATCACCACCGCGCAGCTCGATCAGGAATTTCACAACTATCTGTTAACTAGCCAGCGACCTGCGGGCACGGTGCGCACAGGGGTCCCGATGCCATTTATGGTGCCGAGCAGTAAAGCGATAGAAGGCGCGCAATTGACCGCGAGGCTTGCAGAACTGGCGCTTAACTCGGGCAACTTCGAGCTCGCGCAGCAACTCTTCGAGAGGACTATCTCGCTGGATAGCCGTTTCGCCCGAGGCTTGTCCGGTACCGGCGATGCGCTGCGCATGCAAGAGCTTGAGGGTAGCGATCAGCGTATCGCTCGTTACTTCATCGAGGCGGCACAGTTGGCACCGACGGACATCAATATCCTGTTGGACTATGGAGAGTATTGGGAGGCCGAGTTGGAAGACTGCGAGAATACATGGCCCAGTGGCCAGCGGGAGTTGATCGCTCGTGACGTGTTCGAGTTTTTTGAGCGTGCTCTAGCGCTTGATCCCCAGAGCCCTGAGGCGAATCTCGCCATGGCTGAGTACTTCCTTCTTAGCGGAAACGACTGGGCCCGCGGTGTGTCTTATCAGGAGCGTGCCTTCGAATTATTACCCGCCGATACTTTTATTATGGAACAGGCCGTAAGGTATGCGATCGCAGCAGACCGGTATGATGAGGCCGAGCGACTGATTGCCGAATTGGCACAACCGATTCACTTCTTCGGCGAGCCAATCTGGGTAACGGATCTGCGCGAGCGGTTACTCAGAAAACGTCGCGGTGAACCATATAACGAATGTGATTAAGAGGCTATGATGAAACCTCACTTCAGCCGTTACACCGCAATCAGCTACAGAGCGTTGTTCGCATGTCTGCTGTTATTAGCCTGCGATTTCACCATCGCCGAATCCCTGGATGAGGGTGTAAGGCAAGATCCTGTTTTGCATGGTTTTTCCGAGGCGCTCGCCGCCCATCAGATCGATGTTACAAGCAATTTGAATGCGCGGGCTGTTATCGCTCAGCGAATTCGACGCGCGAGGTTGGGCCGCTTTCCTGATCTACCTGTCGGTACATTTCCCGATAGCGCTGAAATCGCAAGGTGGGAAGCAGCTTATCGCGAGTCGGAGATCGGCGGCTTGGCCATTATTGTGGAGGAGGCAGAAAACAGTCGCCCGCAGGAGGGTTTTTCTGAGCGTTGGTTGGATAGTGAGCAGCGTTTGTTTGTCACCTTCTACCGTGACGATTACGAAGCCGCCGCGAAATTTTCTCGCATTGCAGCGGCCGCCGGCTATGCCAGCGAATTGCATTTCGAGGGCGAGGCGGCGTCTGCCCCGGGTCAACGCTATGCGACTGCCGCGCAGCGACTCGCAATCGATAGTCTGGCAGCGCGTCGCTCTCGGTCGGAAGTAACAGAGCTAGACTATCTCGGCGAGCGCGTGCGCAGGCGCAGTAACTCGCTGTTTAACGCTGACGGGAATCGCGGCGATCGCTCGCTGGCCCGCAATGAACCGTCCGTTTTCATGAAGGAAACGCTCGGAGATGAATTCAATCAGTCGACGATCAGCGAAATCATTGTGCCTGGAGGCGTGGCTCTGGGGGAAAGTGCGAAATTGGATATGGTGCCAACCGAACTGGTTTTCGATCTCGATGGCTTGGCGATTATTGATGAGCAGGGTCAGCGTTGGGAATTGCCAGAGATTGCCTTAGCCGACGCTAAAGCCTTGTTCGATTTCGTAAATCGGTCGGGCGCGATCAAGTCTGACGCTATCGTCGATATCGATGCCGATGCGCGGGTGAAAATTTCGTCCGCGCTGCGCGACACCGATGTGGGTTTCGCGATAATGCATGCCGATACCCAGCCCTTCGAGTTTGTTCCTAACTTGCCGGTTAGCAAGAGCGTGATTATAGATACCGGTGTACAGTGGCGGGCGGCAGCGGACGGTGGGCCATTAGAGTTTGAGACCGATTTCGAGGTACGCTTTCTTTCGGCTGACAATATGCGCATCGCCCAGACCCGCGTGGCGTTACAGTATGAATATCTGTCTTCGCTAAAAACTGCAGAGTATTCAGATAGTTGGGGTAGGAGCGTTGGGCGTTTGCATGACAATCTGAATTATTCCGGTCTGGGTAAGAGTATGGCGGATGTAGCCAATTACGCGGGCTGGGTAGGGCTGCTGCGTCGTCTTCACGAGGAAGAGGTAAGGTTCTTGCGAGGGCGGTATGACTTCATGAAAATAGAGAAAACTGGCCAAGAGACACCGACACGTTATTGAATCGTATGACTATTATGCTATCAACTCAGAGCTTTAGAAGTTTCACAGTGGTGCTGCTGTCGGCGGCTCTGTTCGGCTGCCTCGGCATCGATATCGACACCCAGTTTGCCAGAGATGCAGAGATTCACTCCGCCATCATCGATCAGACAACTGACCACTATTCTGAAATAGATCCGCTTTACATAACTGATGAAGTGAAAAGCTATATCGACTCCTATATCAGGGCACGCGACGGAGAAGAGACACGAATCGATAAACTGCAGGATCTGCTCTACGGTGAAGATTTCCTGAATGTGCAATATTCAAGCGAGCAGACTCATACCGCGATGCAAGCGTTCTATGCGCGAGAGGGGAATTGCCTGTCGGTAATGAACTTGTACATAGCGATGGCGCGCTATGCAGGGCTGGATGCGAATTTCCAGACTGTCGACGTGCAGCCGAGTTGGGACAAGCGCGGCGACCTGCTGGTGCTTAGTCAGCATATAAACGCCAGCGGCAGAATAAGCGCGCGGCGAAGTTATGTGGTGGATTTTACACCTGAAATTTCTCTGCAGCAGCTAACTTCGAGTGTCGTATCGGATCAAGTTGCTCGTGCCCTTTATTTCAACAATCTGGGTGTCGAACAACTCATCGAGGGGGACTTAGATGAGGCTCTGCTGTTCTTTAAGAATGCATTGTTCTTGCATGGCGACTCGTCTATCGCCTGGAACAATATTGGCAGCACCTATAATCGCTTGGGCCACGAAGAGTTCGCGGAGTACAGCTATCGAATGGCCTTCAGTCTTGATAATAACAACGCTACGGCGATCAACAACCTGGCAAAACACTATCGCCGCAATGGCGATCTACGGCGCGCGGCCGAGTATGAAGAGGCCATTGTTCGATTCAACAACAGGAATCCTTACTATCATTTCGCCCAGGGCAATGTGGCCCTGGACAATGAAGATCTAGAGACGGCGCGCAGGTCTTTTAGCCGAGCGTTACGGCTCAAAGAAGAGGAGCCCGACTTCTACGTTGCTCTTGCCACTGTCTATTTAGAGTTGGGCAATACAGCGCAGGCGCAGCGTTATGCCGAGTCGGCCCAGAAAATTTTGGCGCTTTACGATAATATTTATCAGCCCAGCAGCAATAAGGTAAAAATTATCGATTCAAGCACGATCCTGCGAGACTCCAGCGCAGGTATTAGTATCTTTGCTCCAGGGCGCCGCCGAATTCGCAATAACTAAGCCGGGTTTGTCACTAACTGACTTCGCTGGTGAAGGTGTAGGCTTCGACTATTTTTTTGACCGCTTCAATCTGGCTCTTGTCTGCTACATGGATGTTGAGTACCAGACCTCTCTTCTTCTCTAACTCGCTGCTTATATCTGCCGCTATAGCTTTGTCTGCCAGCACCTCCCTCACGACTTGCTCTGAAATTTTCTGTCGCAGCGTGGGTCGGAAAATTTTCCCGACGGCAGTGAGCGGCATAGCGTCGATAAACTCAATTCGCTTTGGAATGGCGGCACGCTCGGACATGGTATCGGCGCAGTGATCGATAAGTTGCTGCTGTGTTACATCGCTGCCGGCTTTCTTGACTACATAGGCCATGGGTAGCTCGCCCGCATAGGGGTCGGGCAGACCGATCGCGATCGATGTCACCACATCCGCGTGCGCATTCAAAGGCTCCTCGATGAGTTCCGGGTCGATGTTGTGACCGCTTCGAATGATCAGGTCTTTAGCGCGTCCGGAGAGGTAGAGGAAGCCATCGGCATCCAGATAACCTATGTCACCGGTGTTAAACCAACCGTCTTCAATCCAGGCAGTTGCATTGTCAGTTTCGCTCTTGTACCCCGCGAAGACCTGAGCCCCTTTGACAAGGATGACACCGCTTTCTCCTAACGGGCAGTCTTTGGTAACGGTAGTTCCGTCAATATGGACTATTCGAATCTGAGAGTAGGGCACACGCATGCCGACACTGCCAGGAGGCTGGTATTGCGGCGCTCGGGAAATTAACGCGGTGGTTTCCGTCATGCCATAGCCATTACCGACTTCAACCGAGAAGTTTTTCTCGAAGCGATGCTCGAAAGGCAGGGAAAGCGGTGCTGCGCCGGAATTGATGTTGGTCAGGCTGCTAATGTCAGCATCGCCAACGGGTATGTCAGCCAGTGCCATCAATACCGTAGGCACAGCAGAAAATTGCTTTACCTTGAAGCGCTCTACGAGCTTCCAAAAATTCATCATCGCTTGCGGTGAGCGAAAACCGGCAGGAGTCATTAGTACAATTCGATACCCTACGGCGAAGGCGGCGATGCCTTGAATGATGCAACCATATATATGAAATAGCGGCAGGCCACAGAGTACCGTATGGTGATCCATATGTGCGGTATAGACTTGCATTAGTTGACCGAGAAAGGCCATATTGCCGTGGCTTAGCTGGGCCAGTTTGGGTCGCCCGGTGGTGCCGCCGGTATGAAAGAAGGCGGCGATCTGATCTGCCGCAAACGCTCTGTCGCTATCTAAGGTTTCGCTATTCATAGTAGTAATAGCCGAAGCGAAGTCCAGAACATCGACCTGTTCGTTCGCGTAGCTTGCCGATGCCAAATCACAGAGACCGGCTATATTTACCTCGATCAAGGTTTTAACTGTAGGGCACTCGGTTATTGCTTGGCGAACCTTTGTATTGATGTCGCTATGGCTTGAAGCGGCAAGGCAAATAACTGCCTTCGCATTGGCTGCCGAAATGATTTCTCCGATGTGCTCGGCTTCCAACATGGGATTGATCGGGTTAGAGATGCCAGCCCCTTGCGCGCCCCAGATGGCAAAATGCGTCTGTGGTAAAATCGGCAGAATTATTGAGACGGCATCGCTCGCGCCTATGCCCAGACTGTTCAATAGATTGGCGCAGCGCGTTACCTGACTGCCTAATTCTGTGAAGCTGACAGTCTGAGAAGGTTCGTCGGGAAGCCCCTGCAGTAGAAATTCCAACGCCGCAGCGTCGCCAAAACGGGCGGCGCTGTCCTTAATTAAGTTGTAACTGTCAGTATAGGGAAATTGTTCGGCTAAGGGGGTTTTCTCAAACGCCTCAACATCGGCTAACGTTTCCATGATGGGCTCAGGCAGCGGTATTTGCGACAGATCTATCAAGGCTGGGTCTCCCGTTTTTGCAGATTTTATTCTTCTTTAATGGCACGTACCGACAGAGCTTGATGTCTGGCAGCCGGGCCGTCTACGGTAAAGTTATAGCACGGAATTGACCGGGATGGCTGCGTAAAAAAGCGATTAGTTAGTTCGGCTATTAGAGAATTCCACCATCGTCCGGAGCGCGTCACGGTAGCGGGAATCCGACAAGACCTTGAGGCATTCCATTGCTTGATCCGATTCAGATTTGGCAAGCGTGCGCGCATAATCCAGGGCGCCGCATTCCTGCACGATCTCTATAACCTGGCTCAGCGACTCCTTATCCAGTTCATCGCTGGTGAGCACTCGCCTGATTAACGCAGCCTGCTCCTTGCTGCCGTGCTCAATAGCATAGATTAGCGGGAGCGTCGGCTTGCCTTCGGCGAGGTCATCGCCAATGTTCTTGCCCAGCGATTTGCTGTCGCCATCATAGTCCAGTACATCGTCGATAAGTTGGAACGCGGTGCCCAGGTGCATGCCAAAGCGTTTCAGTGCCCATTCTTCTGCCGTTGAGGCGCTCGAGAGTATGGCGCCGCACTGAGCCGCCGCCTGAAACAGTATCGCAGTCTTGTTCTGAATCACCTGCATGTAGTTCTGTTCGCTGGGATTTGGATTGTTCTTGCTAATCAACTGCAGAACCTCACCTTCGGCAATGCGATTGGTGGTGTCGGCAATAATTTTCATGATCTTCATATTGCCCAGGGTAACCAGTATCTGAAAGGCTCGCGAATAGATAAAATCTCCCACCAGCACACTGGACGGATTATTCCACTCAGCGTTGACAGTCGGTCGGCCGCGGCGCAATGAGGACATATCGACGACATCGTCGTGCAGCAGGGTGGCGGTGTGTATGAACTCGATAACTGAAGCCAGGGAAATATGCTGCTGAGTGTCTATTTTGCAGGCTTTGGCGGCGAGAAGAACAAGCAGGGGTCGCAGGCGTTTGCCGCCAGCTTCGACGATATAATGCCCGATATTCTCGACCAGTGGCACATTCGAGTGGAGTTGATCCACGATGAACTTGTCCACTGCCGTGAAGTCGGTTTCGACAACTGCTCGAATTTGCTGATACATAGGCGATTTGCTGCTATTTTTCCGCGTTTGATGGTCTGTGTTTGACGGGAAGTAGCCCCGAGCGCGGCAAATTTCCGTGAGCACGCATGCTAGGGAGCGAAGTGGGTGCTGTCAAGCCAGCACGGCGCACTCTGAGCGGGATTGAGCGGCAAATACGCACAGCGGCTAAACACGGGCACTTCCCCCTGTCAGCAAGGGCAAATCTACTTGCTTCGGGGGGTTGGTTCCCGTAAAATGCCCGCCCCTATAGGAATGGGTACAGTTCCCATTCAAAAAGGCGGTATCGGAGAGAATTATGTACGCGGTAATAGAGAGCGGTGGCAAGCAGCACAGAGTTGAAGAAGGCGAAGTTCTTCGACTGGAAAAATTGGAAGCCGCTACTGGGGAAGAAATAAGCTTCGACAACATTTTGATGGTTGGCGAGGGCGAGTCTGTGAAGATTGGGACTCCCTATGTTGAGGGCGGTCAGGTCACTGCCGAGGTAGTGAAGCAGGGTCGAGCCAACAAGGTAACGATCATCAAGTTCAATCGTCGCAAGCATTCACGTAAGCAACAGGGTCATCGCCAGTGGTTTACAGAAGTTAAGATTACAGGTATTAAAGCTTAAGGCCGGGAGTTAGGTAATGGCACATAAGAAAGCAGGTGGTAGTACTAATAACGGCCGTGATTCGGAATCGAAACGACTCGGCGTGAAATTGTTCGGTGGCGAAGTGGCCAGCGCAGGAAGCATTATCGTGCGCCAGCGTGGCACGCGTTTTCACCCGGGTGAGAACGTAGGCTGTGGCAAGGACCACACCTTGTTCGCGAAAGCACACGGTGTCGTCAAATTTGCTGTTAAGGGCCCCAAAAACCGCAAATTCGTGAGCATCGAAGTAGCTTAATAAAGCAGCATGTTATTAAAAAGCCTCGTCGTTCGACGGGGCTTTTTTGTTTATGAAACCGTTTTAGAATAGAGCGGCCGCCCTCGGCGCATGGAATTCTCCCCACAATAGCATGAGACAAACGTGAAATTTGTAGACGAAGCAGAAATTGTCGTAGAAGCGGGCAACGGCGGAAAGGGTTGTCTGAGCTTTCGTCGTGAGAAATATATCGAACGCGGCGGGCCTGATGGCGGAGACGGAGGCGATGGTGGCAGTGTCTATATGCAGGCCGATGCCTCCCTCAATACCCTCGTCGACTTCCGCTTCCAGCCGCGCTATCGGGCGCAGAACGGTCAGTCTGGCCAAGGCCGTAACTGCACTGGCAGGGGCGGCGACGATCTTCTGGTCAAGGTACCGCTGGGCACTACCATTATCGATGTGACTACGGAAGAACTCATTGCCGATCTTAACGTGCCGGACCAGCCCGTGATGGTGGCTAAAGGTGGTTTCCATGGCTTGGGCAATGTGCGCTTCAAATCGAGTACCAATCGAGCCCCACGCAAGACCACGAGTGGCACAGAGGGCGAGGTGAGAAAACTGCAGTTGCAGCTGCGTCTGGTTGCCGATGTTGGCTTGCTGGGCTTTCCAAATGCGGGTAAATCGACACTCATTCGATCCGTCTCGGCGGCAACGCCCAAGGTCGCGGACTATCCTTTTACGACACTGGTGCCCAATCTGGGTGTAATCAGCCTGGGGATGGAGCGTAGCTTCGTCATGGCCGATATTCCAGGTCTGATCGAGGGAGCATCCGAAGGTGCAGGTTTGGGGTTTCGATTTCTGAAGCATCTCTCCCGAACGCGTTTACTCCTGCATCTGGTTGACGCCTTGCCTGCCGATGGCAGTAATCCGGTGGACAATGCGCAGCAAATCATCAGCGAGCTGGAAAAATTCAGTACCACGCTTGCGCAGAAAGAACGCTGGCTGGTGATCAACAAGGTAGACCTGTTGGATGCTGATCAGCTGGCGCAGCTAAAGCAGGATCTGCGTCAGCGGCTCTCATGGGAAGGAGAAATCCACGAAATCTCGGCCCTGAATAACGCCGGTTGCCGCGAACTGTGTGATGACCTTATGCTCTCCATCGAAGCGCACAGGCAGAAGCTACTGGAAGATGAAGATTACCGAGAACTACTGGCAGAGAACGAGGCGGCGATGGCCTTCGAGATTCGACGTAGCATAGAGAACACGAAATCCTACAAGAAGCAGGATGATGAACTGTTTGATGATGACTGGGAAGAGTGAGCAGCGGTGCTAATGCGAGACAAGATTACACAATCGAAGACCTGGGTAGTTAAGGTAGGCAGTTCGCTAGTTACCAATAACGGCCGCGGCCTGGATCTTAACGCCATCGAGGATTGGGCGGGGCAGCTCGTTGCCATGCAGAAGCTCGGCATTCAGCTTGTGCTGGTTTCCTCTGGCGCTGTCGCCGAAGGCGTCGCACGGCTGGCATTGAAGGCGCGGCCCAAGCAGGTGCAACTGCAGCAGGCAGCGGCGGCAGTCGGGCAGATGGGCCTGATTCAGGCCTATGAGAGCTGCTTCATGAGGCATGGCGTACACGCAGCTCAGATCCTGCTGAGTCATGATGATCTCTCTAACCGGACACGCTATCTGAATGCCCGCGGCACATTGACCACATTGCTTAGAATGGGGGTCATACCCGTAGTCAATGAGAACGATACCGTTGCCACAGCCGAGTTGTGCTTCGGTGACAACGACACCCTGGCCGCGCTGGTGGCAAATTTAATTAACGCCGACGTGATGCTTATTCTGACGGATCAGGATGGCCTCTTCGATGCAGACCCTCGGCGCAATACGGCGGCAAAATTAGTGGCGAGCGCTTCGGCGCTGGACACCAGCCTGAACGCCATGGCGGGCAAGGGAGGCAGTCTTGGCCGCGGCGGCATGATGACCAAGATATCGGCAGCCAGACTCGCTTCACGCTCCGGTACCAATACGCTGATCGCTAACGGACGCGAGCCTCAGGTTCTTGCGCGGCTGTTGGCAGGCGAGGAGATCGGCACACTGTTATACAGCGACAACGAGCCGGTTACCGCGAAGAAGCAATGGCTCGCGAGCCAGCTTAGCCTCAAGGGAAGCATCGTTCTCGATACGGGTGCGGTGAAAGTGCTGAAAGAATCTGGACGCAGCCTGCTGGCAGTCGGCGTGCAATCGGTGCGGGGCAGGTTTACTCGCGGCGATGTGGTGTCCTGCCTGGATCAGGCGGGTCAGGAAATCGCGCGCGGACTAGTGAACTATGGCGGTGACGAGATCGAACAGATACGTGGTCGCAGCAGTGAGAGTATCGAGAAGATACTAGGCTATGCTGGCGATGCAGAAATTATTCACCGCGATAATCTAATTCTGAGTGACTAATCTAGCGCATCGTAATGGCGTTAGGCATAAAAAAACCGGCGCTTGCCGGTTTTTTTTACGCTGAAAATTCTACTTCAGCGCTTTCACAGCCGTATTCAATCGGCTCTTGTGCCGTGCGGCTTTATTCTTGTGAATAATGCCTCTGTCAGCCATGCGGTCGATGACCGGGATAGCGGCGTTGTAAGCTTCTAAAGCCTTCGCGTGATCGCCGCCTTCAATGGCCGAATCTACTTTCTTGATTTGGGTGCGTACCATGGATCGAAATGATGCATTGTGACGACGTCGCACCTCACTCTGTCTTGCACGCTTACGGGCTTGTGGAGAATTAGCCAATTGGAGCTCCTTGTTAGCACTAGATCTCATCTAGTTGGTTATTGCATTTAATTCGGTTGATTGAGGGGCGATAAGTGTCGCGTTTCGTCCCCTAATTCAGAGCGCGACACTATGCCGTTTTCACTGCTTGATGTCAATAGCGGAAAATACCGCGATATCTAGCTAAGCCCTTAACAATACTCAATTTATTGCTGATTGACTCCGATAGCGGGATAATCGCTTTCCAGCATCAATCACCGCAAGGCCTTCTACCCAATGAGTGAAGCTCACTCGACAGACGAGACACAGCCTAAGAACGACGAGCGCAACGAATCCAGTCTGCTGAAAGCCAGTGGTGTCACCGGTTCGATGACGATGGTCTCCCGTGTCCTGGGCCTGGCGCGAGACGTGGTCATCGCTCGTGTATTCGGTGTAAGCGACGGCGCCGATGCCTTCTTTCTGGCCAATAAGATACCCAATTTCATGCGCCGCCTGTTTGCCGAAGGTGCCTTTAACCAGGCCTTCGTGCCGGTTCTGTCGGAATACCGATCAAACAAATCCCACGCCGAAGTACAGCTGCTTATCAATGCGGTGGCAGGAAGTCTCGGTGGTTTCCTGCTGCTAGTAACAATGGTCGCTGTGGTGGCGGCGCCACTGCTTGCGGTGCCGCTCGCCTATGGCTTTACCGGCAATCCGGAGAAGTTTGCGCTGTTCGTCGAGATGCTCAGGATTACCTTTCCCTATCTCCTATTGATTTCGATGACCGCGCTATGCAGTTCGATCCTCAATAGCTATGCGCGGTTCGCGGTGCCAGCCATCACTCCCGCGCTGCTTAATATTTCATTGATAGGCTGCTCGTTTTTGTTGGTGCCCTATATGCGAGTTCCCGAACTGGCGTTAGCCTGGGGCGTGTTGATAGCCGGCGTGGCACAGCTATTATTTCAGCTACCGTTTCTTGCGCGCATGCGACTGATGCCGGTGCCCAGGCTTGGCAAGTTTCATGAAGGCGTTGTGCGCATTAAAAAGTTAATGGTGCCGGCGCTGTTCGGCGTATCCGTCAGCCAGATTAATCTATTGTTTGACACCTTCATCGCCTCGCTGCTTGTTTCAGGTAGTGTCTCCTGGCTCTATTTTTCTGACAGATTGATGGAGTTACCACTGGGCACCTTCGGCATCGCAATCGCGATCGTGGTGTTGCCCAGCCTCTCTCGAAAACATGCCCAGGCATCGCTCGATGAGTTCGCCGAGACGCTGGATTGGGCATTTCGATTGGTTGTGCTGATCGCTGTGCCCGCCTCCCTCGCGCTGATCTTTATCGCGGAGCCGTTGTTGGTAACGCTGTTTCAGAACGACAATTTTACCGAATCCGATGTCGTGAGTTCAGCCGGCAGCCTAAAGGCCTATGCGCTCGGATTAATCGCCTTTATGGCGATCAAGGTATTTGCGCCGGGATTTTACGCACGGCAGAACACGGCGACACCGGTGAAGGTTGGCATCATTGCGATGACTAGCAATATGGTAATGAATCTCGCGTTCTACCTGGGCGGTATGGCCCATGTCGGCCTCGCCCTGGCAACCAGTCTGGCGGCTTTTCTAAATGCTGGCTTGTTGCTGCGCGGATTGCAGGCAGAGGGGGTGTTTAAGTTTCAGCCCGGTTGGGGAATTTTTCTACTTCGCGCGCTGCTGGCAAATGGCTTGATGATCTATTTTCTCATTAGTTTTTCCGGCGATTGGCAAGACTGGTTGCTCTGGACGATGGCGGATAAAATTGTGCAGTTGAGCATTCTGGTGGTGGGTGGCATCGCTTTGTATGCCGTGGCGTTGGTCATTGCCGGGCTACGCTGGAGGCATATCTATCGATGATCTTTACACTTGAGCGCCCATTCGGGCCCGGTTTGCAATAATGCGAATTCTGCAACAGAAATTGCGATCACCGTGAGTATGATGAAGAAAGTGTACAGCACCGAGATTCTGGCGAATGCCTGGAACATCCGGAACGTGCTCGAGCAGCACAATATCGAAGCCCAGGTTAGAAACGAGAATCTATTTTCGGTCTCCGGCGAAGTGCCCTTCATTGAGTGCATGCCCGAGGTCTGGGTTAATGCTCTGTACTATATTCGAGCGCAGCAGATTATCGCCGAGCTGGAAAACGGCTCTGACAATGAGGAGCCTGATTGGGATTGTGCGGGCTGTGGCGAAACCAACAGTAGCAACTTTGCCGTCTGTTGGAATTGTCAGTGCAGTGAAGCAAAACCCCCAATAACCGAGTAGTCATGTTCAGTCGATTTATTTTATTAGCGTTGTTTGCCCTGCTGCCGGTATCGGTGTTGGCGGAGTGTGTCGTGTTATTGCATGGCCTGGGCAGACTATCGAATTCAATGTCCGAGCTCGAGGCCAAGCTGGCACCCGCTGGCTATAGCGTGACGAATATCTTCTATCCTTCGCGTAGTCATTCTATTGACGTGCTGGCAGAAGATGCTGTGGCACGTGGGCTGGCCGAGTGTCGTAGTCTCAGCAGCGGCAAGATTCATTTCATCACCCATTCCCTGGGCGGAATATTGTTACGCTACTACCTAAGCGAACACGCTATCGAAGAATTGGGACGGGTCGTTATGCTGGGGCCGCCCAATCAAGGCAGCGAAATAGTCGATGGGCTGTTGCCGATACCAGGTTTTCGATTCATCGGCGGGCCGGCGGGTGTGGCATTGGGAACAGGAGAGAGTAGTATCATAGGCAGTCTGGGGCCAGTTGATTTCGATCTGGGGGTTATCGCCGGAAGTACCAATATCAACCCGCTGGAATTTCTGTTTATCGATGGCCCCAGTGATAGCATAGTGTCCATTGCCAGCACCAAGGTACAAGGCATGAAAGCCCATATAGTATTGCCGGTGACACACACATTCATGATGCGCAACAACGATGTGATAGAACAGGCAATCCACTATTTGAAGACCGGCGTCTTCATCGCAGGAAACGCAGATGACGAGAGCGAAGGCTAAACATGGTAAGTAAATTTCTTCACCCCAATCAGGATTCCCTGGCCCAGCAACTTGGCATTGTGGTGGCGGATTTTGAATCGGCAGAGGCAGTGGTCAATGCGATTGAGGCGAAGCTGGGAAAGGAGTCGCTAGAGGAGCGCTCGCGCTGGTTCGTGATCAGTGTTTTACGTCAGCTTAAGAAAGCAAAATGGGCAACACCGAACGACAGCCAACTCGATGGGGCGAAGCAGAAAGCCTTGGCCAAACAGTGTTTGGCGGTAACAGGCTTCGCCACCTCGCTGCAGACTGTTACCAAGGATAACCGCAGCAAGTTCAGAATCGTGGGCTTCGCTAGTAGCAAGAATATCGAGAGAGGTAAGCTGGCCACGGGCACCAAGGCGTATAAGATTGCCGCCTCGGTCTTGGCCGAAGCAGGTACCATCTCCCTGCCGGCGACGAAGTCGGCAAATAAAGCAAAACAGACACCTGCCCAGAAAGCAAAAGCGACAGCGAAAGTAAGAAGAGAAGAAGCTAAAGAAGGGAAAACAAGCGGACAGTCAGTTAAGCAAGCAAAGGCTTCAGGCCTAGAGGCCGTTGAAAAAACAGTGGTCGGCCGCAGGGCGCAACGCCGCGGCTATTCCAGTGATGCGTCATTGCATGTTGCCGACGCGGCGAAAGGGCTATCGGACAGCAAACAAGCCGCCACTATGAGTGAGGAAGAGTTCGCGAACCTCGATGCCGCCTTGAACAGAAGCGACGCCGAGATCATTCAACAAAATTGGGCAGACCAACCCAGAGAGGACCGCTGGAGTCGAGTCCTCGGTGTGCTGGCTGGCGTTGGCTTCTTCGTGTTCGTGACACTGCTCTTCCTGTAAAGTAATTCAGCGGCACGCGGCCGTGATTAGGCGCGAGACATGAATTTTCCTGACACAGTATTCACCTTTATCACTTCACCGGTTGCGAGATACTCTGGCACCTGAATCTCCAATCCGGTGGCCAGTGTCGCGGTCTTGCTCCTATTCGTGGCCGAGGACCCCGTTACCGCAGGCGGCGTGTCGATGATCTGAAGATTGACCGATTGTGGAAGCTCGATACCAAGTAGATGGCCATCCATAATCAAGGCGATGATATCCTCCTGTTGCTCCACCAGATAATCTTTCTGGCCCTCGAGCTGATCGGCATCGATTGCATACTGACTAAAATCCTCCATGTTCATGAAGTAGTAGCTATCGCCATCGATATACGAGTATTGAACGCCGACCCTGATGCAGTCCGCTTCCTTTAATAGATCGTCGCCTTTGAATGAAGAATCCAACTTCTGATGTGTCTGCAAGTTATTAAAGCGAATCTTATACAAGGTTGCCGCTCCGCGAGATGAGGGGCTCTTGCTCTCTGTCTGCTTTACTCTATGAGGGACGCCGTCGATATCAACGATCATTCCGCGTTTTAATTCGCTGGCTTTCGGCACGCTTGCAATTCCTGATTAGCTAGAACAGTGGCAGTCAATGGCTGTACGCCAAGGCTGTATACGCAGGAGAATTTACCCAATAGCGGCGTCACTGTAAACACCCGCCCCGCCTGTGTTTGAGTGGGCAGGGTTTTTCCAATTGGCAATAGGACTTTGAATGCAACGCTTTTTCCACCATAATCCGGAATCCGAAAAAGCCTCAAGGTACGGTAATGTCAGAGCGCACGAAAGAAGTCGAGAATATTCACATCATCGGTCAGGAAGAACTGCCCTCGCCAGAGACGCTAAAACAGCAGCTAGCTCTGCAGGGAAGAGCGCTGCAGACCGTGCGCGGCGGACACCGCTCGGTGAAAGGAATTCTTTCCCGCGAGGACCCGCGCTTGATCGTGGTGGTCGGTCCTTGTTCGATACATAGCCCGTCCGAGGCACTCGAGTATGCAAGGAAACTGAAGACCCTGGCCGATGAACTGGCAGACGAGCTGTTAATAGTCATGCGCGTGTATTTCGAGAAGCCGCGCACGGCGATAGGCTGGGAAGGTCTGATCTACGACCCGCATCTGGACGGTAGTCACAAGATCGATCATGGCTTGCGTATCGGCCGCCGCCTGATGTTGGATATCGCAGAGATCGGCCTGCCAATCGGCATCGAGGCGCTGGATCTTATTACACCCCAATACTTGCAAGATTGCGTTAGCTGGACGGCTATAGGCGCTCGCACCACCGAGTCCCCGACTCACCGTAAGCTCGCTAGCGGTATATCGTCTGCTGTAGGCTTTAAGAATAATGTCGATGGTGGATTGATGGTAGCTGTGAATGCAATTCGTTCTGCTTCGGCCACAAATAGCTTTATCAGTGTGACCGGAGAGGGCAAGGTTGCTCTGTTTCGAACCGAGGGCAACCCTTACTGTCACGTTATCCTAAGAGGCGGCAAGTCGCCCAATTATGATGCTTCTAGTGTGGAGGCTTGTGAGAAGGAACTGCAAAAGGCTGGCCTTATAGAGAATATTATGATCGATTGCAGTCACGGCAATTCAAATAAAGATCATAACAATCAGAAGCTGGTGCTAGCCGAAGTGGCCGAACAGATCAGAGCCGGCAATAAATCCATTATCGGTGTCATGATCGAGAGTAATCTGATTGAGGGCAATCAGCCGATCCCTGATGATCTGGCCGATCTGAAATACGGCGTCTCGATAACAGATGCCTGCATCGATTGGCCTACAACGGAAGTCTTGCTGCGAGAGTTCGCCGCTTCAGTCTCGGAAGGTCTGAAGTCGCGCGCGAAATAAGCAGAGATCAAGCCGGGACAGACCCCATTCAATCGGGGTCTGTTCTTTCGTTTTCTTCTGCGTTCTCTTAGGCGTTCTCTTAGGCCTTCTCTTAGGCCTTCAATACAGCAGCGAGACTGTTAGCCAAATACTCGATGTTAGAGTCATTGATGCCGGCTATGTTGATGCGGCTCGAGTTCACGAGATAGACGCTGTAGTCGTTCACTAGCGACTGGACCTGATCTACATTCACGCCGAGGAAGGAAAACATACCTTTCTCTCTCTCGATGAAACTAAAATCTCTGTCGATGCCGATGGACTGAATCTGCTTGACGAATTGCGAGCGCAGTCCGTTAATGCGATCACGCATCTCGGTTAGTTCGGTATCCCATTCGCTGCGCAGTGTCTGATCGGACAGGATTAATTGCACGATAGCGGCGCCATGGTCAGGTGGCATGGAGTACATTGCCCTTGCTGCCGCTGCGATCTGAGTTGTGGCTACCGCAGCCGCCGCCTCGTTCTCGGAGATCAGCGTCATCGCTCCGGTACGCTCACGGTAGAGCCCGAAGTTCTTCGAGCAGGAGCTGACCACGATTAATTCGGGCAGGGACTCGGCCAGTAACCGTGTTCCGTACACATCTTCATCGAGGCCGTCGCCCAGCCCCTGGTAGGCCAGATCGACAAATACGGTAAAGCCCTGCTTGAGTGCCAGGTCGCGTATTTGCTGCCACTGCGGTTGACTGAGATCAGCACCACAGGGGTTATGACAGCAGCCATGCAGTAATACGACGTCATTACTGCCTACCTTGCTGAGGCAGGCAATCATCTCATCGAATTTTACGCTGTGGCTGTCGTAATCGTAGTAGGGATACTCTTCGATCTTGAGTCCGGCCGAACCTAATAATGGAATGTGATTTGCCCAGGTTGGATTGCTCACCCAGACTGTGGCGTCGGGGTTGGCAGACTTGATAAATTCGGCCGCCAGGCGCAGGCCACCGCAGCCACCGGGTGACTGCACGGTAATGCGGCGTTTGCCAAGGCTGTCATTGAGTGACTTGCCCAATAATAGCTCGGCTACGAGTGCGTTGTAGTCGGCGGAACCGGTCGGGCCTACGTAGCTCTTCGACATCTGGGTTCGCAGGATCTTGTCTTCGGCTTTCTTCACCGAGGTCATTACCGGAGTGTCGCCGTTTTCATTCTTGTATACGCCGATACCTAAATCAATTTTCTTCGGGTTAGTGTCGGCGCGATAGCTGGCCATGAGTCCCAGAATGGGATCGGCGGGAAGCGCTTTAAGTGATTGAAACATGATGTTTACTCTATCTTCTCTGGTGGGCTTTGAGGGTATTTTGCAGCAATGAGGCGCGAGTCATCGGACCCACTCCTCCGGTTACATAGGTGATGTAGGAGCACTTGTCTTTCACATTCTCGAAATCGACATCGCCCACGTTTCTGAAACCGGATTTTTTCGTGTCATCCGGTACGCGAGTCTGGCCAACATCGATGACGACGGCGCCTTGCTTAACCATGTCGGCGGTGACGAATTCTGTCTTACCGATTGCTACGATGAGTATGTCGGCGCTAGCGCAGAGCGCGCTAAGGTTTTTCGTCCGGCTATGGGCGATGGTAACCGTTGCATTGCCAGGGTTGGTATTGCGTGACATCAACACCGCCATCGGCGTACCGACGATGTTGCTGCGGCCCAGAACCACGCAGTGCTTACCTTCGGTCTCTATCTCGTAGCGTCTGAGCAGTTCCATGATACCGTTAGGAGTCGCGGAGATGAAGGTGGGCAGACCGAGATTCAGTCGGCCGACGTTCTCCGGGCAAAAGCCATCGACATCCTTGGCCGGATCGATCGCCAGGATTATCTTGTTCTCATCGATGTGCTTGGGAAGTGGCAGCTGCACGATGAAACCGTCGATGGCGTCATCCTTGTTGAGTTCGTCTACCTTGGCCAGTAGTTCGGCTTCGCTTATCGAATCTTCGAGGCGAATCGTGGTGGAATCGAAACCCACTTCCTCGCAATCTTTTACCTTGAAGGCGACATAATTCTGCGAGGCGCCATCGTTTCCGACGAGCACGGCGGCGAGGTGGGGTGCGCGTTCGCCTCTCGCCTTGAGCTCAGTGACGCTCTGAGCGATCTCTTGACGAATCTGCTCCGAGCAAGACTTGCCATCAAGTAATTGCATGTTGATCTTTCCAGTGTAGTTAGTGAGCCGGTTTGCTGGCTCGAATACTCTAGCCCGGACTATTCATGAACGACCTACTGCGGACGCCGATATACCCACAAAGACAGCGCGTGCTCCCTGCTGGTGCTCGACGTACTGTCAAGTACGCCTGCGCGCCTTCCAGTCAGCGCCACGCTGACGTTCCGAGCATCTCTAGGCCCTCGCTACGGCAGTGCATGAATAGTCCGGGCTAGCGCGTATGGGTTGGATAGCGCTGGGAATTGCGACTTTCGAAGTGGCAGTATGATAAACGAGCAGCCCCGTTAGCTCAAGCGCGACGAGCGATCAGGGTAAGAAAGAGCGCTACCATTTTCCTGTGTTTGCCATGCTCTTCCAAGGCTCCGCCGCAGGCAGGGCATCGCCGCGCTGCAGAAGCTCGATGGAGATATTATCCGGTGACCGAACAAATGCCATATGGCCATCCCGCGGCGGACGATTAATGGTGACGCCGGCATCCATTAGTTTCTGGCAGGTGGCATAGATATCGTCCACGGCATAGGCAAGGTGGCCAAAATTGCGTCCCTCGTCATAGTCCTCGGGGTCCCAGTTATACGTCAGCTCTATCTGCGCCTCGTCGTCGCCTTCGGCGGCCAGGAAAATCAGGCTAAATCTGGCCTCCTCGAAGTCGCGGCGGCTGAGTTGTCTTAGCCCTAACTGCTCGCAGTAGAACTTGAGAGACTCGTCCAGGTCGGTTACACGAACCATGGTGTGCAGGTATTTCATAGCTAAAGCCCGGTTAGTTGCAGTTAAAAGAGTACGACCGATCGAATGCTTTTTCCCTCGTGCATCAGATCGAATGCCTTGTTGATGTCCTCAAGCGGCATGGTGTGGGTAATGAGTGGGTCGATCTGTATTTTGCCGCTCATGTACCAGTCGACGATCTTCGGGACATCGCTGCGCCCGCGTGCGCCACCGAAGGCTGAGCCTTTCCAGGCGCGGCCGGTAACCAGTTGAAAGGGCCGCGTGGAGATTTCCTGCCCGGCACCGGCGACACCAATAATGAAGGATTCGCCCCACCCCTTGTGACAGCATTCCAGCGCCTGGCGCATGGTTGCGGTGTTGCCGATACATTCGAAGGAATAGTCGACGCCGCCACCGCTTAGATCGATGATTGTCTCGGTAATGTTCTCGACATCCCGCGGATTGATGAAGTCGGTCATGCCGAACTCGCGCCCGAGTTTCTCCCGGTCTGGATTGATGTCGACGCCGATGATGCGATCGGCTCCAACCATGCGAGCACCCTGAATAACATTGAGCCCGATGCCGCCGAGCCCGAATATAGCTACGCTACTGCCAGGTTCTACCTTGGCGTCGAAGGCTACTGCGCCCACGCCGGTAGTTACTCCGCAGCCGATATAGCAGACCTTGTCGTAGGGCGCATCGGGTCGAATCTTCGCCAGCGCTATCTCCGGCAATACGGTGTAATTGGAAAACGTCGAGCAACCCATATAGTGCAAAATGGGTTTGCCATCCAGCGAGAAGCGGCTGCTGCCATCTGGCATCAGACCTTGTCCCTGTGTTGCGCGGATCGACTGACAGAGATTGGTCTTCGGGTGCAGGCAAAAATCACATTGGCGGCACTCGGGTGTGTACAGGGGGATTACGGTATCGCCAACGGCTACCGACGTTACCCCGGGTCCGATTTCCACCACGACACCGGCTCCCTCGTGACCGAGTATGGCAGGGAAGGCGCCTTCCGGGTCATCGCCGGACAGTGTGAATGCGTCGGTATGGCAGACCCCCGTTGCCTTGATCTCGACGAGTACCTCTCCAGCTTTAGGGCCATCCAGATCGACTTCGACGATCTCCAGTGGCTTGCCTGCTTCGAATGCTACGGCCGCGCGTGATTTCATGGTTTGTTTCCTCGGTATTGCGGGAACTCGCATTGTATGAGCCCAGGCAGTTAGCAGCAACTCATAGTCGCCGCGAGGCAAGCTGGAGCTTGCACGCCGAAGCGAGTATTATCGTGCGCTCAATTTCAGAGTTGCAATCAGCATGACGAGATTCGCTCTGTTACTGTCGCTGCTATTTGGAATTGCGGGCCTTTTCGGAATCACTGCGGCCGCAAGGGCGATCGAGATTGTTGAAAACATAGTGTGGATAGACATGCGTTCGGCGCGGGAATACCGCCGCGGGCATATCGAAGGCGCCATTAACATACCCCATGGCGATATCGGCCAGCGGATTTTTGTAGAAGTGCCGAATACTTTTACCGAAGTGCGTATCTACGACGGCAGCCAGGGAACCTTCGCCGGCATGGCACTGGAGATGTTAATGGAGATCGGTTTTCAGGAAGTTGTGAACGAAGGGGGCTACGAGGCTCGGCTTACAAAGCAGGGCGAAGAGTAGTTCGGTCATTTATCTACTTTCCCGTCTTTCCTGTCTTTCCCCGTCTTGTAATTTAATCTGACTGACTGCTGTGGCAGTGCCAGCTCGACCGTAGTTTCAATTATGGAAATCGCAATAGCAGCATTCGTCATATTCGTAGGCGCGTATATTCAGAGTTCGATCGGCTTTGGTCTGGCGATTGTCGCGGCACCCATACTGTTCCTGATTGATCCTCTCTATGTTCCGGCACCGATAACAATCTCGGCGTTAGTTCTCTCGGTAGCGAACTCCTACAGCCATTGGCGTTCGATTTCTCTGCGCGGGCTCAGGTATGCCATTCTCGGTCGTGTCCCCGGCACCGTATCTGGAGGCTTTTTATTGCTTTGGATCAATCAGCAGGCACTCGCCCTTTGGCTGGGACTCTCGGTTCTCGTTGCGGTAGCGCTCAGTATGAGTCGTATCGTATTTAAGGCGAACGGGAAATCCATGTTCTGTGCGGGCTTTTTGTCCGGATTTATGGGCACCAGCACATCCATCGGCGGCCCACCCATGGCCTTGGTTCTGCAGCATCAGGAGAATGATTTCATTCGCGCCAATCTGGCGGCTTTTTTCGTGGTCAGCTGTCTGATGTCGCTGCTGATGCTGTCCAGTGTCGGGCGTTTCGGCATGGAGCACATCATGATCTCCCTGCCACTGATGCCTGCCACACTTGCCGGCTATTGGCTGGCAATGCACACCATGCACCGTATTTCGCGTCAGAACCTACGTCGCTTTTCACTTGTACTGTGCGCTATAGCGGGCTGTGCAGCCATCGCATCGTACTGGATCTAGGACTGTCGTGGTCTGTGCCAGGAGTACCAGGAGTAGACGATACGCCTGATATTCTATTTAATTAGGTATCAATGGGTTACACTCAAACGGCAGTCTCAGTTTTAGTTTGTTCTACAGGAGATATTGATGAAAATTACCCTATTACGGAATATGCTTGTGCTGGCTCTGCTGGCCAGCTTCAGTCAGTTCACCTATGCCGATAATGCCGACGCACAGAAAGTTATTGCCGGTGTCCTGGTGAATCTGAACCATTTCCCTTCGGATGCCGACAAAGCCGCATTAATGGCCGTAGCCGAAGACAGCAGCGTTGGCCGCGGATATCGTGCGCTGGCGGGAGTGGTATCCGCTATTAGCCATTCTGCCACGGCTGAGGGGAAGGAAGTTACTTCGCAGATCCTGGCCTCCAATGAAGCGCCTGCCGATCTGAAGACGCTAGCGACTATCGTTGCCAACCTCAGCCATACCGCCAGTGCGGAAGCGAAGGCGACACTAACCGCGATGCTTTAACAGAATTTTATCGCGCTCTCTTGTGCGGTAGAGATTTGAATTTGCCGAGAGGGCTTCTATGTTTTAGGTGTAGAAGCCTTTTTTGCGGTTAAACCCTAGCTCTTCTGCGGTACGGCTTCATTCAGCAGAGTTTGGAAAAGAAAAGTATTACGGGATATAGAGACATGGCAACTTGGCCAATCGAAATTAGCATGGAATCCTTCAATCAGGCCTGGTGCCTGGAGGGGGAGACATTCTGGCGCAGTGTTTTCGAAATGCACAAACACAAGATGGAAATCAAGAATCCCAATATTGCCATAGGGAATCTCGAGAAAATATTCTCCGCTACTTTTGCTCTGGCTAATAGCAAAGGCTTTCAGGCGATGAGTCTCAGAGACCTTAGTCGTGAGACCGGCATTAGTATGGGCGGCCTGTATGCCTACATCGGTAGCAAAAACGACCTGGCCTCGGTGATTGAAGGTGTTTTACGAAACACCATCGATCAGATTATTGGTGGCTTAGCTATGCAAGAATTAGAACCACTGCATTGTCTACGTGCAATTGTCTACGGCGAAATTTTCGCTATGGAGAAACTGAGCCCTTGGTATTACTTCTGCTTCATGGAGCTAAAGGGCTTGCCTCGTGAACAGCAACAACAAACCCTGGAACTCGAACTGCGTTTTGAAGGTATCCTGTTGGACGCGATTCAGGCCGGTGTGACGAGTGGGCAGTTCGTCTGCACCAAGCCGGAGTTGTTAGCGTCTCAAGTTACGGCACAACTGCAACAGTGGCACCTGAAGCAATGGAAATTCAAGTTACGAGAGATCGGCACGCAAGATTATGCACAGTTCGTTTTCGAGAGCCTGCTGAGTTGTTTACAGTATTCGACTGAGCAAGCAGAAGTGCCCGATACGCCGGCGGAAAAATTAGCTGTTCTCCGCTCTTAAGCCCTTCTTCTGTGCGTAGAACGTACGAATCTTTTCCATGTCTGCTTCCAGCTCGCCAGTGGGATAAAAGAAGTCTGCAAATCCGCCTTCCTTCTTATCCGCGTCTACGTAGCCCATTAGAATGGGTACTCCAGCATTGTTGGCTATGTGATAAAACCCTGTCTTCCACTTTGCCACTTTGCTGCGCGTACCCTCGGGTGGGATCAACACCACAAAATTTTCCTGAGTCTTAAACTGATTAACTGTCTGGTAGACGACGTTGTGGGATTTGGCGCGATCGATTGGGATGCCGCCAAGCCATTTCATGAAACCGGAAAAGGGAAAGGGGAAGAGGGTGTGCTTGCCCATCCAATAGACACGCAGCCTCAGTTTCAACACCACCAGCAGCATCAGGGGGAAGTCCCAGTTACTCGTATGTGGCGCGCCGATCAATACATATTTCGGCACGGATACCGAGCTGCCGACAGCTTTCCAGCCGATAAGCTTGAGAATCAAGATAGCTATGAAACGGAGCAGGGGGGTGATTATCGGGGTCGAAAAAACCGTAGTTCGCATCGCGTGTCAGTTCTGAGAGGACGTCAGCGAGTATAGCAGTGCTTCACCGAGGGAATCCAGAGTCCGAATCCATGCCTGAAAGTCTAGCTTCGGACTCATCAACATTCCTTACTGGTAGTAGAAAGTAACGGTGAAGTATTCTTTGCGCTTTGCTTTAACGCTGATGTAGTCCACGTATCCTCTCGTGCTCAGCAATCGCTTAGGGTGATGCAGGCTAAGCGAATAACTCTGGTGGCTAATCAACCGTTTTCGTGGATACGTTATAACATCATTTATGTGGACGGCATGGTGATCTATACCGGAGAAACTGATCCCATTGATAGGTCGATTCGGGTACGGATTCTCGATGATTCGTGTCCGCCGTGAGCTGCCCCCGCGAATCGGTGCGCTGGTAAAACTTGCGAGGATATCATGTCGGGCAGAATTTCTGTGTTGCGGTTCTCTCTCGTGTAAGCCGTGGTAGTTGCGACCATGAAAGTCTTCGTAGCCGCGATCGCGTCTCGTCCTGTCGTGTCTATCGGGCAGGCGCTTATCCGACGCATTCTCCGCTAGAAAGCTGGAGACCAAACCGGGTAGCGATTGGCCTGCTTCGACATCGCGCTGGCTGTGTTCTGCCCAGGCTGAACCCGGAGCCAAGATCACGCTAGTTGATAGAGTTAACAAGATGATTCTGAATAAATTTGCCATAGCCGTTCTCCTCTTGCTATGGCTCATAATATGTTGGTCAGATGAACTGCAAATGAATGAGAAGAAAAGAAAGCTTCCAGCTTGCGGTCGAATGTCGGACAGATCAGAGAATTGCGAGTAGACCCGAACGTCAATTATTGCTCATCATCGCCGAAGAGGCGTTTCAATTCGGTCAACGCCTTATCGGCCTCTGCAACAGGGGAGTCTGCTTCTGGTCTGGAGGGCTCAGTCTCATCCCCGAATAGTTCTGCTAACCTGGCCTTCGCCTCCTTGGCTGCGGCATCATCTGGCTTGTTATAGGCCTTTGGGTTCACTCGAAAGAAGTCACAGAAATTGGCCTTATCCTTTTCCAGAACAAATTCGGCGCGATCCTCGCGGCAGCTATCGGCCAGGTTTGCTGCATAGTGCTTGCAGCACAGACAGCTGTGTAGGTCCGCGTTGCAGGTGCTGCATTCCTCGTAGCGGGAAAACGGCAACAGGAGATTGTGCAATACGGTGCCGCATTTCCAGCACTGCAGGGTGACATTGCGACTACCCATGCTTCGTTCTCCGCGTTACCAGTCTTGAAAATAGGTTTCTATATCTGGCTCGCACAACTGTTTGGTCCCGCCATCTATGGAGCCGATGTAGAGAAAGCCAATGATCTTCTCGGCTGCAGTCAGTCCGAGCCCGCGCCTAACGACCGGATCGTAGGCGAGTGAACCGGTTCTCCACATGGCGCCAAGGCCCTGGGCGAAGGCGGCGAGCAGCATGTTCTGCGTGGCCGCCCCGGCGGATAGGTCTTGCTCTATTTCGGGCACCTTGGGGTGGGGCTTGTGACTGGAGATGCAGACCAGTATTAGCGGTGCACGCAGGGGTTTGCAGCGCAGCTTCTCGACAGCTGCCGGTTCCAAAGCGGCTCCCTGACTGAGCCCTGCCTGAACGAACAGTTCACCCAGTCGGTCGCGCGCTGGGCCCTTTATTACGAGAAAGCGCCAGGGGCGCAGCACAGCGTGGTCTGCCGCCCTGAATGCCGCCTTGTAGATGTTATCGAGCATTTGCGCAGACGGCAGTGGGCCGCCTAGTTTGGGCACGGAACTTCTGCGGTGTAGGGCGTCTAATGCATCCATGGAGAGGGCGTTTCCGGATAAGTGAATGGCCGTTGTCGAGCCCGCAACAGCGAACCTCATCAATCTCTATGCGAAGCATAAAGCAATCGGAGGTCACTTAAAACTGCCGCTTAACAGGCTCATTAACCCTATGCTTTTCGGGGTTATCTGGGCAGCAGGTCATACTAATTCTGCTTGAAACTGGTATACTTTCGCCCTATGCAGTCGATAGCAAATGAATACGCTTCATTTATTTAACGCGGTTTTATTCATCCAGGATTTAAGCCAACGATTTTCGGATTGGCCTTTCTAAAATAAGTACTCACTAAATAAGTACTCAGGATTACGTTATGAATTCCAAGGCAGATGTTATAGCGGTCGGCAACGCTCGACCGACATACCCTCAGGACAAATCTCGCTGGTTTGGCAGTGTTAAGAAGAAAACGCTGCGCCTTGCATTCTCCTTCTATTCGCCAGACGGTAATGAGATCGCCATGCCGATCGCCAGCATGTCGGCTTATCTCAAGCGTGACTTCCCGCAGGTGGAAGTATTGCTGGAGCCGGTGCTGATTCTGCGCGATGCACAGAAATACACACCAGAAAATTATGCACGCATGATTCAAGCGCTTGATGCAGATGTCATCGCGTTCTCGATCATGAGCCCGCACTGGTATCCGATGGAGCCGTACTTCGCAGAGATTAAGAAATTAATGCCTGATATGCCGCTTGTTATCGGCGGTTATCAAGCCATGTTGTCGCAGGAACAAACGATTGAGAACCCGAATGTCGACTTCATCTGTGTCGGCGATGGCGAGTATGCGATAGGCAATCTCGTGCAACACCTGATGGGCAAAAAGCATGGAGCGGCCGATGGCATGTGGGAAAAAATGCTGGACGGTTCCGTCTACGAGACAGAGCCGCATCAGATAGGCGATTTAGCGGCGCTACCCTTTCCCGATTACGATGTGTTTGAAAAGGAAGACGGTTTCAAGGACGTTAACTCCTCTATTTTTGGTCCTAAAGGGAAGCTGGTGTTACCGGTTATGACCGGACGCGGCTGCCCCTATCGCTGCACTTATTGTTGTAACACCCCGATTCTGGAAGGTTGGAAAACCAAAAAGACCTTCCTGAGGAAGTACGACCCGCAAGACATGGTGGATGAGCTAATTCGTCTGCGCGACAAGTACGGCGTTGGCTATTTCGAGTTCTGGGATGAGCTGTTCCTGTCCAACCTCAAATTCGTCAGAGCATTCTTCGAGCTTTATAAAGAACAGATTCGTCTGCCTTTCTCGATCAACTCGCGCGTAGAGGTAATGAACGAAGAATTCTGCAAGACCGCAGCCGAGGCTGGTTGCCACACGATCTGGTTCGGTATCGAAAGTGGCGATGAAGAGTTCAGGGCGAAGATGCTTGGCCGTAAAATGACGAACCAGCAGGTTATCGAAGCCGCCGCCAATTGTAAGGAAGCAGGCATCAATCGCCTGACGTTCAATATTGTCGGAGCGCCACTGGAGACCGCCGAGAATATGCGGCGTACACTGGAGCTAAATCGAACTATTGCGCCGGAGCACTTTTTCTTTTTCCCCTACATCCCACTACGTGGGACTCCGCTTTACAACATCGCGAAGAAAGAGGGCTTGCTGCTGACAAACAAGCGCGAACTTCATTATCTTTCCGCGGCAAATGACCAGCAATTCACGCTCAACATGAAAGAGATGCCGGAGCTACTCACACAGGAAGACTACAACGAGATTTGCATGGAGATGTTGGCCTTCCAGCAAGCGAATAACCGACTGAGTTACGATGACGAACCAGGCAGTGCCACTGTTGATGACAAGAGTTTTAGTCTTGTGGAAGGGAAACAATCAAACGATGTCGATAGTGAAGACCTTGTGCCTGTGCCGCCACCAACTTCAAACTCAATTATGGATGGCGTGAAGAATCTCTTTCGCAGTTAAGTAATCCATTGTTTGCTTGCAGAGCGCATCAGGCAGCGTTCTCGACCGACTCGGCGAGGAGCTGCTGTTCCCCCGCTAGTGCCTTCTTGAATGTCCTGAGTGAGATAGCCGCCATTAGGATGTTTCCACAGAGCGCCCCCGCGAAAAACCCTGGCAGTCCAAACAGCTGACTGCCCACATAAGCCAGTGGTACATAGAATACGAAGAATCGTCCGACACTGAGATAGAGTGCCGCCATCGGTCGATGCAGCGCATTCAGGGAGGAGTTGGTGAGGATTATGATGCCCTGCATGCCGTAGCCAAGCGGCAGAATCCAGAGAAAGAGTTTTATCGTCTGGATCACTTCGGGGTCGTCTGAGAATGTCGAGGCTATCAGCCCTGCGCCCAACGCCAGCCCGGCATAGACTAAGAGTTGCCAGCCAATGATAAACTTGAGCGACATACGATAGGCTTCTTCTACCCGGTCTATCTTGCCTGCGCCGAAGTTCTGGCTAATCAGTGGCGGCAGCGACGAAGACATAGCCAGCACGATGAGCGTCGCTATGGGTTCGAGTCGTGCACCTACACCGAAAGCGGCCACGGCATTGTCACCAAAGCTTGCGGCGATAGCTGTCATGATACCCGCGGCGAGAGGTGTCATCATATTCGCTCCGGCAGCTGGCACGCCGATACGCAGCATCTCGCGCCCGGATGCGATCATCACCGGTCGGCTCGGCAGAGAGCCGCTCACTAATTCCTTCTTCACTACCAGCAGATACATCAAGTAGAAATATCCTGCGCCCCAGGCAATGACAGTAGCCCATGCAGCGCCTTGAATTCCCAGCGCGGGAATGGGGCCGAGGCCAAAGATGAAGATCGGGTCGAGTACCGCGTTGATGAAGCCCGCACCGGCCATCAAGATACTCGGGGTCTTGGTATCGCCACAGGCGCGCAGCACGCTGTTGCCCGTCATGATGCAGACCACCATGATGCTGCCTGGAAACCAGACCACCATGTATTCCCGGATAGAAGGCAGATGAACTTCCGTTGCCCCCATCAGGTGAAATATCTGATTCATGAAGAACCAGCAGATGCCTACGATAATGATTGCCAGCAACAGGGAGATGTAATTTATGACGGTAGAGGCTTCCTTCGCCTTCTCGTATTGGCAGCGGCCCAGATACTTGCCGACGACGGCAGACGCCCCGATGCCCAGGCCGATCGCCAGACTCATGATGGTAAAAGTAACAGGGAATGTGAAACTTATGGCGGTGAGTGCTTCGGTGCCGAGGAAGCTGATGAATAAGGTATCGACGAGGCTAAAAGTGAATAGCATGAGCATGCCGATGATCATCGGCGTCGTCATGCGAATAAGGGATTTCTGAATCGGACCTTCTACTAGATTGTAGCTGTGCTTATTGCTGGTCGAAGCCATTTAGTTTGCATATCCAATTGTACGACTCTGATCGATACACCTGCTCTTGTTTAATATACCGTACTTTCTCAGAACAAATTTTGGTTGACACAGAAAGTTGCAAACGGTTCTGCCGCACCGTGTCAGTTATTTATACCTTTTCTCAGCTTGCTCAATTCTTTGAAAATCTTCGGGTTGCCGAATAATAATTCCTTCGCTGCAGACAGATCGGGATTGCCAGTTTCGCTACCCAGCAGTCCCCCTGCCTCCTGCAGGATGAGCTTGGCTGCGGCGAGGGTAAGTCTGTTCTCATTAGCCGAGCTGCCACCCTGCATGCGGTCCGCCGCAATCTGCACCATGTCCAGCGCCGTACAGCCAGAGATTCGCGGGCTGGCACCGGCCTTCATGAATGCTGACTGTAGTCCGATCGTAACATCATGAGCCAGACCATCTGGATTAAGACTGAGCAGACTGCCCTTTATCTCGGTTCTATTACCCACGCGAATTCGATGGCTATTTAGTCGGGCGCCGGCGCCCCTCGTTGCTATAAACTCTTCGCGCAATAGCGGGCATACGATGATGGCGTGTTGGACGATTCCATCGATCTGACAGGCCAGGGAAACGCCGAACTGAGTGTAACCGGTGGCGAAGTTTCTATTGCCGATCAGGGGGTCGATTAGCCAAACCGTGCTCTTGTTTTCTCCCTCTTTCAGGCCCGAGGCGCGTGAGTGAAAACTGTGTTCGGGATGGGCCTTTTCCAAATGGTAGAGGATGGTTTTTTCCGCTTCTAAGTCCATCGAGGTGAGAAAATGGGCGGGGTCGTCGTTAATAATCTTTATTCTATCGAGACGGTCGCTGCTGTGTGCTATCGCCTCAGCGGCGTCAATTGCCGCTTGAAGCGCGATGTTTAACAAGGGATGCATTGCTGACTTCCTGAACGTACCGACAGGCTCTAAGCTGTCAGTGAATAATCCGGGGCTGCGGTATTGATGACTAGCCCGATTGCAGCGGATCTGTATGGAGGATTCTGGAGCAATCACTCGCGCAAGAGAAGCGCTACAGCCACCGATTTTCGGGGCTATGATAGCAAACAATGGAAAGCAGGAGGAAACTATTGCTGCCGGGGTCGATTCGAGGCGGAATTTGCCCGCAGTTGGCCCGCGATTGGAGTCTATCCTGTTATAATTCGCGGCTCTTTGTCTTATTGTAGCGATAGCGAAATGTTTGATTACAGTCAGGTCTGTGTAGTTTTGGTCAACACCTCCCACCCCGGTAACATCGGCGCCACGGCGCGAGCCATGAAAAACATGGGTCTGAGTAAACTAACTCTGGTTCAACCGGAGGATTTTCCCAGCGGCGTGGCAGTAGGCAGGGCGGTCTCGGCGGTGGATATTCTCGACAATGCCAGGGTGGTCTCCACCCTTCAGGAAGCGGTAGAAGAGTGTGCTCTGGTGATAGGCGCGAGCGCCAGGTCTCGGAACATTCCCTGGCCGATGGTTACGCCCGAGCAGTGTGCGCAAAAAGCGGTAACCGAGGCTGGGACAAACAAGGTGGCGTTAGTGTTTGGTCGTGAAGATGCCGGTCTCAACAATGAGGAGCTTCAACTGTGTCACTTTCATGTGCAAATACCGGCCGACCCAAACTATAGCTCCCTCAATCTGTCCGCCGCCGTCATGGTGCTGTGCTATGAGTTGCGTAAGGCGGCGTTGGCGCTGGAGCAACAGCCGCTGGCGGCTGAGGATGAGTTCTGGGATCAGGAGAAGGCCAATGGCGAGCAGGTAGAGCACTTCTATGTGCATCTAGAGCGCGTGATGACAGCGATAAAGTTTCATGATCCAGAAAATCCACGACAGCTGATGCCCAGAATGCGTCGCCTGTTTAGTCGTATAAGAATCGACGTGATGGAGATGAATATTCTACGGGGGATTCTTTCGAACATCGAGTTCAGGCTTGATAACGAGAAGAAGCTAGCAGCCCTGCTGCAGGAGCAGCAAGCGCCGGAAGAATCTCCTAAGCAAGCTGGTTAGGCGAATGCTGTTCACGCGACTATCGTGGGCGTTTATACAAGAGACGGATCGACTTACAACTCAACTTACAACTTAACTTACAACTCAACTTTGGTAATGGATCACAGTGGTCAGGCAGACTTTTTATTTTAGCGATGGACCCTACCTACAGGCGATGCATGGCCTGCATTCTGCATTGTCCGGTGCCGAGGCATTGGTAAAATTTATTGGTCAGCCGCGCACGGGCAAGAGCGGCGTCTGCGAAAAGTTAACGCAGTTCATGCGACATAAAGACTATCGGGTCATCTATTTTGACTATGCTTTGGAATCGCCAGACTTGCTGCGCAGCAGCTTAGCGAAGGAATTGGATATCCCGGATTCCTTCAATATGCTGCGCCATCTTGAAGATTCTTTAGCCTCAGAGAATCACCAGCCGTTGGTCATCATCTTCGACGATGCCCATCAACTAAGTGATATAACTCTCATCGACATCTATCGACTGGCGGGGGTTCAGGTTGCGCACAAGCGTGGTATCAATATCGTGCTCTGCGGCGAGCCGGAGTTGGAGAGGCGCCTGAGTAGCAAACAGGAATTTACTCCGCTATTGCAGCATGTCTCGCATAACTTCCTGCTCGAGCCTATGGATGCGCAGGAAACGTCCCATTTCCTGACGGCCTTTCTCGAGAAGATGCAATTGCCGGGGCTGCAATTAGAGCCCGGGGCGATAAGCCAATTCTATAAATCTTGCAAAGGATTCCCTGGGCCAGCCTATGCGCTGTGCCAGCTGGTCCTGTCGTTGCGTCAGCACAGTCAAGAACTGAGCCCGATTAGCAAGGAAGATCTGCAGCGCGCTATTCGTAACGCAGGCAACGACATGCCGGTGCCGAGTCGCCAGGCTAGAGAGGGCAATCGATGGATGATAGTGGGGCCAATCGTGATAGTGATCATCATCGCCTCATTGGCCTTGTTAGCCAGAGAACTCAGTCCGCCACAGCTGGGGGACGAAGTGAACATAGCTGCCGACATTGCAATCGACTCACCTATTGATTCAACTATCGACTCAGCAATCGAGCCGATCACCGGCGGTCCTGTCGCTTCACCCTTCGCCGCGGATGAGGTAAGCATCACCGCGAGTGGCAGAGTGACTCCAACGAGTGCCGGTAACGAGAATGTGGTGGTTTTGTCGGCGCCGCCGGTAGCAGACGAGATCGAGGAGGAGCTGCCAGCGTCCGACTCCAGCCTCGCCCTGGTTACCGCGCAGGAAAGGGGAATTTCGCAGGAAATAATTAGCCAACCTGAATTCGAACAACTTGGCGCTGCTGCGACTGGGGCAGGCGATGCCACCGCATTGGCGTTGTCCCTTGCCGATGACACGGTGGCAATAAGCGACACCGTGCAACTTTCGAATATCACTCTGACCAGACCGATGCTGGCGCTGGACGATGAAGAAATTGTAGAGGAATCTGCTGCTCGGCCGCCACAAGCGAACCCCCAGGCGAGTCCTGCAGAGCCAGTAGACGAGCGTTCGCCTGCTGCCGTGGAGTCAGCTGTCGCAGAAACGATAACGGCGCAGCAGATGGTGCAAAGCTGGCTGGATGCCTGGCAGGATAAAGACCTGGAGCAATACTTCGCCAGCTATGACGAAAATTTCGTTCCGCGCTATCATCGCAGCAAGGCGGCATGGCGCAGCAATAGAGATCGAGTGATAGGGAATGCGCGACAGATCAATCTGGAGCTATCGGATTTTGTGATAGTTGCTGAAGACTCCGAACTTATCGAGGTGCATTTCTGGCTTGCCTATCGCTCACCGAGCTATCGCGACGATACGCGCAAGAAATTGATTCTGCGAAAATACCCGGCGACCAATCAGGCTGCGGCAAGGCTCGCTATTCTGGAAGAGATCAATTTGGAAGTGCGGGTCTAGCGCTTTCCCCTAACGCCGCCGCTATACTGGCCTCAATGAAATACTAGCGTCGACGCCTGCTGATCTTTTTTGGCGCATGTTTCGGCCCATGTTTCGGCCCATGTTTCGGCTTTGCCTTCGGTATCAAGTGCTTTTCACCGTCGCCTATCAGGTCAGCTCGTCCGAGTGCATGCAATGCTTCTCGCAGCATCGGCCAGTTCTTCTCGTCATGATAGCGCAGGAACGCCTTCTGCAGACGGCGCTGATCTATGTCCTTGCAGATGCTGAGCTTCTCACTCTTGTAGCGTACCTTCTCAAGGGGATTTCGTTCTGAGTAGTACATGGCGGTCGCGAGTGCCATCGGGGAAGGGTAGAAGGTTTGCACCTGATCGGGTTTGAAGTTTCGTTGCTTCAACCAGAGGCTGAGATTCAACATGTCTTCGGCGTCACTGCCCGGGTGTGCGGCGATGAAGTAGGGGATCAGATACTGCTCCTTACCTGCCTTCTTCGAAAATTTATCGAAAAGCACTTTAAATTCATCGTAGGCGGAGATGCCGGGCTTCATCATCTTCGAGAGCGTCTTGTCTTCGCTGTGCTCGGGCGCGATTTTTAGATAGCCACCGACATGGTGTGTGACTAATTCCTCCACGTATTCCGGGTCTTTCAATGCGAGGTCATAGCGCAGTCCCGATGCAATCGCTACTCTCTTTACCCCGGGAATGGCTCTCGCTTTACGGTACAGTTGCGTGGTTGGGCTGTGATCTGTGTTCAGGTGCTTGCAGATGCTGGGGTAGACACAGGATAGGCGTTTGCAGGTCTTCTGAATCTTCGGCGACTTGCAGTTAAGTTTGTACATATTAGCCGTTGGGCCGCCCAGGTCGGAAATGGTGCCGGTAAAACCCGGGACTTGATCTCGTATTTTTTCTATTTCGCGCAGAATAGAATCTTCAGATCGACTCTGTATGATCCGCCCTTCGTGTTCGGTAATGGAACAGAAGGTGCAGCCACCGAAACAACCGCGCATAATATTGACCGATGTCTTTATCATGTCGTAAGCGGGAATGCGCGCATCACCATAGGAAGGGTGTGGTCTTCTCTGGTACGGTAAGTCGAAGACCCAGTCCATCTCATCGGTGTCCAGCGGTATTGGCGGGGTATTGACCCATACCTCCTGGCTGCCGTGTTTCTGTACCAGGGCCTTTGCGTTGTAGGGATTGGCTTCCTGATGCAATACCCGCGATGCGTGGGCATAAAGGGCGGGGTCGTTTGTCACCTTGTTAAAAGAGGGAAGGCGGATGTAGCTCGTCGCTTCGTCGAAGGTTTCCTTTCTTTGTAGTGGCAGTGGAATTATTCTAACCGTCTGCTGCACTTCGTCGCCTGCTACGCCGGCACTTTGTTCGGTATTGTCCGCAGTCTTCTTGTCATGAAAATCATAGGGATTAGGCAGTTTGTCGATCTTGGCAGGCCAGTCTATGCGCGTGGAATCTATCTCGGTCCAACCCTGTGGCACCTGCGCTCTTACCCGCGCGGTGCCGCGCAGAAACTCCAGTTCGTCAGTTTTTTTGCCTGCAGCCAGTTGGTGAGCCACTTCGACCAAGGCTCGCTCAGCGTTCCCATACAATAATAGGTTCGCGTTGGAGTCGATCAACACGGAGCGTCTTACGCTATCACTCCAGTAATCGTACTGCGCGATTCGGCGCAGGCTGGCTTCGATTCCACCAATGACGATAGCTGTGTCGTAGTAGGCTTCCCGGCAACGCTGACTATAGACTATGACCGAGCGGTCGGGTCGTCGGCCTGCCTCGGCATTCGGTGTGTAGGCATCATCACTGCGCATGCGCAGGTCGGCCGTATAGCGATTTATCAGAGAGTCCATATTGCCAGCCGTGACTCCAAAAAAGAGGTTCGGCTTACCTAGCACCTTGAATGGCTCCGCACTGTCCCATGCCGGCTGAGCGATGATGCCAACCCGGAAACCCTGGGCTTCTAACAATCGTCCTATTACCGCCATGCCAAAGCTGGGGTGATCTACATAGGCGTCTGCGGTAACTATGATGATATCGCAGCTATCCCAACCCAACTGATCCATCTCGTCTCGAGACATGGGTAGATAGGGGGCCGTGTCGAAACACTCGGCCCAGTATTTAGGGTAGGAGTAGAGCTTACGTGGCGAATCCTGTGACTCGCTGTGGTGGGACTTGTTGTTGGATTTTTGTGACATGCTTGTTCAAGTGCTCAATTGTATTTGCTGCAAACCAGAATGGGAAAGATACAGGCGACGCTAAAAAAATTGATCTAGAGCTACTTCGTCCCCATTCATTTTGAGTACGCTGTCCTGTAGGCTTGCTTCGACAATTACCCGGCCGTTGGAAACGGTCAGGTAGCCCTGTTGTACATAGGGATCGACCAGTCCTGCGAGCGGGCTACTTAGCACGGCTTCCAGATCGAAGGATATTAGGAGTGTTATGTTTAGTGCTGCAATCGCGGCGCTGGTATCGAGTTCGGCCACATTGCCAAGTGTACTTAGCCCGGCCCATTGCATGCGAAGATCGGCAGAATGATCGCCCTCGTAGGCATTGAATCGGATGAGGTTGTTGAATTCGAGTGGATTCTGCAGTGTTAGCAACAGCATCTCTTGTCCGAGCACGCCTAGCTCGTCCGAGACTGTATCGGGGTCTGAATTCATTTCGCTCTGAAGTTTGCTGACCAGGCGGTAGTAGTCGCGCATTAACTCGTCGCTGAGTTGCTTGATTTCGCTTTGCCAATAGAACGAGCGAATCGGTAACTCCCCTTCGATATTGGTCACCTTAAGCGTCTGATGAATTTCGCTGCTCTGTGGGTGGTTAGGGGAGTCCTGCAAGCCATAGTTGATGCTGAAACCAGACACCGAGAAAGGGACCGGCGATGTGCTGCTGATGACTGGCACCGAGAGAGCGGCGCTACTCGCGGCAAGAATATCGTTCATCTGCGCGGTTGTGCTTACCAGACTCAATCCTGCGACGAGGATATCCGAATTGGCGGCGACTTCGCTGGCAGATAACTCGCCCATCTCAAGGGCAAAGCGTGCTGATTGATCGCGATTGACATCGACACTGGCCTCGATACCGGCGAAGTTAACGTAGCCCTGTGTGCCGCTGTATTCCACGGCTTTGACATCCATCGCGATTCGCAGTGATTGATCGAAGCGCGCGAGCAGATTGAGGCTTATCTGCGGCAGCGGAAACTCAAACTCGGCGACAGCAATCTCGAACAAATCATTACGAATGCTGGGTGTAATATTGGCGTAGGCCAGTCCAATCTTAAGGCCATCTTGCGTCTGCAGCAGCGGGCCATGGTCGATATCGAAATCCATTGATAGCGCGACGGCGTCGGTACCAATCGGCCTGTAGATCACCTCGATGGTGGCAGCGCTGCGAAACCAGCCCTCGCTGAATTCATTGCGACGAATCTCGAATTGACTCCCTGCCTCTGGCGGGATCAGTTCCAGCACGCTGTCGATCGTCGCCTGCTCGATACCCAGACCGATGACTTTAGGCGCGACGGTCAGCAGCCCGGTAAATAGCAGTGCAGCGATAAGAAAGATTCTTGTAGGGAGAGATTTCATAGTTAGTCAGAATGTTTTTGGAATAAGTTTTCGGCTTGCTCGTAGCTTGCCTGGCCCAGTCTGAGGAAGCGACACACTATAGCAGAATTTGCATTGGTATTTTTGCGTTTAGGCGTCTAGGGCGGTGATTTTATAGGCGCAGCGTCTGGCGCCCGAGAGCAGGTGGTCGGTGCGGGCCACCGTGGCCCTGTTCTCGAAAAGGCGCGAGAAGATGTCCAGCTCGGACTTACAGAACTGCTGGCAACTCGTGGCCGCGCTGCAGATAGGGCAGTGGTTCTCTATCAGCATCCAGCCATCGGGTAGCAGGCGAACCTCTGCCATATAGCCCTCTTCACTGCGCAGCTCAGCCAGGCACTCTATCTGTTGCTGAAGTTCAGGCGCTGCCTGCTGCAAGCGCTGCTTGTAGGCGGCCTCTATTTTGGCGCTGCGCTCATCGATGAGTTGGTTCAACCCAGCATCGCCGAGAGAGCTGCGAATGACATCGATCAGTTCCAGCGTTGTCTGTGAGTGACTGTCGGGAAAGCGTCCATGGCCCGCGCCGCTCAATTTCCACAGATGCACCGGCCGGCCGCGGGTTTGCCGCTCTTCCTGAGTCTGTGCCACAAGGCCCTTGCTGGCCAGATCGGCGAGGTGCTGGCGCACGCCCATCGTGGTCATATCTAATTGTTTTGCAAGGATTTTTACCGATTGTGGGCCCCGCGTCTTGAGGCGGTGCAGGATACGATCCTGAGTGTTCGACAGTTCCATGGGCGCTGACTCAATGTGAGTTCGTTGTGGATTATCTCCTTAATCGGCACTTTAAATAAAGTATTTACTTTGTTTAAAGATTTGCCTATGTTTCTTTTAATAGTAAAGTTAAAGCTTTATTAAATAGAAAAAAATCAATAAATGAGGAACTTAGTAATGCAAATACTTGAGCATGTACACGTCAATGTACGCGATTTGGCAGCCACCGAGAGACTTCTTAGGGTGGCAGTACCGGAATTCATGCGCAGAGGCGGGGGAAAAGACTCGCCTTATGGCCCGTGGCTGCATATCGGGACGGCAGACTGCTACATCGCTCTAACCGAGATGAGAGGCGCGCAACCGATGCGCGAAACCGATGCGCGACCTCAGACATATTGGCATCGTGGTGGATGACGTCGAAGCGCTGATCAGTCGACTGCAGGCGCTGGGCATCGAGCCTAGCGATAGCAGTACACTGGATGAGCATCCGCATCGCCGCAGGGTCTACTATATTGATGAGAATGGGCTGGACTGGGAATTCGTGCAATACCTCTGCGAGCAATCGAGCGAGCGCAACGACTATTCCCATTGAACTTGTCATTCGGTAGCATGAGTCTGGACTGAGTTCCCACATCGACTGCGTGCCTGGCATGCTTATCAGGTAAATCCGGGCAAGGGCAATATGAGTTTCGATGCACCGCTGCTGGTAACGTTTATTGCCTATCTACTGCTGATAGTATTTATCGGCGTAAAGGCCTATAGACGAACACATAGCCTGGATGACTACATATTGGGTGGCCGCAAACTCGGCTCGGTTGTTACTGCGCTGAGTGTGGGCGCATCCGATATGAGTGGCTGGCTCCTATTGGGACTACCTGGCGCTATTTATCTATCGGGACTCAGTGAGATTTGGATAGGCATCGGCCTGGTGTTGGGTGCCTACGTTAATTGGCTGTTCGTTGCCAAGCGCCTGCGCATCTATAGCCAGCATGCGCACAACTCCCTTACGCTGCCGGACTATTTCGAGAATCGATTCAACGACAAGACGAAGATCTTGCGCCTGGTTTCGGCGCTAGTGATTCTTGTTTTCTTTACTTTTTATACGGCTTCCGGGTTAGTCGGCGGCGCAATCTTGTTCGAGAACAGCTTCGGCTTACAGTATTCCACCGCGCTGGTAACCGGCGGACTCATAATCGTAGCCTATACTTTTGTCGGCGGCTTTCTCGCTGTCGCCTGGACCGATGCGGTGCAGGCGGTACTCATGTTTCTGGCATTGCTGATAGCCCCAGCCGTGGTGATACTCAGTAGCGGTGGTGTTGATGTCGTATGGCAGCAGATGCAGGCCGCGAATCCTGACAGCACCAAGATGTTTAGTAACATGACCTTGCTTGGCTTTCTATCTCTCATTGCCTGGGGGCTAGGCTACGTCGGACAGCCACATATCCTGGCCAGATTCATGGCAGCCGAGAACCCACAGAAGCTGGTCGCGGCCCGACGCATCGCCATGGTTTGGATGGTGCTGGTCTTAATCGGTTCGGTGGCCACAGGCCTTGCCGGTATCGCTTATTTTGCAGACAGCCCGCTGGCTAATCCCGAGACGGTGTTTATCGCGCTTAGCCAACAACTTTTTAATCCCTGGGTCGCCGGCATAATAACTGCCGCCATACTCTCCGCCATCATGTCTACCATAGACTCACAGTTATTGGTGTCCTCGTCTGTGATTAGCGAAGACTTTTATCGCGTTTTTCTAAGACCGCAGGCGACACAGAGAGAGTTGCTCATGGTGAGCCGTTCAGCAGTGATAGCTATTGCACTTCTGGCGATGATCATTGCCAGTGACAGGCAGAGCAGGGTGCTCGACTTGGTCAGCTATGCGTGGGCAGGGTTCGGCGCATCCTTCGGCCCAGTCATTGTGTTCTCGCTGTTCTGGCGCAAGATGACAGCTTCTTCGGCCATAGTAAGCATGATAGTTGGAGCCGTAACAGTTGTACTGTGGTCAAATCTAAGCGGTGGCTTGTTCGACCTCTACGAGATCGTTCCGGGCTTCATCTTTGCATCACTCACCATCGTTGTCATGAGTTCGCTGAGACCCGCAACGGATGCCCAGGCGCTGAACACTTTCGAAGAGGTCGAACAACTCGCTAGGGATTAAGCTGCATTCGAATATGAGGAATGCCATCCTCGCTGTAAGCCTCGGATTGTGTCAGAAAGCCAAGCTCGTTATAGAATTTCTCCAGATACTGCTGCGCCGAGATAGTAATCGCCTTGTCCGGCCAATGCTGCCGACAATAAGCGATAGAATTGACCATCAGCGCCTTGCCACTGCCAGCGCCGCGCGCCGAGTCTCGTGTCACAACTCTACCGATCGAAGCACCGTCATATTTAACGCCGGGCGCCAACAAACGCGCGTAACAGGCCAGCGGCAATTCGTCCCCGTCAGGCTGCAAGCCCATAACATGCAAGGCCTGCTGATCGAAGCCATCCACATCCTGATACACGCAGTCCTGCTCAACTATAAAGACCTCGGCCCGCAGTTGCACAATGCGGTACAGATCTTCCACATTCAATTCATCAAACCGCCGACACAGCCACTCTAATTCACTACTCATCACCCAGACCTAAACTTACTAATAACAAAAGTGCCCCATTCTAGCCTAGCCCGGACTATTCATGCACTGCCGTAGCGAGGGCGTAGAGATGCTCACAAAGACAGCGTGGCGCACACTGGAAGGCGCGCAGGCGTACTTGATAGTACGTCGAGGACCTGGAGGGAGCACGCGCTGTCTTTGTGGGTATATCGGCGTCCGCAGTAGGTCGTTCATGAATAGTCCGGGCTAGCTAGCCGACAGATGCGTTCGGCCGCCAAAGTATAAAAACCAACAGACCCGATGCTATACTTGCGCCCCCAAGTCCCGGTGGCACAGCTGGATAGCGCGGCCCCCTCCTAAGGGGCAGGTCACAGGTTCGACTCCTGTCCGGGACACCAAATAAAACCCGCTTATGCGGGTTTTTTTTGGTGTCCCGGACAGGAGATGACAGATTCTCGTTCGAAAGGAGCGTAGCTCCGCAGACAGCCGAAGGCTGCCCCGAAGGGCTACGATCCAGATTCGTTAAAGTAGCGCCATGGTTATCACCGAACGTCATTCGACCCAGTGGTACCTGGTATTTGGCTTAGCCAAATACTGAATCACTCCTGTCCGGACAGAGCCTGCTAAGAACACCGCGCTAATGCGACGCTTTACATGACGACCCAGGCAGCGCACAGAAGCTGCCGCTTCGACAAGAGCGTAGCTCCGGAGACAGCCGAAGGGCTCTAAGCCAAATCTCGAATCAAAGGAGCGTAGCTCCGCAGACAGCCGAAGGCTGCCCGTAGGGTGAGAGA
>JBBDIR010000027.1:0-132755 GCA_040880325.1 Pseudohongiellaceae bacterium
TTCGGTTTCCGGGGCAGTACAAAGATGATGAAACCGGGCTGCATTACAATTATTTCCGGGATTATGACTCTTCTCTCGGAAGGTATGTTGAGAGTGATCCGATTGGGTTGGCTGGTGGGCCAAGTGGGTACGTATATGCACTGAATAGACCGACATTCTACATAGATTTAAATGGTAAGCGGGAGGCTGTCACACCCAATGTGAATACGTCATTGAAAAATTCAGCCGGAGATCTTTTTGCAGTGATGAACGAAATGGCATCTATGCAGTGTCAAGGAAATATGATTTCTCGCATGAAGGCTCATCGAAGCACTTTGAGTCGGCTTTCTGCAGCGAAAGGTGAGTGTCACGATTCGAGTAAATATCAGATAGAAGGATATAGGTATCCACAAAATGGGTGTATAACCCCGTTAAATTTGGTTTTAGATCACCGGCCAGTAAGTAGGCCTGGCTGGGTGTTAATTGAACGAGGAACATATTGATATGAAGCGTAGAATTAATTCCTTAATGATTATTGTGGTATTTATTTCAAATTGCACGCCGGCTGGCTCCGCGATTTCAGACTTCACAGCTGAGATGTATTCAATCTGTACGTTTGATAACGAATATAGTTTACAAGATTGGTCAAATACAACTGCTGATATTGAAACACTAAATGCTGCACTGGAAATTTTAGATAGTAGTGAGCTGTCAAATTCGGATATGGCATTCAAGGGTCAATGTTTAACAAAACTAAAAGAAGTGTCCGAAGCGGAGGATGTAGTTACTCGAGTATTGGATCAAGAAAGTAATAATCTAGAAGCGTTGTTGATTTCCGGTAGAATAGCTCTTTTCCAACAAAAATATGGGAAAGCGATAGACGAATTTCAATCTGTGATAGAGATTAACCCCTACGATTTTACCTCTTACTACCTGCTATCTATTGCTTATCAGAATGTCAGTAATATTGACGCTTCACTTGAAATTATCCAATTTGCTGTACAACAAGCAGAGTCAATTTTCGGCGCCTCAGAATCAGGCTTGGTGGAATTGAGGCCTGATGAAGAACTTATATATGCGAGATATGCTGATCTATTGTTCTATTTAGAATCGGATGATGAGGCTGCTGCTGCACTAATTCACGCTTTAGATCGTAACAAATTATCTGAAATTCTTTTTGAAAAGCTCTATGATCACTACATTGAAATGTCGATGTACCAAGAAATTGAGGTATTAAGAAGCGAGTATTGTCAGTTTAATTTGAGTGAGCATTGCGGCTAACCGACTTTTATTGGGAGGCTCTTTTGAATTTCGAGTGGGTTAAACTGCCAGGGATTCACTTACATTGGGTAGTGTCTGTATATTTGCAGACCCTGTAAGTGTAGTGGCTCAGTGTTTTTGGCCACAAGTTAAGAGGCTCTTAAGTACCAAGCCTCAGTTTCGTTTCCCGGGGTTAACCCCTTGTTAGCTACATGTGGTCTTAGTTGGTTATAGTAGCCCATAATATATCGCACGATATGTGAATGCGCTTGCGCCAGGGAGAATGTCCTGACTTTTGTGTAAACACCCGCGCCTCCACCAAATAAATAAGCCCAGCACGCAAGTACTGGGCTTTTTTTCGTCTGAGTTTTTCAAGTGCGTTGTTCTACAAATCTCTGCGCGTCTCGAAATGAAATAGCACCCATTCGGTGTATTCGTGTAGTTGATTGCTATCCAGACTGGTCCAGGATGTGGATACCGTTAAGACGCACTGATAGATGCGAAACGAATCGGTATTCTCGATGATCAGGTTTCTTACCGACGGGTTTAGGGTGTAGTTCGATATCTCTACCAGCCTCCAGTTCTCCTGCATGGTTCTGTCGATGCATTCGTCACCGCTGAGCAGGTCTATGTAGGCTAACTCTTTATCGGCATAGCCGCCTACGGGCACTTCCAGGTCGATCTCGATATGGGTAGATGCTGGCTGCTCGGCACTGCTGTGCAGTTCGATGCTGTTTAGTCGAATGGCCGTCGTAGTTTGGTTATAGGCGACCAGACGCAGACCGTCGTCGGTGTTCTCGCCCCAGGCGGAAGAGTAGAAGGCAAATTTGACTTTGGTTTCTTCCAATTGCTCCGATGCCGCTATAAAGGGCAGTGCGGCGCAGCCAATCAAGACCAATGCGGGATATAGTGTTAAGGCTCTTTGCATGATCTTGATTCTAGCGGTCAAGTCGCTAAGCTGTCATTCTCAATTTACCTGGATTATGACCTCTTGGGCGGATTTACTTGAATTTGCACGATTTACATAGTGAATTGCCGCGGGCGGAGTATTTTCGTCGGCAATTTAGCTCGCAGCTCTTTGTCTCCTTGGATTTTTCACGAGCAATCAAAGATAATCGAGGCCGTGCATTGAGGCGCAGCCTTAGCTCTAATAGGGGTGATATGCTGCATTGGCGGCTGGGTAATACTAAATGGAGCGCCTCGAGAAATTGTAGTTGAATAGGGAAGAGTTGTGAGAAGTATAGAAAAGATTAACCATATTGTCTGTGTAGCTTCCGGGAAAGGTGGCGTGGGGAAATCCACAACAGCGGTGAACCTTGCTGTCGCGCTGTCTAAACTTGGCAGGAAGGTGGGCATTTTAGATGCAGACATCTATGGACCCAGTCTTCCCCTGATGATGGGAGTGCCCGCCGGGACACGACCAAAGATTCAGGATAAGAAATACATGTTGCCATTGGTGGCCCACGGCATTGAGTGTAATTCAATGGGTTTTCTGGTCGATCAGAAAACCGCCATGGTGTGGCGTGCTCCGATGATAATTTCGGCGTTCAACCAGATATTGAATGATACGGCCTGGTCAGAGTTGGACTATCTGATCGTCGATATGCCGCCGGGAACCGGGGACATTCAGTTGAGCCTGGCGCAATCGGTGAGGGTGAGTGGTGCCGTGATCGTGACCACGCCGCAGGATGTGGCGCTGCTGGATGCACGCAAGGGCATTGAGATGTTCAGGAAGGTTGATGTGCCAATATTGGGCGTCGTTGAAAATATGAGCAGCCACAGCTGCTCGAAATGTGGGCATGAGGAGGCAATCTTCGGCAGTGGTGGCGGAGACAGATTGTCGGCCGAATACTCTGTGGATGTGATTGGCCGGTTGCCACTGAATTTAACTATTCGAGAAACAACGGACGCGGGTAATCCTGTGGTAGCATCGAATGCAGATCACGTCGCTACCAAGGCGTACATGGAGTTGGCGACGAACGTCGAGCTGCGTCTCGAAGGGGTAGGGGGCGACGGCCCTTCGATATCGATTAGCGACGATTAATAATAAGACTAGGTGCTAGCTGCCAGATTAACGAGATTAGAACAAGCGGGGTATTACATTGGACGCGGTTAATGATTTTCTGATTTTCATAGACGGTTATCTAGGCAGTGCGATTTGGTTCCCGGCGCTGCTGCTCTCCACTGGGGTGTTTTTCACTCTCTATTTAGGCTTTCCCCAGATTCGCTATTTCAGGCATGCCATCGGTGTCACCTCCGGCAAGTTCGACAAAGACGGTGCCCAGGGCGACACATCGCATTTTCAGGCTCTGGCGACGGCACTCTCCGGCACCGTTGGAACCGGCAATATTGGTGGCGTAGCTCTGGCATTGCATCTCGGCGGGCCTGCGGCACTGTTCTGGATGTGGATGACAGCGTTCTTCGGTATGACCAGTAAATTTGTCGAGGTCACTCTCTCGCACAAGTATCGTACCAAGACTGCTGATGGCACCATGGCTGGCGGGCCCATGTATTATATGGAGAAGGGTCTCAATGCGAAGTGGCTGGCCATTCTGTTTGCGATTGCGACGGTGCTGAGTTCATTCGGTACCGGTAATCTGCCACAGATTAATAGCATCGCGGCAGGCCTGCAGAGCACCTTTTCTCTGGAGCCAATCATCACAGCCAGTGTATTGTCTGTCCTGCTGGCGCTCGTGATCATCGGTGGTATTACTCGCATCGCCAAAGTAGCCGCCACTATCGTGCCTACAATGGCGGTGATCTATCTAGTCGGTGCCTTCGCCGTAATATTGCCAAACATTGGAAATATCATCCCCTCATTCGTTTCTATATTCTCCGATGCGTTTACCGGCTCAGCCGCTACTGGCGGGTTCCTTGGTGCAACTTTTGCCTACGCGTTCGATCGCGGTGTTAACCGCGGTTTGTATTCCAACGAGGCCGGGCAGGGGTCAGCTCCGATCGCCCACGCCGCGGCGAGAACCGATGAACCTGCCGACGAGGGCATGGTGTCAATCCTCGAGCCTTTTATAGACACGATCGTCATCTGTACCATCACTGGCCTTGTGATACTTTCATCCGGCGTTTGGATGCAGAAGTTTGAGAATCAATTTCAGCGCGCTGACATGACTTTCGTCGCCGGTTTCTATGAAGAGTCAAATGCCGAGGACGTTACCCAGCTGTTCGCCTACCTGAATGGAGATGAATCGACTGCCAGCAGTTATTCCGGTGAGATATCGCTTCTGAATGGCCAAGTCGCTGATAATAATCAGGATTTTACCTTGATGAGTTCCCGGTCCGTGGCGGAGAATGTTATCTATTCGAGGAGTGGTGAGCCGATAACGGGGCAGGTCACTGTTTCTGATGGCAGGCTGGACGATACCGACGTCACAGTATCGGGAAGGTCCTTACTGCACTCCGTTCCGCTGACAACGATGGCTTATACACAGGGCTTGTTTGGTGATTACGGCAAATACATTGTATCCATAGGCTTGATGTTATTCGCGTTCTCTACGGCGATCGCCTGGTCCTATTATGGCGATAGAGCCATGACCTATCTGTTAGGTCCGAAATCGGTATTGCCCTATCGAGTGGTCTATGTTTTGGGCTTCTTCTATGCGGCCTTAGCCGACACGACCATAGTGTGGAACGTGGCACTGATTACGATCGTGCTAATGACGGTGCCGAATCTAATCGGTATCTTGTTCATGCACAAAGAGATGAAGCAGACAGTGACGAAGTATTGGGAAGAAACTGAGCATGGCAAGCATAAGACTTAAACGCCATCTACTACAGCCAGTACGGCTCATGAAGTTCTGAGCTCTGGCCGTGTCTGACTGGCCAGTCTTGACTACCTGGCGACGATCTCACCAGGCAAGCGAATGTTCTCCACGATTTCCTGCACCTCAAGTGGTGGCTCTGGTGTGAACTTCGCTACTATCAAGGCGACCATCAGGTTCGCCAGTGTGCCTAGAGACCCTATGCCTTCCGGCGAAATTCCTAACCACCAGCTATCTGCATTGTCTGCGGCCGGATTGATTAGCTTGAAGTAGACGATGTACAGCGCGGTAAAAGTAAAGCCGACGATCATGCCCGCGATGGCGCCCTCTTTGTTCATGCGCTTCTGGAAGATTCCCAATACAATCGCCGGAAAGAATGAGGCGGCCGCCAGCCCGAAGGCGAAGGCGACCACCTGTGCCACATAGGCAGGCGGATTGATCCCGTAATATCCCGCAATCAGCACGGCGACGAAGATCGATATCCGCGCGTAGGCGAGTTCCTGTTTCTCAGTTATATCCGGCATGAAGGTGCGTTTCATCATATCGTGCGCCACCGAGGTCGATATTACCAGCAATAGGCCGGCGGCCGTCGACAGGGCTGCTGCCAGTGCACCAGCAACCACAAGGGCAACCACCCAGTTCGGCAGTTCGGCGATCTCTGGGTTTGCGAGCACCATGATGTCTCTATTTACGTCGAGTTCGTTGGCAACCGGATCGCCTACGTATTGAATGCGACCGTCGTTGTTTTTGTCATCAAATGTTATTAAGCCGGTGCCCTCCCATTTGCTGAACCATTCCGGGACCGCCTCGTATTCAGCGTTGCTCACCGTATTAATGAGATTGGTGCGGGCGAAGGCAGCGACTGCGGGCGCGGTGGTGTACAGGATTGCTATGAATACCAGTGCATAGCCGGCTGATTTGCGTGCATCTCGCACATTCGGGACGGTGAAGAAGCGAATGATTACATGGGGCAGACCGGCAGTGCCAAACATCAAGGCGGCGGTTATAAAGAACACATCCTGGGTGCTGCGTTGGCCCTGTGTGTAGGTTGCAAAGCCAAGTTGTTCGCTAAGGCCATCCAGTCGGTCCAACAGGTAGCCGCCACCGTAGGCTTCGGTTAGCTCGGAGCCAAAGCCAATCTGGGGGATGGGTTGTCCGGTCATCATGATGGAGATGAAGATCGCCGGCACCATGAAGGCGAAGATCAATACACAGTATTGCGCGACCTGTGTGTAGGTTATGCCTTTCATTCCGCCTAATACGGCATAGAAGAAAACGATTGTCATGCCGATCAACACACCTGTGGTGAAATCGACTTCCAGGAAGCGTGAGAATACGATGCCAGCGCCCTGCATCTGGCCGCAGACATAGACAAACGAAATGGCAATCGCGCAGAACACCGCGATCAATCTAGCGGTCTGCGAGTAGAAGCGATCTCCAATAAAATCCGGGACCGTAAACTTGCCAAACTTTCTCAGATAGGGTGCTAACAGCAGCGCGAGCAATACATAGCCGCCAGTCCAACCCATCAGGTAGAAGGTGCCGTCTCTGCCCAAAAATGAAATGAGCCCTGCCATGGATATGAACGAAGCGGCTGACATCCAGTCCGCCGCCGTAGCCATGCCGTTCGCCAGCGGTGGTACACCGCCTCCAGCCACATAGAATTCTTTCGTGGAACCGGCACGAGACCATATGGCGATGCCGATATAGAGACTGAATGAGAGAGCGACAAATATATACGTCCAGATTTGCACGCTCACTTTGAATCCTCCAAAGCGGCGGTGGCTTCATCGGCAGATTCGAGATTGTATTTGCTATCCAGCTTATCCATAGCCCGTATGTAGATCAGAATGAGAATTACGAAAACGTATATGGACCCCTGCTGAGCGATCCAAAAGCCCAGTTTAAAACCGCCGAATCGAATTGTGTCGAGAGTGTCGACGAAGAGAATTCCGCAACCGAAAGAGATAAAAAACCACACGGCTAGAAGTGATAATACTAAGCGTATATTAGCTTTCCAGTAGGAGTGAGCGCTTGAGTCAGACATGGACATCCTCTTCTTGTTATTGGGTGAGTGGCTCGATTTTTGCTCTGAAATTGCAGCGTAGCTTATTAATTTGCAAAGAGTTTATCACCTAAAATGGGCAGGGTATAGGAGGGCATGCGCAGGCTGGGCCTGCAGTCTTGGGCGCTTAAAAAGCGCTGCGAGTGCTAGGTTGGGATCTGCTTTTGCAGGTAATTCTGTAGTTTAATCTTGTACTTATCCCTACCCGCTTCGTCGGCGCGGTGGTATTCGCGATACAGTTGACGTAGGGTTTGCCGTTCCAGCGTTGGATGTTGTTCCAGCGCCGCGTTGATTTGCGAATCACCGGATTCCAATATGCTAGCGCCTAACAGTTTGGTTGCTGATGGCTTCTTCTGTTTCTTGAGGTGGACGGTTTCCAGACCCTCAATCGCATCAACTACCGCGTCATAGTCGATATCGCGCATCAATCTGCCGATGAACTGTAGCTGCCGTCGCTGCGCACCATGGCTGTTAGGGAGCCGATTAAATTCTTCGATAGCGGCAATTAACGTTTCGGTCACTGGCAGTTTCCGTAGTTTCGCCGTGCTGTAGGTGGTGAGCCTCTTGCCGAGATCTTGTAATTCTGTAGCTTGCCGCTTGAGATGTGATTTGCTCGGCAGCTCGCTATCTGATTCTGGCTCTATGGTCGTTTTCATAGTAACTACAAGTAGAAGATCTGTGCCAATCCGAGAAAGACGAAGAAGCCGACTGAATCGGTTATCGTCGTCAGAGCGACCGAGCCGGCGAGGGCGGGGTCGATTTTCACGCGATTGAGAAATAGTGGAAGATAAGCACCAGCAAGAGCAGCCACGACGAGATTGATCAGCATCGCCGCGCCGATGATTAAGCTGAGTTGGGAATCCCCATACCAGGCGTAGGTTATGGCCGCGATGACTATGGCCCAGGCAGCGCCATTCAACCCTGCCACACCGAGTTCCCGCACTAGCAGCCAGCGACTGTTCGACGGGCTAATGTGGCCAAGCGCCAGACTCCGTATGACAAGTGTCAAGGTCTGGGTGCCAGCTACGCCTCCCATATTTGCAACGATCGGCATGAGCACGGCGAGATAGACAACCTGGTCCAGTGTGTCCTGAAACAGGTAAATAACCCCCGATGCGAAAACAGCCGTCATCAGATTGACGCCTAACCAGAGCGCGCGGCGTCTTGCAGTTTTGAAGGTTGGCGCGAAGCTGTCGTCTTCTTCATCGAGGCCAGCCATGCTCATCAGTGAGTGCTCGGCGTTGTCCTTGATGACATCGACCACGTCATCGATCGTAATCCGGCCGACGAGCTTGCCCTTGCTATCAACAACCGGGGCCGATACCCAATCGTTCTGCTTAAACAGCTGGGCTACCTGAGTGGCTGCCATATCGACGGGTATGGCGTCGATATCCTCGCGCATGATGTCCTTAACAGCTGTGTTCGGGGCGGAGACCAGCAGTTTTCGCAGCGGCAAGATGCCCAGAAATTTGTCCGCACGATTGACGACATGTATATTGTCGGTCATGTCCGGCAGACTCTCGTGGCGCCGTAGATAACGCAAGACGAGTTCCAGAGTGTGGCTGGGACGTACGGATATCGTATCCGTATTCATCATGCCACCTGCCGTGTCTTCATCGAAGGAGAGAATGGATTCGACTCGCTGCCGATCCTGCTCGTCCATCGCTCGTAGCACTTCCAGGGTTACCTGGTCGGGTAACTGCTGCAGAATATCAGCCAGATCGTCGGTTTCCAGACCTTCGGTCAATTCGAAGACCTGTTGCGCGTCCAGCTCGCTGAGAATTTCGTATTGGAGCTCTTCGTTTAAATCCTGTAGAACCTCACCCTCGGCATCTTTGTCGATCAGCTGCCATAGCACGTTTCGCGTCTTCGGCGGCGAGGATTCGAGCAGATGAGCGATGCCGGCACTCGGCAGCGTCTTCAGTAGCTGTCGAACCTCATAGAGGGAGCCGCTGTCCAGTGCTTGATTGAGTTCAAGCGCGACAGTGCCCTGAGATTGAGTTTCCTTGGCTTGAGACATCGTATTACTTGGCCTTATGCTCAGATTGAGGTATGCGCGATATGGCAAACCGGTATAAAAGAGAACGCTTGTGGCTGGCTAGACTAGCGCCAACGCGGGTCTGCGCAATTCTACAGCCAAAAGAAAGTTAAGAGAACTGAGGTAGTTTAACAGAACCGACCTGATTTCGCTGACACATGGAGCAAGAGTCAGTGGGGTGGGACTGGGGTTTAACTGATTTGTCTTTTATTCGGGTTCATCGAAGCGGTTTTCGATAAGGGCAAGAATCGCAGACATGGCGTTCTCCTCATCCGGACCGCTCACCTCGATCGATAATTCCGTACCCTGCACGGCTGCTAACATCATCAGAGAAAGGATGCTCTTGCCGTCCACCATCTTTTCATGGCCGATTCGCACTGCACTTTCCAAGGCCCCGGTTAATTGGACTAATTTGGCAGCGGCCCGTGCATGGAGGCCTGCTTTATTAATGATTGTGGCTTTCTCTTTCAACATGAGTCGTTATCTATCATCTCGTCCGATTTTTTGCTGTAATTTCATTCCAGACCCTAGCCGAGGTCGCGATGTCGGATCTGAACATTTTTGACCTTGGTCGAGAAGAATTTACCTAGCTTCTCGCTAATGTAGACGGATCGGTGTTGTCCGCCAGTGCAGCCTACAGCAACTGTGATGTAACTGCGATTATTGCTTTCGTACTTAGGTAGCCATTTCTCGAGATAACTTCGTATGTCATTATACATATCCTGAACCTCTTGCTGGGACTCTAGATATTGAGTTACATCTTTATGTAGCCCCGTTAAGGACCGTAGCGATGTATCCCAATAGGGATTGGGAAGACAGCGCACGTCGTAGACCAGGTCGGCATCGACTGGCACTCCGTTCTTGAAGCCGAAAGACTGGAACTGAAGCGCCATACGAGGTTCGCTGTTCTCGAGCAGTCGGTTCTTTATCAGATCGCGTAGCTGATGCAGAGACATGGTGCTGGTATCGATCACCAGGTTTGCCATGATCGAGATTGGCTCGAGCAATTCCGATTCGATGTCGATAGCTTCTCGCAGATCGATTGATTCTGTTGTTAGGGGATGCTTGCGGCGGCTCTCGCTGAAGCGCTCCAGCAAAGTTTGGCTATTGGCGTCGAGGAAAACTATCTCTGTAGGTAAGTCCCGCGCCTGAAGTTCGCTAATGATCTCAGGTGCGTTCTGCAAGTCGGCAGAGATATTTCTGGCGTCTATACTAACTGCGATATTCGCAAGGTGTGAATCATCGTTCGAGATGCGATCTGCCAGCGCTGGTAGCAGACTCGCTGGTAGGTTGTCGATGCAATAGTAGCCACGATCTTCCAGGATGTGCAAGACGGTACTCTTGCCAGAGCCCGATCTACCGCTGATGATTGTTAGCTTCATTTTCTTCAACCCGATCTTGGAACAGTCCAAAAGCCAGAGCTGTTACAGAATTTCCAGTCCTAATAAGTGATGGCGATATTGTATAAGTCTTCGCTATCGTGAGTGTGCCGTATTGTGTAGCAAAAATCCTCGTCGTTAAATAGGGCGGCGAGGCCCGCAAGAGTTTTTACGTGCTCATCGTTTTCCTCATGGGGAACAATAAGGACGAACAGTATATCCACGGGCTTGCCGTCTATCGAATCGAAATCAATGGGTTTGTCTAAGGTGATTAAAGCTCCTATGATGTTTTCGCAGGGAGCGAGGCGACAGTGAGGTATCGCTATACCATTTCCCAAGCCAGTTGTACCGAGTTGTTCACGAGCCATCAGGCCATCAAATACGTCCGAAGCTTCCAGCGAGTCGATGTTCTCCGAGATTATTTCACTAACCTTGCTGAGTATTCTTTTCTTGCTGATGCCCTCGATTCGGCAATGGCATCGGTCGGGGCTGAGTATTTCTTCCAATTGCATTACTGTACGTTCTCTAAATCTGTGTATCAGTTAGTTAAGTTGATGGTTCGTTGAAGCGGCGCACTAACCGGCTAGACGCTTGCGCTCGTTAGAAGGAGGAATCGATAGTGATTCTCTATACTTGGCGATAGTGCGTCTAGCCACATTAATGCCTTTCTCTTCCAATAGGTCGGTGATCTTGCTGTCACTGAGGGGCTTCTTGGTATTCTCCGCCGCCACCAGCTTGCGTATGATCGCACGAATCGCCGTGGAAGAGCATTCGCCGCCGCCCTTGGTAGAGACATGGCTAGAGAAAAAATACTTTAACTCGAATATTCCTCGGGGGGTATGCATGTACTTCTGTGTTGTCACCCGGGATATCGTGGATTCGTGCATGCTAACGGCTTCGGCGATGTCGTGAAGCACGAGTGGCTTCATGGCTTCTTCACCGTACTCCAGAAAACCTTTCTGATGCTCGACGATCCGCGTGGAGACTTTCATCAGCGTCTCATTGCGACTCTGCAGGCTTTTTATAAACCACTTGGCCTCTTGCAGGTTGTCACGCAGGTAGTTGTTGTCGTCGCTGGTGTCGGCTCGTTTTACCAGAGCCGCGTAGCCACTATTTATACGTATTTTTGGCGCTGTCTCTGGATTCAGTTCCACTTTCCACTTACCTGTTGATGTGTCCTTGCTCACGATTACGTCGGGCACTACGTAGCTCGTTGACGGTGGGCAGATACTTGCGCCGGGCCGAGGATTCAGGCTTTCGATAATTGAGATGGCTTCGCTTAGCTCATTCTCTTTTAATTTCGTGCGCCGCATCAGCTGCGCGTAGTCGCGATTTCCCAAAAGGTCAATATGCTGACTGATAACTTGTTTGGCATTGGAGACTGCCTTTTCGAGCCCAGGCGTGTGGATGTGTGCGAGCTGTAGCATCAGGCATTCGCAGAGATCTCTGTAGCCAACGCCTATTGGATCGAATTGTTGCACCCGATGCAGGACGGCGAGGATTTCATCCATTTCTATTTCCAGGTCGCTGTCGAAGCCGCTGTGGATGGACTCCAGATCGACGGTGAGCATGCCGTTGGTGTCTATAGCATCAATGATGGCGAGAGCAATCGAATTGTCCTGTTCTGACATGTGGGTCAGATTAAGTTGCCAGAGTAGATGATCCTGTAGCGTGCCTTCGGCGCTCGTGCGCGACTCGAAATCGCTGGAATCGCCATCGTAGGAGCTGGTCTGTGTGGAAGTGCCGGGATAAATATCATCCCAGTTTGTATCCACGCCTAGATCACTGGGGATATCGTTCTGCCAGTTCGTGTCGTCGCTATTGAGCTCGGCATTGTCGCGGGTCGATGTCGCAGGCTCCGCCTTTTCTCGTTGGTTCCGATCCATCTCTGATGAATCTTCGTCAGTATTCGAATTCTCTTCTTCGTCATTATTCTCGATCAGCTCCAACATAGGATTGGATTCCAGCGCCTGATGGATTTCCTGTTGTAGATCCAGTGTAGAGAGTTGCAGAAGGCGAATAGCTTGCTGCAGCTGGGGAGTCATGGTCAGTTGCTGACCTAGCTTGAGCTGAAGCGAAAGTTTCATGGGGAGGACATCTTAAATGGCGAGTGGGGGTTAGTACTGTTTTTAAGCTTCTTGTAACCATCTAGTGAACAATGAAGTCATTGATTATAGCAAGATTCATGCCTGCTATGCATAGCCTTTTTGGGAGCTATTTGGGGTTGATTATGGTTGATTTTCTGGATTTTACTGCTCGGGGTTTACCGCTGCCAGGCGGTGTACTGGCTCATATTTGGAACTGCTCGCCCAGGTATACTTCTCTCACTTTCGCGTTGGCGAGGATGTCATTGGTGCTACCCTCGGCAATAATTTGCCCTTCACTGACGATGTAGGCTTTCTCGCAGATGTCCAATGTTTCACGAACATTGTGGTCGGTAAGCAGGATGCCAATGTTGCGCTGTTTCAAATGCTGGATAATCTGCTTTATATCACTTACCGATATTGGATCCACGCCAGCGAAGGGTTCGTCGAGCAAGATAAACTTTGGATCGGTAGCCAGAGTGCGTGCGATCTCGGTTCTTCTGCGCTCGCCGCCAGAGAGACTCATGCCCTTATTATGGCGAATATGCTGAATATTGAACTCTTTCAGTAACGACTCTAATTTCGTTTGCTTCTCGGCACTGCTGAGATCGCGGCGCGTCTCAAGGATAGCAAGGATATTGTTTTCAACACTGAGGGTGCGGAAGATGGAGGAGTCTTGCGGCAGGTAGGCCAAGCCATGACCGGCTCTGAGATGTATGGGAGCTTCGGTAATGTCCTCGTTATCGAGAAGTACCTGCCCCTTGTCGGCCGAGACCAGCCCGACGATCATATAGAAACAGGTTGTTTTTCCTGCACCGTTTGGGCCGAGCAGGCCAACTATTTCACCCTGCTTAATCGAGATGGAGACATCGCGCACGACTTCTCTGTTCTTATAACTCTTGGCAAGGCTGCGCGCTTCTAACATATTTTTATCGATTCGTAGAGTTGAACACGCCGCTGCATGGACCGGGTGCTTCACGGATAAGGTCTTGCTCGGCGATATACACGATGGCGCTACATCTGAGATTGGCGGTTGGGGATTCGATCACCGCTTCGCCGATGAGTTCGATGACCGTAGTGCCATCGATTTCATCGGAGTAGAAGGAGAGCGTTCTGCTCGAGCCTTTCACGGGTGCATCGCTGGAATCGAGCTGTTGTTGGTAGTACGCCGGTGATCCGGTTACTGTTACCCTGCTCACCGCGTTGTTGCTGATGTTGTATTCGATAGTAGCCGCATCACCACGGATTTCTAGCGTGCCCTGCGTGATTATCACATTGTCTGACATCTCAACCAGACGTACTCCGTTTTCAATGCTCATTCGTGAGTCGCCGTCAGCGCTCCAGAGCATTTCCTGATTCTTGTCTGTTTCGAGTGCCGAAGATACTGTCTGCAAAGGGCCGACGAGGCTAAATGCCGCCATAAGCAGTGCAAATCGATTAGTTTGTTGCCTGTTCATAGCGACCCTTTATATCACGCAGGAAGGTTATTTCGTCCTGTCTAAGCTTGGCTATCATACCAGTAGACGATTGTTCCATAGATTGTGTTACTACAGAAACCGCTTGATCGGTCTCCAGAATTTCCGTATCCGGGTTAAGTGTTAGAAATTCAGAAAACATTAGGGTTCTGTTGCCCAGTTCATCCAGGCCATAGACCTGAACATTTCCTAGCAGGTCTATCTTGTCGACTGACGTCGCTGCGGTGGATTCAGCGGAGGAAATTCTGCCGGAATTGGCGACGATATTCCAGCGCGAGGCGCCGTCCTGGAAGAGTCTGATAAGGGGCTTGTCTAATTCTGTCGTGTCGTCGTTATAGTGAACCTGTCGCTGTGCCTGCAAGGTGTAATTAATTTTGCCATCAGTATCGTACAGTATTGTATTAATGCCTTCTGAATAGGCATTGAAATTTAATTGGGGCCCAGAGAGCTGTGTAGCTGAGTCATTGCTCAATGTTTCGAAGGTGTTTAAGCCAACGAATAGAGCTATGGCGATAATTCCGGGAATCATGATCAGGCTAATTCGGCGCATGGTGTTTTGCTGTTGAAGTTCAATTGCAAGTGATTGAAGCCTATCATGAATAGCGCGGTTCGTGGTTCAATTTATACGAGGCAGGATGCAGTAGACTGGCTTTTTTAAATCGCTGTAGCGCCAAGGCGAACTTGTTTGGAATGAGGCTAGCTTCCTTGCGCGTGTAAAATAAAATCGCTTATTTCTCTGACGGCACCTTCTCCGCCACCGCGCGTGGTAACTATATCGACTGCGTCTTGCACGCTAGGGTGGGCTCCAGGTACTGAGAAGCTTAAACCAACCGCTTGCAGTACCGGCAAGTCGGGGAGGTCGTCTCCGGCATAGCCAATAGATTCGAGCGCGAACCCTCGCTGACCGCTGATTTCTGTGAGGACATCGATCTTGTCTTCGCGGCCTTGATAGAGAATTTCGATGCCGAGATCGGCGGCTCGTTTGGCGACGATGCTGGAATTGCGCCCAGTTATTATCCCTACTGCAATGCCGGCGTTCATGAGCATCTTGATTCCATGCCCATCAAGGGAATGGAACGCCTTGATCTCTTCTCCCGAATTGGAGAAATAGAGTCGGCCATCAGTAAGAATGCCATCGACATCCAGCAAGAGTAGTTTGATCTTGCGCGCCGCTTCGAGGGCCTGTTGTTTGGTGACACTAAAAAGCATCTGTTCCTCTCGCTTAGACCACATTTGACTGAAGCAGGTCGTGCATCTTCAGCATGCCTTCAACTGCATTCGACTCGCTCTTTACGATGAGCACATAGACATTCGATTCTTGCATGATTCTTGCGGCTTCGGCGGCGAGGGAATTTGCGTCTATATATTTAAAGTCGGGTGACATGACATCGTCGATGACGGTCTCTTGTATGCTCTTTCCTGAATCGATCGTACGCCGCAGGTCCCCATCGGAGAAAACGCCGAGAAGATCCCCGTTGTTGTCAACGATGGTTGTAAGGCCGAAGCCCTTGCTGCTCATTTCCAGCAGCGCTTCGACTAACGATGTGCCGCTAATAACCTTTGGTATGGCATCGCCTGAGTGCATGACGTCTTTCACCTTAACCAGGAGGCGTCTGCCCAGGTTTCCGCCTGGATGGGAGATTGCAAAATCGTCGCGAGTAAAACCTCTTGCCTCCAACAGAGCCATAGCGAGGGCATCGCCCAGGACAAGCGCGGCCGTCGTGCTGGAGGTGGGTGCCAAGCCAAGTGGGCATGCCTCTTCATCCACCCTTGCATCGAGGTTGGCGGAGGCCGTTTTGGCTAATTCGGAGTTGGCGTCGCCGGTCAGGCTTATGAGCGGGACGCCCTTTCGCTTCAGTATTGGTAGCAGCGATAAGATTTCTTCGGTGGTGCCAGAATTGGACAGGGCGAGGACTACGTCATCTGCGGTTATCATGCCGATATCGCCATGACTGGCCTCGGCGGGATGCACATACATGGCGGTTGTGCCTGTGCTGGCGAGGGTTGCGGCTATCTTTCTGCCAATATGTCCTGACTTTCCCATGCCGATAACGACGACGCGACCCTTTGAGGACAGAATTATTTTGCAGGCCTTTACGAAGTTTGCATCGATACGATCCAGCAGGGCAGATACAGCCCGGTTTTCGATTTCTATAGTTCTTCGAGCGCTGGAGATGAGAGGGGAATCGCTAGTCATAGTGGGTAGATCATACCTTACAAGGGCGCGGCAGACTACTTCGTCAGAAGCTCTTAGATCTGATACAGCATGATGCCAAACCAGCCAAGATAGATAGATATGAATATGGCGCCATTGGGCCGACTGATCATTTTTCCCTTCTTGATTCCCACGTAACAGAAATAGGCCAGCAGCAGTGTCAGTAACAACACGCCTGCATAGTCGCGATAGAGTAGGGCGGGTTCGATCAAGCCTGGCGCAAACAAACCTGGAAAAGGTAATACCATGAGTAAATTTAGAATGTTCGATCCAACAATATTTCCTATTGCGAGATCGTGATGTCCCTTGAGGACACAGGTAACCGAAGCGGCGAGCTCGGGGAGGCTGGTGCCTAGGGCGACGACAGTGAGACCGATGATGGCGGTGGAAACACCGAGAGATTCGGCGATCGATGTAGCGGCTGAAACCAGTGCCTCAGCGCTGAGTACCAGCAGGGCAAGACCTAACACTAAATAGGCCGCGGCTTGCAGGCTGCTGACTTCGCTTAGAGTTTCGTTATTGAGTTCTGGTAACACGCCGGTTTTAACTTTTTTTCGAAATAATTTGTAGCCAAAGTAAAAGGTAATGACGATTAACAAGACGGCGTCGAATACGCCGAGAAAAAGATCTATAAACAATGCACCGGTCACGAACGTGACTAAAAGCAATGCAGGAATCTCTTTATTGATTAAAGATTCTGGCGGCTTGAGAGGGCTTATTAAAGCGGCGATACCGAGGGCTATGCCGATGTTGAAAAGATTGGACCCGAGGGCATTGCCGATAGCCAATTCGGGCTTGTCTTTGATAGCGGAAACAGCGGATGAAAATATCTCTGGGGCAGATGTGCCGAAGGCGACGATGGTTAACCCAATCATCAGCGGGGAAACCCCGAAATTTCGCGCTACAACGGAAGCGCCAAATACAAATTTGTCCGCCCCCCAGATTAAACCAACGAATCCGAGAACGATGATGACTGTGTCGAGGAACATATACGAAGTATTCTTAATGCATATAGAGTAAGCACGCAATTAGAAGGTTGTTTTGAGTGCTTTGCAAGTAATAATTTATTGCACTGCTCAATTCATGTAAACTGTGCAATTGCTTGTGGGGTTCAGTCCACATTCAGCTCATTTTATGTATTTTGATGCCTGTAGCTATTCGATTTGTGGGTTTTGAGGTCTGACTTCACGTTAAGACTCATGTTAAGACAAAGGGTAAGCAAATGAAATCATTGAATAAATTTATAGTCATTTTCGTCTTATTGGGTATGCTGCCGGCGCTGAGCTATGGGCAGGAACGCACTGCTGCCGAAACCGCTGAGATCGGTGTCAATGCGCTGCTGGACGCGGTAACCCAGTCGCGTTCCTTGTTTCTAACAGATCGCGAAAGCTACTTCGCCGCTATTGAAGAAGTGCTGGATACATTCGTGGATTTTAACGCCGTTGCGGTAGTTGTGATGAATCGCTACGCCGCTTCCGCGACCGATGCGCAGAAGCAGCGATTTGCAAATATCCTGAAAACTACTCTAACTCGATTCTACGGTGCCTCGCTCGTTTCCTATGAAGGGCAAGAATTGGTTTTCTTGCCTGCAAGTAATGCAGATGCCGATCCTCGTGCCGATACCGTAGTAGGTATGGAGTTGCGCGGCGGAGATTCCAATATCCGTCTGCAGTATCAGATGTTTCTAAATGAAAACGACCAGTGGAAGCTGAAAAACTTAAGCCTCGCTGGAATCAACCTGGGCCGCCAGTATTTTACCCAATTCTCTTCCCTCATGACTCAGAACAATAATGACATCGATGCAGTACTCGACGCCTGGAAATAGATTGGAGTATTAGATTGGACGCGAGTCAAATTACCGCTCTGTTGAATGCAGAACTTTCCGATTGTCAGATCACAGTTGAAGGTGGCGATGGTAAATATCTTGTGCAGATTGTCGGCGATATGTTTGAGGGTTTGAACGCAGTCAAGCGCCAACAGGCGATCTACAAGATTTTAAACGAGCATATAACAAGCGGAGCCATTCACGCGGTCACGATGAAATTACAGACTGTGAGTGAAGGGCAGACTTCCTGAACACCATTCCTTCCGAGCAACTCAATGGATAAATTACTGATAAAGGGGGGCATTAGCCTTCAGGGCGAAATTCGAATCGCAGGAGCGAAGAATTCCGCACTGCCAATCCTGGCGTCCACGCTACTCACTCACGAGACGGTACAGATCTGCAACTTACCGCATTTGTTCGATATCACCACGATGATCGAGTTGCTCGCCTGCATGGGTGTCGAACCGGTAATCGACGAGAAACTGAACGTCGAGGTAAATAGCAGTTCGATCAAGCACTTTAGTGCGCCCTATGAATTGGTTAAGACGATGCGTGCATCGATCCTGGTGTTGGGCCCTCTGCTGGCACGCTATGGCAAGGCTGAAGTTGCACTTCCTGGCGGCTGTGCGATCGGAAGTCGTCCAGTGAATCTACATATCTCTGCGCTTGAGGCTATGGGCGCTGATATCGTAGTGGAGGATGGCTATATCAAAGCCTCCGTCGAAGGAAAATTGAAGGGCGCTCATATCTTCATGGATTTGGTAACCGTTACCGGTACTGAGAACGTCATGATGGCCGCCACGCTAGCGGACGGAGTAACTATCATAGAGAATGCAGCGCGGGAGCCCGAGGTAGTGGACCTGGCAGACTGTCTGGTAAAGATGGGGGCGATCATTTCGGGGCAGGGAACCGACACGATTACCATCACCGGAGTGAGTGAGCTACACGGCTGTAGCTACTCGGTAATGCCAGATCGTATTGAGACTGGCACCTATTTGATCGCCGCGGCAGCGACGCGCGGGCACATCAAGGTTAAAGACACGCGACCGGATATCCTGGAATCGGTACTCAGCAAGTTAGAGCAGGCAGGCGCGGACATTAAGGTGGGCGATAATTGGATAGAGCTGAACATGCATGGCAAGAGGCCGAAGTCGGTATCCCTGCGAACCGCTCCCTATCCGGCATTTCCGACGGATATGCAAGCCCAGTTCACAGCGCTCAATTCGATAGCCGACGGTACCGGCTCCATCACCGAGACAGTTTTCGAAAATCGTTTTATGCATGTGCACGAAATGAATCGGATGGGCGCATCGATAGCGGTCGAAGGCAACACCGTCATCGTTAAAGGCGTTAACGCATTAAAAGGCGCGCCAGTTATGGCGACCGACTTGAGGGCATCGGCAAGTCTTATTATCGCCGGGTTGGTCTCTGAGAATGAAACCATAGTGGACAGGATCTATCATATCGATCGCGGTTACGAATGTATCGAGGAGAAACTGCAGATGCTTGGGGCGCAGATTCGACGGGTACCTTCTTGAGCTTAAGCAAAGTTAGCAAACTGCTAATTCTGTGAGAAAATTATTCAATGAACTCTAATCAGTTAGTCATAGCCCTTACCAAGGGCCGCATTCTGGATGAAGTGCTGCCCTTGTTTGAGAAGGCCGGTATTACTCCTGTTGAGGATATCAGTACAAGCCGCAAGCTCATCTTCGATACCAATAGAGAGAACGTAAAACTGATGGTTATTCGAGGCAGCGATGTGCCTACCTATGTGGAGTTCGGGAGCGCCGACATGGGGGTTGTGGGTAAAGACCTGCTACTCGAATACGGCGACGAAGGCTTCTACGAACCACTGGATTTGAAGATTGCGACCTGCCAGCTGATGACCGCGGAACCGATTAATGCGCAGCCGGTGCAGGGCAGATTAAAAGTCGCGACGAAATTCACTAATATAGCCAAGAAGTATTTTGCTGAACAGGGTAAGCAGATCGAACTCATTAAACTTAACGGTGCGCTGGAGCTGGCGCCATCGATGGGTCTGGCCGATGCCATCGTGGATATCGTAGACACGGGTAAAACGCTTAAAGCGAATGGGCTGGAGCCGCGCGAATTAATTTGTCAGATCAGCTCACGGATTATCGTCAACAAGGCGTCGATGAAGATTAAAAATAATCTGATCCGAGAGATCTTGGGCCAGCTGCGCGAGGCTGTTGATAATAACTAGAGCGCTCTTTTCGAGGATAGTTTCCTTAACAACCAGTATATTCTGAATTTATGTCCAACAACGTCATCAACATCAGTCAACTGAACGCCTCCGACTCTGATTTCCAGAGTCGTCTCGCCGTACTATTGCAGCGGGACATGATCGCGGCCGAAACTGTCACCAATACGGTTAGCGATATATTGCAGCAAGTGCGGGCCCGAGGCGATGCGGCTGTCATGGAATACACGAATCGATTCGATGGGTTCGCAGCTCAAAGTATGAGCGACCTTGAAGTATCGCAAGAGCAGATGCAGCAAGCTCTGGGATCTATTACCGCGAAGCAGCGCGATGCCTTAACTCATGCCGCCGGGCGAATCAGAAGCTATCACGAGAGGCAGAAACAGGGTTCATGGACCTATCGAGAGGCTGACGGCTCGGTCTACGGTCAGAAAATTAGTCCGCTTAAGCGTGTGGGTATCTATGTTCCCGGTGGCAAGGCCAACTATCCATCGTCGATGCTCATGCTGGCGATACCTGCACAGGTTGCTGGCGTTTCAGAAGTAATTGCTACGGTTCCTACCGTGTACGGCGAGGCAGGCAAGCTGGTGTTTGCCGCAGCGGCGCTTGCCGGAGTAACGAAGCTTTATACCATCGGCGGTGCACAGGCGATTGCGGCTCTAGCCTTCGGAACGGAAAGTATCGGCAGGGTGGATAAGATCGCGGGGCCGGGGAATATCTACGTCACCGTGGCGAAGAAATTGGTTTTCGGTGAGGTTGGGATCGATATGATTGCAGGCCCTTCCGAACTAACGATTATTAGCGATGGTAAATCGAATCCGGACTGGATTGCGATGGATCTATTTTCACAAGCGGAGCATGACGAACAGGCCCAGTCGATACTTATATCAAACGATAGTGCTTTTATGGATCGGGTAAAAGCCAGTATTGATAGCTTACTGCCTTCGATGCAGCGCCGTGAAATAATTTCCGAGTCGCTCAGTAATCGCGGCATCTTTATTCAGGTTAAGGATCTAGAGCAGGCGGCGGCAGTTAGCAATCTGATCGCACCGGAGCATCTGGAGTTATCCATCGAAGAGCCGGAGTCATTGTTGGATTCTATAGACAGTGCCGGGGCTATATTCATGGGCCGCTATAGTGCCGAAGCGTTGGGTGACTATTGCGCTGGTCCTAGCCATGTCCTTCCTACATCCGGTTCGGCAAAGTTTTTCTCGGCATTGGGAGTCTACGACTTCCAAAAAAGAAGTTCGATTATAAATTGTTCAGCCTCAGGTGCGCAGGCCCTCGCAGAAACGGCTTCGACTATAGCTCGCGACGAACATCTTCAAGCACACGCGCTATCCGCCGAGTATCGATTGAAGAGCTAGGGTTCAATGATAATGGCCTGTCCGAATCCGAGCGTGGTTGGCAACACGAAATTTTGCCCATCGCGATAGATTTGAATGTTTATAGAGTCACCCGGTTTCTTGTTGCGCACCTCCATCATGATATTTTGCCCGTCGATTACCGATGTTTCCTCAACCCTGGTGATGACATCCCCAGGTAATATGCCGGCTCGTTCTGCAGCACCGCCCTCGTCTACACTCTCTACCAGCATGCCACGAACATGATCGACACCGAAGAACAGTTGGCTCGACTGCGCGTTTAAGGCTTCACCAGTGATTACGCCCAAATAACCAGCGTTGGCCTCGATAGCCTGCTCCGACATATCTTGAAATGCGGCGATAGCGTGGCTCGCCGGAGTGGCGAAACCGATGCCCTCGAAGTTGCCCGATTCTGAGAAGATCGACGAATTAATGCCGACTAGCTGCCCTTGAGAGTTGATGAGCGCGCCACCAGAATTTCCTGGATAGATGGCGGCATCCGTCTGAATGATCGCTGGAGAATTTTCCGATTCTTCGGTTAGCGCGCTGATGATCCCCTGAGAGACAGATTGGCCGATATTCCGTGGGTAGCCGATGGCGAAAACAACATCGCCGACTTCGAGAGCGTGTTCGTCGCCTATCTGGATTGGAGTGAGGTCGTCCATGTTGATATGGAGAACGGCAAGATCGCTGGCTTCATCCCAGGCCACCACGGTTGCGGATATCCTGCGGCCGTCATTCAGTGTGACTTGTGCTTCGAAGGCATCGAAGAAGGTATCTACCACATGGTAGTTGGTTAGAATAAATCCCTTATCACTGACAATAACACCCGAGCCGAGGCTGGTTCGCTCGCCGAGATAAAAATTCACTCTATCGTCTGCCGCGCGCTCGACGGATTCGACATTCATGTTGACGGCATTGATAGCGACCACAGCGGGAGCGGCGAGGGCGATAGCTTCGGAGAAAGACAGAGGCGCGACAACATCGGTATTGTCAGTTTCAAGCGGCAGCGGTTGCTTGTTGAGCTGGGCAATCTGTCGGTACTGCAATATAACCAAGCCTAATAAAATCCCGCAGGCAACCGGCCAGCTGATGTATTTGAGTATTTGTCCCAGGCTGCTCATCGCGACTTCGCCTTGTTTTCTTCGCCGAGTTTGATTGATATGGCACTGTGTTAGTATTGTCGAGCCAATATACAGCGTTGCCAAGGTGGATTCCAATGTCAGTTAGTCTGAAAGAGCTCGAGTTTGAACTTAAACAAGTGTTGCGTCCCGAGCAGTTTAAGGACTATTGTCCGAACGGCCTGCAAGTGCAAGGTCGGGGAGAAATAGCAAGGCTGGTAACTGGAGTAACAGCCTGTCAGGAATTAATTGAGGCCGCAGTCGATTCTGGTGCCGACGCCTTGTTGGTGCATCATGGCTATTTTTGGCGCGGAGAGGATCAGTCAATATCGGGGATCAAGAAGGCGCGAATACAGTCCCTGCTAAAGCACGATATAAACCTGTTTGCCTATCATCTACCATTGGATGTACATAAAGAATTTGGTAACAACGTGCAACTCGCTAATGTGTTGGGTATAGAAATAGAAGGCGAGTTAGGAAAGTTGAACAATCACCCAATCGGTCTCACTGGCACGCCGAATCAAGAACTCGATTTCAATTCTCTGCAGGCGTTGATAGCCGACAAGCTAGGCCGTAAGCCGCTAGCGATAGCCGGGAAACCCGCAAGTATAAAATCTATTGCCTGGTGCACTGGTGCCGCGCAGAATTATATCGAGTTGGCTGTGGCGGCAGGTGTCGATGCCTATATAACGGGGGAAGTTTCCGAGCCCACGGTGCATATCGCCAGAGAATCTGGCATTCATTTCTTCTCAGCAGGGCATCATGCGACAGAGCGCTATGGCGTGCAGGCTGTTGGTGGCTATCTCGCTGAGAAATTCGGGCTGGATCACCAGTTTATCGATATCGACAATCCGGTCTGAGCGCTATGAATCGCTACTTATATAATCTTCTCGTCGCGCATGAGTTTTAGCACCTTCGTTAAACATTCGTCCGTCGACATCGCCGCCGTGTCCAGTTCGAGGTGCACGATTTCAGGTGCGCTATAAGGGAAAGACAGCCCGGGTATGTCTGAGGAATCGGTGCCCTGGGCTGCCGCATACAGTCCACTTGGGTCTCGCTGGATACAGACCTCTATCGGTGGATTGAGGTAGATGATGTAGCAATTGTCTTTACCGATAACGCTAATCGCATGTTCTCTTGAGTCGGTATTCGGTGCCACGAAAGAGGCGCAGCAGATCACGCCGGAATCATTTAAAAATCTGGCAATATGGGCGCTGCGCCGCAGGTTCTCGGCACGGCCTTCGGCATCGTGTGGCAGATCCTTGCTGATACCAAGACGCATAGTCTTGCCATCCAGCACGGTGCTAACGCGACCACGATCAAACAGCTTTCTCTCCAAGCCATGGGCGAGAGTTGACTTACCTGAGCCAGAGACGCCAACGAACATAATGGTGGCAGGTTTCTGGCCGTAGCGTGCTGCGCGCTCTTCCTTGGTTACTATAATATTGCTTGATTCGCGGCGTGCCTGACGCGGCTGCTGCTCACAATCAATCATGCCGGCACCAACGGTAACGTTGCTCAGCCTATCGATAATGATAAAGCTTCCAGTTGCACGGTTGTCTTTGTAGCTATCGAAGCAAGCAAGCTCGTCCAGATTGATTTCGGCCAGACCAATTTCATTCAGCTCGAGTCCAGGAGTGGGGTGCTGCTCAAGCGTATTTACATCGATGCGATTACGGATCGTGTTTACACGACCGCTTACGGTCTTGCTGCCCAATTTGAAGTCGAAGACTTTGCCGGGAAGGAGCGGCGTCTCATCCATCCATACGACTGTGGCCTCGAAATCGGTACTGCTGGTAGGCACGTTTTCCGGGTGTGCAAGTATGTCCCCACGACTGACATCAATCTCGTCTTCCAGCGTAAGGGTGACAGCCATGTCGGCGTGGGCCAGCTCCAGTTCCTCATCATAGGTAACGATCGATTTGATTCGACTGGTCTTGTTTGATGGCAGTACTTTTACTTCGTCACCCTTGCGAATGACGCCGGAGGCCACAGTGCCACAAAAGCCTCTAAAATTTAAATTCGGACGATTGACGTACTGTACAGGGAAACGGAAGTCGGAATAATTTTTATCACCGGCAATTTCGACACTTTCCAATAGAGGCATCAGCGCTCCGCCATCGTACCAAGGGGTTAGCTCGCTCGGCGTGACAACGTTATCACCAGTAAGCGCCGACATCGGGATGAAATGAAAATTGGCCGGATCGAGTTTATCGCTGAATTTGAGATAATCATCCCTAATCTCGTTGAAGACTTTCTCGCTGAAATCTACCAGGTCCATCTTGTTGATGGCCACGATAATATGTTTAATGCCAAGAAGTGAGGCGATAAAACTATGCCGGCGAGTCTGTACCTGAACGCCGTGACGAGCATCGATAAGAATTATTGCCAGGTCGCAAGTCGAGGCTCCCGTAGCCATATTTCGTGTGTATTGCTCATGACCCGGCGTGTCGGCAATGATAAATTTCCGTTTCGCGGTTGAGAAGTAGCGGTAGGCCACATCGATGGTGATGCCTTGCTCTCTTTCCGCCTGCAGACCATCGACCAGTAATGCCAGGTCGATATTTCCGCCGGTTGTTCCTGACTTGACACTATCAGCCGCGATCGCCGCAAGTTGGTCCTCGTAGATCATCTTCGAGTCGTGCAGCAGGCGACCAATCAGGGTGCTCTTACCGTCATCGACACTGCCGCATGTCAGTAGGCGTAACAGTTCCTTGCGCTCGTGCTGAGCTAAGTAAGCATTAATGTCGGTGCTGATTAGGTCGGATTTATGTGACATGTCTGTCTAAGTCTCGTTCGGCTGCATTTTTGATGTTCTAAAAATAGCCTTGCCGTTTCTTGTCTTCCATGGAGCCACTCTTGTCCGAGTCGATGAGCCGCCCTTGGCGCTCCGAGCTAGTGGCTAATAGCATTTCCTGAATAATTTCGGGCAGTGTTGTGGCAGTTGAATCGACGGCACCCGAAAGCGGGTAGCAACCGAGAGTACGGAATCGGACGGTCTTGGTCTCAATCTTCTGCCCTTCTTCGATCGGCATGCGATCGTCATCGACCAGAATGTTTACGCCATCGATATTGACGACGGGCCGAGGCTTGGCAAAATAGAGCGGCACGATATCTATATTGTTCAGATAGATGTATTGCCAGATGTCTAGCTCGGTCCAATTGGATAGTGGGAAGACTCGAATACTCTCGCCTCTATTTATTTTGCCGTTGTAGATATTCCACAGCTCTGGTCTTTGATTCTTTGGGTCCCAGACATGATTTTTGTCTCGAAATGAAAACACTCTTTCTTTGGCGCGGGACTTTTCTTCATCGCGTCTGGCGCCACCGAAGGCGGCATCGAACTTGTGTTTATTCAGGGCCTGTTTAAGTGCCTGCGTCTTCATGACATCAGTATGCTTCTCGCTGCCATGAGTAAACGGACCAATGCCAGCGTCCACACCTTCCTGATTGATATGTACGATCATGTCGAGGCCGAGCTTTTCGATCAACTGATCACGAAACGCGATCATCTCCTTGAACTTCCAGGTGGTGTCGACATGCATCAAGGGGAAGGGTAGCTTACCGGGGTAGAAAGCCTTAAGTGCCAGATGCAACATAACCGCCGAGTCCTTCCCAACGGAGTACAGCATCACCGGCTTGTCGAATTCCGCCACCACTTCACGCATTATGTGGATGCTTTCGGCTTCAAGCTGACGTAGATGAGTTAGATTGTATTCGGACATAAGCTGTTAGTTCATATAGGTAGAGGTTAGAAGTTCTACTCGATAATTTTGATGTTCTAGATGGATAGTGGAAGCGTTGTTCGGATTAGTGCTTGGCTTGGCTCTGAGGTTCTTCTTCGTTGTGTGAGATCGACTTGTTGATCCCAAACTCTTCTGAAAGAGCGCCTTTCTGGCCAGGATTCTGCTTTGCGGCGTAATCCTTCGGAGGGTTCAGACTGCCAGCGGATTCGGTTTCTTCGCTGCTCTCAAATACGGCATCGGAACCGGCGGGGAGCAATTTGCTAGCCACTTCGTCGCTGCACAAATCCTGTGCACCGGATGCCAGGTGTTGATACACCTCTCGATAGCTCTCGGTCATGTGCTGCACGAGGTCGGCGGTCATGCTGAAATGGTCGCTCACATTATCTCGGTAGCTGTGATGGCTATCCTTGATCTCACGAATCTGGTTCTCCAGCTCCTGGACACGCGATGCGCTGCTATTCAGGCGACTGGAGAAAACCACGCCAATTACTACGCCTACAGCCAGACACGCTATTGCAGTTAACCAGATCATCTAACTTGTCGCCTCTCGATCAATTTCCATTCGGATCAATCGCCTCCTGCGCAGTCGCCGGAGACCCGTCAGGCAAGTATACCTTAGTTGATCGCGTTTTTTTAACAAACTTGTTTGCGGTGTTCGTTGTTGGGTGTTGGTTCGCGTCAGGAAAGATTTTCTCGACAAGAATAGAGGTTGCCATCGAGCACTATAGTCTGGAAACTGAGCGCCTTTTAGCGACCGATCAAGGGCAGGGAATAGCAGCCACCATGAAAACGATAGGCCCATTGCAGCGTTATCAGCGCGATCTGGAAAGCGGAACAATCTGTGCGGATGAGGCGCAGGCTGAACTGGTGCGGAAATTACAGAATCTGCATGAACAGATAGTGCTGAACCAAGCCAGCGGAAACGGACCATGGGCTTGGCTGAGGCAGCGCGTCTTGGGAGAGGAGAAGGCAGGCGACAGCATCAAGGGTCTTTATATCTGGGGTGGAGTGGGGCGCGGCAAGACCTATCTTATGGACCTATTCTTCGAGAGCCTGCCCGGTGAGGCGAAGATGCGAACCCACTTCCACCGCTTCATGCATCGGGTTCACAATGACCTGGCAGCATTGCAGGGTCAGAAAAACCCGCTACAGCAGGTAGCTGACAAGATTGCAGACCAGGCAAGGGTGCTCTGTTTCGATGAATTCTTCGTGCGTGATATCGGTGATGCAATGATTCTCGCAGGATTGCTGGATGCGCTCTTCGAGCGGCGAGTGACACTGGTTACAACTTCGAATATAGCGCCTGACAGGCTGTATGAGGATGGCTTGCAGCGTCAACGTTTTCTGCCGGCAATTGAGCTTATAAAAAAACACACCATGACCGTAGCGGTAGCAAACGGCGTTGACTATCGCTTGCGCAGCCTCTCTCAGGCGACGCTCTATCACTGCCCTATTACGCGCGCAACCGAGCCGAAGCTATTGCAGTGCTTTCACGAGTTGGCGCCGGAACGTTCGAAGATCCTGGAAAAGGCTGAGATTGAGATTCTCGAGCGGCGCATCGCTACCCGATACTGCTCTAAAGACGTCGTCTGGTTTGATTTCGAGCAGATATGCGAGGGCGCACGCAGTGCCTTCGATTATGTCGAATTGGCTAGAATCTACCACGCGGTAATCCTCGGTGCTGTGCCGCAGATGCGGGAACAGGCCAATGACAGTGCACGACGTTTCATCAGCTTGGTCGACGAGCTGTATGATCGGCGCGTAAAGCTCATTATTGCGGCCGAGGTACCCATTGCTCAGTTATATACGGGTGATAAGCTGCGCTTTGAGTTCGAAAGAACGCAGTCCAGGCTTATTGAAATGCAGTCGCAGGACTACCTTTCCGACCAGCATTTGGCATAGTCCGACAGTGGCCTGAGAGAAGTGCTGCCCCGGCGCCGAGCTGACCGCAGTAAGCGCCCGAATTCGCTGCTCTTTAAGTGGGTCCGACGCGGCAGAAAAATCTCCATTCTGGGCCTGAATTCTCTTGAATATTGCACATCGCTCCGGTAGTATTCGCGCTCCTTGAAGCAAAGCCTAATGAAAGAATAATGAAGACATACAGTGCAAAACCTCATGAAGTAGACCAGAAATGGCTTCTTGTAGATGCCGAGGGCCTCACGCTAGGCCGCATGGCTACTGAGATAGCGACGCGCCTGCGCGGTAAACACAAGCCTGAGTACACGGCTCACGTGGATACAGGCGATTTCGTCGTTGTAATCAATGCTGACAAGGTAAAGGTCACTGGCAATAAGGCTAAAGGCAAGATTTATCATGCGCACTCTGGCTTCCCAGGTGGTTTGAAATCACTATCTTTCGAAAAATTGCTGGATAAAGCCCCGGAACGCGTCATCCAATTGGCCGTTAAGGGCATGCTCCCCAGAAACCCTCTGGGTCGAGCAATGTTCAAGAAACTCAAGGTCTACGCCGGCACTGAGCACCCACACGGTGCGCAGCAACCGCAGACAATTCAACTTTAAGAGGTTCGCCTAATCAATGCCTAGCACTCAATATTACGGTACTGGCCGACGCAAGACTTCAACTGCGCGAGTCTATCTAACTAGCGGTAGCGGTGCGATTACTGTGAACAGCCGACCTCTGGACGGCTATTTCGGTCGTGAAGTAGCGCGGATGATCGTCAAGCAGCCACTGGAATTGGTAGAGATGACTGAAAAGTTCGACATCAAGGTCACAGTACGTGGCGGCGGTAGCTTCGGTCAGGCTGGTGCAATTAGACACGGTATTACCCGCGCCCTGATGGATTACGATGACGAGTTGAAGCCGACACTGCGTAAAGCCGGATTCGTGACACGTGATGCGCGTGAAGTTGAGCGCAAAAAAGTTGGTCTGCGCAAAGCGCGTAAGAAGCCACAGTTTTCCAAGCGTTAACAGCGCTGGGTCAGGAAACGCCGATTTCGGGTTCGAAGTCGGCGTTTTTTTTGCTCTATGAAAAAATATTTTTCCTCTCAATTTTCAACAGTATAGATTGGGTTTACGGCGCATCCCGACTTGCTAAAAATCGCAAAATTGACTAATATTCACGCGCTTTGCCGACCCGCCATGGCGGCCTGGCTCAAACTCGCGAACGAAGAGTCGCGCATCTCTGGGCTACGGGGATAATTCAATTGACACGCTTGTTCTCAAGGAGAAATTTACGGTGACTGACGACAGTACCAATACTGGCCGTAGACGGTTTTTAGTGGGGTCAACTTCGGTTGTAGGTGCTGCTGGAGTTGTTGGGGCTGCAGTCCCTTTTGTCGGATCTTGGAATCCGAGCGCCAAAGCACGAGCCGCCGGTGCACCGGTTAGAATAGATATTTCTCGTCTGCAAGACGGCGAGATGTTAGGTCCGATACCCGCCTGGCGTGGCAGACCGATATTCGTCATCAAGCGATCGGAACAATTGCTTAGTGTTTTGAATGAAGATCCGGGTCGATTGACCGATCCTGATTCGCAGGAGCCTGAGCAGCCACAGTATGCGCAGAACGAATTCCGTTCTCGAAGCCCCGAGCTTATGGTATTGGTGGGGCTGTGCCCCCATCTGTTTTGTTCACCCACACCGCATATCGAACTGAAGCCAGAACCCTTCGATTCACAGTGGCGCGGTGGTTTCTATTGCCCCTGCCACGGATCGCGCTTTGATCTGGCCGGGCGTGTGTACAGCGGTTCGCCAGCCTCCCGGAATATGGAAGTACCACCTTATTCGTTCGAAGGTGACAGCGTCCTCGTGATTGGAATCGATGAGGAGACTGCGGCATGAGCGATTCGGCAAACAATGTAAGTAATTCTGCAAAGCCAGGGCGCATTATGGCTGCTCTAACAGGCCTGGTTGAGTGGACAGACGCTCGACTCCCAATCGTTAAGGCTTGGAAGCAGCACATGAGCGAATACTACGCTCCCAAGAATTTTAATTTCTGGTACTTCTTCGGCGTATTGTCTCTATTGGTATTGGTCTTGCAGTTGCTGACGGGCATCTGGCTGACCATGAACTATACGCCAAGCGCGGAGGCCGCCTTCGCCTCGGTTGAGTACATCATGCGCGACGTAGAGTGGGGGTGGCTTCTACGCTACCTACATTCAACCGGTGCCTCGGCTTTCTTTATTGTTGTCTACGTGCACATGTTTCGTGGACTGATGTACGGCTCCTATCAGAAGCCCAGGGAGTTGATCTGGGTTTTCGGTATGGCCATCTATCTGGTCTTGATGATGGAAGGCTTTATGGGCTACGTGCTGCCTTGGGGCCAGATGTCCTATTGGGGCGCGAATGTGATTGTGTCTCTTGCCGGAGCGATTCCGGTGATTGGCGAAGACTTACTGGTTTGGGTGCGCGGCGATTACCTTATATCGGGTGCTACGTTAAATCGTTTCTTTGCCCTTCATGTAGTCGCGTTGCCAATCGTATTGATTGCACTGGTTGTGTTGCACATTCTTGCGTTACATGAGGTCGGTTCAAACAATCCGGACGGGATCGATATAAAGAAAAACAAAGGGCCAGATGGTATCCCGCTGGATGGTGTGCCATTTCACCCGTATTACACCATGTATCACGACCTTGCAGGCGTAGTGTTATTCCTGTTTGTTTTCTGTGCGATCGTTTTCTTTGCGCCGGAGATGGGCGGGTACTTTTTGGAAATCGCAAATTTCCAGGAAGCAAACTCTCTCAAGACTCCCGAGCACGTGCCGCCAGTTTGGTACTTCACGCCTTTCTACTCCATGTTGCGTGCTGTTACTTTCCCTTTGTTTGGTATCGACGGAAAATTCTGGGGCATGTTGGTGATGTTTGGTGCCATCGCAATTCTTTTCGTGCTGCCCTGGTTGGACAAGAGCCCGGTTAGATCCATGCGTTATAAGGGTACGTTTAGTAGAGTTGCGCTGTTGATGTTTGTAGTGTCATTTCTTGTCTTGGGTGTCTTGGGTACTCAAGGTATAAGCCCCGGCAAGAAGTTGCTGGCTCAGATAATGACAGTGGTTTATTTTGCGTACTTCTTTGCGATGCCCTGGTACACGCGGAACGAGAAAACAACTCAACCTCCAGAACGAGTAACCGGTCGATTTATCACCATACCGCAGTTGCTTGGTACTATTCTGTTGCTGATCTTCCTTGTGGCCCTTCCACTGATGTTGGTATCTGGTTCTGCCCAGGCGGCGGAAGCGAACGTGGATCTGGAGCACGTCGAAACCGACTTCGATGACAAAGGCTCGCTGCAACGCGGGTTCAAGACCTATATGAATTACTGCGTTAGTTGCCATGAACTTGGCTATGCGCGCTATGCACGAACCGCTGAAGATTTGGAGATTCCAGAAGAAATTGTGGTGGACAATCTAATATTTGACGGCTCGTTAATCGGGGATTTAATTGTCAATAATATGACGAACGAAGACGCAGAAGCTTGGTTTGCCGCTGCACCACCCGACCTTACTCTGATCGGCCGGGTGCGTCAGCCAGATTGGCTGTACAGTTATCTCAAGGGGTTTTATGCAGATGACGCCAGGCCATTTGGAACAAATAATAAAATATTCGCCAATGTCGCTATGCCGAATGTGTTGCATGAGCTGCAGGGCGATGTGACCTGTGATTCACACGGCGACCCTGATCCTTCTCACTGCGAATTACAGCACGTGGAAGGTACTGGAGCGCTATCGCCAGAAGAGTTTGATGCCACGGTGGCAGATCTGGTGAACTTCCTTTACTACGTGGGTGAGCCCATTCGAGCCAGACGCCAGGAAATTGGTATCTGGGTTTTAGCATTTCTTGGACTTCTCTATGTCCTAACTGCGTTGTTAGGAAGAGAGTTTAGTAAGGACTACCACTAACGAGTCTTCGTCTGATGAGGTAGCGCAATGCGCAGCTTCGCTGTAGTCGACAAGAATATAAAACACGAATTTATTGGATTAGAGGGACTGATATGGGCGTAGTAGCGAAAAGATCTTCAATGACATTTTATTCCGATGGTACGAGTCATTATAGCCACCGGGTTAGAATCGTATTGGCAGAGAAGGGCGTGACCGTCGAAACTATTGATGTCGACCTAGATAGTAAACCCGAAGATTTGGCTTCTTTGAATCCTTACAACACGCTCCCAACTTTGGTAGATAGGGACTTAGTGCTCTACGAAGCGGACATCATGATGGAATATCTTGATGAGCGGTTTCCACACCCACCCTTGTTCCCTGTCTATCCGGTAGCACGTGCCGAAAGTCGACTCTGGATTTATCGTATCAAGCAAGACTGGTGCGCAAAGGTTGATGCCATTATGAGCAATAAGGGAACTCCGGCGCAGCTGGATAAGGCGCGCAAGGAACTGCGTGAAAGCCTGATTACAATTGCGCCAATCTTCGGTGAGAAACCATTCTTTATGAGTGATGATTTCACTATCGTGGATTGCTGTGTCGCTCCAATCCTCTGGCGTCTGCCAATTATGGGTATCGACCTGCCCAAGAACAAGACGACCAAGCCGCTGTTGGAGTATAGAGATCGTCTTTTCGAGAGGGATTCAGTGCTAGCGAGCTTCTCTGAGCAAGAAAAAGAAATGGTCTAAAATAGCTCCGGCGAGGGAGGAATTCACTATGACCATGAGTTCTAGCCGACCTTATATCGTTAGAGCGCTCTACGATTGGATCATAGAAAACGCCTGTACTCCCTATATTCTTGTGAATGCCTTCGGTGACGAAGTCGAGGTTCCACAGGAGCATGTTAAGGATGGGCAGATCATTCTTAACATCTCACCATCTGCCGTACAGAACCTGTTTATACGAAGCGAGGCTATCGATTTCGATGGCCGGTTCGCGGGCATTCCTAAACGAGTCTACGTGCCGATTGCGGCCGTCATGGGGATCTACGCGAAGGAGAATGGACAGGGAATGATCTTCGATCCGGACGCGCATCTGCCGAAGCCACCGAGTCCAACAGGAACCGATGCATCCGCGAGTAGAAAAAGCGCGAATCCTAAAGCTTCGGTGCAAGGCAAGAAACCCTCGCTCAGGGTTGTGAAGTAAAGTGAATTAAGTGCGGCTGGCTGTTTCGCGTCGCTAGTTCAGATATTCGAAAACCTTAACGACCCGAGTTACTCCCGAAACGTTGCGGGCCAATCGGGCTGCGTTGTCGCCACTGGCCTGATCAATCATCCCCATCAGATAGATAGCGCCATTTTCCGCTATGACCCTGACCTGCTTGGATGGCACATCATCGTTAGTCAGCATGAGAGTTCGAACTTTAGTGGCTATCCAGGAGTCATTGCTGCGAGCGAGCAACCCGGTCTTGCCAGCGACTTCCAGTTCGTTATGAATGCGCTTTATCTTACTGCTTGCCTGACTCGAAATTTCGCTTGCCCTGTTCTTCAATGCTTCGGAACCAACCTGTCCGATTATAAGTACTACGCCGTTGTGACTGATTACGTCGAAATTTGCCGTACTGAACGCAGGCTCTTGTGACTTCATGTTCACGATTACTTTGGTTTCTATCGACTTATCCTCAACGCGAGCGCCAGCGGTTCTCTGTGTTGGATCCTCGGAAATACCCTGATCGCCGGTTGTTTTAACCAGAATAGCCGTACACGAGTTGGTGAGCAGGACGATTGAAAAGAATGCTATTGTTTTCAGAGAATTCGGTGCCATGTTTAATCACCTCCAAATAATTTAGTGTCAATGAAGTCGCATAGGCAGTGAATTACCACCAAATGCACTTCCTGTATGCGTGCGGTTCGATTTGAGGGCACGCGAATCTCGATGTCTTGTTCGGTTAGTAAGCCTGCCATCGTACCGCCGTCATTGCCACTCAACACGACTGATATCATTTCGCGTTCCTTTGCAGCGCTCATGGCTGCTGCAACATTGGCAGAATTTCCGCTGGTTGATATGGCGAGCAATACATCACCGGCCTGCCCTAGTGCGCTAACCTGTTTTGAAAAGATCTCCTCGTAACTGTAGTCGTTTGCAATCGCGGTAAGTGTGGAGCTATCTGTCGTTAGAGCCATCGCTGGAAGTCCCGGACGCTCTTTCTCGAAGCGATTGAGTAATTCCGCTGAGAAATGCTGAGCATCGCCAGCCGAGCCGCCGTTGCCGCAGCTTAGTATCTTGCCGTTGTTCAGGAGGCAGTGCACCATAGCCTCGCCGGCTTGATGAATTGGCTCAACTAACACGCCGAGAGAGCTCTGCTTAACATCAATGCTGTCTCGAAAATGTTGGCTGATTCTATCTGCTAATTCCATCTATATGACTACCTTGAGTTTCATGAAGCTAATTTAAAAGTGTCTAACTGTATCGGCCGCTGCCACAGCAATATTTACTGTTTTTTCCAGAAGGCTATCTCGAATAAGACTGGTGTGAGTGCCCGAAAGTTTCACTCGAAAGCATTTTTAATCCAATCAATGCTTGGTTCCTTCGAATCCGACCCCGATCCGTGGCTTAGGCCAATGACGTCAAAGCGGCAACAACTGTGTTGCAATTGCGGGTGGCTTTGCAGGTAGTGTGCCGCTGTCAGGCGAATTTTTCGCTGCTTGGCTGGTGTTACAGTAGCGATTGCGCTGCCAAATCGCCTGCTGTGGCGATAGCGAACCTCTATAAACACCAAGATGCCAGAGTCGGCCATTATCAGGTCGATCTCTCCATAGCGACTGTGGTAATTCCGACAGATCAGCCTAAGACCCTGAGAGCAAAGATAGCGAGCGGCATTCGCTTCCTGAGCTCTGCCGAAACCCTGACTGTTGGTGAGTCGTCCAAAGTGCACAGTCCCATTCCTTTGGGATAGAAGTTGCAGTAGTTCTAGTCTGAAGCGGCGCTCGAAATTTCCGCAAGCGTTGCTCTACCATCTATGAAGCGAGCCACCTCGAGGCGTCGGTGTACGCGGCCATGCTCATCGATGCTGAGTATACCGGTGGCGCCAGTTAGTGTAGTGATGTCGTGTTCGTTAAGTTGTTTCAGGCGCGGATACAGTCGAAAGCTGTCTATGCCCATGGCACGGAAGCGCTGCACTGGGCCCTGAGCTGGCCTTAGACTAGAGGCCGCATTGAGTTTTAAGGGATCGAAATTGCTGAGTATCCACGGGGCATCAGTGAATACGATGCCATTCAGGTCTTGATTCGCGCTTTGGTTATCGAGGCCATCATAGATGGAAGGTAGTGCGTAGACCGGGATGTCACCGGCAAAATAAAAGGCGAGGGTCGGTTTCAATTGTCGCCCTTCACGCGGATTGGCGATGAGGAAAATAAAGTCGATGTCAGCGCGGCGCCTGGGTGTGAACACGACGCTTGAGCGCGGCAGTAGGCCGACGATTCTATCGCGGCGAGACTCGCTCGAGTCGATAGCCATGAGCCGCTTAATCACATCGGCGTAGTCACTGTTACCACCAAAGGTGGACTGCGAAACGAGGTTACCGCCCTTGGCGCTCCAGTTCTTCACGAACGCCTCCTGCAGTCGCTGATAGTCTGCAGATTGCGGCGTGATTATTGCGGCATTCCTGTGACCTGCCAACCAGGCCAGGTTGGCCGTCTGTTCTATCTCGTCTTCGGGAGCTAGCCCGAACTGAGTGAGGTTTGCAGCGCCACGGCTGTTGTCATCTGCATAATTGAGAGCGAGAGTGGCTACGGGCAATTCATCGAGCTGCTGTAATTGATTGACCAGTTGTTTATACAGCGGCCCTATTATCAGGTCGGCGCCACTGGCAACAGCCGCATCGTAGATTGGATAGATAGTGATTGCATTGCTGCTGTCGAACACAGAAATTTTCGGTACTTCACGCGATACGTTGAGCGCGGCGTAGTAGGCGCTTAGGAAGCCTTCCTGAATCGCCTTGCCGGCTGTGTCTTGCAGAGGAAGAATCAGCGCGATGTGTCGCGGACGCTCAGCCCAGGTCTGTCTCAGTTTGTCCAGACTTTGGGGCAGTTGCTCTGCGGCGGGATGTTGACTCCAAATTCTGCGCCATTGCTCGATTGAATCGAGCTGTGAACGAATGCTGTAGCGCTCGGAATTGACGACCCGAGCAAGCTCCACCCAGCCTCGCGACTGATAGCTATTGGCCGTGTTGGCAAAGTTTTCGAGCTGTGCCGGTGAAAAGCTATTGATCGCATCCCAAATCTCATTATGTACGTTAAAATTTACAGGTAGATTATTTTCAGCCAAGGTGCCAAGTTGTAAATAAGTCGCTAATGCTTGTTCGTACTCTTCGTTCTCTTGATAGGCCTGGCCGAGGGCGAGTAGATAGTCTCGACGTAATTCCGGGCGCCGCTGTAAGCCGATGTCTTCAGCGCGGGAAAGAAGTTCGATAGCCTGATCGGCTCGATCGTTGTTAACGGCAAGCTCTGCCTGTAGTAACAGGGCGCGTATCTGAAGTTGCTCGGGATAGTTTGATAAATCTTCTAACAGGGCAGACTGCCTCTGTGCTCGAAGCAACTGCCCGCCATCAATTAGGGCCTCCAGCGCTAGCACGCGCAGTTGGGCTTCTTCCAGACCGTCGCTAGCGTTGGCTCTGCGAACTAGCTCGTCTATGGAGGCGCCTTGTGGGTCGAACTCACTTGAAGCTCGCTGTTGGTCATTGTTAGTCGAGCTGCAGGCATACAAAAGCACTAATAAAAGTGGCAGGAGTAATCTAGCGATAGGCGTGCTGGGTAATTTCATCTTTGTGTCAGGGATTTAGTCTGCTAAGTTGTGCGCTTGTTTCAAAGACTAATACAGTTCATCAGGGACGGCAATTTATTCGCTAAAGCCGCGTGCTTCCCTGGCCCCGAATGATGCCCGCAAATACGCTAAACAGGCCGAGAAGTTAACAGAATGAGCGACACCGGTACCCTTTATATTGTAGCTACACCCATTGGCAATTTGGATGATATCTCGAAGCGGGCGATAGATATCCTCAATTCGGTAGATCTTATTGCGGCGGAAGACACCCGGCACAGCCAAAAGTTACTGCAGAGCATACAGGTTACTACTCCTGTCGTTTCTCATCATGATTTTTCGGCGCACAGTGCTATTGACCGAATCCTTGAAAAACTCAACTCTGGAAGCTCTATTGCACTTATTTCCGATGCGGGCACTCCGCTGATCTCAGACCCAGGCTATAGGCTGGTCAGTATGGCGCGTCAACAGCATATCCCGGTTATACCGATTCCCGGTGCCAGCGCTCTGACCTCAGCACTTAGCGTCTCGGGACTGGCGACGGACCGCTTCACCTTTGAGGGCTTTCTGCCCAGCAAGGCTACCGCACGACGCAAGCGGTTAGCGGCGCTGGCCAATGAGCAACGCACGCTGGTGTTCTATGAATCCACGCATCGAATTATGGATAGTCTGCGCGACATGTGCGCTGCCTTCGGCGAGCAACGCCTGCTGTTCATTGCCCGTGAGTTAACGAAACGCTTCGAGTCGCATTTTCTTGGGGCCGCTCAAGCTGCAGTGCAATGGCTCAGTGCTGATACGAATCAGCAGAAGGGGGAATTCGTCGTAGTTGTAGCCGGTTGTGATGAGCAGCTTGAGCAGGCGCGCAGGCACAGCCAAGGCATGGATATCGTGAGGTTGCTAAAGCCAGAGCTCTCGATGAAGAAGGCGGTTACCCTGGCCAGTCAGATCAGCGGTGCGAGGAAGAACCTGCTGTACGAGGCAGCATTGAAAGAATTTGCAGGTAATACCGAGTAAAGCCAACACGGAATATCGATTGTATCCAGCTCCGATCTGCTTTACTCTTCGCGCCGAGTTAGCTGGACAATTGCTGTCTTTAGCTCTTCGTAAATCGACTAACGGTTTATGAGGAAATCGACAGAGGAAAGTCCGGGCTCCATAGAGCAGAGTGCCAGGTAACGCCTGGGGGGTGCAAACCCACGGCAAGTGCAACAGAAAGTATACCGCCACAGCGCTTTATAGTGTTGGGGTAAGGGTGAAATGGTGCGGTAAGAGCGCACCGCACGGCTGGTAACAGTTCGTGGCAAGGTAAACCCCACTCGGAGCAAGGCCAAATAGGAATCCATAGATGCTGCTCGCATTGGGTTCGGGTAGGCCGCTAAAGGCCTGTGGCGACGCAGGTTGTAGATGAATAATTGTCCTAGACAGAACCCGGCTTACAGGCTGACTCGCTTTTTACTTCCCAATGCTTCGCATTCGCTCGAAGATTCTTAATAATCTACTTTAACTAGAGCCGCTATTGAATTGTATTCGCTCAGAATACGCTTATCGGTTCCTGTGTTTTAGCGACACAATCCCCGCATTTAGCAGCAAGTTCCCGCACTTTTCCCATAAATATCAGTCAAATAAGGCTTGCGTGGACGTAATAGTGTCTCTATAGTGTGACTTTGTGGCGAAAAGTGGAAATAGTTGTTGATTTGTGGGGATTGAAGGAATACAAACCCACTCTACTACTTCCAATAAAAATGGGGACAACACGTGTTTCGCGGCATAAATACTATCAATCTCGATGCAAAAGGGCGCATGGCCATGCCTGCGCGTTACCGTGAGCAGCTGATCAGTCATTGCTCGGGGCATCTGGTAGTTACTATCGACACAAACCATCGATGTCTGTTGTTGTATCCACTTTCCGAGTGGGAGCAAATTGAACGGCAGATTGAGTCCCTCTCCAGTTTCGATCCTATGTCGCAGCGAGTCAAACATCTGCTTATCGGTCATGCCAATGATCTCGAGCTAGATGGCAGTGGCCGTATCTTACTCCCGCAAGAACTTCGTCAATACGCACAACTTGAAAAGCATGTGTGCCTGATCGGGCAGGGCAAGAAACTGGAAATCTGGAGTCAGGATAACTGGAACGAGCAGCGCGATCAGTGGTTGACGGAGACGGCAACCGAGGGAGAGCTGCCGGATAAGCTTCGCTCACTGGCGCTCTAAGTTGGAAACATGAGCGGCGAGTCAGTTCATGAAACGGTGTTGATGCAGGAAGCTATCGATGCCCTTTCTATTCGCGAGGACGGCTGCTATGTGGATGCAACATTTGGCAGAGGCGGCCACAGTCAATTAATTCTAGACAGGCTAGGCGCGAACGGCCGGCTCATCGTTCTCGACAAAGACCCGGAAGCTATTGAAGTAGCGACGACGATGCAGGAAGGGGATAAGCGCTTACAGATTGCGCACGCACCGTTCGGCGAGATCGAGGCGCAGTTGGCCGCAATGGATGTCGGCGAAGGCGTCGATGGTATTTTATTCGATTTAGGTGTTTCGTCGCCGCAGCTAGACAACGCCGAAAGAGGATTTAGTTTTTTGCGTGATGGCCCACTCGATATGCGTATGGACCCCACGGTGGGTCAGAGCGCTGAGCAATGGATTAATAGCGCAGAGGAAGCCGAGATAGCGGACGTGCTCTATCAGTTTGGTGAAGAAAGACACTCCAGACGTATGGCGCGTCGAATCATTTTGGAGCGAGGTCAGAAGCGAATCACTACGACTGCTGAGCTGGCGGAGATAATTAAAGAGGCGAATCCGGCCTGGGAGCGAGATAAGCATCCGGCGACAAGGGCGTTTCAGGGAATTCGGATTTTTATAAACGATGAATTGGGCGAGTTGCAACGGGGCCTGGAGCAGGCACTGAAAATATTAAAAATTGGAGGACGGCTAGTTGTGATCAGCTTCCACTCTCTGGAAGACCGGATCGTGAAGCAGTACATAGCCTTGCAGGCCTCAGGGGATAACTTCCCAAGAGATTTGCCGGTCTCGCAGGAGATGTTGAAGCCTAAATTGAAGTCGATAGGCAAGAAGTTGAAGGCCAGTGCGATTGAGGTAGACAGGAACCCCCGAGCCAGAAGCGCAGTGATGCGCGTGGCAGAGAAGATTGCCAACTAGAATTAATCAGTTAGTGATACGTAATATGAGCGCGAAAATAAACAATAAAGTGGCAAGCCGCAAAGCGAAAGAGCTAACTGTCTTGCAGTGGGCAGGAATCAGAAATCGCTCCAATCTTGCGCTAATCGCTGCTCTTGCCCTGGTCTTGGCGGCCGGATTATCCGTGGTTGCAACTACCCATGAGAATCGATTCGCCTTTAACGAACTTCAGGAACTCAGGGATCAGGCGAATCGCCTGGAAGTCGAATGGGGCCAACTATTGATTGAACAAAGTACCTTCGGTGTTGAGGGTCGAATACAACGGAAAGCCTTCGAGCAATTGGAAATGGAAGTGCCAGATATTGCCAAGGTAGTGATGGTGAACAATGGGCGGCGTTAAGATTTCATACTACCTGCAACAATGGCGACTGTATCTGGTGCTTTTCGCGATGTTCTTGTGCGTGCTCGCTATCGGTTGGAAAGTGAGTGCTTTGCACATTGTTGATCGTGATTTCTTGCAGAGTCAGGGGGATGCGCGAACGATTCGCACGGTACCATTGGTGGCGAATCGCGGATTGATTACCGACAGAAACGGCGAGCCGCTGGCTGTCAGTTCTCCGGTTAAATCTATCTGGGTAAATCCGCAGGAAATCGGTAGTCAACCTGCCGCGATAGTTAGACTTGCGAAGGAACTGGAGTTGGACGTTGATTCGCTGAGCGAATCTATTGCGAGAAACGCTAGGCGCGAATTTCTCTACGTAAAAAGACGCTTGTCCCCGACGGAAGCCGAGAGGATTCTGGCATTAAGCATAGACGGCGTTTATGGGCAGCAGGAATATCAAAGGTTCTACCCGCAGGGCGAAGTGGCTGCACATATCGTCGGCTTCAGTAATGTTGACGATGTTGGACAGGAAGGCCTGGAGCTTACCTACGACGATTGGCTCAAGGGTGTGCCTGGAAGGCGCCAAGTCATAAAGGACAGGCGAGGACATATAATAGAAGAACTGAACACGATCCAGACTGCGCAGCCCGGTAAGAATCTTGAACTCAGCATCGACTTCCGCTTACAGAGTCTTGCTTATAAAGAATTGAAAGAAGAATTCGTGACGCGTCGCGCGAAGTCGGCATCCATCGTGGTGTTAGACGTCGACACTGGTGAAGTTTTGGCGATGGCAAACCAGCCTTCCTATAACCCGCACAATAGAGGAAACCTTACTGATTTTAGCGTGTTGCGAAATCGGGCGATCACCGATGTGTTTGAGCCGGGATCTCCGGTCAAGGCATTCACCGTGACCGCCGCTCTTGAGTCCGGCTTGTATACACCAGACACAGTAATAGAGACGAGTCCCGGCTGGATGATGGTGAATGGCAAAGAGGTTCAGGACATTCTTAACTACGGCACCCTGGATTTGACTCGAGTAATTACCAAGTCCAGCAATATCGGTGCAAGCAAAATTGCCTTCGAAATCGGGCCCGAACCAATTAGAGACGTATTGGAGCGTGTCGGCATGGGTCAGGTGTCCGGTACAGGTTTCCCCGGTGAGCAGGGAGGCGTGTTGCCAAACCACCGCCGCTGGAGTGGTATAGAGACGGCAACTTTCTCTTTCGGCTATGGGCTGTCTACCACCGCACTACAGCTAGCACAGGCCTACTCGGTCATTGCCGATGATGGAATCAGAAAGCCTGTGTCTTTGTTAAAACTAGATGAGGCCAGTCTTGCGGCGTTACCGAGAGAGCAGGTTATCGACAGAAAGATTAGCAATCAGGTGCTGGCAATGCTGGAAACGGTTGTCGATCCAGAACGCGGTGGGTCGGCACGGGAAGCCAGAGTGCCTTTCTATAATGTTGCAGGCAAGACCGGCACCGTGCATGTGGTGGGGGAATTCGGCTATGAGGAGAACGTTCACAATTCGCTGTTCGTCGGCCTCGCTCCTGCGAGCGACCCCAAGCTGGTCATTGTGATAATCGTATATGAACCCAAGGGCGAGGAGCATTATGGTGGCCAAGTAGCAGCACCAGTATTTTCCAGAGTTGCCTCGGGCGCTATGCGAATCTTGAATATAGCACCAGATAATCTGCCGGATAATGATTCAAGGGGGATTGCTCACTCACAATGAATACGGCCGAACAATTGAACTCGAACGGTGGCGTACTGGGCTTGATCAGCGGTCTGGTTTTGCTGCCTGACCCAGTTCCTCAGGCTGTGAATGTGGTGGCTACTGGTATTCAGATGGACAGTCGCCTGCTATGCAAGGGCGATTTATTTCTAGCCTGCTTTGGTCGAAATCACGACGCGCGAGAGTATATCGAAGAAGCCATTGGGAAAGGTGTAGCCGCGGTGCTGGCGGAGTCGGGCGGACAGTGGCAAGGCATTCGCATCATTAACGAAGTCGCTGTAATAGCCGTCGATAGCCTGTCTACCAAACTTAGCGAGATAGCTGCGCGATTTTATGGCCACCCGAGTCGGCGCCTGAGTGTAATCGGCATTACCGGCACGAATGGCAAGACCAGCTGTAGTCAGTTCATCGCGCAGGCCCTCGCAAATTCCGGGTTTAGCTGCGGAACGATCGGAACTCTTGGGTATGGAGTTTACGGCGCGCTAAAAGATACCCAATTAACGACACCTGACCCTGTATTTACACAGATGGCGCTGGCAGAGATGGCTCAGGAAGGCATCGACCCGGTTGTCATGGAGGTTTCCTCCGTCGGTCTGCATCAAAAGCGCGTAGAGGCCGTTAAGTTTGATACGGCAATCTTTACGAATCTATCGCGGGACCACCTCGATTACCATGAGAGCATGGAGGCCTATGGCAACAACAAGAAGAAGCTGTTTACTAGCGAGGGGCTGAGTCGCGCGATAATTAATCTCGATGATCCCTATGCCCTGTCGGTAATCAATGCCATCGCACCAAGTGTGGATGTCTGTACTTATAGTATTGAGAATTCCATGGCTACAGTACATACAGAATCTTTGTCCTTGAATCGTAATGGTTTCAAAGCTCGAGTAGTCACTCCAATGGGTGTTGGCACCGTAGAGGGCAGATTGTTCGGCTTCTTCAACGTGAGCAATCTGTTGGCTGTAATCGCGGCGCTGATCAACTACTTGCCCAAGAAGGTTGATCTCAATATCGAGCAGCTATGCACCCTGGTATCCAGCTTAAGTTCGGTGGATGGCCGTATGGAGATAATCGGCGATTGTGAACAGGTAACGGCTGTTGTCGATTACGCACATACGCCGGATGGATTGCGTAGTGCACTGCAGGGATTGCGTGATCACTTCAGTGGAAATATCTGGTGCGTGTTTGGTTGCGGTGGAAACCGAGATAAAGGTAAGAGACCGATTATGGGTGAGATTGCCGAATCGCTAGCAGACAAGTTAATAATTGCGGACGACAACCCGCGCAATGAAGAAGGCGATGAGATCGTTCAGCACATCCTCAATGGAATGAAGCGCCCCGATCAGGCGATCGTGATACGGGACAGAGAGAAGGCAATCGCTTACGCGATAAGCCATGCGCAAGCTGGCGACGTGGTCTTGGTGGCGGGCAAAGGACATGAGACCTATCAGGATGTGGGTGGTAGCAGGTTGATATTCAGTGATGCGAACCAGGTTCGATTGGCGTTGCAGGCGAGAGAGAGCAAGTAATGGAGCGCAAGAATTGATTGGCAGCATGACATTGTCCCAATTGGCGCAAGAAATTGATGGTGACTTGCTAGGTGAAGACGTGATGTTTTCAAATGTTTCAACCGATACACGATCGCTCGAGAAGGGCGACCTCTATCTGGCCCTGGTCGGAGAAAATTTCGACGGCAACAATTTCATCGCCGATGCGCAGAGCAAAGGGGCGTGTGGTGCATTGGTTTCGCGAGCAATTGATTCAAGTATCCCCCTGTTGCGAGTAGATGACACGCACTGCGCACTGGGAAAGTTATCCAGTATCGCGCGCCGACGCAGTACAGCCAAGGTCGTCGCGCTTACCGGAAGCCAGGGTAAGACTACTGTAAAGGAAATGCTCGGATCGATCTTGGCCAGTGCGGGGCCGTGTCTGGCTACCGAGGCAAATCTGAATAATACGATCGGGGTTCCTCTTACTTTGTTAAAGATAGAAGAGCGACATCAGTACGTTGTGATCGAAATGGGAGCGAATAGCGCTGGCGAGATTGCGTTCAGTGTTGCCGCTACCAAACCGGACATCGCCTTAATCACCAATGCAAGCCCGGCACACATCGAAGGTTTCGGCTCCTTGCAAGGCATAGTTTCAGCAAAGGGTGAAATTATCGATGGCTTGCAGCTTGACGGCGTCGTGATATTGAACGCGGACGATGCTCACGTCCATGAGTGGGTCGCGCGAGCTGGACAGCGTCGAACGGTTAAATTCAGTTACAGCAATGCGGCCGGTGATTCACACTATTTCGTTTCAGCGGTAGAGGAATTGAGCGACGGCACAAGCCGGTTCAATCTGCATACCCCCCAAGGTGAAACGTCACTGACGCTTGGTTTTCTCGGTCGCCACAATATATTGAATGCAGTCGCCGCTAGCGCGGCAGCCATAGAGGCGGGTGCGACGCTGAATAATGTCGCAGCAGGTCTTGGAAATCTAGACCCGGTAGCCGGCAGGCTTTCCCGCGTCCCAGGAATGAATGGTTGTAGCCTGATCGATGACAGTTATAACGCCAGTCCAAGTTCATTCTTCGCGGCCATCGATGTTATGTCTGGCCTTGGCGGCCAGAAAATTCTGATCATGGGCGATATGAAAGAGCTTGGTGCAGACACCGATTCGGCCCATATCAGCGTTGGTGAATATGCTTCGAAGGCAGCTATCGATGAATTCTGGGCGACTGGAGAAAAATCTCGACTGGCGATTGATTCGTACGCAGGAAAGGGCAGGCATTTCGAAAGCAAAGAAGAGCTTATTACGGAGCTCAAAGCAATCTCGAATCCTGAATTGACGGTCCTCATTAAGGGCTCTCGCGGCGCAAAAATGAATGACGTTGTCAACGCACTTAGAATTGACGGAGAAAATCAATGTTAGTTTGGTTGTCAGACTACCTAATTCAGTTCGATAGTAGCTTCTCCGTTATTCAGTATATTACTGTACGCGGAATCTTCAGTATTCTTACTGCGCTCGGAATTTCGCTAGTGATTGGGCCGTCGATGATTCGCCGGCTTAATTATCATCAGATTGGGCAGATCGTTCGTGACGATGGTCCGCAAACCCATCTAAGCAAGGCGGGGACGCCTACGATGGGCGGAGCGCTTATTCTGGTGAGCATCGCGCTCAGCACCCTGCTCTGGTCCGACCTGAGAAACCACTATGTATGGGTGGTATTGCTCGTCACAATCCTGTTCGGGGCTATAGGTTGGGTTGATGACTATCGGAAAGTTTTCAGAAAGAACACGGCAGGCTTATCGGCGCGTTGGAAGCTTTTCTGGCAAACATTGATTGGGATTAGCGCGGCTACTGTGCTTTATTTCACCGCGTTCAGCTCGGTAGAAACCAGCTACATCGTGCCTTTTTTCAAGGATGTATCGATAGATATAGGCATTCTCTATATCGCATTGAGTTGTTTTATTATCGTGGGATTTAGCAATGCGGTAAACCTCACCGATGGTCTCGACGGCCTGGCCATATTGCCCACGGTCATGGTAGGTGGCGCACTAGGGGTTATAGCCTATCTCGCGGGTCACGTGGGATTTTCTGCCTATCTGAATATTCCCTATGTTGCAGGGTCTGGTGAAGTTGTAATTTTCGCAGGCGCATTGCTCGGCTCTGGACTGGGGTTTTTGTGGTTCAACACTTATCCAGCACAGATATTTATGGGGGACGTCGGAGCGTTAGCTCTTGGGGCGGCACTTGCAGCGATGGCGATCATATCGAGGCATGAAATAGTGTTATTTATTATGGGTGGAATATTCGTTGCCGAGACAGCCTCGGTGATTATTCAGGTCGCATCATTCAAGATGACAGGAAAGAGGGTTTTTAGAATGGCGCCACTACATCATCATTTTGAGTTAAAAGGTTGGCCAGAACCTAGAGTAATTGTCAGGTTTTGGATAATTACTGTCATGTTGGTTTTGTTTGGATTAGCCACTTTAAAGCTTCGCTAGAATAAGGAATGGATTGAGACTAGATGGTGACTGAACAAGACGATCGTCTTACTGTCATAGTTGGATTAGGAGGAACCGGGCTTTCCTGTGTCAAGTATTTCGCAGGGCTCGGTGAGAAAGTTAAGGTTGTAGACAATAGAGACAAGCCGCCTGGGCTCACTGCGTTACAAGAGTTTTATCCAGATACAGAGTATGAATTCGGTGAATTTAATCTGGAAACGTTTTTAACAGCGAGGCAGTTGGTGGTTAGTCCAGGATTGAGTATTCGCAATCCAGTGATAGAGGCGGCTCGAGCTGCTGGGGTGCCGATCACCGGAGATATAGACATTTTCTCGAAAGTGGCTACGTCACCAATAATCGCGGTCACGGGCTCGAACGGGAAGAGCACAGTAGTCGCTATGCTGGCAGAAATATTGCGCAAAGCGGGAAAGAATTTTGGTCTCGGCGGGAATCTGGATGGGGAGAATTTCAAGCCAGCACTCGATTTGTTGGCAGAGAAAAAGAAAGAGTTGTATGTATTGGAGTTATCGAGTTTTCAATTAGAAACTACTGAGAAGTTAGGTGCACAGGTCGCAACCATTCTGAATTTAAGCGCGGATCACATGGACAGGTATGATGGTCTAGAGGACTACCATCAAGCGAAACAGCGGATATTTATCGGCTGCAAACAGGTGGTAGTAAATCGCGATGATAAGGAAAGCTATCCGTTAAGTAAGAACACCGCGACGGTATGGGGGTTTGGTTTTGGTCGTCCCGGTGTCAATGGTCTTGGTATATTGGAAGAGGATGGCGACAAGTACCTCGCCTACCAATTTGAAAAAATCGTATCGGTAAGCGAACTAAAGGTTTTTGGGCAGCACAATATTCTAAATGTACTAGCAGCGGTTGCCCTTGCTATGGCCATTGATATCGATATGGAGGCAATTCGAGCGGCAGTTACCGAGTTTACGGGCTTACCACACCGCTGTCAGTGGATAGCGAATGTTGGTGGAGTCGATTTTTACAATGACTCCAAAGGAACAAATGTAGGAGCAACCGTGGCTGCTATCGAGGGCTTAGGTGAGCATATCTCAGGGCATATCGTGTTGATTGCAGGTGGCGTATCGAAGGGGGCGGATTTCAGTCCGCTGGTACCGACGATGAATAAGTGGGGTAAGGCAGTGGTTCTCATAGGTCAAGATGCAGCAGAGATCGCCGGCTATTTTCACGCTGATATCAAGACCTATTTTGCTTCGGATATGCAAGATGCAGTGCAGAAGGCAATGAAACTGGCTAGCGGTGGTGATTCGGTACTGCTATCACCCGCGTGTGCCAGCTTCGATATGTTTGAAAACTTTCAGCATAGGGGCTTCGCCTTTATTGAGTCCGTGGGGACTTTGCAATGAGCATGGCAAAGAGAATAACAGCTAGAAGCTATACGGTAGACGCAGTTCAGCTGCCAGCGTTGAACAGCGTTCTGCTGTTCAGTTTCTTACTGTTGTTCATTGGATTATTGATGATGACCTCCGCCTCGGTAGAAATAGCTAGCAGCCAATACTCAGATCCGTTCTTTTTCCTGAAGCGGCAGCTAGCATTCACATTGATTGGCGTGTTTGTGTTGCTTATCACATTGCAAATTCCTGTATCGACCTGGCGCGATCAGAGTTGGTTGCTTTTGATGGGGTCGTTTGCGCTTCTTTTGTTGGTGTTGGTCCCCGGCGTGGGTGAGTCGGTAAAAGGTAGTACGAGAAGAATCGATCTAGTTGTGTTCGACTTGCAACCATCTGAATTGGCCAAGGTATTTATCGTTGTTTATCTAGCTGCATTTCTCGAAAGGCAATTAGATGAGGTTCGGGAAAAATGGTCGGGCTTCTACAAGCCTCTTCTGGTGGTAGGTGCTGCAGTAGTTTTGTTTCATTTCCAGCCGGATCACGGAACGATGGTGATTCTGACCTTGACTGCTCTGTGCTTGATATTTCTCGCAGGTGCGAAATTTTATCGTATTCTTTTGATGCTAACAGTCTGTCTTGGTGGTATCGCCCTATTAGCTGTAATGAAGCCTTATGTGGTCGACAGAATCACTTCCTTTCTCGATCCGTGGGCGGTCGAAAATGTAACGAACGGCGGTTATCAGCAGGCGATGGCGCAAGTTGCCTTCGGTCGCGGTGAGGTCTTTGGTGTAGGTCTGGGAAATAGTATACAGAAACTTTATTTTCTGCCTGAGGCACACAATGATTTCGTGCTTGCCATCATCGGTGAGGAGTTGGGATTAGTGGGCGTGGTCACTGTGATTCTCCTCTTCACGGCGCTTATCTACAAAGCATTCGCGATCGGCCAGAAGGCGCAGCAAGCCAATCGTTTGTTCGCGGCGTTTTTCGCCTATGGTCTCGGGCTGTTGTTTGCGGGGCAGACGATGATCAATGTGGGGGCGAGCATAAGCTTACTTCCAGTTAAAGGTTTAACACTGCCGTTTCTTAGCTATGGAGGAGCGAGCCTCATTATGAGTTTCTTTATGATTGGGCTGTTGGTGCGCATCCAGTACGAGATCGAAAACAAGATTGACGATGGGGCCGAGGGATAAATAAGTAGTGTCTACACAGAACACAACAATATTGATCATGGCTGCCGGTACGGGAGGCCATGTTTTTCCTGCGCTGTCGATAGCACAGAAATTACAGGAACATAATGTGCGCACTGAGTGGATGGGAACTCATCAAGGCATGGAGAACCGGCTGCTTAAGGATACTGGTATTAATATCCACGCCGTTTCTGCGAAAGGTTTAAAAGGCAAGGGAATAGCAAGGCTGATAACCGCGCCTTTCATGCTGGTGCACGCGTTGATTCAGTCTATACGCGTGCTATCGAAAGTGAACCCAGACTGTGTGTTAGGTATGGGTGGCTTTGTATCTGGCCCTGGAGGACTAGCTACGAAACTGACCGGGCGTAAACTTATCATTCACGAACAGAATGCAGTGCCGGGATCAACGAACAAATTGTTGGCCAGGGTTGCAGACCAGGTGTTTGAGGCTTTCCCCAATACGTTTGCAATTAGTAACAAGGTTTTCCATACCGGTAATCCGCTGCGCAAAGAAATTGCCGCACTTGCGAAGCAAGGGCGCGAAGATAAAGGTTCATCTGGGCCATTGCGGTTGCTCGTGCTAGGCGGCAGTCAGGGCGCCCTAGCGATAAACGAAATAATTCCAGACGTGTTGGCTAGTTGGCCAGTAGCGACACGTCCTGACGTGCGTCATCAGACAGGGGACCGAACCCTGGAACAGACACAGGCGATCTATAGAGAGAAAATGCTGGAACCCTCTGAGAAATTAGTGGTATTGCCGTTTATCAGTGACATGGCCCAGGCCTATGCCTGGGCAGATCTGGTGATCTGCCGTTCTGGAGCAAGTACCGTTAGTGAGATTGCGGCCGTTGGTCTGCCGTCTATTCTGATTCCCTACCCGCATCACAGCGATCAGCAGCAGACACACAATGCAAACTGGCTGGTGAGAGCTGGCGCGGCTGTTCTCCTCGAGCAGAAAGATCTAACGTTGGCCGCTCTTCAATCATTACTTAAAAATATCGATACCGATCGCAACAAATTACAGCAGATGAGTGAACTTGCTAGATCCATTGCCATCTGTGATGCAGATGAAGTGATTGCAACTCGATGCCTGGAGCTTGCTCATGCATAGTGCGGCCAATAGGCATGTTATCCCCGAGATGAGGCGTATCAATAGACTTCATTTTGTCGGTATCGGTGGTGCTGGCATGTGTGGTGTGGCCGAAGTGCTACTCAATCAGGGTTACAAAATTAGCGGCTCGGATTTGAAGGAGTCCCCGAATACGGTGCGGCTAGCTTCTATGGGAGCAGAGATTTTTCTGGGGCACGATGCGGCCAACGTTAAGAACGCCGATGTCGTAGTCTATTCCAGTGCTATCGATGAACGCAATCCCGAAATCAAGGCGGCGATCAAGGCTTCGAAACCGCTGATCGCGCGCGCCGAGATGTTGGCGGAATTGATGCGCTACCGCCACTCCATTGCAATAGCAGGCACCCATGGCAAAACTACCACCACCAGCATTGTCGCATCGGTCCTGGCCGAAGCCGGTTTTGATCCCACTTTCGTTATAGGGGGGCTGCTCAATAGTGCAGGAACGAATGCTCGCCTGGGCGAGAGCAGATATCTGGTGGCCGAAGCGGATGAGAGCGATGCTTCCTTCATGCACCTGCAGCCCATGGTGGCTGTGGTGACGAACATCGAAGCGGACCATATGAGTACCTATGGCGGAGATTTCGAGAACCTAAAGAAATATTTTGTCGATTTCTTACACAACTTGCCATTCTATGGCTTAGCTGTGTTGTGTATCGACGATCCTGTTGTGCGGGAAATCCTGCCGCGCGTCTCAAGACCGAAGTTAACCTACGGCTTTGACGAAGACGCCGACTTCAAGATCATCAACCTGAGTCAGAATCAGAGCATGACGCAGTTTGAAGTGGTACGTAAAGAGGCAAATGACTCTCTCAAGATAACGCTAAACATGCCAGGTCGCCACAATGCATTGAACGCGACCGCGGCCATCGCCATCGCGACGGACGAGGGCATTAAGACCGAGGATATTCAAAACGGGATAAAGAATTTCTCCGGTGTTGGTCGGCGCTTTGACGTGCAGGGCGAGTTTCCAGTGGAAGGTGGCAGTGTCATGCTGATCGATGACTACGGACATCATCCCACCGAGGTTGCAGCTACCTTGCGAGCGCTTAGAGATGGCTGGCCGGACAACCGCTTGGTCATGGTTTATCAGCCGCATCGTTATAGTCGAACCAAGGACCTGTACGAGGATTTCGTGGAGGTTTTAGGGGAGGCCGATGTATTACTTCTATTAGAGGTTTATGCGGCGGGCGAAAAGAAGATCGCCAGCGCAGACTCCAGAAGCCTGTGTCGCAGCATTAGATTACGTGGGAAAGTCGACCCTGTGTATGTCAAACAGGAGTCGCAAGTGCGCGGGATTCTATGCGGTTTGATACGCCCCGGAGACATCATTTTGACGCAGGGAGCGGGAAGTGTCGGTGCTTTGGCCAAACAATTGGCAAAAACCGGTTTTAAAGCTTAATTAATTGATTTTTATAGAAGAATTTTGCATTTAGCGGTTAAGAAAACAGCGCATGAGAACGATAAATAAAGAGAAAATCATAGAAAATAGCGGGCACGTCGTCGTGCTCAAAGGCGGCGCTTCGTCGGAGCGTGAAATTTCCCTGCTAAGTGGTGACGCGGTCTTTCGGGGGCTCAAGAGATTGGGTGTAAATGCGAGCGTTCTGGATGTCGGCGACAACGTGGTTGCTGATCTGGAGCGGCTCAAGCCGGACCTTGTAATGATCATGTTGCATGGACAGGGCGGAGAAGATGGAACAATGCAGGGGCTCCTCGAAATATTGAAGATCCCCTACACCGGAAGTGGTGTGCTGGCGTCAGCGCTAGCCATGGATAAGGTAAAGAGCAAGCTGATCTGGCAGCGCTTGGGGTTGAATACTGCCGACTTCGAAATGCTGGAAGAGACAACCGATTGGCAGGCAACCATCGATAAGTTCGAAGTCGCTGTAGTGAAACCGGTAAGCGGTGGCTCGAGTTTAGGCATTGCGATCGTCAGAGATGCAGTAACACTGCAGAAGCAATTTGAGATTTCCAAAGAATTTGATGCGGAAGTAATGGCAGAGAAGTGCGTGATCGGGAAAGAGTTTTCCGTAGGTGTGGTTGAGGGTCGATTGTTACCGGCAGTTCAACTGAGCACGAAGAGAGAGTTCTTCAATTTTGATGCCAAGTACGTGGATGAAGACACAGAGATTATATGCCCGGCGCAGTTGAGTGAAGCGAAGCAGCAAGAATTGGACGACTTGGTTCGTGCCGCCTACGTCAGCTTGGATTGTAGGGGATTGGCAAGAGTCGATGTTATGCAAGATCAGGATGGCGAGTTTTACTTGTTGGAGCTAAATACGATACCCGGCATGACTGATCATAGTTTTATACCCATGGCAGCAGAGAAGTCCGGGCTTGGGTTCGACGAATTATTGTTAACAGTGTTAGAGCTAGAGCAGACAAAGAGTTAAAAATGGCTACTTTAAATAGAGCAATCAGAACTGGGAACGGCATTCATTCTACTCGTCGTAATTCCATTTCCGCAAATCAACCGCTTAAGCCGAAATCATCGGGCCGGCGTGGGCTTTATATTCTTGGCGCCGTTCTCATCTGTTCTGCCTTAGTTATTGTTCAGAACAGAGATAGTGTTTCTGACTTTCTAAATCGTCCAGTAAGCAAGATAAGAATCGAGAATCAGTGGCAGCGAATAAGTGAGGTGGAAGTCAGCGCGGTTTTGGCCCCCTTCATGGGAAACGGTTTCTTCGACTTCGACGTGCTCGATGCCAAGACAGAATTAGAACAGCATCCCTGGGTACTGAAAGCCGCTGTTAAACGAATATGGCCTGATACTCTGTCATTGCATCTCACAGAGCAAGTTGCGATAGCACGATGGGGCAGCGACCAATTGCTGAATCAATACGGTGAGCTTTTTAAACCGGAGCAATTACTACAGTCGAAATCGCTGCCCTTGTTAACGGGGCCTGAAGATAGTCAAGAAACTGTAATGCGACAGTATCAGAAGTTAAATCAAATTTTGTTTCCAGCAGGTCTGCGTCTATCGGGGTTGAGCCTGAGTAAGCGCGGGAGTTGGGAGTACTTGTTGAATGAAAGCATGCAGGTTGCCGCGGGTCGAGAGGGTGTGTTTGAGAAGACCCAGCGTTTTATAGAATTCTATTCCGATCTGCCTATCGAGCAATCTTCTCGGTTTCTTTCGATTGATCTGCGCTATGGAAACGGCATTGCAGTAAAAGAGTCAGGTTCAGATTATACAGGGGTGGCAATTCTGTGAGTCAAGTCCACATAACAATTCGACCCTTGGCTGGAGAATTCGATCGATGAAGGAATCAGCAAACGAAAATATGATTGTTGGCCTGGATATAGGCACATCCAAGGTCGTCGCAATTGTTGGCGATATCAAGCCGGATGGCAGTCTCGACATAGTCGGCATCGGGAGCCACCGTTCTCGCGGATTGAAGAAAGGTACAGTGGTGAATATCGAGTCGACGGTTGAGTCAATTCAGCGAGCGATCGAAGAGGCAGAGTTGATGGCTGGTTGCCAGATTCACTCTGTTTATGCAGGCATCGCCGGAAGTCACATTCGCAGCATGAATTCTCACGGCATAGTGGCGATTCGAGACGGCGAAGTAATGCGAGCGGATATCGAAAGAGTGATCGACGCGGCGCAGGCTGTGGCAATTCCTGCAGATCAGAAAGTACTGCATATTCTACCGCAGGAATACATCATCGATTCACAAGAGGGGGTGAAAGAACCACTGGGAATGTCTGGTGTTCGCCTCGAAGCGAAAGTGCACTTGGTAACTTGCGCAATCAATGCCGTACAGAACATCGAAAAATGTATCCGACGCTGTGGCCTGGAGACAGATGAAATAATTCTAGAGCAGCTAGCGTCAGCCTACTCGGTCCTAACCGAAGATGAGAAAGAGCTGGGCGTGTGCCTTGTAGACATTGGTGGAGGCACAACGGATATCGCAATCTTTACCGAGGGAGCGATTCGACATACGGGAGTGATTCCTATCGCCGGTGATCAGGTGACAAATGACATCGCGATGGCATTGCGTACGCCAACCGAGAATGCCGAAGAAATAAAGATTAAATATGCCTGTGCATTGACTCAGTTGGCGAGTGCTGACGAGACACTGAAAGTGCCTAGCGTGGGAGACCGGGCGCCGAGAGAACTTTCACGCCAGGCGTTGGCAGAGGTAGTAGAGCCACGCTATGACGAATTATTCACGCTGGTTCAGGCCGAGCTACAGCGTAGTGGGTTTGAGAGCCTGCTGGCGGCAGGTATCGTGCTCACCGGCGGGACTAGCAAAATGGAGGGTGTTGTGGATTTAGCTGAAGAGATATTTCACGCCCCGGTGCGTATAGGCGCGCCTCAGAATGTCAATGGCTTAGCCGATATTGTAAGAAACCCGATTTATTCTACTGGCGTTGGGTTATTGCTGTACGGCTTAAAACAGTATCAAGAAAGAGGTGGAATCGATCCGAAGCGAGAGCCGCAGATTCGTATTGTGGACAGAGTGAAGAATTGGTTTCAAGGAAATTTTTAATTTTAATCTAAACAGTCAATAACTATAACAGTTAAAGAATCATTAATGAGGGGGCTATATGTTTGAATTAGTCGAGAATGTTGCACAGACCGCACAAATTAAAGTAATTGGTGTGGGCGGTGGCGGCGGTAACGCTGTACATCATATGATTAACAATCAGGTTCAAGGTGTTGAGTTTATTTGCGCCAATACCGATGCGCAGGCATTGAATAATCTGAAAGCTAAAACGATATTGCAGATGGGTAGCAATATAACAAAAGGCCTTGGTGCCGGGGCCAATCCCGAGATCGGTCGACAAGCCGCTTTGGAAGATAGGGACGAAATCGCTGAAATATTGTCCGGTGCCGACATGGTTTTCATAACTGCCGGTATGGGAGGTGGTACTGGAACAGGTGCTGCGCCAATCGTAGCGGAGGTGGCTCGTGAGATGGGTATACTTACAGTCGCTGTCGTGACGCGGCCTTTTCCTTTCGAAGGCAAGAAGCGATCTAAAGTTGCAGAAGAGGGCATTCGCCTGCTTTCAGAACACGTCGATTCCCTGATAACTATCCCCAATGAAAAATTGCTGGAAGTGCTAGGCAAAGAAGCTTCGTTGCTTGAAGCCTTCAAGGCGGCAAACGATGTGCTGCTTGGAGCTGTGAAGGGCATAGCAGATCTCATTATGAATCCTGGTATGATCAACGTCGATTTTGCCGATGTGAAGACAGTGATGTCGGAAATGGGCATGGCGATGATGGGCACCGGCGCAGCAGTTGGTGCCGATCGAGCTCGCGAGGCGGCCGAGGCGGCAATTCGCAGCCCATTACTGGAAGATGTCAATCTGCAGGGTGCGCGCGGTATCTTGGTCAATATTACTGCCGGTGAAAACTTGTCACTGGGAGAATTCTCCGAAGTTGGTGACACCATCGAAGAATTTGCATCAGATGACGCGACAGTAGTAGTAGGCACCGTTATCGATCCGACGCTTGAGAATGAGATGCGAGTAACCGTCGTCGCGACCGGCCTGGGGGATCTGCATACCAGGCCCACTAAAGTCGTGGACAACACCAGGCGACAGACAACAACGGATTATCGCCAGCTTGAGCGACCTGCCGTGATGCGCAATCGGCAAGGCTCTGGACGCGCTGCGGCGGCCGCCGCTGCTGTAGTCGGCGCCGACACAGATATGGACTATCTCGATATCCCGGCTTTCCTACGCAAGCAGGCAGACTAAGGTTTAGCTGGATTCTGGGGTAGGTTTCCTACACGTTTTAGAGGGTTGTACAGCGGCGGGGCATGACGGGGGTATAGAGGCTAACGAGGTATTTCCTTTATTGGGTTATGCGCCGAACTTTGCTACCATGCGACAGTTTTGTGAATGGTCGTCGTTGTGAGCTGAATCTCCGTTTTCTCGGGTCTAGTACCCAGCATCGAAAGAAGTAGTTTGGCTAGATCGCAATGTGGCACAACACTGCTTTTTGAGTGATTGATTGAAGTACATAGTTGTTCCTAATAAATAAAAAGCGAAGCGAAGACCTATGCTGAGACAGAGAACCCTGAAGAATGTTATTCGCGCCACAGGCGTTGGCCTGCACACCGGAGAGAAAGTCTATCTGACTCTCAGACCCGCTCCGGTAAATAGCGGTATCATATTTACCCGTGTAGACTTGGAAACACCAGTTCAGATTCCGGCCCGAGCCTCGAATGTAGGAGACACAACTCTCTCTACTTGTCTGGTGAAGGACGATGTGAGAATTTCTACCATCGAACATTTAATGTCCGCCCTCTCGGGGCTCGGCATAGACAACGCATTTATCGATGTGAGCGCGCCCGAAGTGCCCATCATGGATGGCAGTGCGGGTCCATTCGTTTTCCTTATTCAGTCAGCCGGCATCGAAGAGCAGTCTGAATTAAAACGCTTCATTAAAATCAAAAAACCGTTGCACCTGGAACATGGCGATAAGGCTGTCAGCCTTGAGCCGTTCGATGGCTTCAAGGTTAGCTATACGCTTCTCTACGATCACCCCGTCTATAAGAAATACACCAAGAGCGCGACTATAGATTTCTCCAGCACCTCTTTTGTAAAAGAAGTGAGTAGAGCCAGAACATTCGGCTTTATGCACGAATTCGAAGAGCTGCGGAATCGAAACCTGGCACTGGGCGCAAGCATGGATAATGCGATTGCGGTCGGTGATTACAAGGTCCTGAATGAGGACGGGCTGCGCTACGAAGATGAGTTCGTAAAGCACAAGATCCTTGATTCTATTGGAGATTTATACCTTTTGGGCAATAGCCTCATCGGTGAGTTCAAGGGATATAAATCTGGACATGCCCTGAATAATGCTTTATTAAGAATGCTCGAAGTTAATGAAGACGCTTGGGAAATAGTGAGTTTCGATCAAGAAACAAATGTGCCTATTTCCTACATGAAACCAGTGTTGGCAGCCTAGCTCTGTCGTGCTATCCTAACTATCTGATTTTAATAAAAATAGTTGGGCGTTGAAGTTTCTTGATTAGCCCCAAGTGTACTATTTAGGCTTACTGAGACAACGCTTAAACAATGAAAGTAATTCTAGTCGACCAGCGTCATGGTCACACTAAAACGATTGTCCTCAAAGGTTGGCTGAAAGGCCTCCTTTCACTGTGCCTGCTCGGCGCACCTGTTGCGTTAGGGTATTTCGGTTATCAACTCGCTGTGTCTCAGCACAATGGAGTTTTTAACGAAGAGTCGGCGCAGAACTGGGAGCGTCAGATTCGCATCCAGACTGAACAAATTTCCGCTATAAAAGAAGAGTCAGAACAGCAGATTGAGGCGCTATCACTCCGGCTTGCCATGTTGCAGGCGCGCCTCGTACGTCTGGATGCTGTTGGTGAACGTATAACTACCATCGCCAACCTGGACACTGGCGAGTTTGACTTCAGTGACCCGATAACAATAGGGGGCCCTGCGACCGGAGCGTCAGAGTCCTATTCGGCGACTGGCTTGATGGACGCGGTCTATCAGTTGGAACGTCAGCTAGAAGATCGACAGCAACAGCTGGAAATTCTGGAAGGCTTGATGACCGATCGTAAGATCCAGTCTGATGTCTTTATCGCTGGTCGGCCACTGGACAAGGGTTGGATCGCATCGCGATTCGGACAACGCCTCGATCCGATAACCGGGCGTTTGGCGTTTCACGGTGGAATCGATTTTACAACGGGCAAGGCGGGTGCCGAGATCCACACCGTCGCTGCCGGAGTAGTCACCTGGTCTGGTCCTAGATCCGGCTACGGTTTGATGGTTGAGGTGAATCACGGTAATGGGTTTACCACGCGTTACGCACATTCCGAGAAGCTATTGGTGGATGTTGGCGATATCGTGATGAAGGGCCAAAATATAGCGCTGGTTGGTTCAACCGGTCGCTCTACAGGCCCCCATGTTCACTTTGAAGTTTACAAGAACGGTAGAGTCGTCGACCCTGCTGCCTATATACACCGCACTGTTAGATAACTAATTTCCCCCTAACCAATCTAATTGGTCTGCGACACCGGCGCGCTCTGCTCGCTATGGTAGTTGGAGACTATCTTATTGAATTCACAAACTATCGATAGAAGATCATGAGCATACTTAACAAAATATTTGGAAGCAGCAACTCTCGCAAGCTTAAGAAACTGCAGAAGTTTGTTGATGGTATTAATAATTTTGAGCGCGACATGGAGGCCCTTTCTGATGAGGCACTGCAAGCGAAAACAGGCGAGTTTAAGACACGCTTCGATGCGGGAGAGTCGACCGAGGCATTGTTGCCCGAGGCTTTCGCCGTTGTTAGGGAAGCCAGTAAACGTACCTTGCAGATGCGGCACTTCGATGTACAGATGATCGGTGGTTATGTGCTGCACGAAGGCAGCATTTCGGAGATGCGAACAGGCGAGGGTAAGACGCTTATGGCAACCCTGCCGGCCTATCTCCACGGGCTTACCGGAAAGGGTGTGCATCTGGTTACCGTGAACGAATATCTAGCAGAGCGTGATGCGAACTGGATGCGCCCGCTGTATGAATTCCTTGGTCTTAGTGTTGGTGTCATCGCCTCGGGGCAATCACCGGAGCTCAAGAAGGCCGCTTACAACTGCTCTATTACTTACGGTACCAATAACGAATTCGGGTTCGACTATTTGCGAGACAATATGGCATTTCGTCTCGCCGACAAGATGCAGAGAGAACTGAACTTTGCGATAGTCGATGAGGTCGATTCGATCCTGATTGATGAGGCAAGGACTCCGTTAATCATCTCTGGAGCGGCCGAGGACAGTTCCAAACTGTATGTGGCTATCAATCAATTAATACCCAAATTGAAGAAAGGCGAAAAAGCCGAGAAATCCAAGATGGAGATGATGGACAAGAACTATGTTCCTGAGGAGACGGGGCACTTCACTGTAGATGAGAAGAGTCGTCAGGTTGAGCTCACAGAATCGGGGCACGAATTTGTCGAAGAAATACTGATCAAGAAAAAGCTTTTAGCTGAAGGCGAGTCATTGTATTCCGCGACGAACCTATCGCTGCTGCATCATGTGCATGCCGGTCTTAAGGCGCATAACCTGTTCAAACGTGACATCGAATACATTGTGCAGAACAAACATATCGTCCTGATCGATGAACATACCGGAAGAACGATGGAAGGCCGGAGACTTTCAGAAGGGCTTCATCAAGCTTTGGAGGCTAAGGAAGGATTAGAGATTCAGAGTGAGAGCCAGACATTGGCATCGACCACTTTCCAGAACTATTTCCGCTTATACAAGAACCTCGCCGGCATGACCGGTACTGCGGATACGGAAGCCTTCGAGTTCTCACAAATATACGGGCTCGATGTGGTTGTAATACCGACAAACAAGCCGATGGTTCGTATCGATGCTAATGATCTGATTTATCTTTCTATGGAAGAGAAGCTCGAGGCCATAGTGCGAGATATTACCGAGATGAGCGCGAAGGGGGCGCCGGTACTAGTGGGTACGGCTTCGATCGACACTTCTGAAACGCTGTCGAATTTCTTGAAAAAAGAGAACATTCCCCATGAAGTATTAAACGCAAAATTTCATGAACGCGAGGCGCAGATAATCGCACAAGCGGGCAAGCCAGGGGTGGTCACGATTGCGACCAATATGGCTGGCCGTGGAACGGACATCGTCTTGGGTGGCAAGTGGGAGGCGGAAGTTGCCGAGCTGGAAAACCCGAGCGAGGAGCAGATAGCTCAGATAAATACAGAGTGGCAGAAACGTCACGATCAGGTAATCGCGGCCGGTGGTTTGCACATCGTAGGTACCGAGCGGCACGAGTCCAGGCGAATCGATAACCAGTTGCGCGGACGATCGGGCAGGCAGGGTGATCCAGGGTATTCCAGGTTTTATCTGTCGATGGAAGATAACTTGCTTAGAATATTTGCCACCGATGGAGTGAAGAACTTTATGCGGCGCTTGGGTATGGAGCGCGGTGAGGCCATAGAGCACGGCATGGTTACTAAACAGATCGAGAAGGCACAGCGAAAAGTCGAAGGCAGGAACTTCGATATTCGTAAGCAGTTGCTGGAATACGACAACGTGGCCAACGATCAGCGCACAATTATCTATCGACAGCGAAATGAATTAATGGCGAGCGACGATATCTCCGAGCTGCTGACGGAGATGCGAACAGAGGTCGTGGGACAACTGGTTGACGATTATATTCCACCACAGAGTGTTCCGGAGCAGTGGGACGTTGAAGGTCTACAGAAAGCCATCGAGACCGAGTTCTCATCACAACAAGATATACAGAAGTGGTTAGATGAAGACGATCAGCTGTATGAAGAGCAGCTGAAGCAGAAGATTGACGAGATACTCAGCAACGATTACGAGAAGAAATGCGCTGCGGTGGGCGAAAAGATGCGTACCTTCGAGAAGCAGATCACATTGCAGATATTGGATGGTCTGTGGAAGGACCATCTTTCAACGATGGATCACTTGCGACAGGGCATATTTTTGCGCAGCTACGGCGGCAAGAATCCAAGGCAGGAATACAAGCGCGAGGCCTTTGCCCTGTTTCAAGACTTGATGGCTAATCTACAGCAGGAAGTCATCAAGGTGTTGAGCCACGTGAAAATACGACAAGAAGACGAAGTAGACGCGATCGAGCGACAGCGAGAGCAAGAGCGAGCGAAAGCGCGCGTCAACTTTCAACATCAAGCCGTATCTTCGCTTGCCGAACAGCCCTCGGGCGTGGGCGCGCCAGCCGGAGCTGGGCAAGGTGATGAGGATAAAGCGACGCCGTTTGTCAGAGAAGTGGCAAAGGTAGGCAGAAACGATCCCTGTCCTTGTGGTTCTGGTAAGAAGTACAAAGTCTGCCACGGTAAGATAGGCTAACAGACTCGCTTTGAGCGATAGCTTGGAAGGACACAGAGATGGCGGTCGGCCCAGATAGAAAGGATAAGATTGCTCCCATTGCGGGTATTCGCTTAGCGGCGCTGGAAGGCCAGATTCGTTATGCCAATAGACTCGACGTGGTTTTGGTTGAAATCGCCGCGGGCGCAAGCTCGGCAGGGGTGTTCACTCAGAATGCTTTCTGTGCCGCCCCAGTTCGAGTAGCGCAGAAGCATTTGGCGGGCTGTGCCAGCCGCTACTTCCTGATAAATACAGGCAACGCGAATGCCGGTACTGGAGCCGATGGTGAGCTGGCAGCGCTGAATTGCTGCGATGCCTTGGCTGAGCTCACGCATACATCAAGCAACGAGGTATTACCCTTTTCTACCGGTGTTATTGGAGAACAGTTGCCTTATGCAAAGATACTCAATGTCTTGCCTGCCCTTATTAAGGCGCTGTCCGCAGATAATTGGGATCTTGCCGCGCGAGGAATAATGACAACCGATACCCGGCCAAAGCTTTCCTCTAGAAGTTTTGACTGCGGCGGATCCAGGGTAAACATCAGCGGCTTCGCGAAAGGTTCTGGCATGCTGCGGCCGAACATGGCCACCATGCTCGCCTATGTCTTTACCGATGCAGCGATCGAGAAACCGCTTCTGGAAAAATGCTTGAAAGACGCCGTTGCTGGTTCATTCAACAGGATCACGGTCGATGGCGATACATCGACGAATGACAGTTGTATGTTGGTTGCAACGGGAAAAGGCGCTGTGAAGATCTCAGACCTGGGCAGTGAGGCAGGCAAAGATTTTCAAACTGCGTTGAACGCGATATTTGAACAACTCGCCACCGACTTGATTCGAGATGCAGAGGGCGCGACGAAATTTATTACGATCGAGGTCACCGAAGGTGCGACTGAGCAGGAATGCCTGGCGGTAGCCTATGCAGTAGCAGAATCACCGTTAGTGAAGACAGCATTTTTCGCCTCCGATCCAAACTGGGGACGTATCCTGGCCGCAATAGGCCGCGCAGGAATCAAAGATCTGGATATCGAATCAGTTACGCTTTACCTCGGTGATACATTGTTAGTCTCTGGCGGAGCAGTGGCTGCGGGTTATTCCGAGAGTGCAGGTCAGCATGAAATGGACCGGGATGAGATTAGCGTGAAGATAAGCCTGGCCCGCGGTCAGGTCAGTGAGAAGGTCTGGACCTCCGATCTTTCAAACGATTATGTGCGCATCAACGCGGACTATCGTAGCTAGTCTGCCCGCATTTCCCGACCTTTGAGTTCGTGGCCAAAGTATCATTAGATCTGAGCTGTAGTGAGTTTCTGTCGTGAATAAAAAGCACTATCTGCATGTCGCCGTCGGCGTGCTTGTTAATGACCAGCAAGAGGTGCTGATCGCACTGCGGTCAGCAGATTCCCATCAGGGTGGGCTGTGGGAATTTCCAGGGGGCAAGGTGGAGCAGGGTGAGTCTTTGCCGCAGGCGCTCGGTCGAGAGTTTGAAGAAGAATTAGGAATTCGCATCATTGACTGCGCTCCGTTTGTCCAGATCCGACACGACTACCCAGACCAGGCTGTTCTCCTTGATGTCTGGCGTGTGAACAGCTTCTCGGGCAGCCCTAGCGGTAAAGAAGGACAAACGATTAGCTGGCGAAAGTTATCCGACCTGCGAGCTGCGGATTTTCCTAAAGCGAATGAACGCATTATCCGCGCGTTGAGTCTGCCAGATAAAATCGCAATTACGCCAGAGGCAAAAGATTTTGGTCAGATGTGCGCTATCGTCCGCCAGCTTCTAGCTGGTGAGACCGAGCTGATTTACTTCCGCCAGAAAGAGGTGACGGCGGCTGTTTACCTCGATTGGTTCAAGTGGGCAGATGAGCAATGCACAGAGCGGGGGGTGCGGTTGATGTACTGCCATCCTGCCGAAGTCATAACGGCGGATGCGCTTCCCTGCTTGCAGGCACTGCATGTAAGCGCGAGACAACTACGATCAATTCACGCCCGCCCTACAGCGGCGGAGCACTGGTTCAGTGCTTCCTGTCACAGCTTGAGTGAGCTTCGTCTCGCCGAAGCCCTGGATGCCGATTTTGCCTTACTATCGCCCGTTTGCCGCACCGAAAAATATCAGGATTCTCAGCTCTTAGCTTGGGCTGGATTTCAAAGCTTAGCCCGCGAAGTGAATATACCCGTGTTCGCTCTTGGGGGTATGAAGCCTGAGGATCTGTCGATATGCAGAGAGCACCAGGGCTTCGGAATAGCTGGCATATCGGCCTTCACGACGCGCTAGCGGCAGCAGGCGGCCGCCTAGGGCTATTATTTAAAAAAAGTCTTCACTATATTCAGCAAGTTACTGATATAAATAGATATTGCGTCGAGGAAAATTGGGATCTATTGGCGTATTTTTGATAAAGTATTCGCGCTTGAGGCAGATACAGCAATGTGGAAAGCCAAGAATCTGCGCGGGTTTTTACCCACGTTTATGTGACCCAGGTCACTGAGATTTCCGCTAACTTGTTGAAAATACGGAATTAGTTTATAGATGTGTGGCAAATTAAATGAGCCTGTTGTTAGAGCAGTCTCCACTGACAGATCGGATATCACTATGTTGCAGAAATTTGTTAAGGCTCAGTTAGTTGCATCGTTACTCTTGATAGTGAATGTGGCCTATGGGGATACCGCTTTATTAGTGGCCGAGGGCGTACTGGTCGAAAAAAACCCCGAGGTACAGCCGCCTACAGAGGAAACACCGGAAGGAGAGATAACACCACCAGAGGCGCCACCACTGATCGGGTCGGCGACTGACGCCACCTACGTTAGCATCGATGGATGGGCCGTAACCGGTACGGATTTTATAGACGCGGCGGTGGCCGTTTTTGATTTTAACGCGGCCAGTAGCGTTAGCCAGGCGACGCTGACCCTGCCAATAGAACAGGTCTTTGATCAAAACGGAGTCGCTCCTCTCGAGATCTACATGTATTCAGATAACGGAGTAATTGAAGTCACCGATTACTCACTCGGCTTTATCGCCGCCATTGCAGAAGTCGATGCGGTGGGACTCACCCAGATCCAATTAGACGTCACGGGGCCGGTCAACGCCGCGCTGAAGACCAGCCGCTATGTCGGCTTTAGAGTTAAGAGTTCGGTAATACCGAGTGCGGTAAAGACTACCTCGCTCCCCGCTTGGACCGGCGTTAAATTTTCCCCTAACTATTCCCTGACTTTTACCCCCGGAGCTGCCCCTGGCGTCGCGAAAGATGCGGCACGCTTCGATGGCTTTACCCTGGAAGTTCAGAACATAGACGTAGTGGGGGTTGGTGAGATCGCCCTGCAGATGCAGATGGTGGATGCGAATAAGCTGATCTTTCAATTGACCGAAGCGTCAATTACCGGCGCCGGGTCGCCGACGCCCCCTCTATCGGGGGTCGATTTGCTAAACTGCAGTGCGTTTTCACCTCCGGTATTTTCTGGCGTGGCTGCAGGGGCATCCAGTTATTCCATCAATTCCGGCGTGTTGGATGTGCCTAGCGTAAACTTTAATGACGAACAGCTCGCTGTGAGATTGGAGTATATCGAAGGCTCGAACCCTTGGCTCTTCAAAACCCTCAGTATCGGCGCTGTGCAGTCAGGGCCATCAGACGCTACCATTTCGGCGCTCGGTGGCGGTCTCATCACTGAGTCAAGTCAGGATTTCGTACCGTTATGTCATGGCTGGGTGCTTATCGGCGACTCGGTTCGTAATCGTGTCGTTGAGAGGAACCTGATCTCGGGTGAAACTGGCGCTACCTATTCATTCGGTCAGGTGCCCGATCAGTTCACCATCGACGATGTGAATGGTGCTGTGTACATGACGGTGCATCCGGAAACCGAAAGACTCTATAGGTTGGATCTAATAAGTGGAAATATCACATCCAACCACATATCGCAAAATATTGGCGGCTTCACTTACAGGTGGTCATTACGTGACCTTGCACTGGGTGAAGATGGCAATGTGTTTGCGCTCATGTTTGACAATATTGGAACCGATCCTGGAGGCGGCATTCCCTTTTCGTCTACCGGTCTATGGATGGCGTTGATGACTGGTACTGGAAATTTCATCGGGCAAAGTATTCCTCTGGAAGATCCGGTACGTATTGAGTATGAGCCAGTGCTCAATCATGTGTTTCTAGCCACGGAATCGAATCTGGCGACTTTTAATTTTACACCGGGGGCGATCCCGCCGCTCGAGTTCGTGTTGGGTACAGATATAGCTGTAGGTAGCGGCTGTACTGATTTTTCTACTTCGCCAGATGGCTCCCGAATCGCCTATAGCTGTCCGAATGGGAATCGCAGTACGACTGACTTCAGTATCGTCGATATGGCCCCGGAAGGGTACTTCGATTCTGACGGTGAATGGTTTCTGGGTAGTTCACCGGTGAGTGCAACTTTCAATCAAGCGGGAACCATATTGATTGCCACGGATAACGACAAGCTCTACTTCTTTGACGTGGTTACGCATTTGATTTTGGAAGATTTTGAACTCGGACTATCAGAAGGAGAGTCAATTAAGAAGATTCGCATCTCACGAGATGGGCAGTTTCTTATTATTTTTCTGAATAACGAAGTGCACGACGAGACTAGTAAGTTTTACTGGATGCCGATGCCGGCTATTACAGGAACGCCTCTGTAGACAGGGGCGGTAGACAGGGTCTGTAGACAGGGACAGCCTTCAGTTGGCAGCATAGAATCCATGAGTGACTATTGCTCGTACTCGTCTTCCACTACCGGGTAAATCGGTTCACCCGGGATGCTGATTCGTTCGCTGGCCCAGTCGCCGAAATCGATTAGCTTGCAACGTTTGCTGCAGAAGGGTCGGTAGCTATTTGCTTGGGTCCACTCGACGGATTTTTTGCAGGTGGGGCAGTCGACAGTCTGAGTGTTCGTATTCATTTCTTTCTAGCAAATCCTTGATAGGTTTTATGCAGCGTCTGGATGGTTGTTCTAAGCAGTTCCAGGCTGCCTTCATTCGTTACGACATCATGCGCTCGACGCACTCTCTCGTCACGCGCGATTTGAGATGCCATGATAGACCGAATTATCGTTGCATCGCTACCGTCTCTTGCCATCGCCCTGGCCAACTGTGTCTCTTCGCTGACATCAATTACCAGCACTCGATCAACTAATTTGTGTTGATCAGTCTCCAGTAGCAGTGGAGACTCGAGGATGGAATAGTCCGAATCGTTCCGCTGCAATCGAGCTTGCAGCAAGTCGGCTATCAGGGGATGCAATAAATTTTCGAGCCAGGTCTTTTGGCTCGGTTCGGAAAACACCAAGGTGCGTAGAGCTGCCCTATCGAGTGTTCCCTCTGCTGTCAGTATAGCGTCACCAAAGTGCAACGCGATCTCGTCCAGAGCCGCTTGTCCTGGCTCTACAACCTCTCTCGCTAATTGATCAGCATCTATGACATGAACGCCCAGCGACCGAAAGATATCGGCAGCGGCTGACTTGCCACTGCCGATACCCCCGGTGAGGCCGACTACAAATTTTTTAACAGCGTTCATTCTGGTTTCGTCCGAGGATAATTGGTGCTTCACCCTGAACCTTCGGGGCTCAGCCTATTATATTGTCGACGTAGAAGGCGCTTAGCTGTGGGCCCCAGAGCAACATGATAAAACCGGCTCCGGCGAGAAAGGGCCCGAAGGGCATAGGTACTGATTTGTCTCTTCCTTTGAATAAGATCATCGCGATGCCGAATATGGCGCCAACCAGGGAAGACAGAATAATTATGGGCAACAGGCTTTGCCAGCCCATCCAGGCACCGAGAGCAGCCAGTAGCTTGAAATCCCCGTAGCCCATGCCTTCTTTACCGGTAACAAGCTTGAAGGCCCAGTAAAACACCCATAGCACGAGATAGCCGGCGACTGCACCGATTACCGCCTCCTGTAAGGTGACGCCCATCCCCAGGTCGAGAGCATTGACTAGCAATCCAAGCCAGATCAGCGGTAATGTAATATTGTCGGGTAATAGTTGGTGGTCATAGTCGATGAGAGTAAGCACGATCAGTGACCAGGTTAGGAACAATAGAGCCAGGGTTAGCCACGTCGCTCCAAAGTAGAATGCGACCAGGCCTGAGAGAATGCCGCTTACAAACTCGACGCTGGGGTAGCGAATCGAGATCTTGGCCTTGCAGCTGGAGCATTTGCCGGCGAGAAACAGATAACTGAAAACGGGTACATTTTCCCATGGCTTAATCTTGTGATTGCATCGAGGGCAGTGTGAGTCGGGCTTTTGCAGATTGAAGACTTTAAATTTTGCGGAGGATTCATTGCTGTCAGGAATCGTGTTTTCTATCTCGAGATAGTCGCAGCATTGCGCGCGCCAATCACGCTGCAACATGATGGGCAGGCGATAGACAACCACGTTAAGAAAACTGCCTACTAACAACCCTAATACGATACAGATCGTTAGCAGGAATACGGGGCTAGCAGAAAGTAGGTCAATTATTTCCATGCAATGAAGTAATGCCTACATCACCGCGCCGAGTTGGAAGATTGGCAAGTACATCGCAATCATCAAGCCGCCAACGAGTATGCCCAACACGGCCATGATCATCGGTTCCATCAGAGCGGTTAGACCGTCCACAGCATTGTCTACCTCGGCTTCGTAGTAGACGGCACACTTGTCCAGCATCGAATCGAGTGCGCCGGATTCTTCACCGATGCCCACCATCTGCGTGATCATTACCGGGAACAGGGTAGTGTTCTTGATAGCGAAGTTGAGCTGCTGCCCTGTCGTTACATCGTCTCTGATTTTTCTTGTAGCGGTAGAATAAACGATATTACCGGTAGCTCCGGCGACGGATTCGAGCGCATCTACGAGGGGAACACCAGCGGAAAAAGTTGTAGATAGCGTGCGTGTGAAACGGGCATAGCAGGAAGAGTTCAGAATCGGCCCGACGATTGGTATCTTCAGCGAGAGCCTATCGACGGCATTGGCAACCGCTTTAGACCTGTGCTTTGCCTCCTTGAATGCATAGCCGAGGACGCCCACGCCAATCAACACCTTCCACCAGTGAGCAATTGCCAAGTCTGACAGCATCAGTACAAACTGTGTGAAAGCAGGCAACTCGGCGCCGAAACTTGAGAAGGTAGTGGCGAACTGCGGTACTACCTTAACGAGAAGAATGCCCGTAACCACAAGGGCTACGACTACAACCGCGATTGGGTAGTTCATCGCTTTCTTGATCTTCGCCTTCAGCGCTTCTGATTTCTCCTTGTAAGTCGCAAGGCGATCTAACATGGTTTCGAGGGCGCCAGATTGCTCGCCGGCATCGACAAGATTGCAGAATAGATCATCGAAGTAGCGTGGGTGTTTGCGTATGCAGTCGGCGAAATTATTACCTGCGGCTACATCGTCCCGGATTTGTCCGACCAAAACCCGCATCGACGGATTCTCGAGGCTTTCACCCACAATCTCAAAAGACTGCACCAGGGGTATGCCTGATTTCATCATCGTTGCCAACTGGCGCGTGAAGATCGCGATATCACTCGGCTTAATTTTTTGTTTCTTGGGGCCGAATAGATCTTTTGGTTTACGCTTGACCTTGGTAGGAGCAACACCCTGTTTACGCAGCTGAGCCTTTACCAGAGCCTGGCTACTGCCCTGTATCTCACCCTTGGTCTTGTTACCGTTCTTGTCGGTACCCTGCCAGAGGTAGGTGGTTTGTACTGCTTCAGTGGCCATACGGCACCTCGCCAATTATCTAGTCATTAGATTGCGTCGACTATATCACGACAACGCAGAATTATGTATTTAAGTCAGTCTGTTAGCTTCTTCCAGGCTGGTCAGTCCCTGGGCAACTTTGAGCAGCACAGCTTGTCGCAGGTTCGGCAGGCTGTGCTGCTTCATATGCGCGTGAAACTGCTGCGAAGAGCCATCCTCCATGATAATCCGGGACAGACCTTCGGAAACAGGAACTACTTCATAAAACCCGATTCTGCCCTGAAATCCGTCCCTGCAGTTGCTACATCCCTTGGCTCGGAAGAGTCGTGGATTTGGGTGTAGGTCTGTTGTTAATCCCTGTTCATCCCTTATTTTTTCGGGTATTTCGACCGATTCTTTACAGCTTTCGCAAAGCTTGCGAGCCAGGCGCTGTGCGATTACCAGGCTTATGGTGCTGGCCAGGTTGTACAGGGGGATCCCCATGTTCCGCAGCCTGGTGAGACTGGCTGAGGCGCTTAGGGTGTGTAAGGTTGTGAGCACCAGATGACCGGTCTGTGCTGCCCTGATGGCTATCTCTGCCGTTTCGAGGTCTCTTATTTCCCCCAGCATGATGATGTCTGGATCTTGACGCAGCAGCGCCCGCAAGGCGGCAGCAAAGCTGAGGCCAGCCTTGGGATTCACCGCGAGTTGGTTAATTCCTTCGATAGTGATCTCAACCGGGTCTTCGACCGTTGAGATATTCCTGGTGGCTGCATTCAATCGATTCAGCCCGCTATACAGTGTCAGTGTCTTGCCGCTGCCGGTAGGCCCGGTGACCAGTATCAGGCCCTGCTGGCGCTGCAGTGCCTGCAAGTACAAATCCTTCTGATTTGGCTCCATGCCGAGATCGTGGACGTCCAAATTGGTATTGAACGGGTCCAGAATCCGCATCACTATCTTTTCACCCCACAGTGTCGGCAAGCTATTGACCCTGACATCTACAGTGCGATTACCAGCGAGCCGGATTCGAATGCGGCCATCCTGCGGGACACGTTTCTCGGCAATATCCAGATGCGCCATGATCTTAATTCGCGAAGCCAGGCGGGCCGAAATTTTAACCGGCGGACAGGTCATCTCCTGGAGTAGTCCATCTATGCGAAACCTCACCCTGTAGAGTGACTCGTAGGGCTCGAAATGAATATCCGATGCACGTATGGCGATGGCTTCGAGCAGCAGTTTGTTAATAAAACGCACCAGCGGTGTTTCGTCGAAGGCATTGAGTTCAGCGTCGTTCTCGGTTTTAGCCGTGGCATCGAACTCTATGTCCTCGACGAGTTTCTCATTGCTCGGGGGCTCGCTCGAATAGCTGCGACTAAGTCGCTGCAGGTAGCGATCGATCGCTGAGCTTAACTTGGCGTCCTCGACCACCACCATTTCTATTGTTAGCCCACTATGAAATGCCAATTCATTCATCGCGCTCATATTGGCTGGGTCGGAAACGGCGACAAACAGGGTTTTTTCACGGAGCCACAGTGGCAGTGCGCGATGCTTTTTCAGAAGATGCGTTTCGATAACATGCTCTGGGCAGTAGTCGAGGTTTAAGGCGTCTATTTTTAGAAGCGGTAGTTGGAATTCTCGCGCTGCCGTTACGGCGAGGACTTGTTGATCTATGGCTTTACCGCGCACGAGATAGTGAACGAGGGAGATGCCTTGTCGCAAGGCCTCCCGATTTGCGTTTAGCACCGTACTCTCATCGATCAAGTTGTCTGCTACTAAACGCCGCGCCATACCAACTAACTTGGCCGCCATTGAAGTGTTCTCTGTTAAACTCCAGAATAAGTTGCTTCTTCAAGTGTAGCTTAGGCAGCTTGTTTAAACTAAATAGGTTCATAAAATCGAATTGGAGTCACAGGGCATGAGTCGTTGGAAGGCCTGCGCAATACATTTTTCGATTAGCCTGGCCGTGTTTGCAGGCTTGCTGGCTGTAATCTTATATTTCTGGTATCCAGGGATTCTCTTTAGTGTAGGTGGTGGCTGGGCAGGTCTGCGGATCGTTTTCGCGGTGGATATTATCCTGGGGCCCTTGCTTACGCTGATTGTTTTCAGGTCAGGAAAGCCCGGACTGAAGTTCGACCTTTCCTGTATCGCCGTGTTTCAGATAGCCTGCATGACGGCGGGCATGGGAATTGTCTATGCAGAGCGGCCGCTGGCGCTGGTTTTGGCCTATGACACGTTCTACAGCCTGGATACTGATGAGCTTCTCGAGTACGACCGCGATCCCGAATTGCTGGAGCGCTTTCCCGGAGCCTATCCAAAACTCATCTATATTGAGCTGCCGGAGTCTGATATAGCCGCCGATGTAGCCAATATGCGTGGACAGTTTGTCGGTGACCCCTTGTATGTTCAGACAGAACTCTACCGCGAATTTCCAGAACAGCCCGCTGAGATCAGGCGCATTTTTAGAAGAGAGGCGTCGGCGAAAAGCGCCGCACCTCAAAGCGTGTTGAAGCAACTGGATGAAAGCTGTGTATTCAGTAAATTTGTCTCATCTGTGACGAGCGGATTCGTCTGTTTCGATGTGCTGACACGCAGGCTAGATAAATTCTATGCGTCAGGGAACTGATTTGCCCCCATGTGCGCACATCGCTGCTGCGCTAAATAAAGCTGGGCTGGGCAGTGCAGTTGAGAACGATATACGGCTAACAGTACCCGGCCGCCGCACAGCTACCACCTGGAACCCAAACCACCGGCGGCACTACCCCTTGTGCGGCGAGTGAGTAGGTCGTGCCAGCGAGGTCTGTGCCATCCGCCATCCAGGTGACAGTGATAACACCGTCGACGACATCGATGCCGTGGGTAGTGGCTGCTTGCGGCTGTGCTGGAGGAATGCCCAGGGTGCCCGCATCAACGTCAGATAGTGCGTTGAATCGATCGGAGTGAACCTGTACCAATATGGCAGCACGATGAAAGCCAATGGCGAGAATCGCCTCGGAAAACCGGGCGCGATTTCTGTACAGGTCATAGGCGGGCAGGGCGACCGAAGCCAAAATGCCGATGATGGCGACAACTATCATAAGCTCGATAAGGGTGAAGCCCGACTGCTTCGTTTGACACGGCTTGTTCAGATGCATGGCAACTACCTTTTACATCCCGGCAATATTGATTGATGAGGTTGCCGAGGCATCAGCACAACAACGTTACAACGTTATTAAGGGGCCACTAATACAAGAGGCTAGACGTTAAGAATTTATATCTAGAGTTTCTTCGAAGCACTGCTGAGGATACAGCTTCAAAGCTTTAGAAAGGCTGGCACCGCAAAGGGTCTTGGGTGCCAGCTATTTCAAACTCAAGCGAGACTTGAGTTAATCAAGCTAAAGGGTTGGTTCTAGCAGAAACCCTGAGTCAGACAAGTACCACCTTCTGCCCACTGTACTGGAGGTGTAATACCGCTCGCCGTCAGAGAGTAGGTAACGCCAGCCAAAGCTTCGGCAGCCACACCATCGGTAGTCCGCCAAGTCATCAGGATGACACCGTCAGCGACACTAGCACCATGGACATTTGGAGCAGCAGCTACGTTAGCAGGTATACCCATTACTTCAGCGTCCAAAGCGGCAAGGTTAGCCGGGCTGCGAGTCTGGATAGCCAGTTCTACCGCTGTTTTACGCGGAGTAACAGCCAAGATCAGCTCAGAGAATGCCGCACGGTTAGAATAGTTTTGGTAAGCAGGAAGTGCTACCGCCGCCAGAATACCGATAATCGCAACAACGATCATCAGTTCGATCAAGGTAAAACCATTTTGTACTTTCTTCATTTTCTTTCTCCAATATGGATAACAACAAATTTAAAATCCAGTCCGCAGGATTAACAGCGGGTAGATCAATTAATACACTTATCGTGCCAGATCTGGAATAATTCATAACAAATTGATATTTATAGAAAAAATATTACTCTGTAATATAATTTCCGACACTTCCTCCTTGTCATGAACTGACAATTTCGAGCAATACTGACAAAAATTGTCAATATTGCCCCCTCCACTAATGCGCTTAGCATCCAGCCCAACGATTGCTTCATTGGTAGATTCAGCGGTTTTACTGCTCCGGGTCAATTTTACTATCAGGGTGTGAAGAGGAAGTTGTTAGAATAGCAGCCGATAGTAATTCTCGACTACGCCACCCGAATTTATGGCCAAGGACACTCTATGACCCAGCAAGCCCAGAAAAGCTCTCTATCGATCGTGATACCGGCCAAGAATGAAGCAGAAAATCTGCAGGGTTTTCTGCCACGATTGCTTGCCGAGGTGTCAGATGCTGAGATTATAGTAGTCAATGATGGCTCCACCGACGCTACCGTCAGTATCTGCGAGCAGCATGGCGTGACGGTAGTCACCCACCCGTATAGTAAAGGCAACGGTGCGGCGATTAAGACCGGTGCCAAGACCGCCCGTGGCGAGGTCATTGTGTTTCTCGACGGCGATGGTCAGCACAAGCCCGAAGACATACCGAAGCTGTTGCACAAGCTCGCCACTGGCTACGATATGGTGGTGGGGGCGAGAGACAAGCAATCGCAGGCGGACTCGTTTCGGGCGCTTGCCAACGGCATCTACAACCGGCTTTCTTCGGCCATCACGGGTCACAAGATAGAGGATCTCACCTCAGGCTTCAGAGCCGTGAGGGCTGAGAAGTTTAAGGAATTTCTCTACTTACTACCGAATGGCTTCTCCTACCCCACGACTTGCACGATGGCGTTCTTTCGCGCCGGTTATTCTGTAGGCTATATGCCGATCCAGACCGAGGAGCGCCTGGGTCAGAGTCATATCAGTCTGCTCAAAGACGGGGTTCGCTTCCTTCTTATAATATTCAAGGTCGGTACGTTGTATTCGCCCCTAAAGATTTTCCTGCCGGTGTCAGTCGGCTTTTTTAGCGCGGGATTGATGAACTATATCTACACCTACACAACCCAGGGAACATTCACCAACATGAGCGCGGTGATGCTGATGACGGCCATTATCGTGTTTCTTATCGGTCTGGTGTCGGAGCAGGTGACGGCGCTCATGTATAAAGACAGCAATTGAGGTTGCCCGCTCATGCAAGTTAGCGCGCAAAGAAGAAATGCCAGCGGCGGTTATCCCGCTCTTACCGTTGACTGCTGAAACTAGCGCTGGAATTCATTTTTTCAGTGTTACTGGCTGCTTAGGTTAAGCTACGGTTCATTTTGCTCAGACTATAGTAGGGTTACGATATTAACTAACTGATTTTAAAGTTATTTGTGGCGACACCGATTCAGCTGAAGTCACCCGGCTACTTGATAAAAAAACCGATGTAGTTTATGTTTACGCGGTTTTCAAATTAGGGCAACGGCGACGAAGGTTTACACTAAGTTGATTGCCTGTAGTATAAAATGCAGGGTAGGCACCCAAAAGATAAGCAGGACTGAGGCACTCGTTTCACTACTGTTGAGGAATTAAACGATGAAGAATTCGGTGAAAGTGGGTTTGGCGTTGGCGAGTCTCGCTCTTGGTCAATGTGTTGTGGCACAAGATAAAACTGTCAATGACGGTGTCTTCACCGCTGCGCAGGTAGAGACCGGTAAGCTTGTCTACGACAGCAACTGCTCAACCTGCCACGATATGCGTTTTTATCGAGATATTCTGAAGTCTTACAATAATCAACCAGTGCTCTGGCTGTGGGAATCTATATTGGGAACGATGCCGGCTGATAATCCCGGCTCTCTGATGCTAGACGAATATACCGACGTCATCGCTTATATACTCTCTGAGAATGGGTTCCCAGCTGGTGATGCGAAGCTCGATCCGGATAACGGCATGGGCGAGATAAAGGTGCTGAGCCCCTAACAGGCTAGGCCGCGTAATTAAAAAAAGCCGAACTTGGTTCGGCTTTTTTTGTCGATTTAAATGGCATCGCCGCAGGTTTTAGTCGGCACAAGCTTCCAGGATTTTACTGATTGTATTCTCATCTCGCCTCTCGATATCCAGATCGTAGCTGTCGGCGATAGCCTTCCACAAACCTGCGTATTCACATTGAAACTCCTCGCGAGGCAAATAGCGGTCTGGGCCTCTATCGCGCTTTTTTCGAATCTCGTTTTTCTCAACCAGCATCAGGTTCATCGGGTCATTGGCAAACTGCAGTTTCTTTTCGGGAAGCCAGCGATCGCCGCCATGGGTGTGTGCATACATCAGAGGAATGACGTGGTCTAAATCGATCTGTACCGCCACCTTAAAGATCTTGCCCGTGTATTCGTCCAACCACTCTCCGGTGCGCACGACACAGTTGCGCGGATTCGTAAATCTAACCTCAGAGCGGCTGGTAAGAATTAATAACTCCTGCCGTGTCGATTGACAGTCGTTGTCATAATCGACTTCGAAGTTCCAATCGTCTGTGTTGAAGAATTTCTCTCGGGCGCGCCTGTCGGTGCTCATAGTGTCTCTACGTGCCCGGCCGATACTAAAGGTATCGGGCATTTGGCAGCCACTTAAGTGGCAATGATAGGAGCGCCCGTAGTAGTGCCCACCGTTGAGATCGAGGTTTCCGCCGTGCCCCCAGGCAAGGGCGGGAATAAGTAATAGACTGCACGAGAATAGAATCTTGCTGAGTGTTGTGAACTTCATCTTTTCTCCTGTGAATTTCTGGCTGAGACACTCAAGGATTGAGTCGATGCGGCGACGTATCACTCAATCAGTAGTGACAGATCAATGGCCTGACAATTCTTGGTCAGGGTGCCTAGTGAGATATAGTCTACGCCAGATTCGGCGATCGATACCAGCCTATCTGCCTCGATGCCGCCGGAGGCCTCTATTTTAGCTCTGCCGCGATTTCTCTCTACGGCCCTTATTATGTGCTGAACAGAGAAGTTATCGAGCATGACTATGTCAGCGCCCGCGGCAATCGCCTGCTCCATTTCATCGAGGTTTTGTACTTCGATCTCAACGGGTTTGTCAGCGTGCAATGATTTTGCCTGAGCTATAGCTTGAGCGATGCCGCCACAGGCGCGAATGTGGTTCTCCTTGATCAGGAAGGCATCGTAAAGGCCCATGCGGTGATTAAAACAGCCGCCGATGCGGACAGCGTATTTCTGCGCCGCACGCAGACCGGGAAGGGTTTTTCTGGTGTCCAGTAACTTCACGGAAGTGTGTTTTACCAGTGCAGCGAAATGATGGCTGGCAGTGGCCACGGCGGAAAGAGTTTGCAAAAAATTCAGAGCACTGCGCTCGGCCGTCAGTATGTGGCGTGCGCAGCCACTGATTCGAAGCAGGGTCATCCCGGGCGAGAATTCGGCCCCCTCCAACACTTGCCATTCCACTGCAAGGGATGCATCTACCTGGCGAAATACCTCACTCGCCCATGGCTGCCCGCAGAGTATCCCCGTGTCTTTGCTGACCACATACGCTGTCAGTTCCTTTTCCCTGGGTATTAGTTCGGCGGTGATATCGCCTGTGCCGATGTCTTCGTCCAGGCAGGCAGCTACCAGTCGTTCGATATCGGAAGGTATTGTGGTTGGCATAATTTTTCTCAGGATTGTGGATAGTGCCGAAGCGTTAACTCGTCGCCTCTTTGGCTAAATTCTATTTGGCGTAGCGCGCTCATGCCGAGCAGGATGGTATCGCCTGTCATGCTGGTGGTAATACTGGCATTAACGCCTTCGAGGACGATATTGCCAATCGATAATTCTTCCACTCGAGTTGAATACACAGTAACCATTCCATTGGCCGTTGAGGCGCGAGTTGCATTGCCTCGTTTAAGGCCTGCAGCTACTGCGACTGATTCTGGAATAGCGACATCCGTAGCGCCGGTGTCCAGTAGAAAGAGGACCGGAAAGTTATTGACTGTGCCACTTGCCACATAGTGTCCCTGTCTATTCTGTCTCAGGACTACTTCTCTTATACCCGAATTGTATTCGAGTATCTGAGGGTTCTGGTTTGGGTTTGCCTGCCGCTCCAGCTGGCCCTGAAAAAAGACAGTCAGGCCCAAAAGGCCGAGAGCAAGACTAAAAACCAGCATACCCTGGCCAATTCGTTTACCGGGTGGGCTGCCGTTTGCTGAGGGAGAGGGGGACATTTCGCAAATTATGTCTTATTCGGTTGGGAATGGAAAGTTGTGAACTCAGTCATGGTTTTCAGTTTTTCTTGCTACGGTAAACGATTGAATTTACTGCTAATAGCCTAAAAATCTTCGGTCTGTGAACGGTGTCATGCTTTGCCGGCTGTGGGAGTGCTATAAGAAATTCCTCAACAACTAAAAATACAATGCCTTTACTCGTATAGCCCATTAAATTATGTCAATAGTCTCAATTCTGGACCAAGCCACAAAACTGAAATCAGTGGATATTGCACTGGTCGAGAAGGCTGCTTGGGCGTTAAGGCAGCGTCTGCGCAAGCAGATGAATCAATTGACCGGTAGTTTCTTCGATGAAGTTGATGATTTCGTCTTCGAGGCGGGAAAACAGGGCCAGTTGGCTGATGGGAGTGACTATTTGGGTGCGATGCGAGAAATTCGCGCGAAACAAGTGTTGTTCGAAGAATCGTTTCTCGATACTGCCTCGAAGAATCTGCAACAAGGTAGTGCTATATTCGACAGCTCATCAGCACAGCTCATGCATAACACCCAGTCTCCGGTAATTTTCGAAAGTATGGAGATAGAGCTCGCGATCGCCACCATGGCGCGCAAGGCGAATAAGTACTACCTGCCTTATATAAAACAGATCGACAGCCTCGGCTCGGTCATAAAAACCAGGAGTAACAAGCAACTAATCAGCGGGCATTCGCTAGTTTCATCGGTGCTGTTAGGGTTCGTAGAGGCTCAAAGTGTTATCAATATTGGCCTTGAAATACGGCTAGTGTTCATGAAACTGTTCGAGCAGCATTTCCTGATGAAGATTGAGAAGTTGTTTCTCGATAGTATAAGTATATTGAACAACATCGAAAATCCGCAGTTCGTTGAGAGGCTCTATTCTTCCTCCTCCTCATTTCATATGCCGGTTGCGAGCAGCTGCACCCCGCCAAAAGTTACCCAGCACAGTTCCATGTTAGATCTGCAAGAGCCAAAACCAGGTTCCAAAGCGGTTGAATCATCTGTGAGCGAAGCGCTACAAGTTGTTCGGCTCAGTGTCGGGGTGCCAAAATTTGTGGTGCAGATGGCGGAAGAACACTGGCGCATGGTTCTGCTGTTAATCGGGCTGAACAAAGGTGTATCGAGCCTTGAATGGCAGGAGGCAGAGCATGTCTTGCAGTTGTTGGTGCTATGCAGTGCAGGGCAGTTGGAGACAGATCAATTCGATCAGTCGCTGTTAGTTGAGAAGCTTAGTCAAGGGCTGCGATTGCTTCGGCTATCGATTGCCGATGAAGAGCGCTTCATCAGTGCGCTCAAGATTCATCTTTCAGAATCGGGAGAAACAGCTTCCTCTCGAAGCAAGGGGGCGAACACCGGCTCCCATTCTCCCATCGAGCCGGAAGCTACTGTAAGCCCCTCAGGTGAGAATATACTGGATGCCGATGACCTGAATGAAATAGCGAAGCTCATAAATGGCGAAGCAATTAACGATGACTATGCCGATAGTGAGGAGAACGCTCAGCTACTCGATTGCCTGAGCTCGGTAGATCGAATGAGCTCATGTTGTTCCGCGCAGATGTTCATAAAGAGCAAGCCCCATGACTGCGTGGTAACCAGGAGCGGCCCGCAGGGCAACGTATTCGTTATTACCAGCGTGGGTTCAGATGCCGCGACTCGAAAGATAGCCATCACCCGCAGCCGTCTTGGTTTGGCGATATCGATTCGGCGCGGAGAAATAGCACTGGCAGCGGATGCTGTAAAAGCAGCGGTCTGTAATATCACGGTGTTCGAGAAAAAATCCTAGTCACGCCGCTTCGGCTTTGTGCGTGTTCTTCCCCAGGCAATTCCACATTCTGTGGTAACATCTGCCGACAAATAGAGTATTAGAATCACTGCTGTCCCATATATCTACGAAGACATGAATCCGGTTTAAGCTGCTGAGACCGTCACCAGCAGGGATGCTGGTGCCGAGCCCCCATGGATGGGTTCACGGCGTGTCTCGGCGGCTTAAACCGGATTCATGTCCGGCACTGTACTGATCGGCTGTGAAACTCTATGTCTACTGGATTGTATAAAAGCATTACTGAGATTTGTGGGACAGCAGTGTATTAGAATCATACCGCTAGGCTGTTAGTTACTTTCCCTTATTTGGATTGCTGTCATGGAACTCGCTATCGCCAACGGCATTTTGATCGGCGCCGATTTACTGCAGTCGCCTAATCAGGATGCGAGGCCCGAGAACGCCGATATCGAATTATTGGTCATTCACAATATTAGCCTCCCTCCTGGCGAGTTCGGTTCGACCGCGATCCGCCAGTTTTTTCTCAATGAGCTTGATGTTGAGTCTCACCCCTTCTATAGCGAGATTGCTGGCTTGCGCGTCTCCGCCCATGTGTTAATCGATAGACAGGGAGCTGTCACTCAATTCGTGCCTTTCTCCAACAGAGCCTGGCATGCCGGGCAATCCCTGTTCTGCGGTAGAGACAATTGCAACGACTTTTCAATCGGCATCGAAATGGAAGGGACTGATTTCGAAATTTTTACCGATAGTCAGTACACTAGCCTCAAGAACGTGACTAAATTGCTGTTAGCCACGTATCGAAAATTAAGCATAGGAAATATAGTCGGGCACAGTGATATAGCCCCAGGTCGAAAAACAGATCCAGGGCCTTGTTTCGACTGGGATAGGTACAGGCAATCACTTGCGAGTTAGACGTTAAATTGGGAATAGTTCATGTAGCGTGACATGGATAAAGTAGAAGGGGTCGAATGAAATTTCTAGTGATACTTATCTGTTTAATGGTCAATTATCTGTGGCTTAAGGATTTCGATCGCTTTGATGATGGCTGGTTCTTCAGGTTCAGGTGTCGTGTTGAAGAGTGGTCTGTGGGTCTTGCGGACAAGTTTCCACTAGGGTGGATCGTCGCCGTGGTGCTGGTCTATGCGATCCCCCTGTTTTCTCTGGCAGTGATCCTGTTTATTACCGGAGACAGCTTGTTTGGATTGGCTACGATGCTGGTGCATATATTGGTATTGTTGGTTGCGCTTGATAGAACTCAGCCGGGCCAGCAGGCAAAGGACTTTCTGGAAAAGTGGAAAGCTGAAGATTGGCGTGGCTGCGTCGATTTTCTGGGCCAGCAATTTAGTATTTCAGCCCTGCCCAGTGAAGAGGATCGAGACGCGATCAGCCGCTGCTTCAGTAAACAGCTTGCCTATTATAGTTTTGAGAAAATGTTCGTCATGTTTTTCTGGTACATGTGTACAGGGGCTCTCGGGGTCTTGTTCTGCTATGTCAGCTATCAGTGGCGCGATAGTCAGTCAGAGCGGCAATTGCAGAAACAGGTCGACCTGGTAGCACTACTTATTCAGCTGCTTGAATGGATTCCCCTGCGCCTGCTCGCGTTAACATTCTCCCTGGCTGGTAATTTCGTACAGTGCTTTGAGAATGTACGAAACTCGTTCTGGCAGTTCAGCAAGGACTGTGACAATGCTGAAATGCTGTACGGATATGCGAATTGCGCCAGCTCTGGCATGCTAGCCGAGAGTCTTGCTGGCGTTGCGAACGAGGAGGCGCCAGATAAGGAGTCGGCGGAGATTCAGGCGCTATTGGGGCTGCTTGAGAGGAGCCAGGCGATCTGGCTTAGTGTATTGGCACTGATAACTATCGTCGGTCTGTAAATTGACACCGGAGTATCTGTGGCGCTGAGTGAATTTACTAAATAAATTACTTGAGTAAGTCGCTAGGGATTGTAGTTTTTTATCCGATTCGCCATTACACTAGCACGAACAGGCCTGAATTAAATCCGAGATTTTTGCCTAACGTATTGTTTTTAAATGGGAAAAGACTAGACTGGCGGAGCCGTAGCAGGGGAATGAGATTTGTAGTATTACTACATGATACTGCGATGCCGAATAGAAAAACGGCCCGTTTTGCGTTAGAATCGCAGCCGCTTTGTAATTTATTTACATAAACTAAAAGAGCCGATGCGGCTCTCGATGGCTGGAAATTATAGATCATGACTCAGCATAATGATGGAAATCCGGAAGAAACCAGGGAATGGCTAGATGCTTTCCATTCGGTAGTTGATGAAGAGGGTCTTGAACGAGCCCAGTACCTGCTAGATCGTCTTGCGGATCAGGCGAGCAGCGAGGGAGTCGTTTCTTCCTCCGGTTCGGTGAATACGCCTTACCGCAACACCATATCCCCCACCAATGAAGACCGCATGCCCGGTGACATGTTCATGGAGCGGGAGATTCGCGGCATTATCCGCTGGAACGCGCTGGCGATGGTAATGCGGGCTAACGAGCGGGATCCGGGTATCGGCGGACACATCTCCACTTTCTCCTCCGCCGCTACTCTTTATGACGTAGGATTCAATTATTTCTTCCACGGCCCGAATGAAGAAAACGAAGGTGACCTGATCTATTTTCAGGGGCACTCCTCTCCAGGCATCTATGCGCGTTCCTATTTGGAAGGGCGTATGGACGAGGAGCGACTCGACAAATTCCGACAGGAGGTCGATGGCGGCGGGCTATCTTCCTATCCCCACCCCTGGTTGATGCCAGATTACTGGCAGTTTCCGACCGTCTCCATGGGGCTCGGCCCGATAACGGCTATCTATCAGGCGCACGTGCTGAAGTACCTGACTAGCCGCAAGCTCGTTGACAACAGTAATCGAAAGATCTGGGCATTTTTGGGTGACGGTGAAACCGACGAACCCGAATCCTTGGGTGCGATCAGTAAGGCGGGTCGTGAGAAGCTGGACAATCTGATCTTTGTGATCAATTGTAATCTGCAACGACTCGACGGGCCGGTGCGCGGCAATGGCAAGATCATTCAGGAATTAGAAGGTGTTTTTCGCGGTGCTGGCTGGAATGTCATCAAAGTCGTCTGGGGCAGACACTGGGATCCGTTGCTGCACGCAGATAAAGACGGCATTCTGCAGGCGCGTATGGACGAAGTGGTCGACGGCGAATATCAAAATTACGTAAGTCGCGGCGGTGCCTACACGCGAGAGCATTTCTTCGGAAAGAGTCCTGAGCTGCTGAAGATGGTTGAGCACCTTTCGGACGACGACATCATGGCATTGAATCGTGGCGGCCATGATCCCTACAAGGTCTATGCAGCTTATGCCCAGGCTGTGCAGAGCAATGGCAAGCCGACTGTAATTCTGGCCAAGACCGTCAAAGGGTATGCCTTCGGCGATACAGCCGAGGCGCAGAATGATACACACTCGGTGAAGAAGCTGGATATCGAGGGCCTGAAGAAGTTCAGAAACCGATTTGGCATTCCGATCAAGGATCAAGATCTCGAATCCGTTCCCTATTACAGACCATCTGAGGATAGCCTTGAGCTAAGCTATATGCGCCAGATGCGCAGCTCGCTGGGCGGGCCTGTTCCCCAGCGGCGGGTCGAAACCATCCCGCTCGAAGTGCCTGGATTATCTGCATTCGAGAATCAGACCAAGAGCAGCGGCGATAGGGAGCTATCGACCACGATGGCATTCGTACGTCTGTTAGCGGCATTGAGTAGAGACAAAGAAGTCGGCAAACGTGTTGTGCCGATCGTGCCAGATGAGGCTCGAACCTTCGGAATGGAAGGGATGTTTCGACAGATGGGTATTTATTCAGCGGTCGGGCAATTATACGATCCTGAAGATTCCAATCAGGTGATGTACTACCGCGAAGACAAAGAGGGGCAGATGCTGGAAGAGGGCATTACCGAGTCCGGTGCATTCTCCGCCTGGCTTGCCGCTGCCACATCCTACAGCGTGAGCAACTATCCTCTGATTCCATTCTACATCTACTATTCAATGTTCGGTTTTCAAAGAGTGGGTGATCTGTGCTGGGCCGCTGGTGACTCGCAGGCGCGCGGCTTCTTGATCGGTGCCACCGCCGGTCGCACTACGCTCAATGGAGAGGGCTTGCAGCATCAGGACGGGCACAGCCATATCCTGGCTTCTACGATACCAAACTGCGTCTCCTACGACCCAGCCTATGCCTATGAATTGGCAGTAATCGTGCAGGATGGTTTGCGCAGGATGTACAAGGAGATGGAGTCTGTTTTCTATTACATTACGACGATGAATGAGAACTACCAGCAACCGCAGCTACCTAAGGGTGCCGAAGATGGCATCATCAAGGGTATCTATCTGTTGGAAGATGGCGCCAGCAAAGCCTATAAGACGGCTAAGCCAAAATCGGATCAGAGGCTACGCCTGCTGGGCAGCGGCACGATCCTGCTCGAAGTCAGAAAGGCGGCTAAAGTGCTGCGTGAAGATTACGGCGTGTCAGTTGATGTGTTCAGCGTGACAAGCTTTAACGAACTGCGCAAAGAAGCGCTAGCCGTGACGCGAGAGAACATGTTGAATCCGAGCAAGAAGGCAAAAGTTCCTTATGTGACCGAACAGCTTTGCAAGCAGAAGGGGCCAGTTATCTCTGCCACGGATCACATGAAGGCGCACTCCGATCAGATTCGAGAATTCGTTCCCGATACTTATCGGGTACTGGGTACAGATGGTTTCGGCCGCAGCGACAGTCGCGAACAACTTCGCCATTTCTTCGAGGTGGATTGTAAGTTCATCGTGTTGGCGGCGCTGACCGAATTGAAGGAAATAGACGTAGTTACTGCAAAGCAGATAGCGGATCACATGAAGAGCAGCGGGATCAAACAGGATAAGCCGAACCCACTCGCGCAGTGATCGAATCAGAATAAATATTGATAACATTCAGGAGCCGTAGCCGGTGTCAATTGAGAATATAAAAGTGCCAGATCTGGGTGACGCCAGTGAGGTAGAAGTAATCGAGCTGCTTGTTTCGGTCGGCCAGTCAGTTGAAGAGAACGATTCGCTTCTGGTATTGGAGAGCGACAAGGCTGCCATGGAAATTCCGGCGCCAATGGCCGGCGTGGTAAAGAGTATTTCGGTAAACCTGGGAGATCAGGTTAGCACAGGAAGCGAGATGCTATCGTTAGAAGTTGCAGGAGACGGGGGCACTGATTCAACTCCTGCTGAAGAGCCTGCTGAAGAGCCTGCTCAGAAGAAAGAGGCAGAGGAATCAGAAACGACTGAGAAGAAGTCCGCCGATAAGCCTGTGAAAGCGGAGGAGCCCGCTGCGGAACCTGCCGCGGCATCCAGCCCAAGCTCCCAGACTATAGAAGTGCCCGATCTCGGCACAGATGATGAGATCGAGATCATTGAAATCCATATCAAAGAGAAAGATACAATCGCGGTCGATGATGTGTTGATTACACTCGAATCCGATAAAGCGGCCATGGACGTGCCTTCGCCGCATGCCGGCGTCATAGAATCATTGTTAGTCAAGGTCGGCGACAAGGTTAAAACTGGTTCTGCCATTGCCAAAGTGTTGGCCGATGCGCCTGCGACTAAGGAAGAGGCGAAACCTGCCGCGCAGAAAGCAGCGACAGCGGAAGAGCCTGAATCCAAGCCGGAGCCAGAGCGCGAATCCGAGGCTGCAGCCCAGCCAGCAGCTGCATCGACAGATTCCACGAAAAAAGTCTATGCCGGACCTGCCGTCAGGAAGCTGGCGCGAGAGCTTGGTGTCGACCTCACGCAGGTTACCGGTAGCGGGGCGAAGTCCAGAATCATTAAGGAAGACGTGCAGGCTTTCGTTAAGAGCAGAATCAATTCTCCTGCTGGTCAATCTGCTGCCGTAGCGGCGGTCCCAGATATCGACTTCAGTAAATTCGGTGAAGTGGAGCAGGTACAGCGCAGCAAGCTACATAAGCTCACTTCGGTGAACATGCAACGGAACTGGAACTCCGTGCCACATGTCGCGCAGTTTAATGAAGCAGATGTTACAGATCTGGAGGAGTTCAGGGCCGAATTGAAAGGCGAGGCAGAGCAGCGTGACGTTAAGCTGACTTTCTTGCCGTTCCTGCTGAAAGCTTGCGCGAAGGCTCTGACAGAATATCCGCAGTTTAACGTTTCGCTACACTCCTCCGGAGAGTATGTAATCCAAAAGAAGTACGTGCATATTGGCATGGCCGTAGCAACCGAAGCGGGGCTTGTAGTGCCTGTCATCCGTAATGTAGATCAGAAGACGATTTGGCAGCTGGCGGAAGAAGTTATCGAGTTATCGAACAAGGCGAAGAACAGAAAACTTACCACTGATGAAATGCAGGGCGCCTGTTTTACAATCTCTAGCCTGGGGGCCATCGGCGGCACCGGTTTCATCCCGATCGTGAACGCGCCAGAAGTTGCCATTCTCGGAGTAGGCAAGACGGATATAAAACCCGTCTATATCGGTGGAGAGTTCGTGCCGCGGAAGATCCTGCCGATTACTCTGTCCTACGACCACAAAGCGGTTAATGGGGTAGATGGCGGGTTATTCGCTACTTACCTAGGTAAGCTGTTAGGTGATGTTCGGCATTTAGCACTCTAGTAATTGTCTAGCGTGCTAGGCTGGATAAAAAAGTTGATGCTCATCACTACGGACCGACCTTATGGGACAGCCATAGGCGTTGCTCAAGTTCTTCTCCGTTAGCACTTCGATGCTTTTGCCGACTAATGAATTACCGCCTTCCAGCAGCAGAATAATGTTTTCACAGAATCTCGCTGCAAGGTTGATATCGTGCGTCGCCATAATGAGGCTTGCCGAGTTTTGCGCAACCTTATTGGTGAGCACCGAAAGCAGCCTCACCTGAAAGGCGACATCCAGGTGGTTGCTGGGTTCATCCAGTAGAAATATCTCCGGAGTCTGAGCCAGTAACATAGCCAGAGCGAGCCTCTGCATCTCGCCGCCGGAAAGCGAGTCGACCGGACGCTCCCTAAGTAATTCCAGATCGAAAGCAATCAGGGCTTGTTCCGCAATAGCGCTGTCTTCTTCGTCGTCCCGAAAGAGAGACTGCACATGCGGGTGTCTGCCCAACATCACCGTCTCGATGACCGTAGCAGGGAGTGCCTCGATTCCCTGTTGAAACAGAATGCCGACCTTGCGAGCAAGCTCCCTCTGTTTAAGGCTCGAGATATTCTGCCCGTCTAAAAGAATGCTTCCCGCAGCCGTCGTGCGCTGTCCAATAAGGCTATGCAGCAAGGTGGTTTTGCCGGCTCCGTTCTTCCCCAATAGCGCCCAGCGTTCGTTCTCTTGAATACGGACGCTCAGATCACGACATAGAGTCTTGTTCGCAATCTGTAAAGTGAGTGACTGTATGTCCAGCGTCGCCATTTTATTTCCGAATCGTTGACCGTAGTATTAAAATGAAAGCCGGTACGCCGATAATGGCAGTAACAACACCAACCGGGAGCTGTTGTGGTGCAATTAAAGTTCTTGCGAGGCTGTCCGCCAAGACCAGGAAGCTCCCACCTAGCAGTATGCAAGATGGAACTAGAACGCGGTGGTCGCGCGCACCCAGAAGTCTCAGCATGTGTGGAATTATCAGACCGACAAACCCAACTGAGCCGGCGATCGTAACAGCCGTGGCGGTAAAAATCGACGCAGAGAAGAACAGCACAAGTCTCAGCGGTTGAATATTAACACCCAAACTTACCGCCAGCAGCTCGCCCCGAATAAGCACGTTTAATGATCGGCTGACGATAAGCCCGCCGACAAGACCGATAAGCAATAGAATAAAGTGACCCCAATTGATTCGGCTCTGGCTGAGGTCTCCCATCAACCAGAACAACATGCTCTGCACGTTATTGGTGGAGCTGGTGGTGAGTAAAATATTGATGACGGCGCCCCAGCCGGCCGATACGACCACACCGGTAAGTAGCAGCCTGGTTACAGACCAATTACCGAATTTATTGGCAATACCGAAGACCAGGACTATTGACAGCAACGCACCCGCAAACGCGGCATTCGATAGCCAGAACCCGCTAGCTCCCAGAAGAATCGCCGAGAGGGCGCCGACAGCGGCGCCGCCGGATATGCCAAGGATATAGGGATCGGCGAGGGGGTTCCGTAGCAATACCTGCATGATGACGCCGGAGAGTGCTAGCAGGCCACCGGTCACGAAGGCAGCTAGAGTTCGAGGTATTCGAATCTGTTGTAGCACTTGCGTGGTGAGGTTGGATTCCGATGAGAACATGCCCGCTGCAATCTGAGACAAGTTTATATCGACGCTTCCGCTGAGAAGAGAAAACAAGACGCTTGCTACAGAGAATATGAGTAATGCTGTGAGCAGTACTGCCTGCTTATGAGCGATCAAAAGTAAGTTCCCGAAGTCGTTTTGCTGTACCTGTCGAATCGATGCGCAGCCCCATTAATTCAGCATTATTGCAGCTTGGTCGATCTTATCATTTAATGTGTTGCATTAACTATTAATGATAAGCTTGACGAAGTTCGTGCCATCGCTAACCACGCGCCAAATATATTTCACTACAATGTTCTATCGTGAAGATAGATAGGAGTTGATAAAGCAATGCCTTCGTTCGATATAGTGTCAGAAGTAGATATGCATGAAGTAAACAATGCCCTCGACCAGTCTAACCGAGAAGTGGGCACGCGCTTCGACTTTAAAGGGATAGATGCGTCGTTCGAGCTGAATAACGATTCAGATATAACTGTCAGTGCCGAAGCCGAATTTCAGATTCAGCAGATGTTGGAAATATTGCGCTCGAAGATGGTAAAACGCGGGATCGATATCAAGAGTCTTAAAGAAGGCGATGTGCAACTGGTGGGGCAGAAGGCGAGTATGGTAGTTACTGTGCAGCAAGGAATCGAGTCTGAGATCGCACGCAAGATAGTCAAGTCAGTCAAAGAAGCAAAGCTTAAAGTGCAGACGGCTATTCAGGGTGAAAAATTGCGTGTCACCGGCAAGAAGAGAGACGACCTGCAGGAAGTAATAGCCTTGCTCAAGGAAAATAATTTTGGTGTTCCATTGCAATACGATAATTTCCGCGATTAGGCGGCCACTAACAGCCTCTGTTGGTGAGGCGCCCTAGGGATTTTCTTTGGCACAGTATCTTTCATTTGCAGACTCGATTCGAGCGCTACGCGATAAGCGCTTTCTCACGATACTGCTGTTTGGTTTCTGCAGTGGGTTCCCCTATGTCCTGACAGGGTCTGTTTTGACTCTGTGGCTGCAAGAGACAGGGTTTTCCCGCTCGACTATAGGCTTTATAGGTGCAGTCGGCACGGTCTATGCGATTAACTGGATGTGGGCCCCATTCGTAGACAGGGTTAAGCTTCCCATTCTGTATCGACTGTTCGGTCAGCGTCGATCCTGGATTCTACTGTGTCAAATGGGAATCGCACTCCTGCTGTTTGCGATTAGTCTGGGTGATCCCAGGGAAAACCTGCTCTATGTCACTGTGATTGCGGTCGCTATCGCGGCTTTGGGCGCCACTCTTGATATTGCCGTCGATGCCTATCGCATCACGATCTTTTCTCGTGCCGAGATGGACGTCAAGATGCCCTATGCTGCCGCGATGGCTACCAGCGGCTGGTGGGCGGGCTATGGTTTCATTGGGGGCGCGTTGGCGCTTGCCTTGGGAGGGGAAACCGTCGGCCTGGATTGGCCAGTGGTCTACCGCTGTCTGATCATGCTGTATTTTTTAATATTCGCAGTGGTTATTGCCTCGCCAGAGCCAGTTATTGAAGAGGCTGACCTGATCCCCGCCGAGGCGTACAACAGTCAGGAGAAATCGATTTCAGCCTGGGCGACCAAATATTTCATCGGGCCGTTTAAGGAATTCTTCGACCGATGTGGGTTTAGCCTGGCATTTGCCGTATTGGTTTTTCTGCTGGTATTCAAACTTGGCGAGGCCATGCTGGGGCGCATGTCACTGGTTTTCTATGTGGAGATTGGTTTTTCCACGGACCAGATTAGTTTCTATCAGAAGTTCTTCGGAGGCATAGTTACCGCCGCCTTCTCAATCCTGGCGGCGATGGTTAATACGCGATTCGGTGTGATCCGGGGTTTATTCGTCGCCGGCGTAGCTATGGCTGCATCGAACCTTTTATATGCATTACTGGCAGTAGTTGGGCCCAGCACCAAGCTGCTCATGGTTACCCTCATCGTAGATAATTTCTTCGTGGCGTTCTCCACCGTGGCCTTCGTTTCCTTCGTGTCCTACTTCACAAGCCGCACCTATACCGGGACGCAGTACGCTCTGATGGTCTCGATCTCCAATCTTGGCAGGACTACGTTGGCGGCTGGAAGTGGGGCGCTGGTAGATTTTCTGAACGGCGATTGGGCGACTTTTTTCGTGCTAACCAGCTTGATGGTAATCCCGGGCCTGTGTCTGCTGCTGTGGGTAGGCAAGTTGATGAAATCCTATGCCCCTGGGGGTGTTGCTCAGCCGGCGTCCTGATCCCAGCCAAACTTCTTCAATGAGAATCTGCCGTTTACGAACACTATGCCTTCGGCTTCGAGTCTGCGCTTCTGCGTCTGGTATTCACGAGAGTCTTTAGGGAAGGAGAGTTTGCCCTGGGAATTTGCAACACGGTGCCAGGGAAGTTTCGTGCCCTCAGGAAGATTTTTCATTACATGGCCGACATATCTGGCGTATCCGGGAAGGCCTGCAAGTCTGGCTACTTGGCCATAGCTCGAGACCTTACCCCTGGGAATCTGGTGTACGATCTGCCAGATCTTCTCTTTGTTGTTGAGTGCTGTCTCTGCCATTGGGAATAGTTGCGTTCTCGGCTATCGTGTTAGACTGAATATCACTGCTGTCCCACAAATCTCAGTGATGCTTTTATACAATCCAGTAAACATAGAGTTTCACAGCCGATCAGTACAGTGCCGGACATGAATCCGGTTTAAGCCGCCGAGACACGCCGTGAACCCATCCATGGGGGCTCGGCACCAGCATCCCTGCTGGTGACGGTCTCAGCAGCTTAAACCGGATTCATGTCTTCATGGATTTATGGGACAGCAGTGACTGAATATTATAAATTCAACCGAGGATTGCTGTGCGTTTTCTTTTCATTTTTTTTATCCTGGTACCTCTAACTGAGATGATGTTGTTATTTGAGGTCAGTGATCACATCGGCTCACTCGCAACGCTTGGACTAGTGGTAGCGACAGCGGTGATCGGTGTGCAAATACTGAAACACCAAGGTTTCGCAACCTTGACCCGAGCCAATCAAAGGCTGCAATCCGGCCAGTTACCGGCACAGGAAATCGTAGAAGGCATGCTGCTAGCGGCGGCTGGTGCGCTCCTGCTTACCCCGGGATTTATAACCGACAGCATCGGGTTCGTCCTGCTTACCGGCCCTCTGCGCAGAGCTATCGCACGCACTGCCGTCCGCTCGGGCATGATCAAGGCAATGGGAGGTTCAGCCTCGGGAGCGAGTTTTGGCTTCTACTCAAACCCCGGTAGCAGCCGCGGTGGAGTGGATGAATCGAATATCTATGAGGGTGACTACTCACAAGAGCACGATTCTCTGCCCCGAGGGGAGCCTAAACCAGAGGAGGATCAAAATAAAAAAGAGTAATAAAAACAATTAGATACATATTCACCTGTGAATATGTCGAAAAAATCCTCAGTAAATGCATCGAAGGCATTGAATTCTCTACGACTATCCCCATCTAGGTGACATCAACTAATTTGCGTATGGTCGCCTAAATCAGCAGCCTGCGCCGCAGATTGGTATTTTGATGATGATCGGTTCAACCACCTGGTTGAGGCGATTGCTTTCAGTTCTGTTAATCAAATCGTTTGATTTGGGAGTGGTGAATAATGAAGATCCGACCTTTACAAGATCGTGTCGTGGTACGACGCACGGAAGAAGAAACAACTACTGCAGGGGGCATTGTGCTTCCGGGTTCTGCTGCTGAGAAGCCGGCGCAGGGTGAAGTTATCGCAGTTGGTCCTGGCAAGCGTCAGGAAAATGGCGAGACTCAACCTGTAGATCTGAAAGTTGGCGATACAGTAGTTTTTGGTAAGTATTCGAGTAATACAGTAAAAATTGGTGATGAAGAGTTGCTGATTTTGAATGAAAGCGAAATATTTGGCGTTATCGAAACTAAGAAAAAGAAGTAGAAAGCGATATTTCGACTCCAACAATCATTTAGACAAGACAGGAATTATAACTAATGGCTAAAGACGTAAAATTCGGTGATGCAGCTCGCCAAAAACTTTTAAAGGGCGTAAATGTCCTCGCTGATGCTGTAAAGGTAACTTTGGGTCCTAAGGGGCGCAACGTTGTTCTGGACAAATCTTTCGGTGCTCCGACAGTTACTAAAGACGGCGTATCCGTAGCAAAAGAAATCGAACTGAAAGACAAGTTTGAAAACATGGGTGCGCAGATGGTCAAGGAAGTCGCATCACAGACTTCTGATGTGGCTGGCGACGGTACCACAACGGCTACCGTACTTGCGCAGTCAATATTGAACGAAGGTCTGAAGTCTGTTGCGGCAGGCATGAACCCAATGGACCTGAAGCGCGGCATCGATAAGGCCGTGATCGCTCTTGTGGAGCAAGTTGGAAAATTGGCTAAGCCTTGCACAGACTCAAAGGCGATTGCACAGGTAGGTACTATCTCTGCAAACTCCGACGAGCAGGTAGGCAAGATTATCGCTGAGGCGATGGACAAGGTAGGCAAAGAAGGCGTTATCACAGTAGAAGATGGGTCTGGCCTGGAGAATGAGCTTGATGTGGTTGAAGGTATGCAATTCGATCGTGGCTACCTCTCTGCTTACTTCATCAACAATCAGGAAAGCATGAGTGCCGATCTTGAAGACCCACTGATTCTGTTGGTCGATAAGAAAGTTTCCAATATCCGTGACATGCTTGGCCTGCTTGAAGGCGTAGCAAAGTCTGGACGCCCGCTGTTAGTTATCGCGGAAGATGTTGAAGGCGAGGCGCTTGCGACTCTGGTTGTAAACAATATGCGCGGTATCGTGAAGGTTGCAGCCGTTAAGGCGCCAGGCTTCGGCGATCGCAGAAAGTCTATGCTGGAAGATATCGCAATCTTGACCGGTGGTACTGTGATTTCAGAAGAAGTAGGCTTGAGTCTTGAAGGCGCTACTATCGACGACCTTGGTTCGGCCAAGCGTGTACAGATCAGCAAAGAGAACACGACTATTATCGACGGCGCTGGCAACAGCAAAGCGATCAAGAGCCGCGTTGCCCAGATTCGCGCACAGATCGAAGACACTTCATCTGACTACGATCGTGAGAAGCTGCAGGAACGCGTCGCTAAACTAGCTGGCGGTGTTGCCGTAATTAAAGTTGGCGCAAGCACTGAAATGGAAATGAAAGAGAAGAAGGCTCGCGTAGAAGACGCGCTGCATTCAACTCGCGCCGCGGTAGAAGAAGGCGTAGTTCCTGGTGGTGGTGTTGCACTTATTCGTGCCCTGCAGAAGGTTGAAGGCCTTAAAGGTGACAACGAAGACCAGAATGTTGGCATTAATATATTGCTAAAGGCTGTGACTACCCCACTGCGCCAGATCGTATCAAATGCGGGTGAAGAAGCTTCCGTTGTATTGGATAAGGTTAGAGCTGGTAAAGGTAACTACGGCTTCAATGCCGCTACCGGCGAATACGGCGACATGATCGAGATGGGAATTCTTGACCCTGCTAAAGTTACCCGTACTGCGATCCAGGCTGCCGGTTCTGTTGCAGGTTTGATGATTACCACCGAATGCATGATCACTGAGTTGCCTGAAGAGGGTGGTTCAGGGGGTGGTGGTATGCCGGATATGGGCGGAATGGGGATGGGCGGAATGCCCGGCATGATGTAAAAATCGGCGGTTGGGACGGTCTTGGACCTCCCTGGCCGCGTTGGCTTAAGACTTCCGATGCTCATGTAGGGTTAACTACACTGCGCTTCGGCTTCTTAAGCCGCCTTGCCAGGAAGCCCCAATCCTCGCCCCAACCACCGATTTTAGTGCTGGTAGAACGTGGCTTCTATCGATGGAAAGGCATGACTGAGAGGTTGTGCCTTTTTTTGTTGGTGGGGGGTTGGCGGTGTGGGGGTTTGAAGACGGTGACGCTTTTGACGTTGAAATCTGCGATTACCATTATTGAGAGGTGAAATTAATGGCTATTAGCAATACTGGCATGAAACGCAAACCTACCCATCCGGGCGAGATGCTGCGTGAAGATTTCCTGCCTGACTATGAATTAAGCGTTTCAGGTTTGGCGGAGGCGCTAGGCGTGTCCCGCCAATCCGTGAATGAATTACTGCGCGAGCGGCGAGCAGTCAGCCCCGCAATGGCTATTCGACTTGGCCGCTTGTTTGGCAATTCTGCGGAGTTCTGGCTGAACGCTCAGCGTAGCATTGATCTTTGGGAAGCGAACCAGGTACTTAAATCTGAAGTTGCTCGGATTCGTCCGCTGAATGCCGCATGACAACTTGCTGCAATCGGGAAAACTACTCGCTGCGCTGCCAATATTTCGGTGGGCAATGTGGTAGAAGGTGGCTTCTAACTATGGAAAGGCATGGCTGCGAGCTTGTACCTTTTTGTCTATAGCGGATGTGAGTGGGATAGTTGAATATAAAAAAGGCAGAACTGGCAGAACTGCAAGGTTCTGCCTTTTTTATTGGTGCTGGAAGATTAGTTGTTAAGCTTTTCCCAGATTCTCGTTGGCGAATTCCCAGTTTGCCAGGTTGTCCAAGAATGAGCCCAGGAAGTCGGGTCTGCGGTTTTGATAGTCCAGATAGTAGGCGTGTTCCCATACGTCGCAGACCAGGATGGGTGTTACGTTATCGGTTAGCGGGGTTTCTGCGTTGGCAGATTTTACGATCTTGAGCGTGCCGCCATCGCTTACTAGCCAGACCCAGCCGCTGCCGAACTGTCCAACACCGCCGGCTACGAATTCCTTCTTGAAGTTATCGAAGCTACCAAATGCCTCGTCTATCTTTTTCGCGATCGCCCCGCTCGGTGCGCCGCCACCGGAAGCGCTTAGGCTGTTCCAGAAGAAACTGTGGTTGTAGTGCTGACCCACGTTGTTGAAAAGCGCGCCACCTTTGTCGGCGGATTTTTTTACCAGCTCTTCCAGGCTGTCGGCAGAGATGTTCGCGCCAGCCAGTAACTCATTGCCTTTTACTACGTAAGCGTTGTGGTGCTTGCCATGATGAAAGTCCAATGTATTGGCTGACATATGTGGCTCTAACGCTTCTTTTGCAAAAGGAAGCTCAGGTAATTCTAAATTCATAATTTCCTCTTTCCATTACTGTGGGTGATAGCACGGCACGCTGCTGCCCTGATCGAACGTGGTTCGATTAGCAGGAGGCAACGATACCGCGGGCTGAATATTCTAACAGAAAACGGCGCCGATTAATTGGCGCGGGAGAGCTTGGGCGTGCAGCTGTTGTTAAAACCCTCGCGCCTATAGCCAGTGCGGCTATTGGGCGCGAGGACTAATCAGCAGTTCTATAGGTACTGCATGATAATCAGCAAGACGGCGCCTAGCGCAATACCGCTATGAATCACGCCTACCACACTCGTCATAGGCCCTTGCTTGCCCTTTATGCCATTGAATTCCAGGCCGAGGATTATCACGATGCATAGAATTTGCGCGAGGCTACTTACGCCTTCTTCCATCGACATCGGCAGGCGACCAGCACCAGTTAGGTGCGATGAAGCGCCCATGAAAAATAACATCGGAAGAGAGAACAGGGTATTCGTGCGTGAGGCGAGACCCGCTTTGGCGAGAGCTCCTGCGGCGGCTGGATCGGCTTCGCCGCCAGCCAGCACGGCATCGGTTGATGCGATAACGATACGCTGCGCTGGCCATATGATTAACCAGACATTGAGGAACATCAGGGTGCCCATCAGCATGCCAATCATAATGTAGAAATTTACCGCGCTAGCGAGAAAGCCCGCCAACGCCAAACCGGAGAGGAAGGTAAAGAGCGCGCCATAGCGGAACCACCACAATGCCCTTGGCACGAGCTTTGAGATCGCGGAGGATTTGGCGGCGGCATCGGTCTCTTTGAAGAACTCCGTCTGCACGAAGTTGAAGTAGTACAGTATGCCTATCCAGGTCACTCCGGCGAAGAAATGAATCCAGCGAAACAGGTAAGAGATAAAATTTTCTAATTCCATAAGAGGGCTCCAGGGCTCATGTATCTATTCTTCTTATATCGGCTAGTGCCTTAGGGCTTAGTCGATAAGCTGCGATCCAGTCTACCATTGGCCATAATACTTAGCTATCGGGTGATTGCGGGGATGGAATGCGCCGCAGATATCTAGGATAATGTTCCGCTATGAGAGAAAATGACGAATTAGGCAAGATTCCCCCGATCGTCCCGGATCGGGACGACGTGGCTACCCATCTGAGCAACAAGCGATCACAAGGGCGCGATATCGTGCGCCCGAGCCATAGCACCGAACTGGTGAAAGTGAGTACCTGGCCGGTACGCATTATGCTAACGCTTATTGTGCTTACCATGGGCGCTGCGGGATACGGGGCCTACATGCTGTATGAGCAGAATCTCGATGAAATGCAACAGGCGGAACTGCGAATAGCTGACCTGGAGCGACGTCTGTCTCTGGCTGGAGATTCCGCCGAAGAATCTACCCTGAACATGATGGACAGGATGGACTTTAATTTTTCCGAGATCGACAAGCTGTGGGCGGCGCGCCGTGTGATTAATGGCACGCTCGAGGATTTGCAGTCGGAGATTGCGAAGCTGGGGCTGGTCAACGAGGGGCAGGATGAAACGACAGCGACGAATAGCCAGCAGATAGCGGCGAACAGTCGAACGGTAATGGCGGCAGAGACCAAGATCAATACCCTGAACACTGATGTGGCGGCGATTACTCAGACAGTCAGCGACCTGAATGCTTCAGTTCAGGAGTTAGATGCCATGCGCGGCGACCTGGCCTCGATACGACAGTCCTTGAATAGTGGTGACAGCACGGTCCTGGGTTTGGTCGGCAGGTTGGAATACATCGAAGAATCGATGGAATCGGTTAATGCACACAGGCTGCAGATAAATGAGAGCCTGTTCCGTTTGCAGGAAAATATCGAAGCCTTGCAAATTTCCTCGGGCGTTCGGTAGCTTCAGATATCAGCGTCCAGTAAATTTTGGTTCGCGTTTCTCGATGAATGCGCTCACCCCTTCCTTAAAGTCCTCCCGTGCGGCACAGTCTGCAAAATATTCGGCTTCGGCCTGTAGTTGCGACTCGAATTCGCTCTCGAGAGATCGATAGATTAGCGCCTTGGTATTGCCATAGACATGGGTCGGCCCAGCGGCCAGCCTGACGGCTAACTTCTGAGTCTCGCTTTCGAGGTCGCTAGCTGGCACGACAAAATTGATCATACCTATTTCTTTGGCAGTCTGTGCGTCGAAACGATCGCCCAAGAGCGCTATTTCCATGGCCTTCTTAATGCCAACAGCACGCGGAAGATGGAACGAGGAGGATCCATCAGGGCTTGTGCCAATTTTGCAGTAAGCGAGCGTGAAAAAAGCATCCTGGGCTGCAATAATCAAATCGCATGCCAGCGCTATACTAACGCCCGCGCCAGCAGCCGCTCCCCGGCAGCTAGCGATGATCGGCTTCGGCATTCTACGCATGGCAAACATGATGGGGTGCAGATCGTGAATACGCAGCATGAACTCCTTCTTGATTTCTTCCGGCGGTTTTTTAATAGATTCCCCCATCCCCTTCACGTCGCCGCCGGCCATGAAGTGCTCACCAGCGCCGGTGAGCACGACACAGCGCACAGATTTATCAAGTTCAACATCGTGCAAGGCCTCACAAAGTTGGCTACGCATGTCCATGCTGAGAGCGTTTCGCGCCTGGGGTCGGTTCATTGTCAGGGTAGCGATACCATCGTCGATCGAGACTTCAAGGTGAGACATGGGGATATCCTGGTTTGTTAGTTGAGCGCGCCGCAGAAAGCGCGCCATATATTCCAAGTATAGCGCCTGAATTCCCGGAATTAACAGCGCGCGACTTTGATCTTGGCAATAGCTCTGGTTTAGGTATAATACGCGCCCTTCAAGGCTTATTAAGCTTGTTTTTCGATGCGGATGTGGCGGAATTGGTAGACGCGCTAGATTTAGGTTCTAGTATCGCAAGGTGTGGGAGTTCAAGTCTCCCCATCCGCACCATCGAACTCTCCATTTGATGGGTTGGTGAATGGTATTGAGATCCCCCATCCTAGCTGTCACCTGTTGGCGTCGCTTGTTTCAGTTTTCTTCTCAAAATGACTCTATATCTTAACTCAGGGAAGCTTTAGAATAATTTCATCGATCCAGGGCAGGGTCACCGAGAAGCAGCCTTCAACCAAGGTTCTACGGGATAGCATGAAAGATTTATTTAAAAAACCGGGCCCGAAATCACCCCGCGAAAGCAAATCTCAGCATCCTGTCTCCGGCAAGAATGATGTGCAGCAATTCTTGTCGAAGGTGGCTTCACTGCCCAAGACAGGTGGCGATGCGCGGCTCATCTTTGCCATGGATGCCACCGCCAGCAGGCAGGGCAGCTGGGATGTGGCTAGCCAGTTGCAGAGCGAGATGTTTCTGAGCGCGCAGTCGCTGGGAGGGCTCAACGTCCAGCTGTGTTACTTTCGGGGCTTCGCTGAGTTCTTCAGCAGCGATTGGCAGAGTAATGCGGATGAAATATTGCGCGTCATGTCTTCGATCCAATGCCAGGCGGGTGCTACCCAGTTGCACCGGCTGTTACAGCACGCCATCGATGAGAATAAAATTAAGAAGATAAAATGCCTCATCTATATTGGAGATGCGATGGAAGAGAATGTCGATCTTCTGGCGCAGCTCGCAGGGAAACTTGGTTTGTTGAACGTTCCTCTATTTATGTTTCAGGAGCGCCACGATCCAGTGGCTAGGGCCGCATTCCAGGAGCTGAGCCGATTGTCTGGCGGCGCCTATTCGCAGTTTGACAGTGCGAGCGCAGATCAACTGAAAGACTTGCTCAGAGCAGTTGCCATATACGCGGCGGGCGGACTGAAGGCGCTACAGAATTTTAGCGGCCACTCCAGTGGCAGCGTTAAGTTGCTAGAGCAACAGCTTAGGAAGTAGGGAGTAGTTGTGTCACTTGCCAAGGTTCTAGCCGAGCTCATATGATCTTTCGTTTATTGCTGCTTCTGCTACTTCCATTGATGGCCTATTATTTCGTTCGGTCCATTAGTCAGCGCTTCTCTCTTTCTGCACGGCAGAACAGATTGCTGTTTTTTCTTGTAGCGAGTCTGCTGGTTATCGGTGTCTTGATCGCGGTAGGAAGATTGCCGCTGCAATTCATCCTGGCTCCGATCGGGGTGGCAGCCACATTTCTGCTTAGAATGCTGCCCATGCTTCTCAGATTGTTGCCGATGTGGCATCTCTTTAAAGGCAAAGCGGCCTCGGCAAAACCTCGTAGCGAAAATCAAACTTCGACCATCCGCACGCAGTTCTTCGAAATGGAACTTCGCCACGACGACGGCAGCATGGATGGGAAGGTGCTCGCTGGCGCTTTTACGGGGCAGCGGCTGTCAATCCTGGAATTGGAAAACCTGCTTGAGCTCTATCAAGAATGTCGAGAAGATACCGATTCCGCGCAGGTATTAGAAGCCTACATCGATAAGACATTTCCAGATTGGAGAGAACATACTCAAACCCATGGGCATGAGGGCGATTCTTCGAAGGCCGACGAATCTGCTATGACCAAGACCCTGGCCTTGGAAATATTGGGTCTCGATGAGTCGGCCGACAAAGACCTGGTGATCAAGGCTCATCGCGGTCTAATGCAGAGGCTGCATCCCGACCGAGGTGGGAGCGACTACCTTGCACAGAAGATAAATGCGGCGAGAGATTTTTTAATCAAGAAGCTGTAGTACTGGCTTTAAGCATTCTTCTTCTTGTTCAGGAATGCCTGCACTATCGCCTGCGCATCAGGTGTTTTTAGCAGTCTGGCAAACTCATCCAATTCGACGCCAATGGTTTCAGCCACTGTGTTTTGCTGGCCGCGCTTGATGAGCTCTTTGCTGGTTTGCACAGAGTCGGCGGGGAGAGCGGCGAGTTCTCTGGCCTTAGCCATGGCGTATTGAAGGTACTCATCCTGCGGTAGTACTTCATTGATGATGCCAAACTCCCTCGCTTTCGTGGCGGAGAATCGGTCTCCTAATAGTAATAATTCGGCTGCACGTACGTGCCCGATTAGCTTGGTTAACAGGTAGCTGGAACCAGCTTCGGGACATAAACCCAGGCGAGCGAAAGGCAGCTGCAAGAAGCAGTTCTCCGAGGCGTAGATAAGGTCGCAATGAAACAATAGGGTAGTGCCAATACCGATGGCAAGACCACTGATGGCGGCAACGATGGGCTTTCTCGATTCATTAAGGGCCATCATAAAGGCTACCGAGGGGCGCTCGCCAGAGGCGCTATCGCTGGCGACGAAACTGCTCACATCGTTGCCACTTGTAAAGCAGTCGTCAATACCGCGTAGTAGTATGACATTGACAGATGATTCATCGTTCGCCTGACGCAATCCCGCGGCGAGCGCGGCGTACATGGTGGGCAGCAGCGCGTTCTTCTTTTCTGGTCGATGAATCTCGATGACGAAGACCTTGCCATCGATGCTGTATCTTATGTTCTGGTCCGTGGACTCGATCATTCCTTTTCCTTGCTTCTGGTGAGAGGTTTGCGGCCTATTTTAGTGGATATGGCAACCGAAGTAGAGTGTTAAAATTCTCCGATATTTGCTTTCTTGTCGCTTTGTCTCCGTCGAGGAAGATCGGCATTTAATTCGATGTTAGAATGCACTCATAATTCAATGTTTGAGGTTGGTTCCGGCATGACTCTAATTCGTAACGAAGATGTAATTCAAAGTGTCGCAGATGCACTGCAATATATTTCTTATTATCACCCTATTGATTTTGTGAAGGCGTTGAGCGAGGCCTATGAGAATGAGGAGTCGCCGGCAGCAAAAGATGCAATGGCTCAGATACTCATTAATTCGAGGCTATGCGCCGAGGGAAAGCGGCCAATCTGCCAGGACACCGGTATCGTAAATGTATTTCTCTATGTCGGAATGGGCGTTCAATGGGAGGGCGACTTATCGCTTGAAGATATGGTCAATGAGGGAGTGCGCCGTGCCTATTTAAACCCCGACAACGTTCTACGCGCCTCAATTCTCACCGACCCTGCTGGGGCGAGAACGAACACGAAAGACAATACACCGGCTGTTATACATACCAAACTTGTTGCTGGCAGTGAGCTCGAGGTGAAGTTGGCTGCCAAGGGTGGTGGCTCCGAGAACAAGGCAAAATTAGTGATGCTGAATCCTAGTGACAGCATCGTCGACTGGGTCGAGCAAATTCTGCCAACGATGGGCGCAGGATGGTGTCCGCCGGGCATGCTGGGTATCGGCATAGGCGGGACAGCGGACAAGGCTGTCATGCTTGCCAAAGAATCATTGATGGAGTCGATCGATATTCATGAGCTGCGCCAGCGCGGGCCGGGCAATCGAGTCGAAGAGCTCCGTCTGGAAATCATGGACAGGGCAAACTCACTGGGTATTGGTGCGCAAGGGCTTGGGGGGCTGACAACAGTTCTGGATGTCAAGATTCTCGACTATCCGACTCATGCGGCATCGCTTCCGGTTGCTATGATTCCTAACTGCGCGGCAACTCGGCACGCGCATTTTACTCTAGATGGAAGTGGCATCGCCGAGTTTGATGCGCCGAGCCTGGATGAGTGGCCTGAGATCATTTGGGATGTCGGTCCTCGGGCTCGAAAGGTGAATCTTGATACGCTCACGGCAGATGACATATCCAGCTGGGAGCCAGGTGAAACACTATTGCTCTCTGGAACGATGCTTACTGGCAGAGATGCGGCGCATAAACGATTGCTCTCCATGTTAGCCAAGGGTGAACCGTTACCTGCGGGTGTGAATTTTGACAATAAACTTATTTACTACGTAGGCCCGGTGGATCCTGTGCGTGACGAAGTCATCGGACCGGCCGGACCCACTACGGCAACCCGCATGGACAAGTTCACCGATGAGCTGTTGGGGAAAACCGGTCTGATCGGAATGATTGGCAAGGCAGAGCGAGGGCAGATCGGTATAGACGCCATCAAGAAGCACAAGGCGGTCTATCTGATGGCGGTGGGTGGTGCAGCCTATCTGGTTTCGAAAGCAATTCGCAAGGCGCGAATCGTTGCCTTCGAGGATTTAGGCATGGAGGCGATCCATGAATTTGAAGTAGACGAAATGCCGGTTACCGTAGCCGTGGATGTGCATGGTACTTCCGTTCATCAGACCGGGCCTGCTTTTTGGAAGAAGAAAATCGCGGAACAACATGCGCTCGAGGTAAAGTAATGGCGGCTTGAACTAATCGCACATATCTTCATAGAGGTTCTCTATCGCTAATGATATCTCGGCTGCCAGTCCTGCGACGGCTATGTTATTGGTGTTCAATTCGATAGATTCACCACCCAGCACATTGTGATCGAATTTGTAGATCGTGCGATTCTCGCCCTGCAGTGTAGAGGCGTCGTAGTCAGCCGAAGTTTGTCTTACTGCCTCATTCTGCGACTTGTACTTTGCCATTGTCTTCGCGCCGTGACGTTTAGTTAGCATGTTCTCTACGATGTGTGGTGCCAGGATCGAAGCGCTGGCGTTGTTACCGCCAAAACCCTTGGAGTTAATGATGACAGCATCCATAGCCTGCTTGCCTACTTCCCTGTGCTGTAAGAGAAATTCGATGCTGCGGTGCTCTACATCGTCGGCAATCTCATTCACTGTGAGTATCCCCGGAATGATTCCTTCTTCCCACACGCCAAGGCTCGCAGCGATTTGATCTCCGGAGGAGGAGGCCAGGGAATGGCCGATGTAAGATTTTACGGCGGCGATCGGCCAGTTCTTGATGCCAAAAGTCTCGGCAATCTGATTCAGGATATGGGATTCAGTCTTCCGGTTCTGCAGGGTGCCAGTGCCGTGAGCCTGCACATAGCTACGAGTTGCCAGGCCTTCCTGGCCAATGATGTTCCTCGTTGCGGCCGCGGCCTTCGCCATCGAGATATAGTTGCCCAGCCCAGGGCTGGCGATAGACTTCTTGAAGCCGTCGGCATTGATAAAGACATCGTTGATGCCGCCGTAGATGTTTGCGCCGAGTTCGAGGGCCAGTTCGTCATCGAACAGCACGATGCACTGCGCCGATTCGGCGAGAGTAAATCCCGCATTAAAGCCGAAGGGCCTGCAAGCACGACGCAAATCCGGCATTTCGTCGTCAGAGAGCTTGTCGAGTTGACGCAGCGAAGCATCATCCGCCAGTGCGCCCATTGTGGCGAAGCCGTCGAAGATCTCCGGGACCAGAGGAGCTTCACTGGTACCAACGATTACGACTCGATGAGTGCCGGATTGAATATCCCGGATACCCTGGCGCAAGTTATAGAGGAACGTGGCGCAAGCCGCCACATTTGTGCCAGTTGTCCCTAAATTCCCGAGAAGATAGGCGTTGATAAAATCGGCTGGCATCTCGGCATAGCCCAGTGGAAGCTGTTTCGAGGTGACTTTCTTGCCGAGCAGGCGTGCCTGCATCATGCCGCCATAGCCGTTATAGTCGAGTTGACTCATTCCGCTACCGGCATAGACGGAGATCTGATCCGCCGGGACCTTCTGTCTAACAAGCTCCCAGTCTATGCCTAGCGAATTAATGGCATCAGAGGCCGCGAATACGGTTAGCTGCAGCCCGCGCGGGTGATTTCTCGCCGGATACAGGACTTCTGGGTTGAACCCGGACGGTAATTGTCCAGCGGCGTGCACGGCAGTCTCGCGGCTGCATTTCAGCATGACATCGAGGCTTTCCGTTGCTTTGACATGCACCATGCCCGCCTTCTCAGATTCGGCGACGTGCCAGCTTGAAGGCAGTGGCGTAGGCAGGTCTTTACGGCGCAGCTCGAACTCGAGAGCCTGGCCCGTTGCCGAGCTCAGTGCGGCACTGCGGTGGTAGAGCAGTGTATCCGGATCGAATAGATTCTTCTCCAGGCCTCGAATGAGTGTCCCTTCCCTGAGTGATGGGCCTAGCTGGCTGAGGTAGGAATCCAGCTGAATCTCGTTGCCGCCACCATCTAGCCATTTGCCGTCTTGTTGCTTGAGCTGCCCGGTCAGTGCGGCGAGACTGTTGTAGGTTGCGTGCACTGCATTGGCTGACAGGGCGTCGATAACCAAGCGTCTATAGCCGTGATGCCCGGAGCTGCGGCCTGCGGCATTGATGCCTCCGAATCCAGTAATCACGGGTAATCTTGCCATTGCTGTTTCCTTGTAGTGGATGCGGTCGGTCGTCGGTTATATGCGGACTATAGTGGGACATAGGGCGAAAGCTTTAAGGCGAATTGGACAGTAAACCAAACATATTGGCCATTACGCATCCTGCGCAAGCGAATTGGGTGGCGGGATCTGGCTAGTATTCTGTGTGAGCCTCATCAATTGGGCCTCTTGCATAGAACCCGCAGCCCACCACGCAGGCCTGGATATCTGACCCCCAGTCAGCTTCTTCGAGGCACTGATAAAGCAGTCAGTGGGGTTCTCTTGCAGGGCGGACTTGGCGGTTTGCCTGCAGCGCTCTGCAGCGATCGATTCGCGAATGTAGCGCTTCAGAGCAAGCCGGTTTGAGGGCATTTTTCTAGCCACGGGATTAGCTGGGTCGAGGAAAATAGCGGGGCCTCGATGGCTAGCGCTAAAATTCTAGTCTGCGATGACCAATACGCTCCGCTGGCGGTGAAGATAGGGCCCGCGCTTTCACACTTGGGAGCAAATAGCCCGGAGTCGCTCTACACTATTCTTTGCCTCGCAGATCACGGCGCTGGCAACAGCTACTCTCATCGCTCCAGGCGTCATTATCGCCGATCAAAACAGGCGTGGTCGGTTGCTGGCGGGAGGCTCTCCCAGCTCAGCCTGGCCCGTGGTAAGCTACGTCGATGCTGTTGCTTTTCTCGGCCCATCCATTCAGAGAAAGCCACGAAGGTAAACTTGCAGGGCTTGCAAATCGAGGCCAAAGACCGATCGGCCACCATGCGCGAGTTGACATCACTTTAGATGAGCAGAGAAGCGACAGCCGCGGCAGGCCCTAGAGGAGAGTTCGAGTGGTGGGGGCCCGATTTTTCGATGAATGGCTTGGATCGAAACTGATCGAAATAGTTAGACAAGGTAGTCGAACAGGATGAAACGGCTTTTACAGAATCAATGGGTAGCTTCGCCCAGCTTGCTGACGGGTTTCAACTTCTGATGTGCGAAATTAGAAACACACAATCCATCCTGGCGCAATTGCATGAGAGCCTTGGCATACCTCAGGACTATGGCGAAACCTGCAAGCTGCCGCTCTGCGCGGAGCCCGAAGAGCTCGTAGATACGGAATTAGATTTTTATCAGCGCCCGCAGAGATTGACCCCTGCAGCATTTTCCGCTTGGGCAGCTATGCGCGAGGCGGCTAACTCTCAGGGCATCTCGGTTTTCCTAATTTCCGCCTTTCGTGGCTATCAATATCAGCATGGGTTAATCGCCGCCAAGCTGCAGAAAGGGCAGTGCATTGAGGACATTCTTCGCGTAAATGCGGCGCCAGGCTACAGCGAACACCACAGCGGACGCGCCGTCGATCTTGGTACCTTAGGTTGTGACGCGCTGTCTGAAGAGTTTGAAAATACTAAGTTATATCAATGGCTTGTAGAGAACGCAGATGCCTACGGGTTTTGTCTGAGCTATCCCCGCAACAATCCTCACGAGATAGACTTTGAACCCTGGCACTGGTGTTACAGGGGCGAGTAACTTCCTTAGACAAACGTAAATGAAAGAGGTAGTCTAGAAGTCGAACTACTAAGGAGAGGGGATGTTTAATAACCACTACTCGGCGTACTTCCTAACGCACTATCTAACTCACTATCTATCTCACTATCTGAGTACTTCTGTATTTGGCTCCCCGACTCAGACTCAATTTTCTGTTCTTTTAGCAAGATCATTTTTCAATTCAAGCGCTGTTGCTCAACTCGTAGTTCATTGCACGAACAACGTCGGTTATTTGTCGCCTGAAAATTGATCGAAAACAATTTCATCACAGCAAGAGGGGGTAGTATTTAGTCTAGGAATAAATCTTGTAAATCGCCGTTTTGAATGAAATCAGGAGATAGTAATTTATGACTAATGAATTCCAGGTTGTATATCACAATATCGATCAGACCGATGCCATCAGTGATGCCGTACAGAAGCGTATAGGAAAGCTGGAACGTTATTGTGATCAAATTATAAATGGTCGAGTAGTCTTGGATTCTCCCCACAACAATCACCATAAGGGAAAAGTATATTCTGTTGGTCTGGAGATCCATACGCCTACTCTGGAGGTTCGGGTAAATCAGGACCAACACGACAATCATGCTCATGAAGACTTATATGTCGCTATTAGAGACGCTTTTAATGTAGCTGAGAGACAGCTTAAATCGGTGGACAAGAAGCATAGGGCGACTCCATTGCATAAGGAGATTGAAGCGATGTCACTGGATTCTGAACTGCTTCAGGATGAAAACCCTGATGAAATCAATAATGAGGCCGCGGCCTAGGACGGATCGTAAACATGGATGATGCGACAAGACTGGAAATAGAGGCAGCAACCTTTAGAAGGTTGCTGCAACACTTCGATGACAATAAGGATGTGCAGAATATTGATCTGATGAACCTCGCAAGCTTTTGTAGAAATTGCTTGTCTAAGTGGTACGTCGCAGAGGCGCAGAGTCGCGGCATTGAATTCGATTATGAGTCGGCGCGAGAAATTGTCTATGGCATGCCTTATGCAGAGTGGAAGTCTAAATACCAGTCAGAAGCCAGCGCGGATCAGCTACAAAAATTTAACGATCGACCGGCTGACTGAGCAACAGGAAAGCAGGAAAGCAGGAAAAGGGATTTTCAGGTGTACGGCCTGAGAATCCCTTTTTCATTCCCTCTGCTTCTTCCCTGCAAGAAAAAGCTTCTTGCGAACCAGCCTGCGGTATTCGTTTGGAGTTACTTTGTTTGCTTTCTTAAACAGACTCGCGAAGTAACTTGCATCTTGATAGCCCACCATGTTCGCAACCTCCGAGACGGCTAGATTGCTCTGCTTTAACAATTCCTTGGCGTGATCGACTCTAAGCGTTTGTAAATATTCGCCCGGGGAAGAATTTGTCGCGAGCTTGAAGCGCCGATTCAGTGAGCGCACACTGAGTTTAAACTTCCTGGCGAGACTGGCTATGGCCACGCTAGCCTGGTAATTCTGGTCTAGCCACTCCTGCACCTTGATAATCTCCTCATCGTGGTGGCTGCGTTGCGGATCTTCGTTTAGCAGCAAAGACTCGTAGGAGCGTTTCAATTCGTGGGTGAACTGTCGTGCAATCTCGCTGGCGATCGATTCGCCGTACAACTGTTCTACGAAATGTAGCATGAGGTCGCGTACTGCGTTGATGCTTCCCGTGCAATAGAGATGCTCATCGTTTGTGATGAACCGATTTCTGTGTAGATTTACATTGGGATAACGCTTTTCGAACTCATCAAAGAAGCGCCAGTGAGTGGTGCTCGATCTGCCTTCGAGTAAACCCGCTTCGGCAAGGAAAAAGCTGCCAGTCACGATGGAGCAGAGCGTGCTGCCCGCGGCATATTGTTTCGTAAGCCACTCCAACATCGGTCGCAGCTTGGCTATCGATGATCTGGGATTTCCCCATACGCCTGGCACAAAAATCAGATCGCTAGCGCTAAGGTTTTTTAGGGTAGTTTGACATTCAATGTTCAGCCCGCCGCTCAATTCTATCGCCGTCGAGTCGTGGCCCGATGCGAGCTCGATGGTAACAAGCTTGTCGAGTTGTCTTCTGGATCGGGCAATATCGTTGGCAGCGCTAAACATCTCCAGTGGTATAGTGATTGCCGATCCAAGTGCTTTGGGGACCGCGATAATCGTTACGTGTTTCATAGGCCACTCATCAAGGCTTGGCGGCCTCGGGACGAAGCCCAGCCAGGAGATCTAGTAGGAGATGGCGAGGACATAGTAAGTCTTGTGACCCTGTGGTGATTCGACCTCGATCTCGCTGTCAATTTCTTTGCCGAGCAACGCCCGACCGAGGGGCCCATCGATGCTTATATACCCCTTCTGTGGATCCAACTCATCGGGGCCGACGATCTTGTATTTAAAGGTTTTCTGATCCTGGTCTTCAAGAGTGACGACGGCGCCAAAGTAGATTTTATTCTGATTGCTTGGAGGCTGGGAAACCACTGTCATTTCCTCCAGCCGCTTGCTTAAGTAACGCACTCGCCGGTCTATTTCTCTTAGCCGCTTCTTACCATAGATATATTCGGCATTTTCAGAACGATCACCCAATGCCGCCGCCTCAGAGACAGACTGGGTAACTTCGGGGCGCTCTACTTTCCATAGCTGATGCAGCTCCGCTTTCAGTGTCTTTTCACCCTCTGCGGTGATGTATTTAGCACTCGGTGGTTGCGCAGGACGGTATCTGCTCATTGTTTCAAGACTCCAGGCCAAGACTGAGCTGGTCCGTCTCATCGATTGGGTCAGCTTGATCTGTGGCCGGTATTAATCTAACGCCCAGCCCGAGCAGACGTACCGGTCTATTCCCACGGGCAAAGCCCTGTTCGCAAAGTTTTTGATAATTTTCTGTTTCGGTGGTGGTGGAAAGCATCTCCACGGTAGTGCCGACAAAGTCACAAAATTTAATTTTTACAAATTGCTTATGGATTTGATAGCTGTCTTTCAAGTTCAGTATTCTCTTCATGAGCTGTTGTTCCAGATCCGGTAGTGCGCTCATACAGCTGTCCAGACTGGGCAGATCTTCGGCAAAGGTGTTCTCCACACTGATCGATTTTCGAACCCGTTCAGGTTGCACAGCACGATTGTCTATGCCCTGGCTCAGTCTGAATAGACGTTCGCCGAAACTGCCGAAGTGTTCGCAAAGTTTCGCTTCGCCAAGAAGCCGGAGATCTTCGCAGTTCTGTAATCCAAGCCGTTTCATCTTGGCCGCGGTGACTTTGCCGACGCCATGCAGTTTTTTTACAGGCAGTACGGCTACGAAGCTCGCCACCTGCTCCGGAAGCACAACGAACTGACCATCTGGCTTGTTCCAGTCGCTAGAAATCTTCGCCAGGAACTTATTCGGAGCGATGCCGGCGGAGATGGTGATGCCCACGGTGTCGCGCACTTCGTTGCGAATAGCCTTGGCGATACGGGTAGCGCTGCCCTGAAATAGATCGCAATTGCTTACATCGAGATAAGCTTCATCGAGCGATAGTGGCTCTATCAATTGAGTATAACGTTGGAATATTCGATGTATTAGCTGCGATGCTAGTCGATATTTCTCCATATCGGGCCGAATGATGATCAGGTCGGGACAGAGTTTGCGTGCTGTTGCCGAAGCCATAGCCGAATGAATACCAAACTTTCTCGCCTCGTAATTGCAAGTAGCCACTACGCCTCGTCGACTTGGCGAGCCACCGACAGCGATAGGCATATTGGCAAGCTCTGGATTGTCCCTCATCTCGATCGAGGCGTAGAAACAATCGCAGTCGCAGTGAATTATTTTACGGGAGCGATCCATGGCGGTTTCGGTTTTGGCATGATCTGTCAAAACTACAGCAGGCTCTAACATAAGTAAATGCGTCAAAGCCTGCCGCTTATCGCCTTGTGCTAGCTGTTGTTCTTCTCAAACTCTTGCATAAATTCGGCCAGTGCTTCGCAGCCTTCTCTGGGCATTGCATTGTAGATTGAGGCACGGATACCACCAACATTGCGATGCCCCTTCAGCGCATATAAACCCTTGGTGAGTGCCTGCGCCAGAAAGTCATCCAGCAAATCGTTGTTCGCTAGATTGAATGTGATATTCATAGTTGAGCGATGATCTTTATGAACTGCTGCAAGATAGAAATTCGAGTTATCGATTACGTTGTAGAGAATCGCCGCCTTGTCATTGTTGCGAGTCTCGATGGCATCGACTCCGCCTTCGCCTTTGAGCCATTCCAGTACCAGCTTCATCATATAGATGGCGAAGGTGTTGTTTGTGTTGGCGAGTGAATGCTTGTCTGCATAGGTTTTATAGTTCAGCAAGCTCGGCGTTTCGGGTATGGCATATTCGAGCAAATCCTCCCGAACGATGACACAGGCAAGGCCTGCAGGGCCAAGGTTTTTCTGCAAGCCCGCGAAAATAATCCCGAACTTGGATATATCGATTCTGCGCGAAAGCAATTCTGAGGTCATGTCAGCAACCAACGGAATGTCGCCAGTATCTGGAAACTGCTGCCAGCGGGTGCCGTAGATCGTGTTATTACTCGTTATATGAACGTAGGAAGTATCCGCATCCAAAGCAGCAACATCAAATTCAGGAATCCGATCGAAATCGGTGTCTTCGCTGCTGGCCGCTACCGTAATATTGCCATAACGAGTGGCTTCCTTCCTCGCCAGCGCGGCAAAATTGCCGGATTCGACGTAGGCTGCCTTCCTGGCGGAGAGCCGATTAATCAAATTCATAGGCACGGCAGAGAATTGCATCTGGGCGCCACCGTGTACATACAGAATTTTGTAATTATCCGGAATCTGCGCTAACTCGGCCAGCAGAGAGTCTGCCGTGTTGATTACGTCGTCAAATTCTTGCGAGCGGTGGCTGATTTCAATAAGGCCAGCGCCCATGTCGTGGTAGTTTAGAAATTCTTTCTGTGCAATCTCCATCACAGGTGTTGGGAGCATCGCAGGTCCAGCGCCAAAATTGAAAACTCGAGTCATTGTTAAATTTCCAGTGGTGAGTTGATAGTTGTTTCTAAAGCAGGGTGACTTTAATTACGTCGTCGATCTCTGAAATCGCGGCCAGCGCTTCCTCGGATGGCCGAGTCTCCAGGTCGATGAGGTTGTAGGCGATATCTTCGCGGCTTTTATTCAGCATATCCAGCACGTTGATATTCTGATCCGCCAATACTGACAGTATTTGTCCTAGCATCTTGGGCACATTGCGATTGCAGATCGCCAGACGCGTGCAACTGCCTGCACCGGCAATGCGGTCGAGGAAGAGCGCCGGAAAGTTCACCGAGTTTTTGATATTGCCATTCTCGAGAAAGTCGATTAATTGATCCGCTGCCATGATCGCGCAGTTCTCTTCAGCTTCATTCGTGCTAGCGCCGATATGTGGCATCGAGATGACGTCATCTCGGCCCATGAGTTCAGGTCGTGGAAAGTCGCTCACGTATTTGCCGAGCTTACCGGATTCCAGTGCAGCAAGAAGTGCTTTGGAGTCGACGATCTCGTCTCGTGCAAAATTCAACAGACAAGCACCCTCGCGCATCGCTGAGAATAGTTCGGCATTGATGAGTCCTCGGGTAGAGTCTAAGACCGGCAGATGCAGAGAGATGAAGTCGGAACTTGCTACCAGAGCTGCAATATTCTCCTTGCGCTCGACCTTGCTTGGCAGACGCCAGGCGGCTTCCACAGACAAGGCGGGATCATAGCCCTGAACCTTCATGCCCATATCGATAGCCATTTCGGCGACCAGGGAGCCGATGGCGCCGAGACCGATTACGCCGAGTGTCTTGCCTGAGATTTCGCTGCCCTTGAAGCGCTTCTTCTCTTGCTCCATCAGTTTGGACAGTTCAGTTTCGTCTTTAATTGCCGTTTGCGTACTCGCGAACCCTATGCCGGGAACGATCCCGCGTGAGGCGAGTAACAGCCCACACAACACCAGCTCCTTAACCGCATTGGCGTTAGCACCAGGCGTGTTGAATACCACCACGCCAGCTTCGGTGCAGGCCTGGACAGGTACATTATTGGTGCCTGCGCCTGCTCGAGCAACAGCCCTCAAGCCGTCTTCGACAGCGCAGGCGTCCAGTTTGTGGCTACGCAGGAGAATCGCATCGGCATTAGTAATCTCTGCATCAACTTCATATTTTTCTTGTGGGAAGCGCACCAACCCCTTGTCTGAGATCGCGTTATAGGTCTTGATTTTATACATGTGATTTCCTGAGCAGTGTTGCTATGTGAGCGTTCTGTGACTTCATCACAGCCGAGGCGGAAGACGGTTCGATTTAGTTAGTTACCTTTGAGGGTGTATCATCTATGGTAAATCGGCTGGATAGAAAAAGTAGTCTATGGGTGGCGCCTTGCTGAGAAACAAAGCGGGCAATTATGTCGCGATTCGAGTGGAAACTCCAGTCGGATTTAAGCCGGCGGAAAACCACAGATGCGCTGCGCAGGAACCTGCTAGATACTGGCCTGGAATGCACACTGTACGAGAATTAATTACAAGGGATAGGCTATGAACGAGTCGGAAGCGGGGGTCGCGGTAGCAATTACTACCGAGCGGGTACCCGTTAAACGCATACTCGGGCGCAATCCCGGCTCCATGACTGGACCGGGAACCAACAGTTACCTGATAGGTAGTGAGCGTCTATCGCTACTCGACCCGGGGCCCAAAGATGAAGAACAACTGCAGAGTTTCCTCGCCGCTATCGGCGATCGGACGCTGGAGAATATCCTCATCTCCCACACCCACGGCGACCATTCTCCCGGTGCTCTAGCGCTGCAGGCGGCCACCGGAGCGCAGTTGGTTGGTCTGAAGGCACCCGCAGTAGCTGGGCATGACAAGACCTTTGTTCCTGACAGGCAGTTCAATGACGAGGACATCATTGACTGTGGCGAGTACAGCATTCAGTTAATAGCGACTCCCGGGCACGTATCGAACCATATCTGTTTTCTGCTAAAGGACGAGCAGCTTCTCTTTACTGGCGATCACATCTTGCAGGGTACGACTCCTGTGATATTGCCGCCGGATGGCGATATGGGTGACTACCTTGATGCGCTGGAGAGATTGTTGACGATCCCGCTAAAGATGCTCGCTCCGGGTCATGGTGAGGTCATGTTGCAGCCCTATGCCGAGATAGAGCAGCTTATTGCCCACAGGCTGAGGCGAGAACAGAAAGTGGTCACAGCACTCGAGAGTATGGGCGCCGTTAGTCTGGACCAGCTGGTGATGCGGGTCTACGACGATGTAGCGGCACAGTTGATTCCCTGGGCAAAGAAGACCCTCATGGCCCATCTCATAAAGCTGGAGCGAGACGGCCGAGTCAGCTGCATCGACGAGCTTTGGCAGATACAGTAACGAGTCTATGTTGCCGGAAACTGACAAGCAGGTGGTCTGGTCGCTGTATCTTATCCGCAGCGTCGATGCCAGCCTCTATACGGGGGTAAGCACGGATGTCTGGCGTCGTTTCGCGCAGCATGAGAATAAAGACAAGAAGAATAAAGGAGCGAAGGCTCTGCGCGGCAAGGCTCCACTGCGTCTGGTATTTGTTGTTGTCGTTGGAAACAGATCCGCTGCGCTCAAAATGGAGTATAGAGTGAAGCAATTAAACAGAGCTCAGAAAGAAGAACTCATCACGCTGCCGACCGAGCTGGAGGAAGTTAATAGATGGCTGCAAGACAAATAGATTCAGACATAAATGACGGCGAGCATGGCAAGATTCCCGTGGGCGTCAGCAGTTGCCTGCTCGGAGAGAAGGTTCGCTACGACGGCGGGCACAAGAACAACTCCTATATTGGCAGAACCCTCGGTGAGTATTTCAATCTGCAGCCGTTTTGTCCCGAGTTGGATATCGGCCTTGGGATTCCACGCAAGCCGATTCGGCTATCGCGCAAAGGCTCAGATGTCATTCGCTGCATCCCTGTCGATGGCCCGGAGCCCGACTACACTGAGCCGCTGAAGGAATCAGCAAACAATCAGAAGGCATGGCACGGCAGTCTGTGCGGTTATATTCTGAAGAAGGACTCTCCGAGTTGCGGGATGGAGCGGGTCAAGATTTGGGACGATGTTATGCCGATACGGGAGGGACACGGCATCTACGCCGCCAAGATGATGGAGAATTTTCCCTGCCTGCCAGTCGAAGAGGAAGGCCGACTGGGTGATGCTGTATTGCGGGAAAATTTCATTCAGCGTGTTTTCGTTATGCATCGTTGGACTCAACTCTTTCGAGAGGGGGTAAAGTTAAGGGATCTCTTGGAATTCCATGCGCGGCACAAACTAATAATCATGAGTCATGATCAGAATCGCTATCGCGAGCTCGGTAGACTGCTCGCTGCCGCTGGAAAGAGCGATGCCGCGGATGTGGCCGACACATATTTGCCTGGCCTGATGGCGACCCTGAAGATACCAGCGACGCGAGGGAATCATGTGAATGTTCTGCAGCACATACAGGGCTATCTCAAGAAGCCCCTGGACAAGGAAGATAAGCTCGAGCTGACTGAGACTGTAGAGAAATACCGCCTGGGCCTGCTGCCGTTGATAGTTCCGATTACTCTGCTGAATCACTTTTTCAGAAAGTACCCGGACGAGTACATCACTAACTCCTGGTATATGCACCCCTATCCGGAAGAGATGAGCCTGCAGAATCACATCTAGCTAGGCAGGCTGTTCTGTGCGCAGTGGCGCAATCTTGAAGTTCGTATAGCCGTAGATCACGGCTATCACGGGGCAGATGAGGTTGAAGAAGCAGTAGGGCAGATAGGAGAACGTGGCAACACCTAGAGTCGCCGCCATGTAGGCACCACAGGTGTTCCATGGGATTAGCGGCGAGGTCATGGTGCCAGCATCTTCCAGGCTGCGCGAGAGATTCTTCGCATCCAGGTTTCGGTTTTGGTATTCCAGCTTGTACATCCGTCCGGGTAATACGATTGAAATGTATTGATCGGAGGTGATGATATTGGCGCCAATACAGGTGAGAATAGTGGTGGCGATAAGACTGCCAGTGCTGTGCACGAAGGTGAGGGCGTAGTCCACCAGACATTGCAGCAGGCCGGTGTGATCCATTACCGCGCCGAAGATCATCGCGCAGAGTATCAGCCACACGGTGTTAAGCATGGAGCTCATGCCACCGCGCGTCATCAGTTCGTCCAGTGTTTCATTGCCACTCGATAGCGCAAAACCGTCGAATAGCGTCTGCCAGGTACCCTTAAAAAGCCCCAGAAATACATTAGGCACGTCTCCCGCCAAGCTCAATACAGCGTTCTGCTGAAACAGCAGGGCGAGTACGACGCCGATAAATGCGCCAGCGAGAATTGTGGGTATGGGAGGGAATTTTTTGTGCGCCATGATCAATAAGGCAAGCACCGGTAGCAGCATGAAGGGATTGATGGTGAAATTGTCGTTGATCAGTTGCATGGTAACTGCCAGATCGGTGGCGCTACTCTCGGTATCGATGTTCAAACCGATGATGGCGTAAAGCACGAGCGCGATTGCGATGCTGGGTATAGTGGTCCATACCATGTGAGCAATGTGAGAAAAAAGGTCGGTGCCGGCAACGGCTGGGGCCAGGTTAGTTGTCTCCGAGAGAGGCGACATCTTGTCGCCGAAGTAGGCACCAGAAATAATGGCGCCCGCTGTAATTTCCACCGAGAGGCCGAGGCCGGCGGCTGCCCCGATGAGGGCGATACCGACAGTGCCCGCGACCGTCCAGGAGCTTCCAATGCTAAGCGCGATCAAGCCACAGATGAGACAGCTGGCGGCATAGAAGATGGCGGGGTCCAGGATCAGTAAGCTGTAGTAGATCATGGTCGGTACAGTGCCGGAGAGAATCCAGCTGCCGATCAGGAGACCCACGCTGAAGAGTATGAGTATCGGCTTGAGAGCAATGGTAACCCCGGACACGATGCTGTCCTCGATCTGCTGCCATTGTTGTCCATTCTTCCAGCCGATCGCCGCTGCAACTATGGCGCCGATGCACAGTGCAATCTGATTCGGTCCATAGCTGGCGTCTTCACCGAATAGATAAACTGAGAAAGAGAGAAGGCTGATTAATACGAGAACTGGTACCAGTGCCTGCTGCACTGTGGCGGAGCGTGGCGAATCGTCCGTTGCCGAGTCTTCTGTCGAATCCATTACTGCTATCCATTGGGAGCCAAACTGCTTGCCATAGAGCATAAAGGCAGGGGTTACTGCCTGTCTATGCAATATCCCTGCATTAGGCGCTCAGTGAGCCGATTTGGGTTATAATTCGCAGCTTTGTGCAATAGTGGCGGACAATTGCCGTTAGCGGCCACGGAATTCGCCGAATTGGCCTTTAATTGACCTTTAATTGACCTTTAATTGAAGTAACGACTGATGACGATGACTGACATTGAAAAATACATGCTGGAACTGGGCCGTTCTGCGAGGATGGCATCCCGCCAAATAGCAAAGGCCAGCACGGCGCAGAAAAATGCGGCGCTATTGGCCATTGCGGCGGCGATTGCAGCCAATCGTGATCAACTGCTGGCGGCGAATCAGCGAGATATGCAGGCAGGTCGAGAGAAGGGCCTGGATGCGGCCCTGCTCGATCGCCTGGAACTCACTGCTGACCGCATCGATAGCATGATCGAGGGTCTTAAGCAGGTGGCTGGCCTTGATGACCCTGTTGGAGCGATCTCGGATCTCAAGTACCGCCCGAGTGGTATCCAGGTAGGCAAGATGCGGGTGCCGCTAGGAGTAATCGGTATCATTTACGAATCGAGACCTAATGTGACCTGCGAGGCAGCCAGTCTCTGTTTGAAGTCCGGCAATGCAGCAATATTGCGCGGCGGCTCTGAAGCGCTGCATTCGAATCAGGCGATCGCACAGTGTATTAGCAGCGGATTAGAACAGGCAGGGCTAAGTGAGCACGTGGTTCAGGTCTTGGACCGACCGGATCGAGATGCGGTCGGGATTCTGATTACTATGCCGGAATTTGTCGATGTGATCGTGCCACGCGGTGGTAAGGGTCTGATTGCCAGGATTAGTGCAGATTCGAAGGTGCCGGTGATTAAACATCTGGATGGCAACTGCCACGTCTACATCGATGACAAAGCAGATAGCGCGAAGGCCATTGCGATTGTGATGAACGCGAAGACTCAGCGTTACGGTACCTGTTGTACTTTGGAATCTCTGTTAGTCGCTGAGCAGATTGCTGCCGAGATATTACCGCCACTTTGTGCGCAGTTGCAGCACGAGGGTGTTGAATTGCGAGGCTGTGAGAAGACGCGAGCAATCGTCGAGGGCGTCAACCCGGCCACTGAAGAAGACTGGGAAACAGAATATCTGGCGCCGATATTGTCGATCAAGATTGTCGCGGATGTTGATGCGGCGATTAGTCATATCAATACCTATAGTTCGCAGCACACAGAATCCATTGTTACCGAGGACTACACGCGTGCGCAGAAATTCCTGCGCGAAGTCGATTCCAGTTCGGTGATGATCAATGCCTCTACACGCTTCGCCGATGGATTCGAGTACGGGCTCGGCGCAGAGATTGGAATATCGACCGACAAACTTCATGCGCGCGGACCGGTGGGTCTGGAAGGTCTAACCTCGCAGAAGTATATAGTGTTGGGGGATGGACATATCCGTCAATGAGCACACCTGTGGCCGTGCTGGGAGGATTGTTTGACCCGGTGCACAAGGGGCATGTGAGTGCCGCTACATTCGCTGTGGATTTTTTGCCGGTACAGCGCCTGATAATGGTTCCCTGTCGTGTGCCCAACCACAAGGCGGCGCCGAGCACGCCGGCCAGGCATCGCCTGGCAATGCTGAAGATTGCGACCGCTGCCTACCCGCAGATAGAAATAGACCCGATCGAATTAATCAAAGATGGCGTGTCATACACGGTAGAAACCTTGTCCGAACTCAAGCGGCATCACAGTACTCTTGTATTCGTGCTGGGGCTCGATGCATTCAATGCGCTAACTGAGTGGCATGAATGGCAGAGGATTCTTGAATTGAGTCACCTGTTAGTCTTGGGCAGGCCTGGCTGCGTACTGTCGGATGATACTGCAGAGAAGCTTGGTTTCGAGCAGCGACGGGTCTTCAACGCAGAACAGCTCTTAGAGAGCCATGCCGGCAAGATTATCTGCTACGAAGATTTTGACTTCGATATAGCATCGAGTGAAATTAGAGAGAAGTTACTGCTGGGTATCGATGTGTCGACCGAACTGGATCCAGAGGTTATTAAATATATTAAAGACAACGGCCTTTATCAGAAACAGTAAACAAAAGTGAGATTAAAGTTTGAATAGCACAGAATTATCAGAACTAGTTGTTGAAGCATTAAGCGATATGAAGGGTCAATCGATTCGCTGTATAAATGTAGAAAGGCTGACCTCGATTACCGACTACATGGTTATCGTGACCGGTACTTCCAATACACATCTCAAGGCGTTAGCGGATTCGGTCTGCAAATCTGTCAAGGAGGCGGGGCAGAAAGTCGTGGGAATGGAGGGTAAGCTTGCATCGGAATGGATACTCGTCGATCTGGGTGGCGTCGTCGTTCATTTGATGTTGGCGCCGGTTCGTGCGCTTTACAATCTGGAAGAGCTCTGGAACTTCGAATCGAAAGCGAGCGATGAGCTTGAATCGGAAAATCCGGTCGCGTGAAGGTAAGAGTCCTAAGTGTAGGTACGAAAATGCCAGCTTGGGTACAGGATGCTGTTGCCGAATATCGTAAGCGAATGCTGGGCGAGTTGGATTTTACCCTGCTCGAAATCCCGATGGCGAGGCGCGGCAAGAATAGCAATATCGACCAGTGCATACAGAAAGAGAGCGATGCGCTGCTGGCTGCAATCCCGGCCGGCGATTATGTGGTGGCTCTGGATGTGCTTGGCAAATCGTTCAGCACCGACGACCTCGCCCAAAAAGTATTGCATTTCCGCCAGCAGGGGCAAAATTTGAGTCTGTTGATCGGTGGCCCCGACGGGTTGAGCGCTGCATGCCTTGCACGGGCGGCTGAGCGTTGGTCGCTCTCGATGCTGACCTTCCCTCATCCTCTGGTTCGGGTAGTCATTACCGAGCAATTTTACCGAGCGATCAGTATCATCAAGGGCCATCCCTACCATCGTAGCTAGCCTGTGCAGCTGAACATCCTGTTTTTTCAATGGGGTACACTAAAATTCTGTCCACAAACGCGTTAAACTGCTTGAAAAGGTCAAATTCACCTGTTGCGGTAAACTAATTTCCGAGTCTGGTGTCAAACTCCGAAGGGGTTCGCTGCTTAAGTGGCGATGCCCTTAGCCGATGAATCTAGTTGCATGTGGAAAATCTAATTATGGCAGGAAAGTGGCAGCTTAAAGATCACGAAGCGGAGCGGGAACTTTTCGGCCGCCGTCTTGCTGTGGCTGTGGTGCTGGTTATCTTGTTGTTCGGCGCTCTGATAATGAAGCTGGTGAATCTTCAGGTTTACCAGTATGAATACTTCTCGGCTCGTTCCGATGGCAATCGGCTTCACTCGCAGTATGTTCCTCCTGCTCGCGGGCTGATCTACGACAATAGGGGGCAGTTGCTCGCTGATAACCAACCCATTTTTAATCTCACAATTGTTCGCGAACAAGTCGAGGATCTCGAAGAGACGCTCGACTTTCTGGATACGCTGATAGACTTGAGCGAGGATGAGAGAGAGCAGTTTAGTATGCGGCTGGGCAGAAATCGCGTGCCATTTTCCTCCGTACCATTGCGTTATGTACTAAGTGATGTCGAAAAATCCAAGATTGCTGTTAACAGTTACAAGTTGCCCGGAGTGGCGATCGAACCGCAGTTTGTTCGACAGTACCCGCTCGCGGAACTGACCGCGCACTCTGTTGGCTATGTGTCAGAGATTAACCGGGCGGAGCTCGATTCCCTTACCGCTGAAGAGCGTGAGAATTATGGTGGAACGAACCATATCGGCAAGACTGGAATCGAAAGAACTTACGAAGACTTACTCCACGGCACCGTCGGTTACGAAATCGTAGAGAAGAACAACAGGGGTCAGGTCATGCGTCGACTTGATCGCACTGACCCGATCGCTGGAAAGAATATCTCAGTCTATCTGGATACTGCACTTCAAGTCGCAGCACAAGAGGCCTTGGGTGATTACCGTGGCGCCGTGGTAGCGATCGATCCGAATACCGGTGGTATATTGGCCATGGTGAGCAAGCCTGGTTTCGATCCAAATCTGTTCGTGACAGGCATCAGCAACAAGGACTATGGCGTACTCGTCACCGACGAGATTAACACACCGCTTTTTGACAGGACCACAAATCCCTATCCACCCGGCTCAACGATTAAACCGTTTCTAGGCATTGGCGGACTCCATCATGGCTTTGTTGACTACGATTTTGCAATCGAGGATCCAGGCTACTTCCGTCTACCTGGCGTGCGATATCGCTGGGGTGATTACACACTTCGAACCGCGATCGGTGGCGGGCATGGACATACGAATTTACAAAAGGCTATCTATCAGTCTTGCGATACCTTCTTTTACGATCTGGGCAACCGCATGGGCATCGATACCATACACAGTTTCATGTCACAGTTTGGCTTTGGCGAGAATTTTACTGTCGATGTTAAGTATGCGCGTACAGGCGTGCTGCCATCCAGAGACTGGAAGAGGGCGACGAGGGGTGAGCCCTGGTACCCTGGTGACACAATTAATTCATCCATTGGGCAGGGTTATATGTGGGCCACTCCCCTGCAACTTGCCACGGCCGCTTCTATCATGGCAAACAAGGGCAAAGTCATTCAGCCGCGCATGCTTAAAGCTATTAACGGCGTGCCCTATGAGCCAGAGATCGATAATCCGGTAGCAGATGTTGTTGTGAATGATCCAGATTATTGGCGGTATATCGAAGAGTCTATGTCGATGGTGGTACATCGCGCCTATAACGATGTTTTCCGCGAGTACGGCACTGCCTACGAAGCCATCGCCATGGCCGACAGAGACATGCCTTACAGAATGGCCGGTAAGTCCGGTTCGGCTCAGGTTGTTGGTATCAGTCAAGAAATAATGCGCAGTGAAGACATACAAGCTTCTGATCTGAATAAGGATCATGCACTTTTTATCTCCTTCGCACCCGCAGAGAATCCCTTTATCAAGCCCCAGATCGCTATTGCGGTTTTTGTAGAGAATGGGGAACACGGAAGCAGTATCGCCGGTCCGATCGCGAAGCAAGTAACCGACGCTTACCTGCTCGATATTCTTCAAATCGATTTCGCCGCCTTAGAGACTGGCAGCGATGAGCTGATCTCATTTGTCGATGAATAGCCAGGACTTTATTCGGCAATCCGATGGCCTGGGCTCTAATGCCGGTGCCCCCAAATCAATCTGGCGCACAGTTCACACTGACCCTCCACTTCTTGTTGGCATCGCTCTATTGTGTGCGTTCGGGCTTTTCGTGCTGTTCAGCGCCAGCGGCGGTGATGTTCCGGTAGTGCAGCGCCAGGCACTGACTATGGTTGTCGGTCTCGTGGTCATGTTTATCGTCGCACAGTTTAATGTGCATTTTTTTCGGCAGTGGGCACCGACCCTCTACGCCGCTGGTCTCGGATTGCTCTGTTTGGTATTGGTGATCGGTGTGGAGGCTAATGGAGCGAAGAGTTGGCTCGATCTACCTGGGCTGCCGAGTTTCCAGCCTTCAGAATTGATGAAGTTTGTAGTGCCCATGTTGATGGCCTGGTATCTAGCCAGTCGTCCCTTGCCGCCACGCTTCAAGCATCTATTCTGGTCGGCTGTGATGATACTGGTACCAGCGGGCCTGATCATCGTGCAAAACGATACCGGCACCGCGATCATGGTTACCATGTCTGGGTTATTCGTCGTATTACTCGCGGGTATACGTTGGCGAATCATCATCTTCGGTTTTATTGCCCTGCTTCTTGCTTCCCCTGCATGGTATTTATATCTTGCGCAGGAACACCAGAAAAACAGAATCCTGACGTTCTTAAATCCCTATCGCGACCCCACCGGTACTGGCTATAACATCATTCAATCACAGATCGCGATCGGTTCCGGCGGCATCTATGGCAAGGGCTATGGCGAGGGTGCACAGTCACATTTGGATTTCATTCCGGAGAGCAACACTGATTTTATCCTAGCTGTTCTGGCCGAAGAATTCGGCCTCTTAGGCGTGTTGTTTCTCATTGGAATGTACTTGTTTGTGCTGATTCGAGGCAGCTATATCGCATTTGCGGCCAACGATATGTTCAGCCGCTTACTGGCGGGAAGTATCACGTTGACGTTCTTCTTCTACGTCTTCGTTAATATGGCTATGGTTTCTGGACTAGTGCCAGTTATTGGATTGCCGCTACCGCTCATGAGCCGCGGTGGTACCTCGGTGGTTACATTATTTATTGGATTCGGCCTGCTTATGTCGATTCAAACCCATGGGCGCAACAGGTTTATCTAAGTCGTTGAATTAAAAGAATTTAATGTATAGAAGGGTTGGTAAACAGCGAACAAATCGCTGTTCATTGCGCATTCTTGCGATAAGATTTGCTGAAGTGGTTAAAAAAAATGCCAGATCGGACGCTATTCTTCAGGTGTCCCTGATTTTTCTGACAATTTTCGCGGGGTCTGATTTGCATAATCAGACCGACCGGCGAGAAAGACGGAAGTTCAAATGAATACAAATGCAGTGAGAATTTCCCTGGTAGCAGTGGTGGTACTGACTGTGTTCGCCTGTAGTTCGACGCCAGCGCCCACGCCAGTATCTCCGAACGCCGGCCGCTATAGTATAAGTCAGGATCGAGCACCTACTCAGATAGTCGATTTCGCGTCGATCCCCGAAGTGGTTCCGGAGCCGTTGACTCGCACCATGGCAGGGAACCGCAGCCCCTATACTGTGTTGGGTAAGAGCTACCGAGTACTGCCAACGGAAGAAGGTTACAACGAACGCGGCGTAGCGTCCTGGTATGGCGAGAAGTTTCACGGACACAAAACCTCCAACGGCGAGGTATTCGACATGTATCAGGTGTCCGCGGCGCACAAGTCGCTGCCGATACCGAGTTTTCTACGTGTTACCAACCTGGACAATAACAGAAGCATCATAGTCCGGGTGAATGACAGAGGGCCGTTTCATGGTGATCGCATTGTGGACCTGTCCTATGCGGCGGCACTGAAACTGGGATACGCCGATATCGGGACAGCCCGGGTTCAGCTCGAGTCTGTAGTTGCCTCTGGCGCAGCTCGCGACCGCGCAGTGAGCACCCCCAGCCCAATTCACACCGAGCCGCTGCGATTGAGCTCCAGCGATAGCAAGTTTTTACAAGTAGGAGCTTTCTCGGAACTAAGTACAGCGAGGGAAGTCTCAAGCAGGGTGGAGGCGCTTACTAATCTGCCGGTGGTTATCAGGACGGTAAATACATCGAACGACAGAATTTTACATCGAGTCAGGGTGGGCCCAATTTCTGATCCTGGACAACTTCAACGAGTTAGCCAAAGTGTTGTTGCCGCTAACCTGGGAAGTCCGTACACTGTAATCGAATAGCCAGCCTTATTACGCTAGTATCGAGCAACAGCCGCGACCAGTTTCACCAATTGATTCGTCACCTTCCAACTCACCACACCTTTAAGCGAGACGGATTTTTTATGTCATTTTTATCTATTTCATCATTCACTAGTAGATCTCAGCGTCGGATGAGAGTGCAGTCTCTGATCTTGGCCGCAGTCATGTTGGTCAGCAATTTTTCCTATGCGGCACCGGCCATTATTCCGCGGGCTCCCGAGATTGCCGGTACGAGTTATATACTGATGGACGCGAAGACCGGGCATGTGCTCATTGAGCAAAATGCGGACGAGGCACTGCCACCGGCCAGCCTTACCAAAATAATGACAGCTTACGTCGCAACGGAGGAAATCCTAAGCGGTAATTTGGCGCTAACTGACGAAGTTCACATTAGCGAGAAGGCTTGGCGCATGGAAGGCTCCAAGATGTTTGTTGGTGTGGACACGATGGTAGCGGTTGAGGATTTGCTGCGCGGAATTATCATTCAGTCTGGCAACGATGCCAGCGTGGCAATCGCTGAGCATATTGCCGGCAGTGAAGATGCCTTCGCCGATATGATGAACCAATACGCCGAAGTGCTTGGGCTATCACAGAGCTTCTTCATGAACTCTAGTGGCTTGGACACTGAGCTGTATTACAACACAATGTCGGCACGAGATCTGGCGCTTCTCGCACAGGCGACGATCGACCGGCATAGCCAATTCTATCCAATGTATGCGGAACGAGAGTTTACCTATAACGATATTCGCCAGCCCAATCGCAATACACTGCTTTTCCGTGATCGCAATATCGATGGCATGAAGACAGGCTGGACGGATGCGGCGGGTTACTGCCTGGTCGCCTCGGCAGAACGCGATGGCATGCGCTTGATTTCTGTCGTAATGGGAACGGCGAGCGAAGAAGCGCGAGCGATCGAAACACAGAAATTACTTACCTACGGTTTCCGTTATTTTGAGACACACAAACTGTATGACTCCAATCAGGTCCTAACAAACGTGCCCATTTACTCCGGTGCGCAGAACTCAGTCGACCTGGGAATTGAAGATGAAGTGTATATCACGATTCCGCGCGGGCAGGCTGAGGCGATGACGGCTACCGTGGATGTCGACGAGATCATTCGTGCGCCACTGAGCGACCGGCAGATCATGGGCGAGGTGCGCGTGGTATTGGATAATAATATTCTTTATCAGGGCAATGTAGTCTCCATGCAGGAAGTGGAGCAGGGCGGCATACTCAAGCGCTTCGTCGATTGGATTACGCTGTTATTCAGCAGCATGTTCTCAGGCTAGAAAAGTGGCAACAGATTCAGATCAGCCTGCCGAACAGGAAGCACCAAAGATTGAGTTTCCTTGTCTTTACCCCATAAAGGTTATTGGGGTGGCGACATTTGAGTTTCAGGAAGTAGTCGTTACTACTGTCGAAAAGCACACGGGAAAGATCTCCTCCGAATTGATTGAGCTACAGGCAAGCAAGAAAAACACCTATGTATCGGTGAGAATCACTATTGCCGCTACCGGAGTTGATCAACTTCAAAACATCTTCGACGACCTTAAAGCTATCGAAAGTGTGAAGATGGTTCTTTAGGTGTTGCTCACCGACTATAAATCCTTCATCGCACAATCGAAGCCGAATGAGTCTCCAAGCCGACCGCCTCTTGTCGTTCGCCGGTTGGGCCTTCAGGAATACCAGCCAATCTGGAAGTCCATGCGTTATCTCGTCGAACAGACCGATGAAAATCGGGGCGATGAGATATGGCTGTTAAGTCACAAACCTGTCTACACGCAGGGTCAGGCAGGCAAGGCTGAGCACATTCTCAATCCGGCTCAGATCCCAGTGGTGCAGATAGACCGAGGCGGACAAGTTACCTACCATGGCCCCGGGCAATTAGTGGCGTATCTGCTGCTGAACGTGAAGCGCCGCAAACTAAGCGTGCGCGACCTGGTCAATCTCATAGAACAGGCGATTATACAGACGCTAGAGCAATTCGAAATATCGGCCAGCGGCCAAGCGAAGGCTCCCGGTGTGTACGTGAATGATGCTAAGATAGCTGCCTTGGGTTTGCGCATTCGCCGCGGTTGGAGTTATCACGGCTTGAGTCTTAATGTACAGATGGATATGGAACCATTTCAGCGTATCAACCCTTGTGGTTATGAGGGCCTTGCCGTTACACAAATTGCCGATCTCGTTCCGGAAACTGACATGCTAATGCAGAAAGTGAGCAAGGTGCTGAGCAATAAATTGCTGACCGAACTAGGTTACCTCGAATATTACGAATCCGTTTTGCAGAGACAGTAAACCGATGATTGAGAGAAAGCGTAGAAATGTTCTAGTAGAAGGGGAGAAGCTACGAGGCGCGGACAAGGTTCGTCGCATCCCGGTGAAGGTCATCCCTACTGTCGAGCTGCCGACGAAACCCGACTGGATTCGTGTGAAGATCCCCGCGTCGCCAAAGATTAACCACATTAAGCAAAAGTTAAGAGAGCATAAGCTGGCGTCGGTCTGTGAGGAGGCCTCCTGTCCGAATCTGGGTGAATGTTTCAGTAATGGCACCGCCACCTTTATGATCATGGGCGAAATCTGTACCCGTCGATGCCCCTTCTGCGACGTAGCCCATGGTAAGCCCAAGCCGCTGTATGAGAATGAGCCAACGGAACTAGCCGCCGCCATCAGTGAAATGGGGCTACGTTATGTAGTGATCACCTCTGTGGACCGTGACGATTTAAAGGACAGCGGCGCGCAACATTTTGCTAATTGCATAACCGAAACGCGTCGGCTGAACCCGGAAATACAAGTGGAAGTGCTGGTTCCCGATTTTCGTGGAAGAATTGATATAGCGCTGGAGATTCTAAAGGATGCTCCACCTGATGTGTTTAATCACAACCTGGAGACGGTTCCGAGATTGTACAAGCAGGCGCGTCCAGGGGCCGACTATGCCTGGTCGCTGCTGCTACTTAAGAAGTATAAGGCTCTAAAGCCTGAGGTAACAACGAAATCAGGCTTGATGCTCGGACTTGGCGAAACTCTGGACGAGGTCAAGCAGGTCATGAACGACCTCTATGCACATGACGTCGATATGGTGACGCTGGGTCAATATTTACAACCGTCCAAAGACCACCTCAAGGTGGAGCGCTTCGTTCACCCGGACGAATTCGAACAGTTGCGTGTTTATGGCGAGAAGCTAGGCTTTAAACACGTCGCTAGCGGGCCCTTGGTAAGATCGTCCTATCATGCCGACAAGCAAGCGCATGGTGAGAAAATCTAGCTTCGTTGTCTGTGCAACTTTTCTGCAGTTCTATCTAGGGCGGTCATGAATATCAGCCTAAAGAAAATCATTGTCTGCATCGCTGCGCTTCTAGTCGCTATAACAACGGTGCTGCTGATTGTGCAAAATCCGGCGCGAATGGGTAGTGAGCCTTTAGTCGTCCGTGCTGCTGCATTGTCTCTGGCCATCGTGGCCGCATTGATTGCAATCTATCCATTCAATCCGTTGTTCTTGCGCAGGCCTCGTGTCTATGCGTTGACAGTTTGCCTTCCTGCGCTGATTCCAGTTGCCGCTTATTATTTCTTTCTGCTGCCAAGTCAGGCAGGAACCGGCCTCACTGGCGAGCAGGTTACCGCCGAGTTAATTACAGACAGTTCCAGCAACGGGATTATCGAAGTGGGTTTTAGTTATCCGATCTATACGCCAGCGCTGCGCATTGGCAATCTCGAGCTGTTTACCAGGCAGGTTAATGTGTTTCTGAGAATGACTGACGCTAACGGCGAGACGGCTTTGTTCAGGGCCGTCAGAAAACGCATACCAGGCGCTAGCCTCAGTGTTGAATCCACAGTGCAGGGCATGTTGAGTGAATCCGCCGGCTATGAATTTATCCCTCTGGAGATTCCCCCGGCTAGCAGTATTACCACTCGAGTAGCATTCATCATCAGCAACCTCGACGATGGCACTACTTTTACGCAGGCCTTGGGCCGTGCCTATCAGGCGCAGTTCGAACTGCGTGATCCGGAATCCGGCGAGTTAATTTTAGAATTTCCCCTCACTCAAATCTAATGCATTAGCTCTACGACAAATTTTCTTTGGCGCAGGCAAGGCGCGAAATGCAGTGCGTGCTAGTTGCTTGCCAGAACTTGAATTCGCTTGCAGCCGGTGATTAGTAGAACGGGTAGCGCGATGGCTACGCTGCCGATCAATAGCGCCGTAACTGCGACATTCAGGTTCAACAACAGCAGGCAGGGTATTAGAAACACTAAACGCAGGATTTCAAATGTTAGCGCCTGTTCTTTTCCTTCCAGTGCGGCGCCGTGCACGAAAAAGGAGAAGAACAGAAAGATCACCGCGACACTCAGCAGCATATAGCTCATTGACGCCGCCGCCAGCAACACGGCCAGGCTCAGGAGTACGCTGAGCAGAAACTGGATCAGGGTATAGATCTGGTTAAACCGAGAGATTTGTGGGTCGTATCGTGTGCTGAGGTCGATCGATTCCTGCCCGAGTTTGCAGTGGCTCTGCTGCGATTCCGCGCGCCAGCCCGGCGCTTTGAATAGCAGGCTTAGTTTGTTCTTCATTCCCCGCAATGCGAGGAAATCCAGAATGAGTCGCCAATACACATGTATGTTCGCCCAGAGTGGATTCCAGCTGTTTAGGGGCTTGCGCAGTCCGAAGACAACGGGTTCAGCCTCCAGTTCATCCTGGAAGCTGCCAAATATTCTGTCCCAGATAATGAAGACTCCCCCATAGTTTCTGTCGATGTAAACCTTGTTACGCGCATGATGAACTCGATGGTTTGATGGCGTGACGAACAGCCACTCTACAGGGCCCAGCTTCGGCACATGCTCGGTATGCACCCAGAACTGATAAATCAGATTTAGGCTCACTACCGTGAATAAAATCTCTGCAGGAAAGCCGAGAAAAAAGAACGGCAGATAGAACAAAAACCCATAGAAATCAATGCTGGTTTGACGCAGGGCGGTACTTAGATTGTAATCCTCGCTCTGATGATGGGCGACATGAGAGCCCCAGAACAGAGCCACTTCATGGCCGAGGCGATGTTTCCAGTAATAGGCGAAATCGTAGAGTACGAAACAGCTTACCCACACCCACAAGGCGTCATCCGGTAGTTGGGCGAGTTGGTATCTGGTCACGATGATTTCGTAAATCGAGGCAGAAAACCCAAGTATTACAAGACCTTGGAGCCGGCTCAGACTACCCATGGAGATACTATTGATACTGTCGTTGAGGCGGTAGGTGTTCTTGCCGCGCATAACGCCGTAGGCTAATTCGACGACTATCAGCAGGAAGAAAAATGGCACTGCAGACAGGATGAGTTTCATAAGCGCAGACTCTCACGATGACCAATTCAGTAGTAGAAATACAGAACCAGTTTACCGCAGAAGCGCTCTGAATGATAAATCGATGACCACAATTAGCCTAAAACGCGGTATTATTTGCAGCTAAAATCCAGAAAGCCTCTACCTCGGAGATCGATCGATATGAAGAAAATTGTCTTGCTCATCACTGCGATTAGCACTGTGTTCAGCAGTTCCTTGCTATTCGCACAGGGCATTCAACAGACAAAGGGATCGTTTCAGGACAAGTTTCGTCAATTGGACGAAGTTTTGCCGACGCCAAATGTATATAGAAACGCCTCTGGTCAGCCCGGTCACGAGTATTGGCAGCAGGAAGTCGACTACGAGATAGCTGTGAGTCTTGATGAAGACACGCAGCGAATTTCAGGAACAGAGACGATTCGCTACCAGAACAATTCTCCAGATACGCTAAGCTATCTCTGGCTGCAGCTCGATCAGAATCGGTTTCGCAGTGATTCTATGGGTAATATGAGCTCCACCTTCAACGGTAGCAGTCCCGCATCCAATTCTCCTGCGCGCATTAGTTTGGACCAACTGCGTAGCATTCAGTATATGGAAGATGTAGATCACGGCTACGAGATTAATTTCGTTCGTGACGGCGCAGGAAACGATCTTCCTCATACGATTGTTGGCACCCTCATGCGTGTCGATCTGGCACGCCCCTTGAATTCTGGTCAAGATGTCGAGTTCGAAATCGATTATGCCTACCACATTGTAAACGGTGATGTGCTCAGGCCGCGTGGTGGATATGAGTATTTTCCAGACGATGAGAACGAAGACGGTAACTACCTGTTTGCGATTTCACAGTGGTTTCCACGCCTCGTTGCCTATACAGACTATGAGGGCTGGACCAACAAGGAGTTTCTAGGCTCCGGTGAGTTCACTCTGGAATTCGGTGACTACGAAGTCTCGCTAACAGTCCCTTCGGATCACATCGTGGCGGCTACTGGTGAGCTGCAGAACGCGAACCAGGTTCTGACTCGAACCCAGCGCGACCGCCTGCAACAAGCTGAAACAGCCGATCGTCCAGTTTTCATCGTTACCCCCCAGGAAGCGCTCGAGAACGAGAGGGAGGGTGTCGAAGACACCAAGACCTGGCGTTTCGCTGCCGAGAATGTGCGCGATTTCGCCTGGGGCTCTTCCAGGAAATTCATCTGGGATGCCAAGGGCTATCGGCAGGCAGGTGCGGACCAGGAATTGGTCATGGCTATGTCCTACTATCCAAAGGAGGGCGGAACGCTCTGGTCAGACTTTTCTACCGAAGTCGTCATTCATACGCTCGAGGTCTACAGTCGCTTCTCATTCGATTTCCCCTACCCCACGGCAATTTCACTAAATGCTGGCTTCGTCGGAGGCATGGAGTATCCGATGATTACCTTCAATGGTCCGCGCACGACCTTGCAAGACGACGGAAGCCGCACCTATTCACTCGCTGAGAAACGATTCCTGATTGGAGTAGTAATTCACGAAGTTGGCCATTTCTACTTTCCCATGATCGTAAACTCGGATGAGCGCCAATGGACCTGGATGGATGAGGGTATCAATAGCTATCTCGATTCGGTAGCCGGTCGCGAATGGGATGCTGAGATTCCATGGGGCGTTGAGCCAAGATATATCACTGATTACATGGTATCGCAGAATCAGGTTCCGATTATGACGCAATCCGATAGTGTGTTGAGGCTAGGGCCAAACGCTTATTCGAAACCGGCGACAGCAATCAATATTTTGCGTGAGACTATTATGGGTCGAGAACTCTTCGATTTCGCCTTTAAAGAGTATTCTCGTCAATGGGAATTCAAGCGGCCGACACCAGCCGACTTCTTCCGTACGATGGAAGAGGCATCGGGAATAGATCTGGATTGGTTCTGGCGTGGGTGGTTCTATACAACTGACCATGTCGATCTTGCTATTGATCGTGTGTATCAAATGCGTATGGATACAGAGAATCCGGATATCGACTATTCTCGACTGCGCGAGACTGAAAAGGCGTTACCGCCATCTCTGTACATCGAGAGGAATCGAGAAGAAGGCAGGCTCACCTGGGTAGAACGCAATACGGACGTTCGCGATTTCTATGATGACAACGATCAGTTTACCGTTACCAATAAGGAGCGTAATGCTTACGACAGCTTCCTGGAAGGCCTGGAGGACTGGGAGCGTGCCGTTTTCGATAGGGCTGTATCTGAAGAGCTCAATTACTATATTCTCGAGCTTGCAAACGTCGGCGGCCTTGTTATGCCGGTGATTCTGCAGATGGAATATACAGATGGGTCTATGGAAGAAATCCGTCTTCCCGCGGAAATATGGCGAAGAAATGCTAGCCAAGTCAAGAAGCTGATAGTCAGTGAGAACGAGCTGGTTAGCATAATTATCGATCCTATGCAGGAAACCGCCGACGCCGACATAGAAAACAACTACTATCCGCGCCGAATTATCCCATCGCGCATTGAGAGCTTTAAATCTGAAAGCGGCGGCGGCCTCGTTGGTCGAGATATCATGCAAGACATTAAGACAGAATTGAAAACCGATGAAGACGATGAGCCGCAGGACAACTAAGCCAGCAGGTATTGTGGCGCGAGACAGGTATCGATTCGCTGCTCTCGCGCTATTGTTCCTCGTGGCTGGCCTTGTGCCTGGTTTCAGTGCGGCTCATCAGCAAAAGACGGCTGTTACTCGCATCCTGTTCAATGAGAATACTGGTAATATCGAAGTCATGCACCGCTATTTCATCCATGATGCCGAGCACGCCGCCGGGATAGTGTTTGGTGCATCGCAGAATCTCATGGAGTCGTCTCTGTCAAGAGAGCTGTTTAGCAACTACGTGATAAACCGCTTCGCCGTGACTGTCGAAGACTCAAAAGGAGGGACCGTCGAGCTTGCCTTGGACTTCGTGGGTGAGGAGATCGACGGTCAGTTTCTTTGGGTCTATCAGGAAGCGCCGCTGCAGCAAGATTTAGTGGCACTGTCTGTGGTGAATGTGGCGCTGCGGGATGTTTGGCCAGAGCAGGCAAACCTCGTGAACATAGAGAAAGACGGGCAGATTCACTCGCTAACTTTCGCGGACTCTATCGAATCGCTAAGAGTGCAGTTGTAATAAGGCGCGGACACAATCAGGTTTCGTCCAGTTTTCGCCCCAGCCCCTGAAAGTCTGCTATGGCGAGGCCTGCGGCCACGCTAGTGAACGGGTCATGTTCTATTACCTTGCCAGGAAACTGTTCTTCCAGAATGCGCTTCACGGCAGGAATGAGCGAAGATCCACCAGTTCGAATCACCAAGTCTATCTCATCGCTGCGAAGGTTTACGTCTTGCAGCAGGTCGGAAATTGATTGGCTGAATTTAGCGAGCAGCGCGGCGATCATAATTTCAAACTGTTCACGGCTTACTTCGAACTCTATATCGAGTTCCGGAATGTCTAGCTTTGCTATCTCCTTGTCAGAAAGCTCTGCCTTCAACTCCTTGATGCATTGAAAAGCCAGATAGCTGTAATTGTTCTTGATAAGATCATACAGGCGTTGGAATTTCGTCGAAGCCTCGTCTTTCACGCTGATCCTCTGCATGAGTGGCGTCGTATATTTATTCTGGTTGAGCATGTAGCTAATCGCCCAATTTAGCAGTAATTCTTCATATTCCTCGAATGGGAATACGGTCTCGATCTCGCGATCCTCGCCAGCACGCTTCCAACGCTCACCTTTGCCTAATAGTGGAAACAGCAGTTCCTTGAACAGGACCTGGTCGATGTGATCACCACCCAGGCCAATGCCGTGGGTCGCAAGAACGTCGAACTCTGACTTCTCTCTGCGAATCAGGCATAGATCGAGTGTGCCGCCGCCAAAGTCTACGGCTAAGAGGGTTTGGGACTTCGATGATTGATCCTGGTTTCCATGCAGATAGCTAAGAGCGGCTGCAATCGGCTCAGGATAGTAGGATTGCTGGATAAATTCGGCATACCCGTATGCTTCTGACAGCATATCCAGAGCTGCTCGATTGCGATTCTCGCCGCTGCCTTCGAAGTTTACCGGGTGGCCTATGCAGGCATGGTCTGCAGAAGCTGAATCGAATGATCGTTTGGAGATAAGTAGTTCTATGCTTTTCCTGATCCTGAGCAGAAGCGGGGTGATAAGGGCTACGAGACGAAAAGCGCGATCGAACACCATCAGCCTCGGAGCGGCGCTGCTTCCGAGTAGTCTCTTTATGCCTCGAAATAAGCGTCCTTGCTGACCGCCGTCGACGAAAGATTGGCCATATAGAGTCTGTGTGTTGCCTTCTTCAGGTAAACCCTTATCGCCGATTTGGCCCGTGGTAGTCCTGCCTTCACCTAGCACCTCGGCGCTCAGCTCTACGGTTCTGCCGGTATTACTTTCTATATAGTTGTTTATTGCCATCTGGCCGGTGCTGATCTTGAAATCTCTACCGATATACGTGGCTGATGGCATGATCGTTGAATGGAGTTCAAGCTGCACAAGATGCACCTGGCGGCCGTCGAAAATAGCCGCCGCACTATTACTCGTGCCGTAGTCTATGCCAATGCCTATTTTTCCGAGCTGAGATTGTTGGGCGTCACTTGACTGTAAGTCTTTATTTTCTACTCCAAAACCGGGAAGTGATCTTTGATTATTTGACACGGGTAATGCGAACCTTTTTACTGAACGATTAGACAAAAACACGCTGACGGAAGCGGATAGAGAAGCGGATAGAAAAGTCGCATGTTATACCACAATTTACGGGAGAATCGCCAGCTAAAAATCTTGTTGTGACGCTGCCGAGAAGGACTGTAACCGGGCTTGGTAGCGGCTGACTTGTGCCAGAAGCTGGAGGCTGAAAAGAGTAAATTGTGCCCTGAGAATGAGAGTTGAATCTTGTCGGAACTTAACCTATGCTGCCTCGGTCAGATAGGTATTAGAGAGCCTTCGTATAAATTCAGGAGTTTTCATGACTGCAGTAACTTGGCGCTGTCCAATGAGGGGATTCGTCCGCGTCACAACCCGTCTTGTCCTATATTCCGTCCTCGCGTATACGCCGTCCGCATTGGCTGAAACCATTGTCCGCATAAGTACAGGTATTGGCGACTACTCCATTGAGCTACTGGATGACGTGGCTCCTATTACAGTTCAAAACTTCCTGGCTTACGTCAATCGGAACGCCTATAACGGTACCTATATTCATCGAGCTGAGAACAACTTCGTGGTGCAGGGTGGGGGCTTTCGCTTTCGTCTATTCGAAGGGCCAATCGATGTGCCGGCTGACCCTCCCATACAAAATGAGTTCAGCGTTTCGAACACACGTGGCACGATAGCCATGGCCAAGCTAGATGGGGATCCGAACAGCGCAACCAGCCAATGGTTTGTGAATCTAATCGACAACAGCTCGTCACTGGATACGAGCAATGGCGGTTTCACTGTATTTGGCACAGTCTTGGGCGATGGTATGATCACCGTTGATGCCATCGATGCGCTGCCAACCCAGCAGCTCGGGGTTAAGGCATCGAATGCACCCTTCATAACACCCACGTATAACGGACAAGGATAAGTCGCGCGTCAGCCGCGACTTATCCTGTTGTTGAACGA
>JBBDIR010000028.1:0-30945 GCA_040880325.1 Pseudohongiellaceae bacterium
TCGTTCAACAACAGGATAAGTCGCGGCTGACGCGCGACTTATCCTTGTCCGTTAAATTATTACGCCGCTCGGCGCCTAGCAAAAGCAGAACATGTTACCATGCGCCGGCTTATTGAGCATCGCTCTCAGCGTTTCGCTTGATGGCAATCGCCAGTGCTACACTCTTTATAAGCGACAAACAACAAGCTGGAACCGATTAGAACCCACAACAGAAAGCGTTTACCTATGAATCCAACATCCCTGGAAAAGCGGAAGATCAAGTTTCTGCTACTTGAAGGCATTCACCCGAATGCGATCGACACTCTGAAGAAGTCGGGCTACGAGAACATCGAATCCCTGAAGACTTCGCTGGAGGGTGACGAGCTGGCGGTGAAAATAGCCGACGCACACTTCGTCGGTATCCGCTCTCGCACGCAGCTAACCGAGCCTGTATTCGCGGCGGCGAAAAAGCTCCAGGCTGTCGGCTGCTTCTGCATAGGCACCAATCAGGTTGATCTGAATGCGGCGTTGATTCGGGGAATACTCGTCTTCAATGCGCCTTTCTCCAATACCCGCAGTGTCGCTGAGTTAGTCATCGGTCAGACCATCCTGTTACTACGCGGCATTCCAGAGAAGAACGCCCTGTTGCATAGAGGTATATGGAATAAAGCCGCGACCGGTTCCTTCGAAACCCGCGGCAAGAAGCTTGGCATTGTAGGTTACGGAAATATCGGCTCACAGCTAAGTGTGTTAGCCGAATCGATGGGTATGAAGGTTTACCTGTATGACGTGGTTAGCAAGCTACCGCTGGGTAACGCGGTGCAACTGGACACTCTGGAAGAGCTGATGCGTGAGTGCGATGTGATAAGCCTGCATGTGCCCGAGACACCACAGACACAAGACATGATCGGGGCGGAGCAACTGAGCTGTATGAAGCCCGGCGCGATACTGATCAATGCCTCACGCGGGTCTGTTGTAGTTATCGATGCCTTGGCGAAGGCGCTGGCCAGCAAGGCGATTGCCGGTGCAGCGATCGATGTATTCCCGCAAGAGCCGAAGTCGAACGATGAAGAATTCATCAGTGCATTGCGCGAGTTCGACAACTGCATCATTACCCCTCACGTTGGTGGCAGCACGATGGAGGCTCAGGAAAATATTGGCGTCGAGGTAGCGGAGAAACTTATTAAATACAGCGACAACGGGTCCAGCTTCGCTTCGGTCAATTTCCCCGAAGTTACGTTACCCGCACACCCTGGGAAGCATCGCCTGTTGCATATTCACAAGAACGTGCCCGGAGTACTCTCCGAGATTAACAACGTATTCTCCGAGACTGGTATTAACATCAGCTCGCAGTATCTGCAGACGAATGAACAGGTCGGTTACGTGGTCATGGACATCGACGTCCAATACAGTGACGTGGCATTAGAAAAATTAAATCAGGTTACCGGCACAATTCGATGCCGTGTCTTGTTCTAGCAGGCTGCCTGCTGCGAATCCAGGACGCGGTCGATAGTCGCGAACACCTTTTCTCGATAGGGCAGTGATTCGTTAACCAGATGGTGTCCTGCCTCTTCGATCCAGTGAACCTCGGAGCCCGGGAACTTTTCCAGAATTGCCGGAATATTCGTTTCCCAATCGACGGTTCCATCGCCTTTACCCTGCACTATGTGTAGCGGCTGTTGCTGCTTTGGCGCCGCAATGAAGCGAGAAATGTAGTCGATCATCGCCTGCACCCAGTCGCGCGGAAGTAGTCGACTCTGTAATTCGTCATGGCTTTCGAGAAACTCCAGAAACTCGGCATCATGACTGTTCTTGCTGAAATTTCTTGGAGTCGATGTCAGAAACAAGCGACTCAGACTAAAGAGGATCTTCGAGCGCGACCAATGCTTCGGCCTCAGTAGCGGGCCGAGCAGAATAAAGTCCTGAATCACAAAGCCCGCCTCGAGCTTCTTCTCCAGTAGCGCGTCCATAATGATTGCGCCGCCTGTACTCTGCCCTATTACAAGCCAGGGGGCCGCTAGTTGTTCTCGCACTGCCAGGCTGAGACAGGCGACGAAGGCGTCACTGTATTCCTGAAATGAGGTGATTCTTGCTGGTGCACCACTGGATAAGCCATGGCCCGGCAGATCAAATATAACGACTGCAATGCCGCGACGTAGTAGATGACTGATCAGGTGTCGATACAGGCCGGCGTGATCGAAGTAGCCATGTAGCAGAAAAGCGGTCCTGCGCGGCGGGATTTCTGGCGGCAGAAAATGCTGACAAACCAGCTCATAGCCTCCGCTGTGAAAAGTGCCAATACTCGCGCGGGTTGCCCGCAGATCGGGAGCCGATTCGGTGAAGTTCAAACCATAGAACTCGGCATAGGCCGAATAGCTATCCACGGCATTAGCGCCGAGCTCGAAGCCAACTTCGCCGTCACTGTGCAGAAATTCAATAGGCCTTAAATTCTGCCGCAGTTGCTTGGCATCGGCTTTACTGAACATGCGCTCTTATACCTCGCCGCTGTGTCAGCTTATTGCTAAGCCGAGTAACGCCCTGCCATCTCTTCGAGGTTGTAGACCTTCTTGATGTTCGAGATCTGACCTGCCGTGCCGAAGGCTTCCAGTCTAGCCAACACGATTGATTTCATTGCGTCCATGGTAGGGATCAGAAACTTGCGCGGGTCGAACTCAGACTTGTTCTGGGCCAGAAATTTTCGCACCGCAGCGGTGGAGGCGAGTCGCAGATCGGTGTCGATGTTTACTTTGCGCACGCCGTGCTTGATGCCTTCCTGAATCTCTTCTACTGGCACGCCATAGGTTTCTGGAATCACTCCGCCGAACTCATTGATTATCGCCAGCCATTCCTGTGGCACCGAAGAAGACCCGTGCATGACCAAGTGGGTGTTTGGAAGCTTCGCGTGGATTTCCTTGATTCTCTCGATCGCCAGGATGTCTCCCGTCGGTGGTCGGCTAAACTTATAGGCGCCGTGACTTGTACCAACGGCTATGGCCAGGGCATCGACTCCAGTCGCCTCGACAAAGTCAGAGGCCTCCTGTGGATCGGTTAACATCTGCGCCATGGTCAACTGGCCTTGTGCTCCGATCCCGTCCTCTTCACCGGCTATGCCGGTTTCCAGCGAGCCCAGACAGCCGATCTCGCCCTCTACCGACACGCCGCAGGCATGAGCCATATCGACGGTGGTCTTGGTGACCTTCACGTTGTAGTCGAAATCGGTCGGCGTCTTGCCGTCTTCACCCAGCGAGCCATCCATCATTACCGAGGAGAATCCCAGCTGAATAGAGCGCTGGCACACCGCCGGTGAAACGCCGTGGTCCTGATGCATAACAATAGGTATATGAGGAAACTCTTCGATTGCCGCCTGAATCAAATGTTTCAGGAAATTAGAACCCGCGTATTTTCTTGCACCCGCCGATGCCTGAAGTATAACCGGACTATTGGCTTCGTCCGCCGCCTCCATGATGGCTCGAATCTGTTCAAGGTTATTCACGTTGAAGGCTGGTACCCCGTAGTCATTCTCCGCCGCGTGATCCAATAATTGTCTTAAGCTAATTAGTGCCATGATTCGTCCTCACTTCTCTTGTCTGTTCTGGTCGAAAGATTAGTAAAATTATTAGTAAAATTAAAAGATTAGTAGAATTAAATTTTATTTGTCACGAGCTCTGCGTTCCAGCATTTCCACGGCTGGCAATACTGCACCCTGAACATATTCCAGAAATGCGCCCCCGCCGGTTGAGATATAAGACACTTTATCGGTAATTGAATACTTGTCGATGGCGGCGATGGTTTCTCCACCACCGGCGATCGAGAAGCCGGCATTCTCTGCCACGGCCTTCGCTATTGCTTGCGTGCCAGATGAAAACTGATCGAACTCGAACACGCCCACCGGCCCGTTCCAGATGACCGTCTTCATCCTGGCAATGATTTGTGTGAACTGCTCCGCCGTGGCCGGCCCTATATCCAGTATCATGTCATCGTCTTCTATATCGGCAATCTGCTTGCTGGTGGCTACGGCATCGGCGGCAAACTCTTTCGCCACTATCACGTCGGTCGGTAGTGGGATCGACGTCTTGCTCATCAGCTCTCGCGCCGTGTCGATGAGATCCACCTCGAACAGGGACTTGCCCACGTTGGCGCCGTCTGCCGCCAGAAACGTATTGGCTATACCACCACCGACGATAAGTTGGTCTACTCTGGTCGAGAGATTCTTTAACACTTCCAGTTTGCTCGAGACCTTGGCCCCGCCAACGATCGCCAACATCGGTCGCTCCGGACTCTTCAGAGAACGCTCGAGGGCATCCAGCTCACGCGCCAGCAGCGGCCCCGCGCAGGCGACACTGGCATACCTGGCAACTCCGTGGGTGCTGGCCTGCGCACGATGCGCGGTGCCGAAGGCATCCATTACAAATACGTCACACAGCGCCGCGTAGTTCTTCGCCAGCGCCTCATCATCGGCCTTCTCTCCGGCGTTGATGCGGACATTCTCCAACAGGGTGACGCTACCCGCTGCTTTGCTCGCTGGGGTGATGCTCAGATAGTCTCGATTGAGTTCTACTTCGCAATCTAGTAGCTGCGCCAGTCTTGCCGCTACCGGGCGCAGGGAAAACTGCTCCTGCTGCTCGATAGGCAGCGCTTCCACCGGCCTGCCCAGGTGAGACATGATAATAACTTCAGCGCCAGCCGCTCGCGCTAACTCAATGCTCGGTATTGCCGCACGAATACGGGTGTCATTGCCGATGACACCATTGCCCATGACATCCGGGCTGATGGGCACGTTGAGATCCTCGCGGATGAGGACTCTCTTTCCTTCGAGATTTAGTTGATCCATACGCAGGAATGCCATTAGCGAAGTATTCCTTGAGTAGTTGATTGGTGATCGTTCATTTGTTGGCGTTCATGTACTGAGCCACGTCTAGCATCCGGTTGGCGTAGGCCCATTCGTTATCGAACCAGACGAATAGCTTGATTAGCTTAGCATTGGCAACACTGGTCTGATTCAAGTCGACAATCGCCGAGCGCGGATCGTGATTAAAATCGCAGGAAGCCAGTGGCTCCTCGGTATAGCCCAAAATATTCGCCGGTAAACTGGCACTGGCCGCGCGAATCGATTGGTTGACCTGCTCCACACTGGTACTGGAGGCGACTAACAGAGTGAGGTCCATCAGCGACACATTGAGCGTCGGCACACGAATGGCCTGCGCTTTTAACAGGCCGCTTAGCTCCGGCAGAATTCGCTCTATGCCTTTCGCCAGCGCTGTATCGACCGGAATAATCGATTGCATCGCACTGCGCGTCTTGCGCAGATCATCGTCGTGGTAGCTATCGATCACCGGCTGGTCATTCATCGCCGAATGAATCGTCGTGATAACACCCGATTCGATCTTGAAACTGGCATCGATGGTCTTTAATACCGGCACGATACAGTTTGTAGTGCACGATGCGTTGGACACGATCTGGGCATCGCTCGGCACACTGGTATGATTAATCCCGTACACCAAGGTCGCATCGACATCGCTCTCGGCGGGTTGGGAGAACAAGACTCTCTTGCTACCGCCAGCGATATGTAGCTGTGCTGTAGCGCGGTCCTTGAAGGCGCCGCTACACTCCATAACAAGGTCAATGTCCAACTCCGACCAGGGCAGTTTGCGGATGTCGGGCTCGTTGAATACGCGAATCTCATCGCCGTTTACGATGAGACTTTTCTGCTCAGCCTTGCTGCTGGTTTCGACTGTTCCCAAAAACCTGCCGTGGGTACTGTCATAGCGGGTTAGGTGAGACAGATTCGCTATGTCCGCAAGATCGTTGATCGCAACGATCCGCAGATCGGAATAGTTGCTGGATTCATAGAAGGCACGCAGCACACAGCGACCAATACGACCGTAACCATTTATTGCGATACGATAAGTCATGGCCGTCTACCGCGCTGACAGCTTGCAGAAAATTCTGTTGCTGGCGCGGCTCACGAGGTAAAAGACTTAACTACGGCGACGACATTCTCAGCGCTAAAACCGAAGTGTTCCATTAGCTTGGGCCCCGGTGCCGATTCGCCAAAAGACTGCATGCCGATTACCTTGCCATCCAGCCCTACTAACTTGCGCCAATAGTCGACTCCGCCCGCTTCAACGGCAACGCGCAGACGCACCGCCGCCGGAAGAACCTGTTCCTGATAGTCAGCCTCCTGCGCCTCGAAAACATCCACGCTGGGAATCGATACCAGACGCACCTTAACGCCCTCTTGCTGCAGTGTCTCGACGGCCTCGAGGCTGATGGAGACCTCCGAGCCGGTGGCCAGAACGATGACCGAGGGATCTCCCTCACAATCCTTCAGGATATAGGCGCCACGGGCGATCCCGGCTAACTGCCCGTCAGTGCGGGTCTGATGGGGCAGGTTCTGGCGCGAGAAAATCAGAGCGGTCGGGCCAGCCTGATTTTCGATTGCCGCCTTCCAGGCTACCGCGGTCTCAACATTGTCGCAGGGACGCCACACTGACATATTTGGTGTGCTGCGCAGGTTAGCTAATTGCTCAACCGGTTGATGGGTCGGCCCGTCCTCACCCTGACCGATGGAGTCGTGGGTGTAGACGAAGATACTCTGCTGCTTCATTAACGCCGACATTCTGACCGCGTTGCGAGCATATTCCATGAAGATCAGGAAGGTGGCGGTGTAGGGAATAAAACCGCCGTGCAGCGCCATACCGGTGGCAATCGCGGTCATGCCGAATTCCCGAACCCCGTAGTAGATATAGTTACCGTCGGCCTTCTCTGAAATCGCCGAGCTGCCTGACCAATTGGTCAGGTTAGAGCCAGTCAAGTCGGCCGAGCCGCCGATTAACTCCGGCAATAGGGCTGCATAGGCTTCGATACAGTTCTGTGAAGCCTTGCGGCTCGGGATGTCATCTGCTGTCTTGTGGCACTTGGCGATGAACTCATCGGCCTTGGCGCTGAAATAGCCAGGCAGCTGCCCCTTCAAGCGGCGTACCAGTTCCATGGCCAATTCGGGATACTCTTCCTCGTAGATAACGAGTTTTTCTTTCCAGGCCGACTCGGCGGTAAAGCCGTTTTCCGTCGCATCCCAGGCTTGTTTAATCTCCTCGGGGATGACGAAGGGCGCATGGGGCCAATCCAGCGCTGCTCGAGTGGCGGCGATTTCTTCATCACCCAGTGGCGCACCGTGGGTTGCTGCGGTGCCCTGTTTGTTAGGGGAGCCGAAGCCGATGATGGTCTTGCAGCTAATCAACGTGGGCCGTTTCGACTCAGCCTGGGCTTTCTTGATGGCCTTGCTGATCGCGTCCGGGTCGTGGCCATCGACGGACATTACCTGCCAACCATAGGCCTCAAAACGCTTTGGCGTATCATCCGAGAACCATTGATCGACCTCACCATCGATAGAGATGCCGTTGTCGTCATAGAACACGATGAGCTTACCGAGATCCAGCGTGCCGGCCAGAGAGCAGACCTCATGGGAGATGCCTTCCATCAGGCAGCCATCGCCGGCAAACACATAGGTGTAATGATCAATAATCTGGTGCCCCTCGCGGTTAAACTGGGCAGCGAGGGTCTTCTCGGCGATAGCCATGCCAACGGCATTGGCGAGCCCCTGTCCCAGCGGCCCTGTCGTCGTTTCGACGCCGGGGGTGTAGCCGTATTCCGGGTGACCCGGCGTCTTGGAATCGAATTGCCGAAACTGGCTCAGGTCTTCTATAGAGAGATCGTATCCGGTCAGGTGCAATAGCGAGTAGATCAACATCGAGCCGTGGCCATTGGATAGCACGAAGCGGTCGCGGTTAAACCAGTTCGGGTCGCCCGGATTGTGACGGAGGAAGTCGCACCACAGCACCTGCGCGATATCTGCCATGCCCATGGGCGCGCCGGGGTGTCCCGATTTCGCCTTCTGCACGGCGTCCATGCTCAGCGCACGAATTGCATTGGCGCTCTGCTTACGTGAAACAGCCTGTTCTACCATCGATCGATTTCCTCAGTTTTTACGTTTTTGCTATTTAGCGAAGCGCGAGACTCAGTGCCCTGCTGTTAGCTTGAAGGCTAACTCAGCGGGACAAACGGAGATTGATGCTTCGGGGAGCCTATGATCAAGGGCGCTATTTTCCCGCACCTGAATCGAATATGCCATATCTAAGCCAGCCGATAGAGCAATATATAGTGCAATATTACGGCAATATATTGGAACATCTCGCGGCCGCAGTAAGCCTGGCGCCTTTTCGTACCTAGTATAGTAGCTAGTAGCCTGGCACGCGGAATCGCCACGCAACCTATATCAAAATATTTTGATATAGGTTTGAAATCAGCTGCCAATGCTGCTAAGTTAGCGGCTTTTCGGATAGCCGGTCGGACCTCGCGATGGCAGCAACTGCACTACACAGCGCCGCTAGCTCAGATGCACTGAGCCCAATAGAATCGCTAACGGCGCTGCACAAGGCCCTGGCGGACCAGTTGCGGATACAGATTCTGCGCCTGCTGAAGAACGAGTCTTTCGGCGTCTTGGAGCTGTGCCGAATCCTGGATATCCGCCAGTCCGCGCTCAGCCACCATCTCAAGGTCCTGGCCACGAGCCATCTGGTTTCCACCCGCCGCGAGGGAAACTCCATCTTTTACCGGCGCGCCTTTCTTTCTGAGGACGAAAGCTACAGCGATATCAAGAAAACAGTTTTCGAGAACATCGACGCGCTCGAGCTCGGCAGCGGCCATGTGCGCAAGATCAAGCAGATTCAATTAGAGCGGGCGCAGCTTTCGCTTAATTTCTTCAACAAGAATGCCAATAAGTTTCGCGAGAAGCAGGGCCTGATCGTCGAACACGGCGACTACGCCAATAGCCTGCACGACCTTATCGCCAACCTCGCCCTGAGCGAGAAGTCGGCGGTGATGGAAGTTGGCCCGGGCGAGGGTCAGCTTTTGACCGAGCTTTCGCTGCGCTTTCAAAACCTGACGGCGCTGGACAACTCCAAAGACATGTTGGAGAAATCACGGGCGGCAATTGCCGAGAGCGGGCGCAATGACGTCGAGTTTATTCTCGGCGACACCGCCGTCGCTCGAGGGCAGGGTGTTAGTAGCGACCTGATCATTTTCGATATGGTGTTACATCATATCTCTTCGCCGGCGAAGACCTTCAAGGATATTGCGGCGCTGCTTAATCCCGAAGGTTATCTGCTCATTGTCGAGCTGTGTAACCACGATCAGGATTGGGTGCGAGAATCTTGCGGTGACCTGTGGCTCGGCTTCGAAGAGGGCGATCTCGATCATTGGGCCGAGAAGGCAGGGCTAGAGATTCAGCAGAGCTCCTATCTAGGGCTTAGAAACGGTTTTCAGATTCAGATGCGCACATTCAAAAATGTGACATCTGGCTCTTAAATAATTTATAACAAAGACTATTAAGCTAATTTAATCAATCAATCTAAACTTTACATTCTTGAGGAAACACTAATGGCAGAATCTACACTGTTTACATCAGAGTCGGTATCTGAGGGTCACCCGGATAAGATGGCTGACCAAATCTCTGATGCAATTCTTGATGCTCTGTTGGAACAAGACAAGGCGTCCCGGGTGGCCTGCGAAACCATGATAAAGACTGGCATGGTCATTGTTGCTGGCGAGATCACAACCGACGCCTACGTGGACATCGAGAACATAGTGCGCGATGTGGTAAACGACATCGGCTATAACAATTCCGAGAGTGGCTTCGACAGCAACACCTGTGCAGTACTAAACGGCATCGGCAAACAGTCTCCCGATATCGCCATGGGTGTCGATGACAGCGAAGATCACGAACAGGGCGCCGGCGATCAGGGCCTGATGTTTGGTTACGCAACGAACGAAACCGACGTGCTCATGCCTGCCCCCATTACCTATTCTCACTTGCTGGTGAAACGACAGTCGGAGGTCCGCAAGAACGGCACGCTTCCCTGGTTGCAACCGGATGCGAAGAGCCAGATTACTTTTCGATACGAAGACGGCAAGCCGGTCGCGATTGATGCTGTAGTTCTCTCTACACAACACAGAGAAGAGATATCTTTGAAGGTCTTGCAAGAAGCAGTAATGGAAGAGATTATCAAGCCGGTGCTGCCAGCGGCCTGGATCAGTCCTGCTACAAAATACTTTATCAATCCAACCGGACGCTTCGTCATCGGCGGCCCGCACGGTGACTGCGGTCTGACTGGCAGAAAGATTATCGTCGACACCTATGGCGGTATGGCACGACACGGCGGTGGCGCCTTCTCTGGCAAAGACCCTTCGAAAGTTGACCGTTCCGCGACTTACGCGGCGCGTTATGTCGCCAAGAACATCGTTGCCGCCGGCATCGCCGAACGCTGTGAGATTCAACTCTCCTACGCCATCGGTGTCGCCGAGCCCACATCAATCAGTGTCGAAACCTTCGGTACCAACAAGGTGAGCAACGAAAGAATTGTCGAGCTGATTCGAGAACATTTCGAGTTACGCCCGAAAGGCTTGATTAAGATGCTCGACCTGCTTCGACCCATCTACAGAGCCACGGCGGCTTACGGTCACTTCGGTCGCGAAGACCTGGACCTAAGCTGGGAAAGAACCGACAAGGCAGACGCGCTTAAATCCGCCGCTGGCCTATAAGCTGGCCTATAACACAACAGATACGGAGTAAAAGATGAACGATCTATCAATACAAGAGAATGCTACTTCAGCGGATTACAAAGTTGCGGATATAAGTCTGGCCGATTTTGGTCGCCGCGAAATTACCCTGGCCGAGTCGGAGATGCCTGCATTGATGACCCTGCGCAACAAGTACTCCGCGGAAAAACCGCTTGCCGGCGCCAAGATTCTGGGCTGCATACACATGACCGTGCAGACGGCCGTGCTAATCGAAACCCTGGTGGCACTAGGCGCCGAAGTGCGTTGGTCCTCCTGTAATATCTTCTCGACACAGGACCATGCAGCCGCCTGTGTCGCTGCCAGCGGCATCGCCGTTTATGCGTGGAAAGGCCAGACAGAAGCAGAAGGCGAATGGTGCATAGAACAAACCATTCTGAAAGATGGCCAGCCCTGGGACGTCAACATGATCCTTGACGACGGTGGAGACCTTACAGCCATGGTGCATGACAAGTACCCGCAGCTGCTGGAAAATATCCACGGCATCACCGAGGAAACTACTACGGGCGTTCATCGTTTATTGGAGATGTTGGAAGAAGGCTCACTAAAAGTGCCTGCAATTAATGTAAACGACTCGGTAACGAAGTCGAAGAACGACAACAAGTACGGATGCCGCCACTCCCTGAACGATGGCATCAAACGCGGCACCGACATGCTGCTCGCCGGCAAACAGGCATTGGTCGTTGGCTATGGTGATGTGGGCAAGGGCTCGGCACAGAGTTTGCGACAGGAAGGCATGATCGTAAAGATTGCCGAGATCGATCCGATCTGTGCCATGCAGGCCTGCATGGACGGCTACGAAGTCGTCTCGCCTTACAAGGACGGCATCAACACCGGTACCAGCGCAGGAATTAATACGGCGCTGCTGTCGAAGATCGATCTGATCGTTACTACGACAGGCAATGTGAATGTGTGCGATCAGTTCATGTTGCAGCAGGTTAAGCGCGGCGCGGTGATCTGTAACATCGGTCATTTCGACAATGAGATCGATACGGCATTTATGCGTAAGAACTGGGACTGGGAAGAAGTGAAGCCACAAGTACACAAGATCTACAGGAATGGCGTGAACAATCAGGACGATTATCTGATTCTGCTTTCCGAAGGACGGCTGATCAATCTGGGTAACGCCACTGGCCACCCTTCGCGCATCATGGACGGTTCATTCGCGAATCAGGTATTGGCGCAGATGTTCATGTTCGAGAAGAAATTTGCCGACCTTCCCGCAGAAGAGAAGCAAAGCAATCTCTACGTTGAGGTACTGCCAAAGTATCTGGATGAAGAAGTGGCGGCCATGATGGTTGGCGGGTTTGGTGGCGTGCTAACGAAACTTACCGATGTGCAGGCCAAGTATATCCATGTGAATGTTAACGGTCCTTTCAAGACCGATAGCTACAAGTACTAGGCGATAACACTTTCCAAGGATAGATAGACTATGGGTTCATCCAATCCATTACACAATCCATCACACAATCCATCACACAATGTGTCTGGCTCCTCGGCTAAATACAGCATCGAATTCTTTCCGCCTCGCACTGAGGCGGGAGAGTCGAAGCTGGACACCGTGCATGCCGAGCTTAGCAAGTTAAACCCTGACTTCTTCTCGGTGACCTATGGCGCCGGCGGTTCTACCAAGTCGGGTACGCAGAACATCGTGCTGCGCTACCAGGCGGCGGGTTCGAACTGTGCGCCCCATCTTTCCTTCGGCGGCACCGACGAGAAGGAATTACGGCAATTATTGCAGGTGTATATCGACGCGGGGATTCGACGACTGGTAGCGCTGCGTGGCGACATCCCCTCCGGCTCTGGATCCTCCGCGCAGCATCGCTATGCCAATGAACTGGTCGCGTTCATCCGCAGAGAAACTGGCGATCATTTCCATATCGACGTGGCCTGCTATCCGGAGACACATCCGGAGTCAGTCAGTTACGCCAGCGATGTGAATTTCTTTAAGCGTAAAGTCGACGCGGGTGCAAACTCGGCTATTACTCAGTACTTCTACAATCCCGACGCCTATTTTCGTTTCGCCGATTACTGTAGTGAGAATGGGATCGATATACCTATCGTGCCCGGCATCATGCCCATTACCAACTATGCTAATCTCGCTCGCTTCAGTGCTAACTGCGGCGCAGAAATTCCGCGCTGGCTGGACAAGAAGCTGCAGGGTTATGGTGACGATGTTGAGAGCCTGCGCCGCTTTGGGATCGACGTGGTAACTGAGCTGTGCGAAGACTTATTGCAGGGCGGCGCACCTGGACTGCACTTCTATTCGATGAATCTTAGCCAGAGCGTTACCCAGATTTGGACGAACCTGGATCTGAGCAACCGTAGCCAAAATGAATTTCCCTAGGAGTTAGTCGATGCGGCTTTCTCGAGTACACATCGACGGCCTTCTTGAGTCAGGTACTACTGTTTCCCTTGCGAAGGACATCTCGCACTACCTGAACAATGTCCTGCGCCTGCGGCTGGATGACAGGCTACTCGTATTCAACTCGGAACAGGGAGAGTTTCTCGCGCGCGTGAGCGAGGCATCGAAAAAGAGTGTCGAGCTTGAGCTATTGGAGCTAAGGCGCAGCCCGCAGCCGCCGACGCTCTCGATTAACCTGCTGCTGGGCCTTTCGCGCGGGGACCGGATGGATTTCGCCATACAGAAGTCCACCGAGCTAGGCGTAACCGAAATTACTCCCGTGTATACCGAGCATGGCGAAGTGAGACTTAAGCCAGACCGGGTAGAGAAGAAGCTGCAACATTGGCGCAAGATTGCCATTAGTGCCTGTGAGCAGTGTGGCAGGCTGGAAATCCCTACGCTACACCGCCCGGTCCCGCTAACCGAGGCAGCCCTTGCCAGTAACGCGAATAAGTGGATGCTGGAACCCGGTGGCTCCGATTCGCTTCCCCAGGCAGTGACTGACAGCCACATAGAAGTCTTGATAGGCCCGGAGGGCGGTTTCTCGACCACCGAGATTGATTGGGCTCGCACTACAGGGTTCAAGATTGTCGCGCTGGGCTCACGCATACTGCGCACCGAGACTGCACCCATTGCGGCACTCGCCATAATTCAGCACAAGTTTGGGGATATGTAGGCAGAAAGTAGAAGCGGCCCTAGAAGCGGACCGTTAGCTTGCCGATGCCAATACGCGTGCCAAAGAAACTGAAGGTATAATTGCGCGGGTCCAGATCTTTGCCCTCGCCTAAACGCTTGGCGACATTCTTCGATTGGTAACTGGACACTATGGAGCGCTCCAGCTTCGACTTGGTTTGATTCGCTAGCTCTACCAGAACAGATTTGTCTAACAGGTTTTTATTCGCATCGGTAAGCACCGCGATTTTTGGTGACAGTCTTTCCTGCAGATTTTGTTCCAGAACCAGAGCGACCTCTCCGGTAGAGAGCTGCACCAGCGATCCCACTGGATAAGTTCCCATCACATGGATGAGTTCAACTACCAGTTGTTCCGGAAATTTGAGTGCGCGCTGCTTGTACAATTTGCTTAACGCCTTCGCCGGCGTGGTGGCCGGACCCGCTGCGTTACTGCGCAGTAAACGCTCAAAGCAATAAGCCAAATTGGCAAAGCGCGCCAGTAGTGGAATCTGTTTGCCGCGTAGCTGTCGCGGAAATCCTCTGCCATCTTGCCGCTCATGATGGCTGCGGATTATTTCAACCACCCGGGCGTCGAGATCCGAAACCTGTGAGACCAACTCCACACCAAAGTCCACGTGCTTGCGATAGGCGAGTAACTCTTTCTTCCTGAACGGGCCGCGTTTATTTACCAAACGCTCAGGCAACAACTGCATGCCGATGTCGGCCAGAAGAGTGCCCAGGAATAGAATTTTGATGCTGGCACTCGGCATGCCAACCTGCCGCGCCAGGATCGCCGCCCAGATTGCGGCGCGGACACAATAGTCCGTATCGACTCGATCTGCCGGATCCGTATTTAGCAACCAGATATGAGTCTGCGGATTCGCAATCACTGAATCAACAATCCCGCTGATGGTTTTTTGTAGTGACGGTATATCCAACTCCATACCGCTGCGTACCGCCTGTGCCTGCTTACTAAAATCAGACTGCACAGCCACGTGCAGTCGATAGGCCTTATCGATCTGTTGTTTGACGGAGCGAGTTTGTGAGTAGGCTGCACGATCGATCTTGATCTCCCCCACTTCGGGAGCCGCGCGACGCGCGCTACTCAATATAGTTAGCTGATTCACCCGCCCCTTGCGCGGCTGGACGCCCTTGTTGGTATCGATGACTACCTGCTTGCAGTATTTCTTGAGAATCTCGATATCCTCAGCATTCTTAAGATGAAACCCTCCCATCGGGAAGGGCGTCTTCGACCAGGCGCAGTCCAGTTCGAACACATACATACCCAACAACAGGTCGGAGCAACTGACTTGCAAGAGATTGTCCGCTGAGTAGCGGTCGGTGTTGTTTGTAGGTTCTGAGGCTGGCATTCGAGAAGAGTACCCGGCTTTCGCTAAAACCCTTGTGAGACTGTTCACAATTCAGTGTTTATCAGCAGATCATGGCGGAACTGTGAAGCGGTTATCCCACAACTATGACCGGTTAGGGGCAAAAAAAAAGCGCCTTTGCAATCAAAGGCGCTTTACGTAAGAAATACGCGAAGGGAGAGTTATTCTATAAGCTTACTGAGTAACGAATTCCGGATACGCTTCCATGCCGCATTCAGACATATCGACGCCTTCCACTTCTTCTTCCTCTGTAACTCGAAGGCCCATCAGAACTTTAATCGCAAACCACACGATGCCACTAGTGATGAATACCCAACCGAAGATCGTTAGTGCACCGATGATCTGACCGGAGAATGTCGAGGCGTCATTGGTGATTGGCACCAGCAGCAGCCCGAGCAGCCCGCAGGTTCCGTGAACCGAGATGGCACCGACCGGATCGTCCAGCTTCAACTTGTCCAGCGTGATGATGCTGAATACAACCAGTACACCACCGATGGCACCAAACAGTGTGGCCAGCAGAGGAGTAGGCGTAGACGGCTCGGCAGTAATTGCAACGAGTCCAGCCAGGGCACCGTTGAGCGCCATAGTGAGGTCGGCTTTGCCGAACATGATGCGCGCTACGATCAGTGCGGCGATTAGGCCACCGGCCGCGGCGGCATTGGTATTGAGGAATACCATGGCAACGGCGTTGGCGCTGGAGATATCACCCAGCTTTAATACTGAACCGCCGTTGAAACCGAACCAGCCCATCCAGAGAATGAATGTACCCAGTGTAGCCAGCGGCAGATTCGCACCGGGGATCGCTCTGACTGTGCCATCGGCGCCATATTTGCCTTTGCGTGCGCCAAGCAATAGTACGCCCGAGACTGCGGCCGCGGCACCAGCCATGTGCACGATGCCGGAACCGGCGAAATCTGAGAAGCCAAGTTCGCCAAGATTGAACAGGCCGAATACATCGGCGCCATTCCAGGTCCAGCTACCTTCCATCGGGTAGATGAAGCCGGTCATAAATACCGCGAAGATAAGGAATGACCAAAGCTTCATGCGCTCAGCAACCGCGCCTGAAACGATAGACATTGCCGTAGCAACAAACACTACCTGGAAGAAGAAGTCCGAGGCATCGGCATAGACCGCACCACCATCGAAGCCCTCTTCGGCTGATGCTGCAAGCGCCGAGCTAACCAGATCATCACCGCCGGCGATGCCACTTAACATGAAGGCACCGTCATACATGATCATATAGCCGCAGACCAAATACATGATGCAGGAGATCGCATAAAGCGCGACGTTTTTAGTGAGAATTTCTGTGGTGTTCTTGGAACGAACGAGCCCCGCTTCCAGCATCGAAAAGCCTGCCGCCATCCACATGACGAGCGCGCCACATATGAGAAAATAGAACGTGTCCATTGCATACTGCAATTCGAAAATTTGGTTTTCCACCTTGTACCTCCGGTTTTGGTCTTTGCTTTTGCCGCGTCGAGACCGATGTTTATCTTGTTAACTTTCTGTTAATAGCTTTGTGTGCTTGTAACTGTTTAAAGTCTGTTTGTTACCCAACCAGCCTAGATAGCTTCTTCGCCAGTCTCGCCGGTACGAATTCGAATGATCTGGGTCAGCTCTGCAACGAAGATCTTGCCGTCGCCTATCTTTCCAGTATTCGCCGCCTTGGTAATCGCTTCGAGAGTTTGATCTAACAGGCTCGCAGCAATGGCTACTTCCAGTTTTACCTTTGGTAGAAAATCGACTACGTACTCAGCACCGCGATACAATTCGGTATGGCCCTTCTGTCGACCAAAGCCCTTTACTTCAGTTACGGTGATGCCTTGTACGCCTATTTCGGACAACGCCTCGCGGACATCGTCCAATTTGAATGGCTTGATAATAGCCGTGACTAACTTCATTGTTTTGCTCCTTAGCTTTTTTACGCTGCTTAGATTCCTACAACTGGTAGTGCTCTATGCAGGGGTCGTGCCAGTTATGGAAATTCGACGGGAAACGTCAGCGCAGGCCGATTCTTCGTAGTGTAGAAGGAGTGCAGAAGTAGTGCAGAAGTAGTACAGAAACGCTAAATTAGGCTGTCAACGCGGTATTTTTGAGCTGTCTCAGTGCGCTGCACTGTTTTATGCTCCAATTAGGTGCGCTTGCTGTCATTCTACCTATCGTTATACGGGGCTTCGACCAGCAAATTGCGGCGCAGCACGGACCAGGGCGCTGCAGGGGTCGCTCGTTTGTGGGCTGGCGGGCAGAATCTGTGGCCTGATGTTAGAATGCGCAGGCGGGCGAAGTGCTTAACCTGGCCCGCGGCCTACGACCAACTAATAGACCAACTAATAGACCAGCCAATAGACCAACCAGTAGACAAACCAAGAGTCAGCAGCGATGTTTAGCCCCAAGTTTCTCGAAGACCTCAGTTCCCGCCTAGCCAAAGTCCTGCCGCTGGCGGAAGAGCTGCGCGATGATGCGCGCACCAGAATAGAGCAATTGCTCAAGAACAGTTTTGCCGGCCTCGATCTTTTGAGCCGCGAGGAGTTCGATGCCCAGCGTCAGGCCTTGCAACGCGCGGAGCATCGCATCGAGGAGCTGGAGCAAACGCTGACTACGCTGGGAGAGAAATTACAGCAGCTGGAACAGCCGTCAGCGGGCAATTAGTTGACTGATCGGGCAACGACGGTAGCTAATCGCCTCCATCAAATCGGCTTCCCTTATCCTGTCACTGCCTTCGAAGTCGGCGATGGTGCGAGCCATCTTGATAACCCGGTGCGTAGCGCGAGCCGACATGGCCAATTTATCCATGATGCTGGCGAGCTCGCTGCGCTGCCTCTGGTCCAGGGTGCAGGACTCACCCATTTCGGCAAGCTGTAGTTGCGAATTCAGTTTACCCGCGCGCTCGGTCTGTAGCGCCCGACACTGATGAATCCGAGCCCGCAGCCGCGGCCAGTCCAGCTCATCATCTCCCTCTTGCAAGAGCTCTACCTGAGACAGCGCAGGGACTTCGATGATCAGATCGATTCTGTCGAGCAAGGGGCCGGAGAGTTTGCCGAGATAGCGGTCGATGCGATCGTCACTGCAACGGCATTGGTGGTGGGGATCGCTCGCGTAGCCACAGGGACAGGGGTTCATCGCCGCCAACAGCTGAAAGTTTGCCGGGAATTTCACTCGGTAGTTCGCGCGACTAACCGTTATCACGCCCGATTCGAGTGGCTCTCGAAGTGCATCCAACACGCTGGGCTTGAATTCACTGAACTCGTCGAGGAATAACACGCCGCGATGAGCGAGGCTTATCTCCCCCGGGCTGATCCGGTTGCCGCCGCCGACCAGAGCGACACTCGTCGCCGTGTGGTGAGGGCTGCGGATCGGTCGCACGGCCCAATCACTGCACAGGAAGTGTTCTCTTGCGGCAGATTTTATGCTCGCCACCTCAAGCGCTTCCTCTTCACTCAGGCTGGGCAACAGGCCGATCAGCAGATTCGCCAGCAAGGTCTTGCCGCTTCCGGGAGGGCCTATCATGAGCAGGTTGTGCCCGCCTGCGGCAGCGATCTGTACCGCACGTTTGGCGAAGGCCTGGCCCTTTATCTGCCTGAAACTTTCTGTGAGCTTAGCATCCGATGGCTCGCATCGGTTCTTCCGTGGATGGCTGAACACCGGCAGCCCCTGTGGTAGATGCTGTACGATCTCGGCGAGACTTCGCGCCGCAAAACTCTTCTTGTAAGCGACAAGAGCCAGCTCTAGTTTATTGGCGCGGGGCAGCAGGATGCCATTGTTGTTCTGCTGCGCCGCGAGAATGGCTGAGACCGCCCCCTGTACTGCACGAATGCTGCCGTCCAGCGCCAGCTCTCCCAGCACCTCCATTTCGGCCAGCAATTTGTGCTCGAGCTGCCCCGACGCAACGAGGATGCTTAGGGCAATAGCGAGATCATATCTGCCGCCGGCCTTCGGCAGATCGGCGGGAGCCAGATTTACAGTGATGCGCCGAGTCGGAAACTCCAGACCCGAGTTGATAATGGCACTCCTGACCCGTTCCTTGCTCTCTTTGACCGCCGTTTCGGGAAGACCAACGATGGCAAAAGCCGGGAGACCATTAGAGAGATGGGTCTCCACCGTGACTTCGATGGCATCGATGCCGAGAAGCGCACGCGATTGAATGGTAGCAATAGTCATTTAATAGCAATCGTGATGTGACTATTAATAGATAGATCACAACAGAGGCGTGCGCCAGAAAATGCAGAAATCCCGGACAAAAAAAATGAGCTGCAAGCAGCTCATTTCTTTCAGGCGATAGTGCCTTATTGGCTGCTATCGACCATATATTGCACCAGAGCCCGCAGGTCATCGTCTGCGCAGGTAAAGCAAAGGCCTTTTGCCGGCATCGAGTTCAGCCCGTTGATAGCATTTGCTACCATGGCATCCATGCCTTTCTCCAAACGGGTAGTCCAGGCATCAGCATTACCAGGCCCAACTTTTGGCGCCCCCGCAGCACCTGTACTGTGACAGGCGAAGCAAGACATCATATAGGTAGCTTCAGCATCGAAACCATCTGACAATTGCGCCAATTGCACTTGCTGCTGAGAATCCTCAGCCGAAATAGCCGTTGCAAATGAAGCAACGAACACGAACAGTACTGCTTTCTTAAGACTTAACACGTTTAGCTCCTTAATCATTAAATGTAATTCTCTACTCGGTATAAATTCTATCGTTATCAACCTTAACGCTTACTGACTGGACATATAGTCTACCAGTGCTCGCAGATTGTCATCGCTACAGGTCATGCAGAGACCTTTGGGTGGCATGGCATTTAGGCCATTTATCACATTCGCCATTACGGCATCTATTCCCTTAGCCATTCTTTCGGTCCAGACGTCGGCGTCACCCATTATCGGTGCACCGGCTGCGCCGGTACCGTGACAGGCGAAACAGCTCATCTGATAGGTGGACTCAACATCGAATGCCGCGACTTCCGCAGCGGCCGCCACCTCCTCTACGACCTCCTCTACGACCTCTGCTACGACTTCCTCTGCGACAGGTGCTGCCGCTGTAGTTGCTGCCGCTGGCATCGCTGCAGAGGCACGACCCGCCGTGCTGCCGACGCAGGCTTGACCCGCTAGACAGACCTGCCCGACCGGGCGCACATTGTCTTCGATGGATTGCTGCGCGAGCGCAGTGTTGCCGAAAAGCAGAATGGCCAGGCTCATCAACAGCAGTGCGAGCGGACGAATTTTCGCAGTCTCTGATTGCACAGAAATAGCTCCTTTATGTGTAAATTGGGGGTTTAACTCTGGTCTAACTCGGGTTTAACTCGGGTTTAACTCGGGTTTAACTCGGGTTTAACTTTGGTTTAACTCTGGATTGGGCCGAGAACCGCTAAAAACAAGCTTTGCGACGCCGCGGCGACTGGGCCAGAAAAAAAGCAGGCGGATTATACCGTTTATTGGCCTAATCTGGAAACTCAGTTTTAGGGCTATTTGCACAGCAGCGAGAGCAGGGAATCGGCCACCCTCAGGGGGCAACGATCAGATTCAGCGGTGCCTGATGGTAGAACAACTCGGCGGGTTTGTTACTCAGCCCATAGCCGAAATAGAAGCCGACTGCCACCTCGTTAATGCCCAGAGACGCAGGCACGAGGTTTTCAACCACCGTCAGCGTCTCTACCGCCGCTAGCGTCTTGTTCGCAGCTCGCACAATGACACCAGGGTTGGTGGCAGCATCGACAAACTGGCCCTGCTCGTTTAGCAGCAGTACCTGCTCCCCGACTACGGCTGCGACGACGAGGAAGCCGGCCTGCCCAATATGCTTGGCATCGATATCGATTCGTGCGCTGATGTCCAGTGACTGTGTCGGAATAAACTGGTTGCGGAAAGTCACTCCATTATTCGCCGTGATGCCACCGCTAAAGATGGCATTGACCGCCGTACCGGACAGGCTCGCACTCGAGCCCAAGGGATTTATCCCGGAACTACTGAGGCGGGCTTCTAGCTGATAGTCGCCTGAGTTACCACACTGAGGTTTCACTGCCACATCGAAAGTATTCGCGAGCAGAAAATAAGAGCCAGGGCGCAGGAACTGCGAGAGCGCGGAACTGCATTGATTGTCGGGCTTGTTGTCGAAGCCGATGACTTGCAGATTCTCATCGGCAATTAACAAAACTGAATCCAGAGTCGAGGAGGTCATGCTCAATTCAAGCAGGCCCGCGTTCGTCAGGGTAAACTGATACACATCTATCGCGCTGCTGTCTTTGCTGCCGGGCAGAAGTTTGCTTACTGTGCAGTCGTTGGCATCTAATGCGTTACTGGTCGAGCCGAAGGAGAGATCGCTTACCGCACAATCGATGACACCATCGTAGAGCTCTTCGGCACCGGCTATGTCATCTGCCTGCAGCCTGTCCAGATTACCAATGTTAGGTGCCATGATGGCGTTCTCTGTGGATTCGTGCTCCAGCCCGATCACGTGCCCAAGCTCGTGAAGAGCAACACGCCTTAGATCCAGCCCCTTGATAGGAAATTGAATCAGAACACCATCGTAGACATTGAATTCGCGCGTTTGATTGATGATGACGTCCGCTTGGGTTAATGGTGGCTCACCAAGTATCGCCGATTCGAACCGTCGTACCGTAACGGCGAGCGTGCTTTCATTAAATGCACTGCCACAGAACTCCTCGCTAAAGTCGACGCTATTGATGCCGTCGTTCAAACAGGGGTCGCGATTCTCTTCACGCAGAATGAAATTAAACGGTGTCTTGTCGTTCCATTCATTCATCGCCGCGATGAAGGCTGCATTCCATGTGATCCCCGTCCCGGCGGCGCCCTCCATATCCACATAGAATTCGATTTCACCCGTTGGCCATTTGCCACCGTTTATCTCGAACGCAGAAATCTGCGCTGAGCCTGCTGTCAACAGTGCGAGAGTAAAGAGTATTTTCTGGAGGCGCTGCATGGGCTGAATTGTTTAACCTATAGCGAGGACTCGCTGATTCTCATGGCCGCTATCTTAGCGTCGCCCGAACCAGCCATTTGTTGACACAATAGCACTAAGATCATCGGCGAGCACATGATTCTACTGCCGGTAAGACCCGTCCTGAATGGCAGCCCACCACTGCTCGTTGGCGAGGTACCAATCGACGGTCTTGTTCAGGCCCGAATCGAAGTCTTCCTGCGGAGCATAGCCAAGTTCAGCCATGATCTTGGATGCGTCGATGGCATAGCGCGTGTCGTGCCCGGGCCTGTCGGTGACGAAGCTTATCAGAGACTTTGCCGATTCTCCGATCGCACAGGGAGAGTCGGGGAATCTCGATGAGAGTTCTTCATCGGCAGCGAAACGGGCATCGATTAGTTCACAGAGCAGGTTGACGACATCCAGATTTGCCCATTCGTTGTTTCCACCGATATTGTATGTCTGTCCATGCCGCCCTTGCTTGATGACCGCCTCGATGCCGCGATTGTGATCATCTACATAAAGCCAGTCGCGTATCTGTTGGCCATCGCCATAGATGGGCAGGTCTTTGCCCGCCAGAATATTGAGAATGCACAGCGGCAATAGCTTCTCCGGGAACTGATAGGGGCCATAGTTGTTGGAACAGTTACTCGTCGTAACCCGCAAGCCGAAGGTATGATGGTAGGAGCGTACCAGATGATCCGAAGACGCCTTGCTCGCCGCATAAGGAGAGTTAGGCGCATAGGGCGTCGTCTCCGAGAATGCAGGGTCGTCCGCGCTCAGTGTGCCGTACACTTCGTCTGTTGAGACATGGTGAAACAGATGCTCTGGCTTGGCGCCCGCGTCGATCCAATATTTCTTGGCCGCCTTTAGCAGGCTATGGGTGCCCACGATATTTGTCTCGATGAAGGCATCGGGCCCGGTTATCGATCTGTCTACATGACTCTCGGCAGCGAAATGTACGATGATGTCTATCTGATTCTCTTCGAGCAGTGTATCGACGAGGTCTTGATCACAGATCGAGCCCTCGACAAATTTGAACCACTCCTTGCCCGTTAGATTCGCCAGGTTGTTTTTGTTGCCTGCATAAGTCAAGGCATCGAGAACCAGGATGAAATCCCCCGGGTTGGAGCTGTGCCAGTAGTTGACGAAGCTTGTGCCGATGAATCCTGCGGCGCCGGTAACCAATAGTTTTGCCATTTATAAAGTCTCTTTCTTGTATTTGCTTACTAATTACCTATTAATTGCCTAGTAATTGCCTACTAATTGCCTAGTAATTGCCTAGGCGGCACATTAAATCTGCTTGCAGTATTTAGCCCTGCACCAATTTGTCGAGAACGGCACTAAGCAGTTGTTTCCAATCCTGAGCAGGGCAGTCGAACTGTGCTTGCGCACGGCCTCGGTCCAGCACGCTATAGGCTGGCCGTTGTGCCGCCGTCGGGTATTCGCTGCTTGTGATTGGCCTGATAGGAATTTCATGCGCCAGCAGCCCTTTCTGTAACGCCTGGCGTTGTATCTCCCGCGCAAACTCGAACCAGCTGATGCTGGCGCCATCCGACCAGTGATAGATGCCGCTATATTCTCCCCGCTGAATCATAGCAAAGAGAAGCTGCGCCAAGCTATGGGTCGAAGTAGGCGAGCCTAGCTGATCGCTGACCACCGCAAGTTCCTCTCTCGCGGCCATCAGGGACAACATCGTCTTTAGAAAATTGTTGCCGTACTCGGAGTACAGCCACGAGGTTCGAATGATGGCGCTACAATTTTCACTACTATCTTCACTACAATCTTCAGCGAGTGACATTAGCTGCTTCTCGCCGGCCAGCTTGGAGGCACCGTAGACACCGAGTGGCTTAGGCTGCTGACTCGGTAGATACGGGCTTGTGCCGGCCCCATCGAACACGAAGTCCGTGGAGATGTGCAGAATTTTCGCCCCGTTGTGCGCTGCCCACGCGGCCATCGCCGCTACGGCGCTATCGTTGACGGCATAGGCGGCGGCGCTATCCGACTCCGCCTTATCAACCTGAGTGTAGGCGGCCGCGTTGACGATTACAGCGGGCTTTAACTCATTTAATACCGCGGCCATGCGATCGGGCTCAGCCAGGTCCAGGGCAGAGCGATCGAGCGCGATAAAACTGAACTGTGCAATGGGGGCTTCGGCCCAGCGCCGGGTCAGGGTCTGTCCGAGCTGGCCAGTGGCACCGGTCACGACGATAGTGCCCGTCATGACTTGCCTGGATAGTGGGGCGCCGCGGACAGCAGCAAGCCGGCACTATCCTTGTCCGAGAGCAGTGGCGCGTCATTCAAAAGCGGCCATTGGATGCCAACTTCGGGATCGCTCCAGAGCAGGCTGTGTTCGTGCTCTGGACAATAGTAGTCGCTGCACTTGTAGGACAGCTCGGCAGACTCGCTCATAACATAGAAGCCATGGGCGAAGCCGGGCGGTACCCAGAGCTGTCGCTTATTGTCGCTAGACAGTAAAGCCCCGGCCCAGAGACCGAATGTAGCCGAATCTTTGCGCAGATCGACGGCTGCATCGAAGACCTCGCCGGATACCACGCGCACGAGCTTCCCCTGTGGTTGCTTCAGCTGGTAGTGCAGGCCGCGCAGTGTGCCCTGCACGGAACGACTCTGGTTGTCCTGAACAAAGCGAACGTCTATGCCCTGTTCCCGAAACCAGGACTCACGGAAGGTCTCCATGAAATAGCCACGGTCATCACCGTGAACGGTTGGCTCGAGTAGCAATACATCGGGGATGGCGGTTTCTATTTTCTTCATTTGAATTTGCTGCTGCGTGAGATCTTTACATCAATGCCGGTGTTGTGGGCGTTACGTGTTGACTGGTACAAATTCACGCTCGATTAAATTAATTACAGAAGCTACGGTTTCAGTGCTAATGCTCATCACCTTCGCACCACCTTTCTTTCCCTGCTCAACGTCAAAACCATGCCCTTCAAGGAATTCTCGGATGTCTTCATAGACATCCTTACTCCTACCAATTGAAAGATGGTGTTTTCCGGACTTCCTGGCATTTACATAGTATGTAAGCTGCTTATCGTCACTAAAAAATGTTGGCCCAGAAATACGGGAACTCGATCTCAGAGGTGTCGCAAGCAAATCGGAAATTTCACCAAGTAGAATATGATCAGACTTTTGTTTTGCCTCAACCTCTTTTCGAAGGACACTCTGTGTATAGGCGTCGTTACTCTGCTCGATAGGCAATTCGGTAGCGCAGATAAGGGCCATAATGGGTTGCATACGCTCTACGAGCGTGTCGTCTTTATCCAAGAACCACTCACCCTCGATGCGGCTATCATCAAGCAGCATGTGCAGTGCATTCTCTACGGCTCGGGCATCACCATGTTCCCATGCGGCGATACACTGTGCCTTTATTGGAGATTTCGTATTGCTTATCTGTTGTAGTCGAGAGCTGAGAGTTGCGTTGCCTGCGCCAGTGACCCCCACCTTTTTGTATGGAATATCAACGTTGCCACCAATGTCTACGTGACGCATGACATAAACAATATTTTGCATTAGTTAAAAGTTACTCCAAATTTCCCGAAACACGTAACGCCTCTGATCTGGCGCCGAGAAAGATTGGCGGAGCTTTTGCGAAAGCAAAAGGCATGACAACGTTTATCGGTCGCTCAGAAACGATTTGATACGCGGCTTATTGCCCGCCAACAATAGGTCTAAGTTCATAAACACGGCCATACTTTGCGGCTGCCTTCAAGTCACCGGACTTCAGTGCTTCCTTCACATCATCAAGCTTGTAGGAGTCTTCGAGACTAATTGTTGGCGACCATCCGGTCTCAGACTCAATAATTTCCACCGCTACTTCAGCTACGTACGGACCTTCGTGAACGTATTTGATCTTTTGCCCCTTGCTCATTACTTTAACCTCTTGCGAAATTCGTGGTTCCATTTACTCGGGTCTGGCCTATAAGCAGTAACCAATACCACAGGCTCATCATAGCCCTTTGGGATGCCCCAAACTACATGAACGGGGTTGCCCTCAATGTCTTCCTGTAAGAACAACCCGCATGGTCCCTTAGCAAAGTCCGGGTACTCTTCAACCAATTCCCCGGTAGAAAATCCGGAGACAATATCTCTTGCTGAAAGCCCGTCGTCCGCAAGTTCATCGTAGCCGTACCCGGAAACACGAACCTTAGCTTGAGCGATTAGCTTCGAAACTTTGTCTTGAAATGAATTCAACTACTTCCTCAGATGCTGCTAATAAGCGCCGCGTAACAGCTGAAGCAGATATTGCCCGTAGCCACTCTTGCCGAGTGACTGCGCCAAATCTTCTAATTGCTTCGCATCGATAAACGATTGTCTGTAGGCTATTTCTTCCGGGCATCCAATCTTCAGCCCCTGCCGCTCTTCCAGAACGCGAATAAAGTTTGCCGCGTCTAACAATGATTGTATGGTTCCGGTATCCAGCCAAGCGGTGCCGCGGTCGAATAGCTCCACCTTGAGCCTCTTGCGTTCGAGATAGACCTTGTTGACGTCGGTAATTTCCAGCTCGCCACGCGGTGATGGCTTGATCGACTTGGCAATCTCGATAACGTCGTTGTCGTACATGTACAGACCAGTCACGGCATAGTGTGACTTCGGGTTTGTCGGTTTCTCTTCCAGGCCGATGGCGTTCTTGTCGTCGTCCAACTCGACCACGCCATAGCGTTCCGGATCGGTGACATAGTAGGCGAAGACGCAGGCGCCCTCTTTCTGATCGACGGCGCTCTTCAGCGTGTCTTCTATTTTATTGCCATAGAAAATATTGTCGCCCAGTACCAGGCACACTCTGCTGTCGCCGATAAATTCTTCGCCAATCAGAAACGCCTGTGCCAGACCCTCTGGCTTGGGTTGCTGGCGATAGCTAAGCTGCAGGCCCCATTTGTTGCCATCGCCCAGCAGCGCCTCATACACCGCCGCATCTTCAGGCGTGGTGATGATGAGTATCTCTCTTATGCCAGCCTGCATCAGGGTCGAGAGCGGGTAATAGATCATCGGCTTGTCGTACACCGGCATCAATTGCTTGCTGACTGCCAGAGTCATCGGGTGCAGGCGGCTGCCACTGCCGCCGGCCAGTATTATTCCCTTGGTCATCGGATTTCTGCTTCCTTCTATTGCTCTACTGCTATGCTGCTCTACTGCTGTGGCTTATCTGAGGAGGCGATATCGGCCACTATGTCCGGCAACGCCTGATACAGATTTTGAGCGGGCTCAAAACCCAGTTCTGCGCACAGCTGATCGTTATTAAACAGGTTATCGGTGGTGAGATTTCGATAAGTCCGGCCACTTATGCCGCTCTCTCGGCCACGCAGTCCAGCCACGGCTGCTGCCAGTAGCGAGGCTGCATATAATATCACAGCTGGTGTGCGCAGCCTCGGCAATCTCTTGCCCAACGCTGCATAGATAGCCTCCTCGATTGCAGCGATCGGGTACTCCTGGGAATCTGTCACGGTGTAAATCTTGCCGCTGTGATGGGACTTCGCTGCCAACAGGATTGCAGTGGCCAGGTCGTCGACTCCGACCAGGGAGATCCGGCTGCTTAGCGCTGGCAGGCGCGGCAATCGCCCGCGCTGAATCATCGAGATCATGCTGGCGATATTGCCCTTCATGCCGACGCCATAGACATTCACCGGGCGCAGAACGAGCACTTCGATCTGGCCCCGTGCTGCCGCCTCTAATAGCAGCCGCTCCGTCGCCCGCTTTCCCTTTCCGTAAGCGGTCACATCGCCGCTGTCCAATTCGGCAGCGTGGGCCAGGCTGCTGCTGACAAAGACCAGGCGCCGGACTTTGTTCTGCAGCGCGGCGGCTAGCAGGTTTTCGCTACCCACGACGTTTGAGCTGTTGTTCTCCTCATCCTGCTGCGCGCCGCTACTGACATGGGCGATGCCCGCCAGATGGATGATGGTGTCGATATCAACGCAGGCCTCGAGCAGACTTTGCTTATCTGATAAGTCCCCTGTCACTGGTTGTGCTCGCAGCGCGCTCGGTAGCAGGGCAATCTTGGCGGGGTTTCGCAGCACTACCCGGACATCGAGATTCTCACCAACCAGACGGCGGCACAGCGCCGAACCAACAAAGCCAGTTGCCCCGGTTAGCAGTATTTTTGTGTTGGACTGATTAATAGTGCTTATCCATTAGTTAGTGTCAAATAGCGTGCCGAATGCCTACGCGTCGTGCTGCTGTTTATCTATTTATCTATTTATCTTATGTATGCCCTAACCAGGCTGGCGCAACCAGCGCCAGCCATGGGTGTTGAAGAAACGAATCCCGGACCTTGTGAACATCTTAATATGCTCCCTGCCCTTGCGCGCCGCGTTGCCACCGCCATGGGTAATGCGCATCGACGGCAGATAGGCGATCTGGCCCAGAGCGGTCAGACGCAGGGAGAGATCGAAGTCTTCGAAGTAGAGAAAGTATCTCTCGTCGAAGCCGCCGATCTGTTTAAGCGCTGCACTTCGGCACAACATGAAGCAGCCGCTGGCGATGGGAATGCCAAGGGTCGGCTGACTCTCGGACAGTTCGTGCATCTCGAATCTGGCCAAACCTTTGGCGAACAGTCTCTTGATAAAACCCGGCAAGAAACCACGCAGCAGGAAGGTAAACACGCTTGGGTAACGTTTGCACAGATACTGTTTCTGTCCGTCTTCATGCTCGGCGTAGGGGCTCGCCAGGGCGACACCCACATTCTGCTCTAGGAAGGCGATTCCCGCGGCGAGACTGTTCTGCTCCAGTCGCAGGTCGGGGTTCATTAACAGATGGTAGTCGCTTTGTAGCTTATCGATGACGAGGTTATGGGCGGCGCCATAGCCCACGTTTCCATGGCCATGCAACAGTTTCAACTGAAGCTGTAGCTCATCGCAAGCTGCTTTCAAGTGGCTGAGTTTTTCCAGAGACAGGTGCTGCCGATCTGAGTTGTCGATCAGATAGAGCGTCACGGGCGCGAGATTGACTTGCGCTTTCAGGGCCCGAATTGCCGTAAGGGTAGAATCCAGCAGCTGTTGCAACTGCTGCTCACAGGAGTTGAAACACACGACCGCAATGGAGAGAGAAATTTGAGTTTGGTCTGTCAATTGACACCTGGGCCTGGCACTTGCGGCCTTATCTGCTGACGCCTTCCAGGCGCAACACGCTATTGCTCGACCAGTCTATCACCGAAGGGCGTAGCGACGACACGGTAGCCATCGGGGACCTCGGCAGGGTCTATGCGCCGCGGGGTAAACCTGGCATTGGCGCCATCGGCAGAAACGGCAGCGCCATCGGCAGCCGATTCATTGCGCCGCGCATTTCTGAGCGCCTCGAAGGGGTTGGCGGGGTCTGCCCGGGCTTCGATGATTTGCTGGGCGGTGTCTGCCGCCGCAGTGCCCGCTCCCTGTCTGGCGGGATTTCTCGCCGCCAATGGCTCACCGTTGGCGAGGACTAGCTCGGCGATATTTCCGCTGCTATGGCAACTCACGCCACGGTCGCTGAATTCAATACAGGCATTGTCGCCGGGGTAGCTGATCGACACACTATCGGCGCTGACCCCGACGATTGTATAACCGCTGTGTTCCGGGATTTGGGTATTGCTAGCGCTGTCGGCTCTAACCCGCAGTTCCGTGCCGTCTTTGTGACGCAGCAGGGCAGAGTATCTGGCACCGATCCGCGAGACGCCAATCAAGGTAAATTCCGGCGCGGCGGTGGTGGCTCGCGCTTCTCGGGCCGGCTGGCCGCTAGCTCTGGCGCGATTCTCGTCTGTCTCTACCCCCTCGAACAGGGTGAGATCCTGGCGGGCATTGGTGTCGATGAACGTCGCCAGGGGATTGCTAGGCTGCTGCGCATAGCCGAAGGCGGCGAGGCCGCTTAACAGGCAAGCGCTCAGCATTCGTAACAGGGGTTGAAGCTCTAGGTTCTTTGCCATGGCGCGGTCTCACTGACAGAGCGGATTGGGCTGTTAGGCTGCATAGTACTTAGTCGTAGGATTCTACGCCTTAGTTTGATTCTGTTCAAAATAGCTGCGTTTGGGGAATCACTAGGCTTTTAACCGCTAGGGGCAATTCGTGGCTGTCCCAAACGCCCCCAAAATAGGTGGATTTAGGGAGTCACTAAGCCTTTAGCCGCTAGGGGCAATTCGTGGCTGTCCCAAACGCCCTGGTCCCAAACGCCCCCTCCAAACGCCCCACAAACGCACCAAACGCCATTCTCGACTCACAAGCAGCTTGTTATGTGCTCTAGCTGTGATCCAGATTCGGCTAATTAGTAACGCTCGACGTTACTATTGAGTGGCGTTACTATGCTGCCATGATCATTTCTTTCAAGTGCAAGAATACGGAGAAGCTTGCTAGCGGAGTGAGGGTCAGACAATTCGTAGGTTTTGAACGAATTGCACTGAGGAAGATTCGCCAACTGCAGGCGGCAAATCGCCTTGATGACTTGAAGACCCCACCCGGCAACATGCTTGAAGCTCTATCCCATGATCGTAAAGGGCAGCATAGTATTCGAATTAATAGACAGTTTCGTATTTGTTTTCGCTGGACTAAGGCTGGCGCTGAAGATGTCGAAATTGTCGATTACAACTAGGAGGTAACTCATGCGTAACATTGATCCAGTAACACCAGGTGAGTTGCTGAAAGAGGAATTCCTTAAACCAATGGAAATTTCTCAGTATCGGCTTGCAAAGGAAATTGGTGTGCCTGCGCAACGAATTGGAGAAATTGTTGCCGGAAATCGCTCTATCACGGCTGATACAGATTTACGGCTTTGTCGTTTTTTCGGTTTGTCGAATGGCTATTGGTTGCGCGTGCAAGCAGCTTATGACACAGAAGTTACTGAAGCAGTTTTGGCGGACCAGCTTAAAAGTATTCGTCCATGGAGAGAGACAAATGCACAATCCGGGCAGCGCACATAACGGACAAGGATAAGTCGCGCGTCAGCCGCGACTTATCCTGTTGTTGA
>JBBDIR010000029.1:0-4768 GCA_040880325.1 Pseudohongiellaceae bacterium
ACTTTAGTTAGTTTAACTCGTTAATAATTCAAGATATTTTCTGGGGATATCTCAGCCTCGGCCCTTTTTTTATTATTTGATTGCAAATGCGCTGTAAATTCTAGACCAGCTTTTTCATCGCTGTCATGTATTTACGCAACTGCTTACCGACCACCTCGATTGGGTGAGAGCGGATTTTTTCGTTTACGCTTATCAGTTCGGCATTGTCTACGCCCATATCAGTAGTCTGTAAGCCCTTGCCGATTACATCGGTGTCCACTGTCTTCATAAAGTCCTCAAGCAGTGGCACGCAGGCATGGGAGAACAGGTAGCAACCGTATTCAGCTGTGTCGGAAATAACCTTGTTCATTTCATAGAGCTTTTTGCGGCCGATCAAGTTGGCGATCAACGGCACTTCATGCAGTGACTCATAATAAGCCGACTCCTTAATGATGCCGCTGGCAGTCATAGATTCGAATGCGAGCTCAACACCGGCCTTTACCATGGCGACCATCAGGATACCGTGTTCATAGTATTCTTGTTCGGGAATGTCCATGTCGCCGGCTGTGGATTTCTCGAACGCCGACTCGGTTGTCGCTTCTCTCCAGCCTAATAACTTGGCATCGTCATTTGCCCAATCTTCCATCATGCCGGCGGAGAATTCACCGGTAATGATGTCATCCATGTGTTTCTGATACAAAGGAGCCATGATGGCTTTGAGTTCTTGCGAGAGTGAATTCGCAACCAGCTTGGCCGGGTTTGATAGACGGTCCATCATGTTCGTGATGCCGCCGTGTTTCAGGCCTTCGGATACGACTTCCCAGCCATGCTGTACTAATTTTGATGCGTAGCCAGGATCGATGCCTTTCTCCACCATCTTATCGAAGCAAAGAATAGATCCAGCCTGTAGCATGCCGCAGAGAATGGTCTGCTCTCCCATCAGGTCGGATTTCACTTCCGCGATAAAGGATGATTCGAGTACCCCTGCTCTATGCCCTCCGGTTGCGGCGGCGTAAGCTTTGGCTATGTCCATACCTTCGCCGTTTGGATCGTTTTCGGCATGAACAGCTATCAATGTTGGCACACCAAAGCCGCGCTTATACTCTTCGCGTACTTCAGTGCCTGGGCATTTAGGCGCTACCATCACGACTGTTAGGTCGTCGCGTATCTGCATGCCTTCCTCGACGATGTTGAAGCCGTGAGAATAGGCCAGGCAGGCGCCTTTCTTCATCAGCGGCATAACTTGAGCCACGACCGAACTGTGCTGCTTATCCGGCGTTAGATTCAGTACCAGATCAGCGTCAGGGATTAGTTCTTCATAGGTGCCCACGTTGAAACCGTTCTCTGTGGCGTTCTTCCAGGAATCACGTTTCTCGGAGATCGCCGCTTCTCGCAGCGTGTATGAGACGTCCAGGCCACTATCGCGCATGTTCAGGCCTTGATTCAGGCCTTGGGCTCCACAACCGACAATAACTACCTTCTTGCCATTTAATTTGTTCACACCATCGCTAAACTCGCTACGGTCCATAAAACGGCATTTGCCCAGTTGATCTAGCTGCAGGCGCAGGGGCAAGGTATTAAAGTAATTCATGAATCCACTCCGATCTGTTCATCGTCATAATTAAACGTGTTGTGTGTTTGGTGTTGATTAAAGAGAGAACTGCAGACTTATTTTCAGTGAGGCGCGATCATATAGCATCCGCAAACTGTCGTAAAATGTTATCTTTTAGCAGAAACTAGAGGCGAATTAGTCCCACAGCTCTTCTTTTAGGGCTGTATAATCGCAGATCGCCCCAATTAATTGAATTATCAGCGGGAAAACATGAGCGAAAAAGAACAGGAATCACAGTCAGAGGGCTTGCTGCCCATAGATGAGCACGAGGAGATCTTCTCCGAGGACGGGCGCAAGGTGCGCCGCCGTGGCATCTACTTGTTACCGAATATGATGACTCTAGGTGCGCTTTTTTCGGGCTTCTACGCCGTCATTGCGGGCATGTCGGGGGATTTCAATGAGGCAGGCTGGGCCATATTGATCGCGGCCGTATTGGATGGGCTCGATGGCAGAATTGCGCGGCTCACCAATACCCAGAGCGCCTTTGGCGCTCAATTCGACAGCCTTTCCGATATGGTGTCTTTCGGTGTAGCGCCTGCCCTCATTATGTTCAGCTGGGCCTTTACACCTCTAGGCAGACTGGGCTGGGCGGCAAGTTTTATCTATATGTCTTGTGCGGCGCTGCGACTAGCGCGCTTTAATGTTCAGCTCGGCACGGTCGATAAGCGTTTCTTTGTGGGGCTGCAGAGTCCTCTAGCGGCTGGTATCGTCACCTTCGTGCCGTGGGTAGGCTATAAGTATGGTTTGGAAGTGACACCTGGGGTTGCTTATTTTGCCGCGCTGCTTACCGTGTTTACCGGCTTCTTGATGATCTCAAACTACACGTATTTCAGCTTTAAGGAGCTGCACTTCAAGGGAACCGTGCCCTACATGGTTTTTGTGTTTGTTGTGATATTGTTAGTGGTCGTGGCTCAGAATCCACACGAGGTCCTACTGACGATGTGCGTGGCCTATGCGATCTCGGGTCCTGCTGTGTGGGTCTACAAGAAGCAATTTCAAAAACTCATCCCCAAAAAGAAAACTGTGGTTGCTAAGAAGTCTAGGTCCGCTAGGCCAAAATCAGAGGGGACGAAGGCGGCGAAGGCTCCGAAGAATATGAAATCTAAGGAAGCGGTGTCGAAGGAAAATAAGCCACTGTAGCATTCGGCTGGGAGAGATAAACGGCGCTCAAGTATTTCTCCTACAAGATGAAAGGTTTTATATGACGATACAGAATATTATTAATCATGGCTAAATATCGAAAGAAGTTTGAGTGCAAATCTGTCTGGTAGAGTATGAGACAGGAATTTAATCCTACAATTTCAGGAACTTTATCATGCTAATAAAGAAGCCATCCGACATAAATCCTTCTGAGATTACACCGGAAAGTGTGTACAGGAATCGAAGGAAATTTATTACTGATAGCAGTAAGCTACTATTAGGCGCGGCGGCTGGCAGTGCGCTGCCATCGATCGCCAGTGCTCAGACAGGCGATCTACTAAAAGCCAGAGCTCCGGTAACGATGCAGAGAACTCCTCCAGCAGCCTGGTGGGCCGATAAATTTGCCGACATCAAACCAGCGCCAGACTCAGAACCCTTCTATACTGCTGAGACTCTAACTCCCTATGAAGATGTTACTCGTTACAATAATTTCTACGAGTTTGGTATGAACAAGGGCGATCCTTCAGCTAACTCCGGTGACTATAAAGCCGACCCGTGGTCGGTTGAAATTGCAGGAGAAGTAGCTAAGCCTGGAGTCTACAATCTGGAAGATATCTTGAAGCCCCATGCTCTGGAGGAAAGAGTCTATAGGCTTCGCTGCGTCGAGGCCTGGTCGATGGTCATTCCCTGGGTAGGCTTTCCGCTAGCCGATTTAATTAAACGATTTGAACCCACCTCGAAGGCAAAATTCGTAGAATTTGAAACACTGGTTGATCCTGAAACTATGCCTGGCATTCGTTCGCGTTTTGCTATCGTCAAGTGGCCATACCGGGAAGGACTGCGCATGGATGAGGCGATGAACCCTCTGACATTGATGGCGGTAGGTCTCTATGGTGACTACTTGCCTCCACAGAACGGTGCGCCACTACGTCTTGTCGTGCCCTGGAAATATGGTTTCAAGAGCATCAAAGCAATCGTGAAGATAAATTTTCGAGAGACGATGCCAAACACAACCTGGGTAGACCTGCAGGCACAGGAGTATGGCTTTTACGCAAACGTAAATCCAAATGTACACCATCCGCGTTGGAGACAAGATACTGAGCGCAGGCTGCCACAGACACTATTCAGCCGATCGCGCATTGCGACTCGTCTCTTCAACGGCTACGAAGAGCAGGTGGCATCTATGTACGAAGGCATGGACTTGTCGCGTTATTATTAATTCGTGCAACTGCATGCTTGTTTCTCTATGTGGCTGTAGGTGTCGATGCGAAAGCTGATTAAGCCTCTGGTTTTTATTCTGGCACTGGCCCCGTTTGCAGTGTTAGTAATACGGATATTCCAGAATAATCTCGGCCCCGACCCTGTGCAGGAACTCTCTCTCGAAACGGGAGAATGGACTCTGCGCTTTCTCATCATCACGCTGGCGATGACGCCGCTACGACGCATAACAAATCAGATCGAATTTGTCCGCCATAGGCGCATGCTGGGTTTATTCTGCCTGTTTTATGCCACCCTCCATCTATTTGTCTGGCTGATATTCGTGCTCGAATTTCGCTGGTTTGCGATAGCGCGCGAGATCTTGGAGCGTCCTTACATCACTGTCGGCTTTGCCGCCTACTTGATTCTGCTGGCCCTGGGCGTTACTTCGCCCAAGTTTATGGTGAGGCAACTCGGCAAAAACTGGAAACGCCTGCATAGGCTGATCTATGTGGCCGCCATTCTGGGGGTGTTACACCTGCTATGGATACTGCGCCTCGATATTGGTCCGGCCGTGTTTTACGGCACTCTGGTCGCGATTTTGCTGGTTTACAGAGCCTGGTTCAGCCTGCAGGCCCGGAGTCATTGATTTTTAGCAAATAGTGCCAGAGTTGATCAATTCCTGGCCACAATCCCATCGATGCTGTCTGTAAAACATCGGCACAAATAATCTAGACGAAAGCCGCATAAACCCTTGCCAATTCTAGCTTTGTCCGTATAATACGCCGGCTCTGCGTTGATGAGGCGCGGACGGGTATCGTTCTTTAAAAATTAGATTAA
>JBBDIR010000030.1:0-30011 GCA_040880325.1 Pseudohongiellaceae bacterium
TTTCATATTGGAATCAACCCTGCTCCCCAGACTCACTTCATATTGGAAAAGGCTTGGCGTTGCATGTTCACATTAAAACCTCTAGAATTCGCGCTCCCATTTTCGAACCGCTAATAGTTCGGTTTGTGATTGAAGAATCGGATAAATTGATATGAAAAGAACATTCCAACCAAGCGTATTGAAGCGAGCTCGAACCCACGGTTTTAGAGCGCGTATGGCAACAAAAGGCGGCCGTCTCGTAGTCAAGAGACGCCGTGCTAGAGGCCGCGCCAAGCTTTCAGCATAAGCTCCTTTTTCTCTGCTGTTCGATGATTGCATAGTCAAATGAGAAGAGAGAATCAAGCGTGGCTGAGTTCGGCTTTCCAAAAACTTCTCGGCTGCTAAACGCCGCTGACTACAAGGCTGTATTCAGCAACGCCCAGTTCAAGGTTTCCTGCCGTTATTTTCTAGTACTCGCGATTGTTAATAGTAGATCCAGTTCTAGATTGGGTTTGGTCATAGCAAAAAAGAACGTCGCATTAGCGGTGCAGCGAAATCGCATCAAGCGCCAACTTCGAAACATGTTCCGGCACAACAGCGTGTTGTTGGGTCGGCTAGACCTGGTTGTGTTGGCCCGCAAAGATGCTGATAAACTGGACAACAAGCAACTAAGAAACGCGGTCGAAACTTTGTGGCAAGACTTACACAACAAGACTAAAGTGGCTGCAGCGAAAAGCCTGGACAATGGGTAACGAGCAATCATGTTGGACAGATTACTTATTCGACTAATCAATGCTTATCAGGCTAGTTTGAGCCTGCTCATCGGCAATCAGTGTCGGTTCTACCCCAGCTGCTCCCAATACACCAAAGAAGCAATACAGCTTCACGGCTCTGTGCGAGGCTCCCTATTAGGTGTTCGACGCATCTGTAGCTGCCACCCCTTTCATGAAGGGGGCTATGACCCCGTTCCCGAGAATGCGGACCGCAAGGGTCAACTGAGAGAATGAGCCGGACACCATGGATTTAACTCGATTTTCACTGTACACGGCCTTAGCCATCGTTACTTATTTCATGTTGCTGGCTTGGCAGGACGACTATCCACCTACTATTAATGACGGCAGCGCCTCTCGAGTAGAAATCCCTCAGATCCCAAACGCGCAGAACAGCGCGGCACCGAACAATGATTTGCCCGATAGCATTCCAACTACCACGCCAACTCGTGCCACCAACGGCCAGACCAATACACCTACCACCGCTCCTATTGCCAACCCGGTTAGCAATGGCGCTTCAAGCTCTGCAGCTTTAATCGAGGTACACACCGATACGTTTGATATTCGAATCAATCCTGTCGGTGGAGACATCGTCTATCTCGCCCTTCCCCTCTACCTAAAGCAAATAGACGTTGCAAACGACCCCTTTGTGCTCTTGGACAACTCACCTGGTCGGGAATACATCGCTCAAAGCGGCCTAATCGGCGAAAACGGTATCGATAGCACTGGTCGTGCAATCTACCAAACAACATCCACTAACTACCGAATGAGCGAGTCGGCTGATAGCCTGAATGTAGACCTGACAACAACAACAGAAGACGGTGTCGAAGTAATCAAGCGTTACCGCTTTAACCGCGACAGCTACCTCATCGATATCAGTTTTATCATTACTAATAATTCATCCGAGAATTGGCAGGCCAACGCCTTTGGCCAGATCAAGCGCGATGCTTTTGATGACCCAAGCGATGCAGGTGGGTTCGGTAGAACCTATTTGGGATTCGTCACCACCTTAACTGATGACCCTTACATAGAGGTTGAGTTTGAGGATATCGATGACAACGGCGCCTCGACGCTGGAGACCACCGGTGGCTGGATGGCGTTCAGTCAACACTATTTTATCTCCGCCTGGATACCTGACCCCGACTCGGTGAACCGTCTAACTACCCGAAAGAATTCAAGCAATCAATACTACGGCGAATTCACCAGCAGCGCGTTTCAGGTGGCTGCTGGCGAAAGCGGCGGCCAGACAATTCAGTACTATGCCGGGCCGAAAGATCAATATGTGTTGAGGGATATTTCACCAGGGCTGGACAAGACAATCGACTACAGTTTTCTCTGGTTCATAGCGAGCCCGATCTATTGGTTACTCTCGCGCATCAACTCCATCATCGGCAACTATGGCATCTCTATCATTTTGCTAACCATCGTGGTGAAGTCAGCATTTTATAAATTATCAGAAACCCAGTATCGGTCGATGGCGGGGATGCGCCGACTTATGCCCAAGATGCAGCAGCTGAAAGAGAGCTACGGCGACGACAAGATGAAATTGCAAAAAGCCACGATGGACCTATATAAGAAGGAGAAGATAAACCCCTTTGGTGGTTGCCTGCCGATGCTTGTTCAGATGCCGGTGTTCATCGCGCTTTATTGGGTATTGCTGGAAAGTGTTGAGCTGCGCCACGCACCATTCATGCTCTGGCTGGACGACCTCTCTGTGCGCGATCCATTCTTTATATTGCCTCTGCTCATGGGTGCGACGATGTATTTGCAGACGTCTTTGAGTCCAGCACCGGCAGACCCGATGCAGGCCAAAGTGATGAAGATGATGCCCATCATGATGACCGTGTTATTCCTCTGGTTCCCTGCCGGTCTGGTACTCTATTGGTTAACCAACGGCGCTCTGGGCATTCTGCAGCAGTGGTATATAACCAGAAAGCTCGATGCCGCCTATGAAGCAAAGAAGGCCGGTTAAGAGTCAAGACAACCATAGGCGATCGTTATAGTTTGGAGCCAGCTTCAAGCCATCGCTGATGGCCTTATTTACAGGTTCTCAGCACTAACCGGGTTTTCAAACTCCTATGCCTCCTTTTGAAACCGATACCATTTGCGCAATAGCCACGGCTCCGGGTCGTTCGGGCGTCGGGATTGTTAGAGTATCCGGCTCCAAATCCCTGCAAATAAGCGAACAAATACTCGGCCTTACCCCCGCCGCCAGACACGCCCATTTCTGCGATTTCCTTGACCAGGACGCGCAGACAATTGATCAGGGCATAGCCTTGTTTTTTGCCGGGCCGCATTCGTTTACCGGAGAAGATGTTCTCGAACTCCAGGGCCACGGTGGGCTCTATGTGCTCAAAGAGTTGCTGGACCGAACCGTGCAACTGGGTGCTCGCCTGGCCAAGCCTGGCGAATTTTCTGAGCGCGCTTTTCTGAATAACAAAATAGACTTGCTGCAGGCCGAAGCCATCGCCGATCTGATCGAATCCAATTCGAAACAGGCAGCGAAGTCTGCAGTGCGCACCCTGCAGGGTGAGTTTTCCAACAAGATTCAAAAACTGTTGAAGCAGTTAATAGCGGCTCGGGTAGATATAGAAGCCACCATCGACTTCTCAGACGAAGATATAGATTTTGTAAACGATAACAAAGTTGGTGATTCACTGAACGGTATCCTCACCGCTATTGAGGAAACGCTTTCTCAGGCCCGACAGGGCGCTCTTCTAAAAGAGGGTATCAATGTAGTTATTGCCGGGAAACCTAATGCTGGCAAGTCCAGTCTATTAAACGCCCTGTCTGGTCTGGACAGCGCTATAGTTACAGATATTCCCGGCACCACCAGAGACTTATTGTCGGAACAGATCAGCATCGACGGCCTTCCCGTACACATTGTCGATACGGCGGGCATTAGAATTAGCGACGATGTCGTAGAAAAAGAGGGTTTGCGACGCGCCCAGTCGGCGATTGAAAGGGCGGATCTGATACTGCTAATCGTGGATAAATCGGACGCCGAAGAAGATGTGGAAAAGCTGTTGGCACCACTTGTATTATTAACTGGTAGGTCAATTAATGAGTTGGACTATCTCGATAACACCGCGATCATCTACAACAAAATTGATCTTCTGGAACAGGGAGCAGCAAGTATTGGAGTTTTGAATTATCTGGATAGATCGCTAACCACAATTAACCTATCGGCGAAGAAGCAACTAGGTATCGATTTACTCAGGAACTATCTGAAAGAAGTAATAGGCTTTAGCGCAACTGAAGAGGGGGCGTTTATCGCCAGACAGAGACACCTCACCGCTCTTTGCAATGCCCGGAATCTGGTTGCGTCGGCGTTACAGCAATTGACCGACCATGCGACCCTTGAGCTCATCGCTGAAGATCTGCGCTTCGCTCAAGCTCAGCTTGGGGCAATCACTGGCGAGTTCACCAGCGATGATTTACTGGGAGAGATATTTTCTAATTTCTGTGTGGGTAAGTAAGAAAGCACAGCGCTTATCCACCACCTACCCACTACCTACCCACCACCTCTCCATTACCCTTTTGCGCTGCCTGCCTGGCTGTGAGCAAGTTCTTCTAAAACAGGGATAAGGTCTGGATAGTTTTGAATAAGAAACGGGAAAGCACAATTCGGCTAAAACAATACCCGGGTGCCAATAGGCTATAGTCCGGCTATGCAGCGCTTATGAACCAAGTTGTCATTGCTTCAACATATTGAAATAGTTATCTTTTATCTTGATATCAACAGATAATGCTTGGACTATTAATATCAACATCAATACACTCTATATACATAACACTATTAAATACTTACTTGTTTATTAATTAAACTATCGCTTCAAGTTTCAAGATTAGGCTTTATACTTGCCAGCCCAATTTTCTCGTGCACCTGAACAGGAACTACCAGAGCGTGGAATACAGCAAAGCATATGATGTGATCGTAGTTGGCGGCGGGCATGCCGGCACAGAGGCCGCTCTGGCCTGTGCGCGTCAGGGTGTTGCAACATTGCTGGTTACCCACAGTATCGAAACGCTCGGTCAAATGTCTTGCAATCCAGCGATCGGCGGTATCGGTAAGAGCCATCTGGTTAAAGAGATCGATGCGCTGGGCGGTGCCATGGCGAAGGCTGTGGATAAGGCCGGCATTCAATTTCGTGTGTTGAACGCGAGCAAGGGGCCAGCGGTAAGGGCTACTCGAGCACAGGCTGATAGAGTTCTGTACAAAGCTGCTATCCGCGAAATGTTGGAACAACAGGAAAACCTGTCGCTGTTCCAACAGGCGGTCGATGATCTCTTGATCGAAGACGGGGCGATCAAGGGTGTAGTAACACAGATGGGGATGCTCATCAGAGCGCCGCGCGTCGTTTTAACCACCGGCACTTTCCTTGGCGGAAAGATCCATATCGGTCTCGAGAATAGTGCGGGCGGCCGAGCTGGGGATCCACCCGCTATTGCCCTGGCAAACCGCTTGCGCGAATTACCCTTTCGAGTAAACCGATTAAAGACGGGCACGCCACCCCGCATAGACGCTGACTCGGTAGATTTTACGGTGATGCAGGTGCAAGAGGGTGATAAACCACTACCGGTAATGTCATACCTTGGTAAAGCATCTGACCATCCGCGGCAGATCAATTGCTACATCACCAGCACCAATGAAAAATGCCATGAAATAATTCGCGGTGGTTTGGATCGTTCACCGATGTATACCGGAGTGATTGAGGGAACCGGCCCCAGATATTGTCCATCCATCGAAGATAAGGTGATGCGTTTTGCCGATAAGACCTCGCATCAGATATTCGTCGAGCCGGAAGGATTGAATACGAAAGAGCTTTATCCAAACGGTATCTCCACCAGTCTGCCGTTTGATGTTCAGCTAAAAATGGTTCGGCAAATAAAGGGTTTTGAGAACGCACATATCACCAGGCCGGGGTATGCCATCGAGTATGATTTTTTCGATCCAAGAGATTTACATTATTCATTAGAAACCAAATTCGTTAAGGGTCTGTACTTTGCCGGCCAGATCAACGGCACCACCGGCTACGAAGAAGCGGGGGCACAGGGCTTAATGGCAGGATTAAATGCTGGCCTGGGTGCGCGTGGCATAGAGCCATGGTGTCCGCGCAGAGATGAAGCCTATATCGGTGTGTTGATCGATGACCTGATCACACTGGGCACAAATGAGCCCTATCGTATGTTTACCAGCCGAGCCGAATACAGACTGACACTCAGAGAAGACAACGCCGATCTGCGTCTGACTGAACAGGGGCGCGCACTCGGTCTGGTAGATGATGAACGCTGGACTTTTTACAACAAGAAGAAAATTCGCATCGAAGAAGAATTGAAATTCTTGCGCAGCACCTGGGTTCAACCGAATACTGAGCAAGGGCGGCGAATAAATCAGCTTCTGGAAAAACCCCTATCGCGCGAATATAGCCTGGCGGATCTTCTAGCGCGGCCAAGAGTTGAGTATGCTACTCTGGTCGCGGCGTACAAGGGCAATGAGATTGCTGTTGATGAGCTATCGGCAATCGATCTGCAGGCGACACAGCAGGCCGAGATACAGCTGAAGTATCAGGGTTATATCGATAGACAGGAAGAAGACATAGAACGCCTGAAGAAGCAGGAGAATACGAAGTTGCCAGCCGATCTCGACTATCAGCAGATGCAAGGGCTATCCAATGAACTCAAGTACAAACTGATAGAAGCCAAACCCGAAAACATCGGGCGAGCCTCGCGCATTCCGGGTATTACACCTGCGGCGATTTCGCTGCTGCTTATCTACTTGAAGAAACATCGAGCGGTGAATCGAAAGGCTGGCTAGCCGGACGGTAAAGCAGATGGAGCACGCTAACCGGGAGGAATTAACGCAGGGGCTTAGTGCACTGTCACTGAACTGTAGCGAAGAAAGTATCGTCGCCTTGTTGGCCTACATCGATCTGCTTCGGAAATGGAACTCCACCTATAATCTACTGGGCGCAAACGAGTCCGAGGCGCTGGTCTCTCGTCATATTCTGGATAGTCTCTCGATAAACCCCTATCTTCAGGGAAGCCAGATTGTCGATATCGGTGCTGGTGCTGGCCTGCCAGGAATACCCTTGGCGATCCTGAACCCGGACAAACACTTCGTGCTAATTGACTCCAACGGCAAGAAAACACGGTTCATGTTCCAGGCACAATTACAGCTGGGTCTGGATAATATTTCCGTCGAAAATTGTCGATTAGAGCACTATCAAAGTAAGCAGCAAATTGATATGGTGATGTGTCGTGCGTTCGCTACACTAGCGGACGCGCTGGACATGTTGCAGCCAATATTCTCAGAAGACTGCAAGTTGTTGGCGATGAAGGGACAGTACCCCGTTGATGAAATAGCACAATTGCCAGACGGATTTAAGTTAAGCAGAAGCATTAAGTTAGATGTTCCTGGCAGCGAATCACAGCGGCACCTCATTGAGGTGATGCGCGAAAAGACCGGAAGCTTTAGAAGAACGCTACCAATCACTCGACCGAATAAACCGAAATAGAAGCTGGGAAAAATAACGTGGGCAAAGTTCTAGCAATAGCAAATCAGAAAGGGGGTGTGGGTAAAACCACTACTTCGGTGAACCTTGCCGCCTCATTAAAATTCACACGAAAGACGGTGTTGCTGATCGATCTGGATCCGCAGGGCAATGCCACGATGGGTAGCGGCATCGACAAGTCCTCGCTGCAATCATCTATCTATGATGTGTTGATGCATGACTCTACATTCGATGAAGTTGTGTTACGACCAGAAGCTTCTGAATATGACCTACTACCAGCAAATGGCGACCTCGTCGCGGCGGAAGTAGAGCTGATCAGCGAAGAACATCGCGAACTTCGTCTTCGCCAGATCATCGAACAGGTGCGTGACCGCTATGACTATGTTGTCATCGACTGCCCTCCTTCCCTCAATATGCTTACCATCAATGCTCTGGTTGCCGCAGATGGCGTAGTAATACCCATGCAGTGCGAATATTATGCGCTGGAAGGCTTATCGGCTCTGATGGACACGATTAATGCGATCAGAGATAGTTTGAACCCGGACCTGAAGATCGAAGGAATCGTGCGCACCATGTACGACCCCAGAAATAAGCTCACCTCCGAAGTGAATGGCCAGCTTATTAGCTATTTTGGTGACGCAGTCTATCGAACCGTCGTGCCTAGAAATATTCGTCTGGCTGAGGCGCCGAGCTACGGCAAGCCAGTGCTTAAATATGACAAACAGTCCAGAGGGGCAATAGCCTATCTTGCGCTGGCCGGTGAAGTACTGAGGCGCAATGACGAAGCAGCCGCCAGGGCTGCTGTTTAACACTCTGTTCAACCCAGGGAACAAAAGCCCTCTTACTTGAGCCCGTACGCACGATGAATGACAAGAGAAAGCTCGGCAAAGGCCTGGACGCGTTGCTCTCCAGAAGCAGCACCGAAACGATGGCAAGCCTGTTAGGTAAGCCAAAAGATCGCAGCACCCCCCAGGTCGCCGCCGAAAAGGACGGGGATCTCAAGAATATACCCATCGACCTAATTCAAAGGGGCAAATACCAGCCTCGAACCGACATGCACGAGGAAGCCCTACAAGAGCTGGCTAGCTCTATACGGGCTCAGGGCGTCATGCAGCCTATTGTTGTGCGGCCCATATCATCGGACAAATACGAGATTATCGCCGGCGAGCGACGTTGGAGAGCCACGCAGATAGCTGGTTTGGATACCATTCCAGCTATTATCAAGCCTGTTGGTGACGAAGCGGCGATCGCCATGTCGCTGATCGAGAATATTCAGCGTGAAAACCTTAACCCCATTGAAGAGGCCATGGCGCTGAAGCGCCTGCAGGACGAATTTGAGCTGACCCAGCAAGAAGTAGCCGACGCGGTAGGTAAATCCAGAGCCACGGTGACTAACCTGATGCGCCTCATTGGCCTCACTATTGATGTCCGGCGTATGTTAGAGCACGGGGATTTGGAAATGGGTCACGCCCGCGCGCTGTTGTCCTTGCCCGATATCCAGCAGTCCGAGGCGGCAAGAAGCGTCGTTGGCAAAGGCTTGTCTGTGCGTCAGACAGAGTCGTTAGTGCGCCGGCTTATCGCCGAAGCAGGCTCCAATCACGGTGCCAACAGCAAGGTGGTCGACCCCGATATCAAGAACCTCGAAGAAAACCTGGCAGACAAGCTCGGCGCCAAGGTAATGATCCAGCATACCGTGAAAGGTAAGGGTCGACTCGTAGTAAAATACAATTCTCTAGACGAGTTGGACGGCATCCTCTCCCACATCAATTGATAATCGGACGTAGTTGATTAGGTGCTGCAAAGTACCTATAATGCGCGTGCTTTGATCATCGCTACTTCTAATTTGACGACTTTAAGAGTCAATTTAGCTGCGTATGGGGGTGCTGAGCGAATTAAGATCAGCAAGGCTAGTATGTCGAACATCAAGGCCCCACCAGTGCATAAAGTCATCTTGTCGCAGTTAGCGACCAGCAGCTTTATGGCGGCAATTTCACTGCTATTTTTTGGGTCCATCGTAGCCTATTCGGTGCTACTCGGTGGGCTGATCAGTGCTTTGCCAAACAGCTATTTCGCGCTGCAGGCCTTTCGTTTTAGCGGAGCGCGAAACGCTGAAAAGGTAGTGAAAAGTTTTATGAAGGGCGAGCTTGGCAAGATAGTGTTTACTGTTGTGCTATTTGCTTTGAGTTTTACCCTGATTACGAATTTGAATGAACTCGCTCTAATGAGCGGATTTGCGGTAGTCCATTTTATGGGCGTAATGGCTTCCGGGCTTATAAGCTTTAACCCCGCAGTCAGCAAGACATAAAATAGTTCACAGTAAATACTAGAGTCCATCGATGGCAGAGTTAGCAGAAGCAGGTCACGCGGTCGCCGAGCACGGCGCTGAGCAGACGGTTCAAGAATATATCCAGCATCACCTCTCGTTTCTCACCTATGGTAGAAATCCGGTCGATGGTCATTGGGGTATCGCCCATACTCCAGAGGAAGCCGCCGAGATGGGTTTCTGGGCCATACACGTCGATACTCTTGGCTGGTCGATACTGCTCGGTGCGGCCTTCCTGCTGTTCTTTCGCTACATCGGTCAGCGCGCTACGACAGATACGCCAGGTGGTATCCAAAACTTCGTAGAGAGTATCTTCGAATTTGTCGAGGCCAGGGTCAGCGAAGGCTTCGTGCACAAGAACCCCTATATAGGTCCGTTAGCGCTCACTATCTTCGTGTGGGTCCTATTAATGAACACCATGGACCTTGTGCCTGTGGATTGGTTTACCGGTATAGCGGCCTTGGTCGGTGAATATGTGTTCGGGCTCGAGCACATGGCATTCAAGATTGTCCCGACTACCGACGTCAACATCACCATGGGCATGTCGCTCAGTATCTTTGCGCTGATCATCTACTACAGCATTAAGATGAAGGGTTTGGGAGGTTTTCTCAGCGAGCTGGCATTTCATCCTTTCGGCAAGTGGATGCTACCTTTTAATCTCATTATCGAACTTCCGACTTTATTCGCCAAACCGATCTCTTTAGGCCTGCGCCTGTTTGGCAACCTCTACGCCGGTGAGTTGTTATTCCTGCTTATCGCGTCAATGCTCGGCCTGTTCCAACTGCCGGCACACTTTCTTTGGGCGGCGTTTCACCTATTGGTGATACCTCTCCAAGCTTTCGTATTCATGATGCTAACCATCGTCTATCTAAATGGGGCACATGATTCGGCAGAACACTGATTTAACAATTACCGACTATTTACAATCTGAACTGAAGAAAATCTGGAGAAAAAAATGGAAATGATATTGGCTTTTACCGTACTAGGCGTTCTGCTTGTGCTGGGAATGGGAGCACTGGGTACCGCTATTGGGTTTGGTATTCTGGGTGGCAAATTTCTGGAAGGCTCTGCACGCCAGCCTGAGCTAGCACCGAAATTGCAAACCAGCATGTTTCTGGTGGCAGGCTTGATCGATGCGGTAACAATGATTGGTATCGGTATTGGTATGTGGTTCACATTCTCCAATCCTTTCCTTGCAACCCTGGCTGGTTAATTTGAACGCAATCAACGGGAGAAATTACCGTGAGTTTTAATCTAACGTTTATCGGGCAATCAATAGCCTTCTTCGTTTTCTGGTGGTTCTGCGCAAAATATGTGTGGCCTCTGTTCATGAATATCATGGAAGAGCGCCGACAGAAGATTGCGGACGGCCTGGAAGCGGCAGCAAGAGCCGAGAAAGATCTGGAATTGGCTCAGGCCAAGTCGACAGATAAACTCAAAGTAGCGAAGGTTGAAGCCGCTGGCATTATCGATCTCGCTAACAAACGTGGCTCGCAGATTGTCGACGAAGCAAAAGATCAGGCCAAAGAGGAGGCCAAGCGCATCATCGCCGGGGCTCAGGCTGATATCGAACAGGAAGTGAATAGGGCCAAAGAAGTGCTACGCGCACAGGTGTCTGCGATAGCTATCGCCGGTGCCGAGAAGATCCTGGAGGGTGCGATCGACCAGGCGGCCAATGAAGAGATGTTGAACAAATTAGCTTCCGAGCTTTGAGAAACTAGACAGTGGCAGAACTAATCACATTAGCAAGACCTTATGCCAAGGCAGCTTTCGAGACGGCTGTAGAGGATGGTGCCTTAGACAAGTGGTCCAATATGATCGCATTGTCGGCAGCTGTGGCTGGCCACTCTTCTGTGCGCCGGGTGTTGACTTCACCGTCATTGTCCGGCGAACAAATCGCCGATGCATTCATCGGTGTCTGTGGCGATGAGCTCGATGCGAAGGGCGGTAATTTTATAAGCCTGCTCGCAGAGAACAAGCGCCTGATTTTATTGCCAGAAATTTCTGCACTGTTTGAGACTCTGAAAGCCAATCAGGAAATGTCAGTCGATGTTGAGATAACCACAGCGTTTGAAATTAGTTCAGAAGTTTCAAACAGGTTGGCGCAGGCTCTGAAAGATCGTCTGAAAAGAGAAATCATATTGGCAACCAACGTCGACCAAAGCTTGATCGGCGGCGCAATCATAAGAGCGGGTGACAATGTCATCGACAGTTCGGTGCGCGGTAAGTTATCTAAATTAGCTGAATCAATGAATTCCTGAGCAGGTCAGGAACAAGGAAATAAGCATGCAACAACTGAATCCATCCGAAATCAGTGACATCATCAAGCAGCGCATCGACAAACTCGATGTCTCTGTTGAGTCAAAAAACGAAGGCACTATCGTCAGCGTATCTGACGGTATTATTCGCATCCACGGCCTGGCCGATGTGATGTACGGCGAAATGATAGAGTTCGAAGGCGGCATCTACGGAATGGCGCTCAATCTCGAACGTGACTCAGTAGGTGCTGTGGTTTTGGGCGACTACCTCTCGCTTCGAGAAGGTCAAACTTGCCGCTGTACGAAACGAATTTTGGAAGTTCCTGTTGGGCCAGAACTCGAAGGCCGCGTTGTCGACGCGCTTGGCAAGCCCATCGATGGTAAGGGTCCAGTTGAAACAAAGATGACCGACGCCGTTGAAAAGGTAGCGCCGGGGGTAATAGCGAGAAAGTCAGTTGACCAGCCGGTACAGACAGGCTTGAAGTCAATCGACTCCATGACTCCAATCGGAAGGGGCCAGCGTGAACTGATTATTGGTGACCGCGAGGTCGGCAAGACCGCTGTAGCGATCGACGCGATCATCAACCAGAAAGGCAAAAACGTAAAGTGTATCTATGTAGCTGTGGGCCAGAAGGCTTCCTCGGTAGCGAACGTGGTAAATCGACTGGAAGAACACGGCGCTATGGAATACACCATCGTGGTGGCGGCAACCGCATCGGATCCTGCCTCAATGCAGTTCATCGCGCCTTATTCGGGTTGTACGATGGGTGAGTATTACCGAGACCGCGGCGAAGATGCCCTGATTATTTATGATGACCTGACCAAGCAGGCCTGGGCCTATCGTCAGATCTCACTACTGTTAAGAAGACCGCCAGGCCGTGAAGCCTATCCGGGTGATGTCTTCTATCTACACTCCCGTCTTCTGGAGCGCGCATCGAGAGTGAGCGCTGACTACGTTGAAAAGTTCACCGAAGGTAAGGTGAAGGGCAAGACTGGCTCGCTGACGGCGCTGCCGATCATTGAGACCCAGGCCGGTGACGTTTCGGCGTTCGTACCAACCAACGTGATCTCGATTACCGACGGTCAGATATTCCTGGAAACCGACCTCTTTAACTCAGGCATTCGTCCTGCGATGAATCCGGGCATCTCGGTTTCTCGTGTGGGTGGTGCGGCACAGACCAAGATAATCAAGAAGCTGGGCGGTGGTGTACGTATCGCCTTGGCTCAGTATCGTGAGCTGGCGGCCTTCGCGGCGTTCGCATCCGATCTCGATGACGCGACTCGTGCACAACTAGAGCACGGTCAGCGCGTAACAGAGCTGATGAAGCAGAAGCAATATTCACCTATGTCTATCGCCGAGATGGGTATCTCCATTTACGCGGCCAACGAAGGCTATCTGCAAGACATCGAATTGAATAAGGTATTGGATTTCGAGGCGGCGCTGCTGTCGTACATGAACAGCGAGCATGCCGATCTGATTAAGCAGATCAACGAAACCGGCGACTACAACGATGACATTGGCGCGCAGTTCAAGGCGGCCATCGAAAAGTTCAAGTCCACACAGACTTGGTAGTAGAGAAAGTAGTAGAAAAACAGTAGTCGCGTAGACAACTCATACAGAGGCTGAACAATGGCTGGCGGAAAAGAAATACGCACCAAGATTTCGAGTATCAAGAGTACTCAGAGTCTGACCGGCGCGATGGAAATGGTAGCGGCAAGTAAGATGCGTAAAGCTCAAGAGCGCATGACACTTGGCAAGCCCTATGCCCATCGAATCCGTTCGGTGATTGGTCATATTGCCAACGCGACGCCGGAATACAGACACGCCTATTTCGACACCAGAGATGTAAAACGCGTTGGATACATTATAGTTTCTTCTGATCGCGGGCTCTGCGGTGGGTTAAACATCAACGTATTCAAGGCCGCCGTAGCCTCCATGAAAGAGTACAAGGCACAGAACGTCGAGCTCGACTTCTGTGTTATCGGTAAGAAGGCGGCGCGCTTCTTTAACAACTACGGTGGCAATGTTGTGGCAGCGGTTGACAGTATCGGCGATGCGCCGGAAGTGTCGGATGTGATCGGTTCTGTTCGGGTGATGCTCGACAAGTTCGACAACAGTGAAATCGACCAGCTGATGATTGTTAGCAACACTTTTGTAAACACCATGACGCAGCAACCAACAATCGAGCAGCTTCTGCCATTGCTGCCGTCAGACGAAGAAGACTTACAACACCATTGGGATTATCTGTATGAGCCCGATGCGAAGGAATTGCTTGATGGCTTGTTATTGAGATACATCGAGTCGCAGGTATTTCAGGCGGTAGTAGAAAACAACGCCTGTGAGCAGGCGGCGCGCATGGTAGCGATGAAGAGCGCAACCGACAACGCCGGCGAGCTCATCGACGAACTTGAGCTGGTTTATAACAAGGCTCGACAAGCAGCAATTACCCAAGAGCTATCAGAGATAGCTGGTGGAGCGGCGGCAGTATAAGCAACAAATTAAGCAACAAACGAATTAGCGGCGCTGGCCCTTACTATCAGGCCAGAGCCATTAACAAAAAGTTTAGACGAAAAATTGAGAGATTGAGGAACCGGACATGAGTAGCGGTCGAATCGTACAAATCATTGGCGCTGTAATCGACGTAGAGTTTGGACGCGATGGTGTACCTTCTGTGTATGATGCACTGGAAGTCAGCAACACAGACATCGTGCTGGAAGTGCAGCAGCAACTAGGTGACGGCGTGGTAAGAACCATTGCCCTGGGTAGCACAGAGGGTCTCAGCCGAGGGCTTGAAGTTACGGATACCGGGGCTCCTGTTTCTGTCCCGGTTGGTGTTGAGACTCTTGGTCGCATCATGAACGTACTAGGTCGACCGATCGACGAGCGCGGCCCCATCGGCGAGAAGAAGCGTATGCCTATTCACCGCAAGGCGCCTACTTACGAAGAACTCTCAAGCTCGAACGAATTGCTGGAAACAGGCATCAAGGTTATTGACTTGATCTGCCCTTTCGCCAAGGGCAGCAAGGTTGGTCTGTTCGGTGGTGCCGGTGTAGGCAAGACCGTAAACATGCTGGAACTTATTAACAACATCGCCACAGAGCACAGCGGTTTATCCGTGTTCGCCGGTGTTGGTGAGCGTACGCGTGAAGGAAACGATTTCTATCACGAAATGCAGGAATCGAAAGTAATCGATCTTGAAGGCGAATCGAAAGTATCGATGGTATACGGTCAGATGAATGAGCCTCCGGGTAACAGACTGCGTGTTGCGCTCAGCGGGCTGACGATGGCGGAAGACTTCCGCGACGAAGGCCGAGATGTACTGCTCTTTATTGACAACATCTATCGTTACACACTGGCGGGAACCGAAGTATCGGCACTACTGGGCCGTATGCCTTCAGCGGTGGGCTATCAGCCTACACTCGCTGAAGAAATGGGTGCCCTGCAAGAAAGAATCACCTCAACCAAAGACGGCTCGATCACTTCGATTCAGGCGGTATACGTACCTGCGGATGACTTGACCGATCCATCACCGGCGACTACCTTTGCCCATCTGGATGCGAAAGTTGTACTGTCGCGTGATATCGCTTCACTTGGTATCTACCCAGCGGTGGATCCATTGGACTCCTCTTCACGCCAACTCGATCCACTGGTGATTGGTAATGAGCACTACGATACCGCGAACGGTGTGCAGACAGTTCTGCAGCGTTATAAAGAATTGAAAGACATTATCGCGATTCTGGGTATGGACGAATTGTCCGACGAAGACAAGCAAACAGTGGGTAGAGCACGACGTATTGCCCAGTTCCTTTCTCAGCCCTTTACTGTTGCCGAGGTTTTTACCAACGCGCCGGGTAAATACGTTTCGCTTAAAGATACGATCGCCGGCTTTAAGGGAATCCTGGCCGGTGAATATGATCATCTCCCCGAGCAAGCATTTAGCATGGTAGGTTCTATTGAAGAAGCCATCGCCAAAGCGGAAAACTTGAAGAAGAAGTAGTTGTCTCGAACAGACGAAAGAGTAATTAACTATGGCTATGACAATGCACTGTGACATCGTAAGCGCTGAGAAGAGCATCTTCTCCGGCCTCGTTGAAATGGTAGTTGCGGCAGGGTCTCTCGGAGACCTTGGTATTGCCCCTGGGCATGCACCGCTGTTAACTGCATTGATCCCGGGCCCGGTAAAATTGGTTTTGCAGGGCGGTGAAGAGGAAGTCTTCTACGTATCTGGTGGTTTTCTGGAAGTGCAGCGCGGCGTGGTTACCCTCCTCAGCGATACAGCCCTTAGGGCTGACGATGTGGATGAAGCAGCGGCACAACAGGCAATGGAAGATGCCGAGAGGGCAATAGCCAATCAGGGAGCTGAATTCGATTATTCGATAGCCGCAGCCCAATTAGCCGAGGCCGCCGCCCAGCTAAGAGCGTTACGCAAGATCAGGAAGTAGCTGCTGACACTTGCAGCACGAGAACAACCTAAAAAGGTAGCATGAGCTACCTTTTTTTTTGTTATTCTTTTAGCGTGAGTATAGGGTCACTCTCAAGACACGAGAGCTGTACAATTAGCCACCAGGCAATAGGGTATCGTTTAGCGAACAATAAATGAATCTGGACATAGTAATTCTCGCGGCGGGTAAGGGCACGAGAATGAATTCTAACCTACCCAAAGTACTGCATCAGATTGGCGGGGACTCCATGCTGGGTCACGTCGTAAGCGCGGCGCATAAACTGAATGCCAACAAGACACATGTTGTGGTGGGCTATGGTGCCGATCACATACGCGCCGAGTTTGCTGAAGATAGCGGCCTGCAGTGGGCACTGCAGGAACAGCAATTGGGTACGGGTCATGCTGTTATGCAGGCCATGCCGGGGATCGACTGCACGGACAGTGAGAAGCGAGTGCTGGTGCTCTACGGTGATGTTCCACTTACCAATGCCGATACGCTAATGACCCTGGTGCGGCAATCGGACCATAACACGCTTTGTATACTCACACTCATCACTGAAAATCCGACCGGGCTTGGTAGAATCGTACGTGATGCCGGTGGTGAGATAACCGCCATCATTGAAGAGAAAGACGCCAGCGCTGAACAAAAGCAGATTAACGAGATCAATACTGGCATCATGGTTATACCGGCCCAAAAACTGAATACCTGGCTGGCCGCTCTGGGAAACGACAATGCACAGGGCGAATACTATTTAACCGATGTTGTGGCGATGGCCGCCGCGGATCCAGACTGTGGCCTAGCGGCGATGGTCATCGATGATGCGAATGAAGTACAAGGCGTAAATGACAAGGCTCAGCTGGCGAGCCTCGAGAGACACTATCAGATGAATAATGCCGATAAATTGCTCAAGGCTGGGGTTCTGCTTCGAGATCCGTCGAGGATAGATGTTCGCGGCGAGATAGAAACTGGTAGCGATGTTGAGATTGATATAAACGCGATTTTCGAAGGAAGGGTTAGTTTAGGAAACGGCGTAAAGATTGGGGCCAATGTAATTATCAAAGACAGCACACTTGCTGATGGTGTGAATATACTCCCGGGAACGAATATAGATGGCGCAGAGATCGGAAAGGGCGCCATCGTTGGGCCTTATGCGAGAATTAGACCTGGCACTGTTTTGAAAGAGAATACCAAGATTGGAAACTTTGTCGAAACGAAAAATGCCGTCATCGGCAAAGGCTCGAAGGCGAATCATCTGGCCTATATCGGCGACGCCGAGTTGGGTGAGAATGTAAATATTGGTGCGGGCACGATATTCTGCAATTACGATGGCGTCAATAAACACAGGACAGTAATCGGTAATAACGTCTTCGTTGGCTCGAACAGTGTTCTTGTCGCCCCCGTAACCCTTGCCGACGACACTTTCATTGCTGCAGGCTCCTCTATTAATAGTGATGTGCCTTCGGACAACCTGGCTGTGGGTAGAGCGAAGCAAAGAAATATCCCAGGCTGGAAGCGACCGAGCAAGAAGTAACAATCACCGAATTTTTCAGACCCAGTCAAAGAGAGCAGCAAAGCCATGTGCGGAATCGTTGGAGCAATCGCAGAAAGAGACGTCTCGGGCATTTTGCTCGAGGGGCTTAAACGGCTGGAGTATCGTGGTTACGATTCTGCCGGCCTTGCCATTATGTCCGCTCCGAACAATAAGATTGTTAATGTTAAAGCCGTTGGAAAGGTAAACAAATTAGTTGAGGCCGCGACTAAGTCAAAGATTAAAGGCAGGTTAGGCATTGCTCATACACGCTGGGCAACTCATGGCAAGACAACAGTGGCTAATGCGCATCCACATATGTCGGGTAATGAGATTGCAATAGTTCACAACGGAATCATCGAGAACTACGAGACCCTGCGCGACAAACTCATTAGGGCAGGCTATGTCTTTAAGACAGAGACAGACACCGAGACCATCGCCCATCTGATTCATCAGGAACGCAGCAAAGCCAGGGTAAGTCTACTCGATGCAGTAAAGCGGACTATCAAGAAGCTCCACGGCGCCTACGGCCTCTGTGTCATAGACAGCAGTGCGCCGGACCAGATTGTGGTTGCAAGGTCCGGTAGCCCTTTGGTGATCGGCATCGGCATCGGGGAAAACTTCGTTGCCTCAGATCCTCTGGCATTGGGGCAGGTAACGGACAGGTTCGTGTATCTGGAAGAGGGCGATATCGCTCGGGTCGGTCGCGAATCCTATGAGATTTGGCACGGCGATAAAAAAGTAATCCGCAAGATTACCAGGATACAGAGTAAGGCGGATGATGCACAGAAGGGCGAATACCAGCATTTCATGCTCAAAGAAATCCATGAACAACCACGGGTTATTCAGGATACACTCGCCGGCAGAATAAGCTCGGGCAAGGTTCTGGAGCAGGCCTTTGGTCTCAAAGCCGAAGCTATATTCGATAAGATCGAGAATGTACAGATAGTCGCCTGTGGAACAAGCTTCCATGCCGGTCTGGTGGCGAAGTATTGGCTCGAATCGGTCGCTAAACTTCCCTGCCACATCGATATTGCCAGTGACTACCGTTACAGAGACATCATCGTTCAGCCGGGGACACTGTTCGTCACGGTATCACAGTCCGGTGAAACAGCAGACACTCTCGCCGCCCTGCGCTTCGCGAAGAAAAAACCCTATGTGGCAAGTCTGGCCATCTGTAACGTCGCCACAAGTTCATTGGTGCGGGAGTCCGACCTCTGCCTGCTAACCCTGGCGGGGCAGGAGATTGGAGTTGCCTCGACCAAGGCCTTCACCACGCAACTGGTCGTGCTTCTCATTCTCTCGATTGTCCTCGGGCGACGCACGGGCTTAAGCGCGCGGCAAGAGTCTAAACTGGTCAATGAACTGGCGACGTTACCTGGTCTGATCGATGAGACATTGAAGCTAAGCAGTCAGATCAAGAAAGTTTCAAAACAGTTTTCCGACAAGCACCACAGCTTGTTTCTGGGGCGTGGTATTCAATATCCTATAGCAAAGGAGGGAGCCTTGAAGCTAAAGGAGATATCTTATATTCATGCCGAGGCCTATCCTTCTGGTGAATTGAAGCACGGGCCACTCGCATTAGTCGATGACCAGATGCCGGTGGTTGCTGTGGCGCCTAACAATGATCTTCTGGGGAAACTGCAGGCGAATTTATCTACGGTGAGTGCGCGCGGCGGTAAACTCTATGTGTTTGCGGACGAGAGTATAGGATATAAGAGCGACAAGACCTGCAAGGTAATTCATATACCAAACTGCCCCGACATACTGGCGCCAATCGTATTCACGATTCCTTTGCAGCTATTGTCCTATCACGTGGCTATCACGAAAGGCACCGATGTGGACCACCCGCGGAACCTGGCAAAGTCGGTTACTGTGGAATAGGGCTCTACTGCGAATCGACATCGCGAAGAGCTCGCTGGCTCTTCTGTAATCTCTTCAGGTGATCTTTGAGAAGCGGTTTCCGGTGTCGAGCGACACCGGTCGCCAGCACATCGATTACAACCAGATGCGCGATGCGTGAAGAAACCGGAGCGAAGGCCTGATGCCCTTCTTCCATATTCACATAGATAGGCAAGTCACATTGTTCACTTAGCGGAGTGTTCTGCGGAGCGACACCAATGACCGTTGCCCCTGCCTCGCGCGCGAGGCTAACACTTTCCAGCAGGGCGCGTGTCTGACCGGACTGCGAAATCGCTATAACGACATCATCCTCTCCCAGAGAAATAGCCGACATGTGCTGGATGTGTGGGTCGGTATAGGCGGCCGTCGATAGCTGCAGACGGAAGAACTTATGCTGCGCATCCGCGGCAACCGAACCGGAGGCACCAAAACCATAGATCTCGACGCGTTTGGCGTTGCTGATGGTGTTGATGGCTGTCTCCAGGACATCGGGGTCCAGCTCATCCCGAACCGTCAACAACGACCCAACAGTCGTATCGAACACCTTGTTTCGCAGGTCTTCAACGGTATCCTTATCGTCAACGGCAAATTGCGTATAAACACCACCCAAGCCCAGCTGTTGGGCGAGCTGTAGCTTGAAGGACAGAAAGCCGTCAAAGCCGATGGCGCGGCAGAATCGAATCACGGTAGGCTCACTGACACCGGAGTTTGCCGCGAGATCGATAATGCGCATCTTAATCACATCATTCGCGTTCTCCAGTACATAGCTCGCCACCTTCGCCTCAGACTTGCGCATGGCAGAGCCGCCTTCCGCTATGCGCCGTATCAGATTAGGTGATTTCACTCGCAACCTGCTAAATTCAATATGGGAATGTCACTCGCATCAATGCTACTCAATTTACCCATGTATAGCACTCGTTTTAAAAAATTCACCGCCATAGATACATACTGGGGCAGCAAGCAGTAGGTTGGACAAGTAGTGTATGAATAATCTGGAGATCAGGTTCGTCGATTCTATCGAAGCGATTGGAGCGAGCGCCTGGAATGGATTGGCTGGCACAGACAACCCTTTCACGCGCTATGAATTCCTCTATGCGTTAGAGAAGACTGGCTGCAGTAGTGAAGCCACGGGTTGGAATCCGCAGCACATAACGGTGTACTCGGTATCGAAGGAGGGGCGCTTTTTAGTAGCGGTGATGCCGCTGTATGAGAAAAGTAATTCCTACGGCGAGTATGTGTTTGACTGGTCCTGGGCAAGCGCGTATCAGAACTACGGCCTGAATTACTATCCGAAATACGTCAGCGCGATCCCCTTTACCCCTAGTCATGGTACGCGACTATTCACTGACCATTCTGTTGACAGAGCGGCGCTAGCCAGCTTCGTTTTCGAGAAATTAAAAGAGAAGGCTGATCAGGCCAACGCATCCTCCTGGCATATTCTTTTCCCGACAGAACAAGAGGCTCGACTGTTCGAGTCTCTTGGAGTTGCAGGCAGAACTGCCTGCCAGTTTCACTGGTTTAACAAAGGCTATTCGAGCTTCGATGAGTTCTTACAGACACTGAATTCTCGCAAACGTAAAAACATTCGAAAGGAAAGACAGAAGGTAATCGATGCGGGCACTCGGTTTGAAACCATAACGGGGGCGGACATTAGCTCTGAGCACTGGAACAGCTTTTATCAGTTCTATCAAAGCACCTATATGATGCGGGGCATGCAGGGGTATCTGAATCTGCAATTCTTCACCGAGATAAGCCGCCTAATGCCGGAGCAGTTGTTCATGGTTGTGGCGCTCGAAGAGGAGAAGATGATAGCCGCAGCCCTGTTCTTCAGAAATTCAGAAAAGCTGTTTGGCAGATACTGGGGCAGCGCCAGAGACTACCAATTTCTTCACTTCGAAACCTGTTACTACCAGGGCCAGGAATATTGTATCCAGCACAAGCTCAAGAGTTTTGATTCGGGCGCCCAAGGCGAACACAAGATCCAGCGTGGTTTCGAACCGATAACTACCCACTCAAATCACTGGATCGCCAACGCGGGTTTTGCCCAGGCGATAAATAACTTCCTCGACGAAGAGCGCGGACATATCGAAAGGTATAAGGCAGAGGCTTCTTCCCTGCTGCCTTTCAGGAAAGAAGACTGAGTCTGTTGGTGGTGTTGATCTCGGTGCAGAAACGCCGCGCCAGTGTCTGACTCGCACAGAACGCATGGACTTACCTCGCGATAGCTTTTATTCTTCCTGCTCAGACCCTGACATAAACAGATCGGATACAAACATAAAAACGAGGGAGCCATTCCCTCACATAAAGCCAGGAGAATTCCATGGGAAAGAAAATCAACTTTATCGTACTGTGCTGCTCAATGTTTGCGGCCATGGCGGCCTGCTCGCAAGATACGCTAGCGCCAGGCGCTAAATATGTCGCGCTAGGCAGCTCATTCGCGGCAGGGCCGGGCATAGAAGTCCAGGAAGGCTCCTGTGGGCGCTCCGATAACAATTACTCCCATCTCATCGCCGCCGAGTTGGGACTGACGATCACGGATGTAAGCTGTAATGGCGCGACTACTGCCAATATCGTCGACACACCCCAAGGCGATGCAGCGCCTCAGATCGAAGCCGTCAGTCCTGACACGGCATTAGTGACAGTTACCATCGGCGGCAACGATATAAATTACACCTCATCGACCTTCGCCTGTTCCGGAAAAACGGCAGCGGAGAATTGCGCCGCCAATTTGGACCAGGGAGCGATCAATGCTGCGCTAAATCAGCTCCCCAACAAACTGGGAGAGATGTTTGACGCCATCAAGGCAAGGGCGCCAGAGGCTGCGATCGTGTTGGTGGCCTATCCCCGAGTCTTCCCGACAGATGCTATAAGTTGTGAGGAGCTTGAGCTCAGTGCCGATGACACAAGCTACCTTGCGGCTCTCGGTCAGAAACTCGAGGACACCTTCGTTAGCGTTGCAGCAAGCAATCAAGTTCTTATCGCCGATGCCTATGTGCATGCGGAGGGCCATGGTCCCTGTGCTGACTCTGAGCGCTGGGTTAATGGAGCCACTATAGCGGAAGATGGCATTCGCTATCATCCTACCGCTTACGGACATAGAGAGATGGCGCGACTGGCGCTGGCCGCACTGGGCAGTAACTAGTAACGAGAGGGGCCAGTGAAGCAGTTAAGACATTAATAGCGAAAGCGAACATTCATGAAAAGCCCTTTCAATTATCGAGTGACCCTAGAAGGTCCCCGCATCATTGTGCGTCCGATCAAGGAAGACGATTGGGAAGGCATGTACGCTGCTGCAGCAAACCCTAAAGTGTGGCAGCTTCATCCTGTATCCAATCGTTATCAGGAGTCGGTGTTTCGAGGCTTCTTCGATGATGCCCTGGCCAGTGGCAGCGCCTTCACTTTTGTTGATCGGGAGACTGGCAGGATAATCGGATCGAGCCGCTATCACGGCCTCAATCAGGAGCTTAGTGAGATAGAGATCGGCTGGACGTTCCTGGATCATGACTACTGGGGCGGTAGCTACAATGGCGAGATTAAGAAGTTAATGCTGGACCATGCCTTTCAGTATGTGGACACCGTGGTGTTCTGGGTGGGCGATACGAATATTGTGTCCATGCGCGCGATGGAAAAGATAGGCGGCGTAAAGCGGGCAGAGAAAGAAGTTAGAGTGCTAAATGGCATCAGCTATTCGCATATTATTTACGAGATACGAAAAGCTAAACGCGTTTAAGCAGGCAATACGGCAGATAAAAAAGGCTTCTACCCGTGTGGGTGAGAAGCCTTTTCTATGCCAAGGGGGAAGAGATTTACTGTTGCTTCGCTGTTTCTACCGTCTCTTGGCGACGCGCAGCTTGTTTATGCGTAATGGAATTTTCAGCCACTTCTTTATCTACCAAGCCACCCAGCGAAAGATCGTCTGCAGAATTTACAGCGTCATGGTAGTTACCGGGAGTGTCACAGATATCGGTAGCCTTGCGCGTCTTATGATCAAGTAGCCCGCCTTCAACAGGACAAGGTTTCCCTTCTTCGCTAGCATCTTCATCATTAGAGATTAACCAACAAGCGAGTGCGGCATACCAGACCGGGTCGGGCATTCCCCGCTTGCTTGGCGTGATATGAATTCGGTGCTCGCTATTGGGAGCGCTGAGTCAATAAGCTCACCGGGTTGGAGTAAAACCACAGGTCTGACCAGGGGTCTTCGCCACGGGGATCCAGTTCCGGCTCAAGCTGATGGGTATTAGTACCGCGCACGCGGATATACTGATCACCAGCGAGTGCATCGATGCGGTAGTTAATCACCATGTAGTCGCCATCCTGCTGCCATTGTGCCGGCGAGAAACGTGCTGCAACCCGGGCAGGCGTATGGCTATCTGACGCCGGGTCCTGAGTCTGGCCCTGAATTTCTCCAATAATCAGATCGACCCGTGTTACCGCCGGGTTTTCGCCATGGTAGTTGGCCGTATTCGGATCGAGGAAGCGGATGGTGATATCTACGGGGCTGTCAGCCGCGACCGTCAGGCTGCCACCGATGTGAGCCTGAACACCTGCTGCGCTGGCGCTTACGTAGAGCTCGCTGATGAGATCGCCGGTGGTTACGAAAACCCGACCGCCACGAATGCCCTGCAAAATATCATCGTGATTCTTCGCGGCCCAGACAAACGTCTTGGAATATTCCCCGGGCCAGAAATCAGAGCCCCCTTCACTATAGTGGACATGGGAGTCGGAATTGGCGGTGATCCACCAGTTCCTTCCTTCCGCCAACATGGAGTCCCAGAAACCACCCACGATGGCGGTCATCTGATCGAAGCCACCCATGGTTGGGTGATTGCCATAGGCGCCACGTGCCCCTTCTGGATCCAGTGAACCGTCAGGATTAAGCGCTCGGGCCTGATGACCGGGGGCGCCTTCCATGGCAATGGCAATATTGGGAGCTGTGTCGTTCCAGGCACGCAGTTCCTGTGGAGAGTCCAGGCCATAGTCCCGCTCACCCGGTGCCGAGCGGGACGGGTGATGGGCAATCACAACAGGAGCGTAGGGTAAATCCCGCATAAACCGCAGCGCCTCAAGCATGCGCGGTTCCGTATCCCAGTCCGGATTTTCGGGCCAGGGTTCGCGCTTGGAAAACTGTGACTCGATGCTGTGCAGACGTTCGGCCTCATCATGAGTGTGAGGAATGATCACGCTGGAATGGTCAGCGCCGGGAGTGTCGAATTCCATGCCGTAAAACTGAATTACTTCCGGCACAACAAGACGAGATTGCAACAACTCCGGATAGGCTCTTTCCAGGTTTACCTGACTGTGGTTGGGACCGCCGTGGTCAGTAGTGACCATCCAACCGAGACCATAGTATTTCGCCATCAGGGCATTCATGTGGGTTGGGTAGATAGCATCACCACCCAAAATTGGTGTCGGCGGGTTCTGTGTACGATCCCAGCCAACGCTGTAGCGGCTATGAATATGATGGTCACCGGCGATCCAGCGTGGGCCTTCGTTCTGGCCAACAACTGTGCAGGGCAGCACTAACAATGAAAGTAACAGGATGCCGGAGCGGTTTTTAGCCATAGTAGAAAACCTTGATTAACTTAGTAGAAAGCTCGCAGTCTACACACCGAATATGAAATTAATATTACGCTTAAGGAGGATCTTATTGTGAGAACAAGGCGGGGTTGATCTCACTCCAACTCTTGCACAAGTAGGACTTATTGTCGAAGATATTTTTGACAAAGCGGGAGCGTCCATATATTTCCTATTCTTTCTATAGCCAGCCAAATTCGCATGTAGCAAACCAGGGAATAACCCCCAATGAAACTGAAGCTCGATACCTGGGGGTCGCATAACTTGTGGTCAAAACACTGAGCCACTACACACAACTTGTTTGCGAGCTTAGCTCCAGAATCTGCTAGACACGTTATCGCAAAGAATTTAGGCGCAGTAATCTCTAGCTTACTTTTCAGACTGTCGTTCCATATGCCCTGTTTAGTTGAACTGAGCCGGAAATACCCCTTGAAACAATCCCACGATGTTGATAGCGTCTCGAAAGAGCCTGTCAGTGCGGGGAAATTTCTCTGAACTTTATTCAAGAGTGATAGCCATTTCTGAGCAGCAATCGCAATTTATCAGATTGAATTAATGCTGCTCCATTTTCTTAGGGAGGAGTATGAAATTACTAAATATGAAAGTTCTGCTATTGGGGTATATTGCTATACCACTAATAGTGCTGGCACAAGATGATATAGGGAATATTGGCGGTTACACGTCAGATAACAGTAGTAACATCGAGGAATTCCGTAGAATTACTGGGGATGCAGCACGGAACGCTGAACAAAATAGGAGGAATAATCTTACATCTGCAGAGTTAGAAACGTTTGTTCTGATTCGTGCACCAAGAGCAATGGAAGCAGACTCTAATCCGCTATCAATATCGATCAGCGGTATATTCGACTTAGTAGAGCTGGATATTCTTAAAGCTGAATTGAGAGATGCACTGGATTTCGCTGTGAAGACAACTGCAACTCGCAAAGATTCCATGTGCGAAGTTTGGAACACGTCCAAAGCTACAAATGCCGATGCCATGGAAATGAGCTTGGGTGCTTATCGGGATGAAGATCTTCGAATTCAGCCTTTGATTAATGCGAGATTTCAGAATGTTCTAGATAGTATAGCTAGAGATATTGGCCCAGAAAAAGCAAGCGAGTTTTACAACTCACTTGAGCCAATGCGTTCCAGATATGCGGCGGCAAATTCTACAAATTTTGCGGATTTTATACGCTCTTCTGAGAACGGCAGTAGCCGATTAGAATCACTGTGCAACTAAGCTCTTTTCCAGTTGCAATTTTTGAATACAAATTCAGTTTGTTGGAAATCAATATGAATATTCCAAAATTTCTACCGTTTTTATTCTCCGGTGAGAATGATGAGAATGCACGATGAGAATGTGAGAATGGGACATCCACTTGTGAGAATGGGACATCCACCGAATCGATGAGAATGTGAGAATGGGACATCCACCGAATTAAGCAATTGAATTGGCGTTTTCAGGAACATCATCTATAACTGAAGTTGTAGCTTTGTCGTTCAAGGAAGAACCCATGACTCAACCTCGTTATCGGCTGGTGGATACCCAGACCACTCCGTACTACCATTGCACTTCTCGCTGCGTTCGCCGCGCCTTCCTCTTTGGTTTTGATCGGGCCACCCGAAAGAACTTTGACCACCGTAAACAGTGGATCCTGGACCGGATTAAAACGCTCTCTTCCGTCTTCGCCATAGATGTCTGCGCCTACGCAGTCATGTCCAACCACTTTCATTTGGTCTTGCACGTCGATACCGAACGAATGTGAGAATGGGACATCCACCGAATTAAGCAATTGAATTGGCGTTTTCAGGAACATCATCTATAACTGAAGTTGTAGCTTTGTCGTTCAAGGAAGAACCCATGACTCAACCTCGTTATCGGCTGGTGGATACCCAGACCACTCCGTACTACCATTGCACTTCTCGCTGCGTTCGCCGCGCCTTCCTCTTTGGTTTTGATCGGGCCACCCGAAAGAACTTTGACCACCGCAAACAGTGGATCCTGGACAGGATTAAAACACTCTCTTCCGTCTTCGCGATAGATGTCTGTGCCTATGCAGTCATGTCCAACCACTTTCATTTGGTCTTGCACGTCGATACTGAACGAGCGCGACAATGGTCCTCGGATGAGGTGATCGAGCGTTGGCTCAATCTCTATGCTGGCCCGGTAGTTGTTCATCGATACAAAGCAGGATTCGTTCTGAACCAACTCGAGCAGGACGCGTTGGATAGTATTGTTGATATCTGGCGAGCCCGGCTAGCCGACCTGAGCTGGTTCATGCGCTGCCTGAATGAAACGATTGCCAGAATGGCCAACAAAGAGGACAACTGCACAGGTCGATTTTGGGAAGGTAGGTTTCACAGTCAGGCCCTGCTAGACGAAGCGGCGCTGGTGTCTTGTATGGCCTATGTCGACCTCAACCCAATCCGAGCAGGGCAATGCAACACCCTTGAGCGCTCGGAGTTCACCTCGATCAAAGAGCGGCTGGAATCATTCGCTGAGAAACCGAAGAAAGCCAAGCTGAACTGGATGGCCCCATTGGCTTCTGAGAGAAAAGGAGCTGCCCATTCGCTACCAATCGAGCAAACCGACTATTTTGCACTGGTCGACTGGACTGGCCGCGCGGTGAGATCCGATAAGCGTGGCGCTATACCTTCGAACGTAGAGTCCATATTGCAGAAGTTAGGGGTAGAGCAAGGGCGCTGGGTAAACAACACACACTACTTTGGCCGTCGCTTCGGTCGTGCGGTGGGGTGTCTGAATGAGCTTAGAAAGATGGCTGTTCGCGTCGAACAGAAATGGTTAATCGGGCAGGGACAAGCCAGGAATTTCTACTCGTAGACTAAATTAATCACATCACTTTACATCTGTAGTTCATCCCCGGGAGCTTTCTGCGCATAAATGCTGTGCAAAGAGCACCACTACTCCAATTCGCAACGTCATAAACTGAAATAGCCAAAAGTTGGACTTGTTCAACTGTCGGCACAGCGCATCCAATGCATGGATAATTCTGGAACAATTAGGTTGTGGGTGTCCGTTTTTCCTCCTTTGCTAAGTTATCAGTGTCCCCTTCTTGCTTATTGGGGGTGATGGAGTCGGTTTCATCAAATCTAGATAACAAACTCTTTACCTCACTGTCTCGTAAGAATCGAGAAAACAACTCTATTTCGTCGACTAAATCGCCATCAATTTGATATATTCTCTCGACACATTCGAATTTCCAATTTAGCTTTCTTCCTTCAGATTCATAGCAATGTTCTTCGCTGCGCCCATAATCCTCAGCCTTTTTCCGAACTTCTACTTCACTATCAGCTCCAAATAGCACGATCCTTTCTTCCCAAAGCGGGGTAGAACCATCTTGAAAATCGCTAAAAAATAATAAACACACGCTATAATTCATTACTTCCTAAACCTTTGATCCATTAGTAGCTTCTTTGCGGTTCTAGCAGCGCGATCTCCACTCCTAGCCAAATCGAATATTTCCGATACGGTTTTACTTCTAAGCTGCCCGGGAAATTCTCGGTTCACGTTAGCTTTACAGTATTGTGATATAAAATCGTCCGCTTGAGTAGTTAATCTTTTTACCGCTTGGTCAACCAAATTCTTTTGCGCTGAGTTCAATGCGCCACTATCGACGAGATTCTTAAGTGATCTAGCATCTCCCTTGGCTATTAGGGCCTCAATTCGAGCAGTAATTGAGTCCTTCGCCAATCCACTGGAATCCGAATAGGAATACGGGTTTCCGGCTACATAAGCATATGTATTCAACCCTCCCATTAGTCCAATCGGATCACTTTGTAGATATCCACCTAGAACTGGGTCATAGTCCCGAAAATAGTTGTAGTGCGTTCCTGTTTCAGCATCATACAGCTGACCAGGAAATCTAAGATTCATCGCAACATCAGTCGAGTCATTGTCTGGATCCTCATCCGCCACGCCGTTTCCAAACGCATCACTATCCCAACGCCAAACCACGACACCCGTAGAATCTGCTAAAAATCGTGGCGTATTCAAATGATCAGGATAGATATGAAATACTTCTGTTCCTATATCACTGACTACCATAGCCACCGGCGTGTTATCGAGCCAGACATATTCTAATGTCGGCCCTGTAGATGGGTATTCACCGATCAAATGGCCCATTTCATCATAGACGTAATAGGTGGTGATACCGCCCGCGATCTTGGTAACTCGCTCACCCAGCCCATTGTACTCATACTCTGCGATGGTCGTACTGCTGTCTTCGATTTCTATAAGCCGACCTGATTCGTCATAGTAGTAATCCAGCGTATTGCTAACAATACGATTGCCCGCGTAGTCATAGTCGTAATCGAATTCAGTACTACTTAAATCATTCCTATAAATATCCTGAATCTGATTTGCATAAGTAGTGTATGTTCTAGAAAGAGCCCCTTCGTCTTCTTCGTAACGCACCCCATTGGCATCGTAAGACCAAGTTCTAGTTACGCTATCTCTGGTATAAGTATCCAACCTCCCCTTAGGGTCATAAGTAATTTCCTCAGTTAGGCTTGAAGTCGTGGTATCTTCAATTTCGACGATCTGGTTGGCAGCGTCATAATCATAATTCTTAACTGTATCAGGATAGGTAATTGAACTGATCAGCCCGTCGTTCGTATAGACCCTATCATAGTCTTCGCCATTTGAGAGCTATAGTCAAATCTGGTGTATGAGTTCTCAAGCAGCGATGCCCTGCTGAC
>JBBDIR010000031.1:0-26093 GCA_040880325.1 Pseudohongiellaceae bacterium
ACATATACTGGCGCCGAGCAGCAGTGTCGATTTATGTCCAAGGAGTGTTCGCACCTAACAGCAAACACCGGGCGCTGGTCACACCGTCCGGGCGGGGTAAGGGAGGTAAACGAGGGAAGCAGACCAGCGACAGTCCCGATGACCGAACTTCCGCCGAGCGCCACACTGCCATGACCTGGGCCCAACGCCTGAAGCAAGTGTTCAGTATCGACATCGAAACCTGTGAGAAGTGTCAGGGACCGGTAAAGATCATTGCCTGCATAGAGGACCCAGCGGTGATCCGGCAAATACTCGATCACCTCAGATCGAAGGAAAGTGCAGATCACCAGGCAGATCTTCCACCGGGCAGGGCGCCGCCACAGATCGGGTTGTTTGACCGCGTCTGACTCGCTCGCCAATAAAGAGAGGGAAAGAATCTTAACAGTCTGCCAGGGACGGCGGCCGGCAGACACTCGGTCTGGATTCAGACTGAAGGGGTATCGGTCAGGATTCGGTGTCAGCTCAGATCACGAAGAAGAGTGAAAGTGAACGAATTCCGGGAGAATTCGACCAAAAAGGGCTTCATTCGGATCAATCGGTCGCGAGGCTGGACACTCCGGTAGTTCGGAGATAGCCTTTATGCTTCCTATACACTCCCCTAGTCCCCTTCCGGCAGTCGTGGCGTGCGCTCATCCGCCGTGAGCAGCTTCATCTCTTGTTTAGCTAGTTCTTTGAAACCTTATCCTACTGTTTAGTTCCTAGCGGCCGTTTCCTTATTTGAATACCTTGCACGAAGCAAAGTGATTGTCTAATGTGAGGGCACATTTAGTTAATTAGTGTAGTGAGACATGGCAAAACTATTCATTAGCTATTCCAAAGAAGATAGAGAACGGGTCCGGAAAATTGCTGAAGCTCTGGAATCAAAGGGTTTGTCGGTCTTCTGGGATCGATCCATTCCGACAGGATTAACGTGGCGAAGCCATATCGGCAAAGCTCTTGATGATTCGTCATGCGTTATAGTTGTGTGGACTCGGGCTTCTGTGGCGTCAGAATGGGTATTGGAAGAGGCCGAAGTCGGCAAAAATAAGCGCAACCTCATTCCTCTGCTGCTGGATGACATCAGTCCGCCGTTTGGATTTGGCTCCTATCAGGCGTTGGATATGTCTAAATGGGATGGGACGGCAGATTCTCCAGTATTTCAGCAGCTACTTCGAGATATGGATCGTCTGCTCAGCGCATCTAGAGAAAACCCGTCTGCTGGCTCAAATATGTCAGAAAACGCTGCATTCGATCCAAAACCTCATACCGAAGATACCATTCATCAATTTTCTAAGGAAAGCCATGAAGGTTTCGAAGAGGAATCGCCCAGCCAACCTGCACAAGAACATGATGAGCCGCTGGAAGAGGTTGGACACAAAGTTGATACTGGCAACTTAAGCAGGGAAGACACATCGCCCGTTAAAGATCACAAATCGGGCACGGTGCGTAATGTTTTTATTTCAGTGGGTGGCGGCATAATTGCCCTATTAGCAATTTATTTTGTCCCTGACTGGCCATGGGTGACGCCCGACTCGCCGCCAGTGCAACCAGCAGCACTTATGCCAACTGCAACTCTGAACACAGAAGCGGCTGAATTACTGAGTGGCGAGAGTACGACTTTGTCCTGGAGCACAACTAATTCAACGGAGGTAACGATTGAAGGAATAGGACCTGTTGAAGCTAACGGCTCAATTCAAGTATCACCGTCGGCGGACACGACTTACCGCCTAATCGCGAAAAATTCTAACAATGTAGTCGCTGAAGATAGTTTGAATATTATCGTCACAGCAATCACGCCTATAGCTCCTTCATTGCCACGATTGAATGATGTTTGGCTCAGTGGCGGACTTTTAGGCACCGATGTGGGTGGTGGTGTGCGAAGCGTTACTATACAAGAATTCGAGGATGCATATACTGTGGCATGGGCCACGGCTACAGGAAACACGTGCCGTTTAGAAGCTAATGATGCAGGCAATCCTGCTCAAATTTCAAATTGCGACAGAACTGTTAACCTCGGTGGCGCAGCGGTACTTCCATTACAATGCCGGACGCTAGCGCGCGAGGTAGTTTGCGCAAGATTCGATTCTGGTATTATGCCTGCGCCATCGATTGCAAGATCATTGACTAACTCCATAGCAACCTCGGCTCCATCGGAAAATCAGCCTGCTGAAACGATGCCAGAGGGAACTGTAATAATAAATGGAATACTGTGGACTATCGAAGATAACAAGCAAGACGTTACTTGGAATCAAGCAAGCGCCTACTGTGAACGTCTAACACTTGGCGGCTATTCTGATTGGCAATTGGCAGACATTAACTCCCTGGAAGCGCTCTACGATCCCCGAGTCAGCTACAGCCCACAGGATGCGACCGATTCCATGGTGCACATCATAGCTCCTATTCAGCTATCAGATGTTTTTGTGTGGAGCCGAGATGGAATTGCTGCAGGATATTCGTCTGGCATTCTGTTCACTAGCGACGGAGACAACCGCCGGCGGTCACTTGAACATTCACGTTATCTGAACCAGAGAGCATTGTGCATGCGTCAGCCCTAAGTAAGACCATCCGTGATAGACGCGGTCAGGGTAACAACGAAGAGGCTTAATTGGGCGGCCTCCCTCTACTCCTTCTCTGGCTCCCCTATTACATCTGATTGTATCTGGACAATCACCCTCTCTCCCATTGTTTTCCAGAATTCCGCTTCGTCTTCAGAGGGTTGAAGGTGGAGGAAAAAGGCTTCGAGCTTGACCTTACCACCTCTTGATGTGCTGTAAATCTAGCCAAGCCCCATAGAGACGAGGGTTCTGAGGAAATAAGTGGCACTAGCAGATACGGACAGCCCACATGCAAAGAGCATCAAGGGGGCGGAGAGAACAATGTTCAATCTCTCCGCCCCCTTACTAGTGATGCCATAGAATACCCTAAGGCCCTTGGGTAATATAAAATCGGCCTCCCCTCCGCATGGAAAGGAAACCAATCTTCGGAGAAAGAACACCCAATTTACTAGCTGGCTGGGTTTTCGGCCTTCCTATTCTCCATAAATGGTTTCAGCGTCTTTGCCAGATTGGCGGTAGTGCCCCTAAATAGCCAACTGATACTCCAGTAATTTTGCAATGTATATTGCCGCGGCTCCCAATTCTCACTAAATCCTAGGAAAACGATTCGCCGTTCATTACCTATCGAATTCGGCAATGCCGGTCGATCAGGATGCAAGGCTTCCATTCTTGCCTTAAAGTTTTCATAGTCATTTTGAAAGCCGAAGTAATTAACCATACAGAGCAATATCTTTCCGGGAGCTGCTTTACTAAACACCTGCTCTACCTCCCACCAGACCCCATCCGTGCGACTAGGTTGTAGTACCACAAGCTCAGATTCACCCATCAGATCCAGCACTGTCTGCTTCCATTCTTCATCGGTTACATACAATCTAGATGCTCCTGGAGTAACAATCTTTTCACCTGGCTTGCCGATAGCAACAAAATATCCGAAGCGTTTTAGGTAATGACCCAACTGCTGCTCAGATGTCTCTTTGGGATTGGAAAACATCAATCTGATCAGAAAAAGCGGATGGAAACGGTACGCGTATCTTATCAATTGTTTCGAAATTCGATTTATCTTCGATCGCGCTGCCAGTTCAAATTTTTCAAGAAAGTAGTAGGGCGGGTTAACACCCAGAAATGTGGATCGCGCAGACCTGATATTGAGAGTTGTTTCGCGATCATCACCAAACGAGCGCAAGTATAGTATGGGCTTCTCTGCTTCTCTCCCCTTTAACTTATTCGGATCTTTCTGGGCTCAGCTATAGGAGATGGACAGCAGTAACCCTACAAAACCATATATAAAATACCAGGAAATAGTGGCGAAGAGTTAACGGAAGAGCGTAACGGCTGCATCAGTATCACAGAAGGTGATGCTGAGAACGAAGTCCAATACAACATACCCAACTTGGTCGTAGCTGACGGCAATGTAGATACAGGTCAACGCTATGATGTGTTATCTACAGCTGATGCTACACGTTTAGATTTAGGCTTTGCTATCAGCAATGCAGTTGAAAGTCCACCCGCGTTCGTTGTGCCAACAAGCACACCGGTACCGCTTTATTTCACCAATGAAGTATATGGTGAAGGACTTGATATTTGTTTAAGCGCAACCGGTGCTGACTCAATTACAATAAGTAATGAGAACATTTCAGTTGATAAATTTACTACTTTTTTTATGGTAATGAGGGTGTTTCTACTGGGCGATTCCAACCCCTGCGGGGCGCCTTGGAAGGCAGGCGTCCAAAATGCTACGCATTTTGTGAACCTCTTATCGGTTCAAGTCCCGGCTCGATGATTGAGTACTTATTTGATCGGTACAGCCGAACTGGCAGTGTGGAAATAAAAAGTGGTGCCAGAAGAGGACTGGAATATTAAATATATCTATTTGATATATATAGATATATATTAATATAAGTAAAATGTTACCCAGATTGTTACCCATATTTTGCAAAGGTTGCAACTATTGAAACCGCGCTTAATCATCCTTTAAAACCCTCATTTCCTGTGCCAATGCTTTGGCCAACTCACCCACATCTGGGTTAGCCACAACCTTTCGTGGCACTTTGAATGCTGCAAAAATTTCTGACTGCCTGCTTTCCTGAACCTCACCATAACTAACAAAGGTAGTCATCACGCCATCATGGCCAAAGTTTTGGCTACACGCTTTAAATTCTTCCGGTGTTTGGCAGTCTGGCGGCCCTGAATCTTGGCACGCTGTAGCCCGGCGTGGCGGTTGCTGCTTTATTTGCAAACGGCGTGACGGGCGGACGTACTTCACACTCAGACACCACCATCTTCAGGATGATTTAGGCAAGATTTCTTGTTTCTTACTATCGTAACGGTAATGGAAAATCTCACCGTTAATCAGTAATTTAAGCGCTGTTTCAATTATATGCAGTGGAACAACAAACCATTCTCTTGGTGTATATCGCGCTCCATTCTTATCAAAAATATCAAAATTCAAACAAGACTCCGCAAAAAATGTATGCAGTAAAAGTTCTAATTTTTGAGGATTCAAGTTGTAGGTTTGAAACTCGGATACCACTTCAACATCTGCCATTAAGTAGGTTGGTTCCTGGGCGGCATTTTGAATACGCTGTCGTGTAGGCTGGCTAGAAAATCCAATCTTATATAAATCATCAAGCTCTTTTATTTTCGGGTCGTTACTTAAAGTACGCAGCACATAAATATAGCCCGTTGGCTTGTCATCATTACCAACCTGTTCAGGCTGAACAAACATTTCACTTTGATTAGCATCAACGATCTGTCGGCTGTGTTCATCCTTCCAGAATGCTGCAGCGAGAGAACGAAGCAACATCTTAGACTCCGTACCATTCTCAAACACACAGTAAAGCCGTGCATTCACATTGCCAAAGTTGCGCTTTTCTTTTTCACCCACATTTGCCACATAAACCAGCATTCCCTGCAGAATAAACATCTCGCCAACGGCTATTTGCAGTTCACTTTCAAACTTCCTTGTCGTTTTTATACCGGATGATAAATCAGCATGGTAGCGTTTAAACAGTGGCTCAAACTCATCGAACTCTTCACAAGGTTTACGCTTGGCAATATGATCTGGCATTTCAATGGATTTAGGGACATTTCTCAGTGTAAAAATATCCGTTGGATCTGCTTCGCTAGACAGGCTGCTATCCAGTAAACCCAGCACGTCATCCTCCAAAATATCATCAATCGTATTAATCTCTTTTGGCACGGGGGCGACAACATCGCTCAGTAATCCGTGAGAATCATATTTAGCCAACGCTGCAGCCTTATCAGGACTATCCCGCAATCCCTTCAACCGACTATAAAGCCGCCGCTCCTTAATATCCCTGCTCGCTGTTGGTGCGTGACCATGCTCGTTGATATAAGCGTTAATCTCTTCAAAGGATGTAATCAGGCGAGCATCTGCCGTTATCGCAGAGGATGGCTTCGGCTTTACGTCCAGCAAACCCAGCGGGTCATCCATCAGAATACTTTCTAACTCTTTATCAAAATCGATCATTCAGTGTTACCGGCTGCTCGCTGCCGCTTTTTATTTCGCAGATATACCAAGGCATCTGCCATCCGTCTTTCAAGTGGATCGGTAGAATTTATATTGGGTTCCCGGCCATGCTTTTTGACAAAAGGCCCAATCTTATCCCGGTATAAGATAACAGCCTCTTCATCTGTCATCTGAATACGGCCCGCATCTATGGTTTCCTGAATTACTTTTAATAGCTTCGCCGTCACCGATTTAGAAAGCACCTCAAACGCCTTCTGGAATGGATTCACCCTGTCAATCAAATCTATATGAAGGTCTTCAATATTGACGAACTTACCCGCCATGCGAACAAAGCGCTTATCCCCAACCTCTTTTATCTCGCCATTTTTAATTACTGAATCCACCACCACATGCTGGCGAATCTCTTCCACCTCTTCATCGGTCAAATCCGGGTACTTAGTCTGAATGATTTTAGGAATCATGACCTTGTTAATCACTTCCGGGTCAATAAACTCACCGGGCAATGCCTGCAGCATCTTGTTGTCCTGAAGAATAACGGCCTTCAGGTCATTCAGGTCAGATTCCACAATATCTTTAACCCGCTTCGAGCTAGGCTCTTTAAAGCCTCTGATTTTGATAGTACCCTCTTCATTCTCTTCATCATCAAAACGCTTGGTCTTGAATTTGAAGTTCGGCGCAAGCACCTGCTCCATCAGCAATGAAGCAGTAATGGCCTTAAGCATATTGTTTACAGCGATCTTTACTTCATCATCCACCGCATCAGGCTGCGCAATTAAGTTGGTAAACTGGGCATGATTTTTATTACTGCTATCACGGGTAGCACGCCCAATAATCTGAATAATCTCAGTCAGTGAACCACGATAACCCACGGTGAGTGCATGTTCGCAATAGGGCCAATCAAAGCCCTCTTTCGCCATACCGAGAGCAATAATCAAATCCAAATCGTCCACGTCTTTCATCTTACGCAGATATGCAACGATCTTGTCTCGGCTTTTCGGGTTGTCATTTACAAGGTCAGCCACCTTAATGATCTTTCCATCTCTATGGCGCTTTACTGATATCACCCCGGTTTCTGAATCCTGATGAAGATCATCCCCTACAATATCAAGAATATCGCCGACTTCTCTAAGCTTATCTTTGGTTGATTCACCGGCATTCACATTGGGGATATGAAGAATGGTCTTTTTGTCCGTATCCAACACCTCACCAATCGCGCTTAAATAGCGCCCTTGATAAAAGTGATAACCAATGCCCAATGTTTTCAAATGAGTGTAACCATTTAACTGCTCATAATAGTTATAGGTAACCTTGGTGAACCTGCCCTCATCTTCTGGCAATAACACCGGCACACTATCCCCACGGAAATAGGAACCCGTCATGGCGACAATGTGCGCACTGGTGTTGCTCATAATAGAACGCAACACCTCGCCTAGGCGGTTTTCTACATCAACTGATACATGATGAAACTCATCAATGGCCAAAAGCACATTATTAAAGACAGACTCATCAACCGCATCAAAGGCAAAGCGCAAAGTAGCGTGAGTGCAGATCAGAATTGTTTCACGCGGATCATTGAGAAAGTTTTTAAATGCAGTAACCTTGCTGGACTCTCCACCAAGGGTACACAGATTGTAATCCGGTTTAAAATCCCAATCGGCAAAGAATCCATGACTTGTAAGTTCTGTTTTATCGAAGGAACTGCCGATAGAGCGTTCGGGCACTGCCACGATCACTTTCTTGATTCCCTGATTAAAAAGCTTATCCAGTCCTAGAAACATCAAAGCGCGAGATTTACCCGATGCTGGCGGCGCTTTTAACAATAGATACTGGGCATTACGCGCCTCAAAAGCCCGCGCCTGCATTTCCCTCATGCCAAGTGAATCAACACTGAGGCTTTTTCCATTTTGCGCATAGGTCACTTCAACAAGATTAGGCATTATTATTTCCCTAGATTACTTTCAGCTGCAATCATTTCTTCATACAGCTTGAACAGATATTCCAGCCGCTCTTCATCTGATTTAAATGGGCGGTCTCTGTAACACTGCTCTACTGCCAAATCCATTTCATGATGCGCAGCACGCAAACCATCTGGCATATAGTCTGGGTCATACAGCTCAGCTAAGGTTTTTTCAGAATGTTTTTCACGCTCCTCAAGCAAGACGAACACATGTGCCGAGATGGTATCTTTTTGTTTATCTGAGAGACCAGGAATTGGGAAGCAGTTATAACAAAGACCCGCATTATATCTATAATCGGTCTTGAGTTTTCCACCTACAATTTTGACCCAAGCCATATGAATTTTTGAATTAAGCACCCCAAAAACCCACGGTTCAGGATCAAAAATAACTTGGGCAGAATTTATAATAATTGATTCTTTATCAACGAAATCCATGGGGATGTATTCACGCCTCATAGAAGAGACTACTGGCAGAACTATCTGTGAATTTTTCGCTCTGTTAACCCATCGAAATTGATAAGGGCGATCCATACAACTTCTTGCATTCATCCCCCCTTTTTCACGGAACTCTCTTACCTTTTCAATTCGATCCAATATACCTTTAAATTTCACTGCTTCATTTAGTTCATCTGGCTCAATCCAAATACACCAGCGATGGTATCCTTTAATTAGCTCGCTCGAACCAATAACTTTTTTAAAGAATTTTTCTGAGCCAGGATAATTTTTTACAAATTCTATTTTTTCTTCATCAAGAAATGTCAAATGTCCACAATCATACGCTTCATTTCCTATCTGCAGGCGAGGTAAGTCGGACAACGGGTTGGATCTATTTTTGATAAAAATCGGCTTACCTTCATATAGATAAGGATTTATATTTTTGACTATTTTCTCGCTATTACCCTCATATAATATTTTATCTTGGCTGCTTATTTTTCTCACTCCAACGATAGAACAAGTAACACCAGCTTTATTTCGAGCATTATTAGACCAACTGAAGCTTCTATATGCGAAATATATTTCAGCGCCAGTTTCCAGGATAAGCGGAAATAAAAGAGGAACTTGAGTGCCCTGAAATAGTGAATTAGTTGATACAAAAGAAAATCTCGATGTATTATTTAAATATTGAGCTGCTTTAATAAACCAACAAGCTATGTAATCTAGGCTCTTTGTTGTAGATATACCTGTCAAGACATGTTTAATGTCATCTTTCTGTTGCTTTGACTGATTCTTTGACCCGGAGTATGGTGGGTTGCCCAATATAAAGACCTCATTCTCATCCTGTTTAGGGCAAACACTTTCCCAATTTAACCGCGTTGCATTCCCACAAACAATATGACCACTATCCTGTAGCGGCAACGTGGGTCGCGCATCACCAAACACATCCTTAAAGGCAAGATTCATCTGATGCTCTGCTAGCCAGAGAGATAGCTTGGTGGTCTCATGGGCAAAGTCATCCTTCTCTATGCCGTAGAACTGGTTAAGGTGTAAACCTGATTTAGCTGTTTTCCACTTATTGCTTATCTTCTGCAATTGCTTGTAAATCTCAATCTCAATTTTGCATAGTTCTTTATAAGTAATAATCAGAAAATTACCGGAGCCACAGGCCGGGTCAAAAATGCGGAGGTGATAAAGCCTATTTAGCAGCTTTGTTAATTTCTTCTCGCTATTCGCTGCTTTTTCTAGTGCTTCATAAAGATCATTCAGGAACAGAGGTTCAATCACCTTCATGATGTTAACAACAGAGGTGTAGTGCATGCCCATGCTGCTACGTTGCTCGGTATGCACCACCGCCTGCATCATTGAACCAAAAATATCGGGATTGATGGCTTTCCAGTTAAGCGACCCGCACTCAAGAACTATTTTTCTTGATTTGGTGGTGAACTTTGGAACAGGGTGATCATCGGCAAACAGCCCGCCGTTTACATAGGGAAAGTCTCGCAGGAACTTTGGGTACTCTGTCCGTTCCTGCAAGTTGAGAACCGTGAATAGCTTTTGCAGGTATGCCTGCAGATCACTGCCATCACCGGAGGTATGCGAGGCGATAGCATTGGTGAACTGGTTATTCTCAAAAATGCCAGTATCTTCAGCAAAGAAACAGAATAGCAGGCGCGACAAAAAAATATTCAGGCTGTGTCTATCGGCCTCATTTTCTACGGGATTATCTTCCAGAATAAGATCATACAGCCGCCCCATACGTTCAGCGGCTTTGATGTCAGCAAGTTTCTCACCCTGAATCTGTGACTTTTCCATCCCGGCCCAGGGCAGGAAGAAATCAAAATGACTGGCTAACACCCGAACAGAAATATCCAGCGTGTCATCTATCCTGGTATCGACCGCTAGTAGTGTCTGGTAATCAGTAACGACAATGAAGCGGGGATGATGACGGGTAATGGCTGGATCATGCTCCAGCTTATCGATGAGTTCATGCAGGTCAGCATTTTTCTCTTCCTTGAAGAAGAGCTTCTTTTTCCAAAGGATTTCACCCGGATTCTTTGAAAGATTGTAATCGCCTTTCTGCAGGCGTGTGATAGATGATTGAGGTTGGTCGTATGCCAGTAATAGGTCATAGATAAATGACTGTTCTGAAATATTGGCCACAAGCGACTGGAGGCTGGCTTCTAATTTTTCAATATTCATGGGTAGTTACTGAATCCATCTTAAAAAATATACCTTTACACCCCATCACCACAGTGATTGGCCCAAATATTCACTACCTATTTATCAGTAGTATCCTGCGACTCTGGGATGGCGATTTCATTACGGGCGCAGTAGTCCCGGATCAACACCTCTACCATATTGGCAATGGAACGGTGCTCATTCTGCGCCGCAGTGCGCAGTGCTTCTTTCAGCTCTGGTTCAATACGAAAGGTCAGCGTGGTGGTCTTGGCGGTCGCCATTTTCTCCCCCGGTTCGGGCGTCCTGCTTCACTCTACCGCCTCCATCCCTGGAGGCGTCAGGCGGCATACTGTGAATGTACTGTAATGTACTGTAAAATCCCATATAATCCAAGGGATAGATAATAAATCAGTTCTGGAGAGATACATGGTTCGGCACTACACCACCAAAGACTTTTTCCGACAGATTCCCAATGCACTGCTGGCCCGTTATTTCTATGGACAGGGCTTGTTCTCCGAACTGGATTTCTCGGCCATGAAAGAGACCAAGCCGGATGCCCTGTTTACCGCCTGGTTGGCTCTGAATGATGAACAGCGAAACCCGATGGATACTGTATTCCGTGAAGTCTTCAATCTTAGTTGCGAGAAAGGCTTCAAGGCCATCATTGATGAGGCAAATTGGCAGTTACGGGAAACGCCAGATGCCATTCCCCCCTTCGTTGATGCCCTGTCAAAATTACCCAATCACTACCACCGTGCAATGGTGACCTTTCTGGATCACTCAGATTTTTGGAAGGGTGCTACCCGCTTCTATCACGCTGATACCCTTTCTTACTGGCGCAAACGCAAACACCTTGGTCATAAACCTGCCGCAGTCGATGACGCCAGTATTCAGAAACTCGCCAAACTGATCCGCGACTACTTTCACCATACCGAAGGCCGGGGCAACAACTGCGTGGTGGACCCCTTCCGCCGTGGCGAACTGGATTATTTTTTCGCCTATCCTGAAGACTATTCACAACAAAGCCCCGAATGGGTAGATGGTGAGTTTGCTAACCGCCCGCATAACCCCGCTTTTGAAGTGGTGTTTGTCTATTCGCAGAAAGAAGGCTCACTTGATTTGAACTTTCGTGGCTCATACAAGGCTATTAATCCATTGCAAGGGATGTTTGCCACGGCAATTCTGAAACTGGATAAAATACCACCCGACCCCAAGGATGAGCGCGTTTATGACCTGAATCCGCTACGCCAGAAGGCATTTGCTTTTGTCTTTACCGTGGGCAGCGGCATCGAGAATGTAACGGTTAAGAGGCTACGGCTTTCTTCACGGGTGAATAAAGGTGACCGTATTACGCTGGAGGCCGATGCGACCAAGAACCCGGATGCGGTTTATACGCTTTATGAGAAGATCAACAAATCAACACCACTGCACCTGTATAACGTCACCCAGGTTGAGCTTTCCGCTTTCATTATTGTGGATGCCGACAAACCGGCAAAACTCGTCACCATCCGCATTACTCACCCCAATTCCTGTTCACTTAAATACGATGAACACGATCTGAAACTTCGTGACATGCTGGAAAGCTCCGGGATAGAACCCAAGGAACCCGAGGAAGTCGAAGCAGCACCGGAACCCGCTAAAGGATGACGCCGCAACTAACATTGATTGAATTGCTTGATCGCTTGGCGGCACTGCAAGGGAATACCGTGACTATCAACACCGACGAGCTTTCCCAGTGGCCTACCGAAATAGTTGAGGAACTGAAAACACATAATCTGATTCGCATAACGCGCCCTGCCACCAGCGTGGTATGCACTGAATGTGAAGAAGAATGTGAACGGCCAGTTCATACAATCACTGATAGCCCCAGCGATCCGGCTTTATTTGTGGTTTGTGAAAAACGCGATGACATCAACCGTATACCTGTACCAATTAACCGTGTTGAACAATGGCAGACTTCCTGCACCTTACTTGCTGATTTTCTTTCTGGCTTGCTTGGACTGCATAGACCTGTCACTGACAGCGTATCGGATAGCCGATGGGAAATCGGCATGTTGAAGGGGAAGAAGTATTCCAGTCATATGGTGTTACTGGCTGGTGATTGCCTGGCTCTAACCTTCGCTGGTCATTCAATACCGTTATCTGATGTTCTTACGTTTGAAAATAATCAAATCTTGATTGATAAACGGACATTAACCCGGTTGGTGGATCAACCTGTTGCCGGGGCCGGTGATATTGAATCCGCCGAACAAAGGCGGGAGCGCATCCGAAAGCGGGTTAATGAATTAAAAGCCCAGGGTGTGAAAGCATTTTTGAAAACGGCTTCCGAAGAAGAAGGACTCTCCATTACCCGTATTAAACAACTCATCCAGGACGACAATCCCACCCCTAAATCGAAAACCTCTCACTGGTAGCCAGATAGGGGCTACCTACTTCGATTAGCCGAACCCAACAACCACAAGGCCTAGCACCAATTTTCACTAGACAGCTTGAAGGGTAGCCCCCTAGCTCGTCCGTAATTAAGCCATGTTCAACAACGCCTCAGGAGGCGCAAACATGGCTACCACGATACTAAGACTTCCCACCGTTAAGGCACGCACCGGGCTTTCCCGCAGCACGATTTATCTGCGAATTTCGGAAGACCGTTTCCCAAGACCTATATCCCTCGGCGGTCGTGCCGTGGGATGGATCGAGGCGGAGGTAAATGACTGGCTGAACCAGCAGATTGATAACAGTCGCAGTGCTGTGAACTAGGGGGAGGCAATCAACATGACTAGTAAAACAAAAGGTCGCGCTGGCTGTCACCAGGCGACCCCGAATACTACTAAATGCCCTTCCTATTTTATCGTTCTTGCTTCCCGCATGAAAGCAGTAATCGTCACTCTCGCCTTATGGGGATGGTTACCCATGTGTCTGGCGAAATGGATAAGCAACCGAGGGGGACAGCATGATGACTGATGCACTCTCGCAATTTCGTGATGTAATCCATGCCACTGGACTGGAACCCCCCGATCTTATCGAACCCGGTAAGTTACACCGATTTCCCGGTGTTGGTAAACGTAACGGCAATACGGCTGGCTGGTGCAAGCTGTTTGATGATGGTCTGGGCGGTTGCTTCGGTGACTGGTCTTCGGGCTTTTCGGAGAACTGGCAGGCGAAGCGAGACAAACCATTTTCACAGTCTGAACGTGCTGCATTCATGCAACGTGTGGAAGAAACACGTAAACGTGAAGAAGTGGAACGTCAGCAACAGTATGCGAATGCAGCCGATAAAGCAGCAACAATCTGGAATGCAGCAGAACCAGCGCATGATGATCACCCATATCTTGTCCGCAAAAACATCAAAGCCAATGGATCACGATTGTATAAAGATGCACTGGTCATACCAGTACGTTCGGATGGTGAACTGTGCTCCCTGCAATTTATTGCTCCTGATGGCAACAAGCGATTTCTGAGTGGTGGTCTGGTTGCCGGCGGTTATTTCAGTATTGGCAGCATTCAGGACGCAAAAGCCTTGTGCATCACTGAAGGCTTCGCCACCGGCGCAACCATTCATCGTGCAACAGGCTACCCGGTCGCCATTGCTTTCAATGCAGTAAATCTGGAGCTGGTAGCCAAGGCCATGCGGCAAAAGTTACCTGATATGCCAATGATAATCTGCGCTGATGATGATGCAATCACCGAGGGCAATCCGGGTATTACCAAAGCGAACATGGCTGCGCAGGCGGGAGGCGCGAAAGTGGCAGTACCTGCATTTGGCGAGCAACGGCCAGAAGATGCTACTGACTTTAATGATATGGCTGCACTGGCCGGACTGGAGGCGGTGGCTAAGGCTGTCAATGAAGCAACACAACCAGACCATGGGCCAGTAATAACTGGATTTAGCTGGCCTGCCCCGTTACCACTCACAGCAAAGATCGAAGCGGAACCCTATCCACTTGATGCACTACCCGACACGCTACGCGCCGCTGTCGAGGAAGTCCGTGCATTCACCAAGGCACCGATTCCTTTGGTGGCCTCTTCCGCCCTGGCGGCATTGTCATTATCGGTACAAGCTCATGCCGATGTGAAACGGGCAGAAAAACTTTCCGGCCCTGTGGGTTTGTTTCTGCTGACCATTGCCGATTCCGGTGAACGCAAGTCAACCTGTGACGGCTTTTTCATGCAGGCAATTCATGACTATGAAGCCAACCAAGCCGAAGTAGCAAAACCAGTGATAAAAGATCACCGTGCGTCACTGGAAGCATGGGAAGCAAAACGCGGCGGCATCAAGGAAAAAATACGCCAACTTTCTAAAACCGGTAAATCGACACACGAACAGGAAGCTGCCCTGCGCGATCTTGAGCATGACAAACCTGAAGCGCCAAGAGTCCCCCGATTGATTTATGGTGACGCCACACCTGAAGCCCTGAAATGGAATCTGGCAAAAGGTTGGCCTTCCGGTGGCGTGGTATCGAGTGAAGCCGGACTGGTGTTCGGTGCGCACGGCATGGGTAAGGATTCAGTCATGCGCAACCTCGCAACACTAAACCAGCTTTGGGACGGTGCAGATATTGCCACCGAGCGACGCACTTCAGAATCTTTCACGGTTCGCGGCGCACGGCTGACCATTGCCTTGCAGGTACAGGAAGCCACCTTGCGCAGTTTCTTTGACCGATCCGGTGGGCTGGCACGGGGGACGGGATTTCTTGCCCGCTTTCTTGTGGCATGGCCTGAATCGACACAAGGCAATCGACCGTTTACCGAACCCCCCGAAACCTGGCCAGCATTGGCAAAGTTCAATCAGCGCATTGCAACAATACTGGAACAGGATGTTCCCATTGATGACGATGGCGCACTGACACCACCTGTTTTTCCATTAACGGCAGACACCAAGGCCGCTTGGGTGATGTTTCACGATGCCATTGAAAGTGAACTGCGATCCGGCGGGGAACTCTATGACGTGCGCGACGTAGCCAGTAAAACCGCTGACAACGCGGCCAGAATTGCCGCCTTGTTTCAGTTATTCGAGCATGGTGCAGGTGGTGCTGTCGGTCTGGCGTCATTCGAGGGTGCATCACGAATCGCTGCCTGGCATTTACACGAAGCCCGGCGTTTCTATGGTGAACTGGCCTTACCCATCGAGGCGGCCGACGCGGTGCGACTGGATAGCTGGCTGCTCGATTATTGCCGAAGGGAAAAGACAAACATCATTCCCCGCCGGGAAATTCAACGTAACGTGACACCAGGACACCTGCGCCAAAAAGCTGCGCTTGATATTGCGCTGACCGAACTGTTAGAAATTGAGAGAGTACGGCTGATTCAAGATGGAAAACGCAAGGAGATTCATATCAACCCTGCGTTACTGAAAAAGGATAAGCAATGACACTTTCTGCTCTGATTAAAAAAGGTGGACTTGCCAAAGCTATGACGGCGACACCCGCGACAATTGCGACACAAGAAATGGATAACACTGTAACTGTCGCACCCGTCGCAACTGTCGCTGTCGCAGTGAAGCCGGAACCATTACCTAAACTGTCACCAGGTCAGGAAACGGCCATCCGGGCATGGCTGGCGCATATCGAGGAAACCGATTCGGCCGTTATTGCCGATTTGCTGGCGAAGTGTGCGGCCAATCCCGAAGCACGGGCTTACTGTCTGGAGCAGGCAAAGCAAGTGCCGCCAGCACCAGAACCCGACTACACGGCCACCTGTGCGGCGTGCAGATACTTCCAGCGGACCAATCACCCTCACCTTGGGCATTGCACTAAAGGCGAACCGGAAGCCATTGCAGGTTTATGGGACAGCGACCGGCGTTATTGCGAACAATTTCTTACAGGTACAAAACAATCTACTGGCATTCAAACAGATACCAGGAAGGACAAACATGAAGTTAAAACTCCCTAATGATTTCGGGAAAATCTGGAGGTAAGTATGGGCGGAACAGGTAGCGGAAGACACTGGCACTACGGATCAAAAGACACAACTGGCGATTACAGGGCAATCGACGTGCGGCGCTGGAAACGAGACGGATTACTGAAGCCGAACCAGTCCTTCGGCTGGCAATGGTCACGTGACGGTGAAGTGGTTCCCTCAATACGGGTGCGCACGGAACCTGGTAGAGTTATTCTCACCTACCGGCACAGAAGTGGTGGCGATGAATGGAAAGATGAAAGCTATCCGATACAACTGGACTGGTCAGCCTGCAACTTCGGCGGAGAACGCCCCTGGTTTCTCTGTCCTGCGCGTGGTTGTAACCGGCGTGTGGCGATTCTCTACGGTGGCGGTATATTTGCCTGCCGCCACTGTTTCCAGTTGGCCTACCCCAGCCAGCGAGAAACCTGGGATGACCGTGCAGCGCGACGGGCTGACAGAATCCGCGACAAGCTGGACTGGGAACCGGGCATACTCAACGGCAACGGCTGGAAGCCCAAGGGGATGCACTGGCGTACTTTTGAACGACTGAATAAAAAGCATGATGCCTTTGTTGCCGTGTCGCTTGCAGGCATGGCAGCACGATTAAATTTACTGGGTGAATCACTGGATGATTGGATTTAACATAGACGCCAGCAAAAGGTGGTGACATGCTAAGCGCGGGGGCAACATTGGGGGCAACCGTACAATTCTGAAAACGACTTCAAAATACTTATCAATTAGTTACAGATGGTTTTCAGTAGTCCCCGCCGCATGGGGCAGTTTTTGTGCTGTTCTATTAAAGGCGGGGGCGATCACATTTTCACCGCGAGCCACTGCGCGTAGCGTGTCTAGGTAATCTGCCCAGATCTGCATCATGATTTTTCTGTCTTCGAGATGCTTCACGCGATTGTAAGCGCCGCCATTCGGATCACGTACCTTGTGGCCAAGTTGCAGCTCTATGTATTGGTCAGGCATCTTTAGCACTTCCAACATCACTGTTTTCGCCATTGCTCGAAAGCCGTGCCCGGTCATTTCTGCACCGCTATAACCCATGCGCCTTAATGCACCGAGCACAGCCCCTTCCGACAAATGCCCTTCTTTGCCATAACTGTAGAAGACATGCTCATGCTTACCACTGATTGCGCGCATGGCTTTCAAGACTGCTATTGCCTGACGGGATAAAGGTACAATCAAGTCTACTTGTGTTTGATTACGAGTCTTCGGAGGCGTGTAACGCCACTCTGCTGTTTCCAGGTCAATATCCGCCCACCGCGCTGCACGTAACTCACCCGGTCTCACAAATATCAACGATGCCAGTTGCAGCGCACCTTTTACAGCCAGCGACCCACTGTAATTATCAATATCATTCAATAATTGCCCGATCCTTGAAGGGTCAGTAATAGCTGCACGATGTTTGGTTTGAACAGGCTTTAGTGCGCCTGCAAGGTCACGCGTGGGATCACCATCTGCCCGACTAGTGGCCACCGCATAACGGAATACCTGGCTGCATTTGACTTTGATACGCTTGGCAGTTTCCAGCTTGCCCTTCTTTTCAAACCGACGGCAGGTATCCAGTACCATCTTCGGCTTAATGTCGTTGATCGGGCAACGACCAAAATCAGCAATAGCAAAGCCTAACAACCATGCAGACTTGGCACGGGTACTAGCCGCTTTATCAGTCTGACGTGCAAGCCATTCTTCCGCGATGGCCTGAAAACTGTTTTCCTGTGCAAGCAAAGCGGCTGCTTTGTCATATTTGCGTTTTTGGCTGGGGTCTACCCCCCGTGCAACTAACTTGTTAGCCTCATCCCTCGCCAGTTTGGCATCCTGCAAACTCACAGCAGGGAAAACTCCTAATGAGAGCATTTTTTCCTTGCCTAGGTAAAAGTAGCGCAAGCGCCAACGCTTGGCATGATTGGGCATGATTTGTAGAAACAGTCCGCCCCCTGCATTGAGCTTGTATGGCTTATCTTCCGGCTTTGCAGCCTCAGCTTGTCTGGCATGGGTCAAGGATTTGCGCGCTGCCATAATGGCCTTCTTGGGTAACATAGAAGTTACCCAGAAAGTTACCCAGCTTTTGCAGGGAATGCAATGGATTTTATTGAACAAAAATGGACAACTAAATCAGGAAAGTCTATAAATTACGGGGTTTTTAGAACTTAACAGGAAGTGCTTGAATGTTGATTTGGTGCCCAGAAGAGGACTTGAACCTCCACGCCCTTGCGAGCACTAGCACCTGAAGCTAGCGTGTCTACCAATTCCACCACCTGGGCAAATTCTTGGATGGGAACCGCTCGAAACGAGCAGCGGCGCAACTTTATCTAGAGCGGCGAAGCCTGTCAATACCGCGGTCCACCCCGATCCGGCTGCCTCCGGTCACAGACTTTAAACGAGGCAGCGTGTATACTGCACTCTTCTTAATTCTACTATCCTTTATTCAATGTCAAAAAACCCAAAATCGAAAGACCCTCACGCCAAGCGCGAGGCCGAAAACTACGCGAACCCGATCCCCAGCCGGGAATATATAATGCAACTGCTAGAGCAAATAGGTGAGCCGATCGGTCATCCGGCGCTGTGTGAGCAGATGAAACTCAGCAGCGATGAGCAGGTCGAGGCGCTGCGCCGCCGGCTGATCGCGATGAGTCGCGATGGTCAGATCATTAGCAATCGCCGCGGCCTGTTCGGCCTGGCCGCGCACATGGACCTCATCAAGGGCCGAATTCAGGGCAACAAGGACGGCTACGGCTTCTTTATTCCCGAGGATGGCTCCGGCGACATGTTTCTCGGCACGCGGGAGATGGAGAAGCTGTTCGATGGCGACGAGGTATTAGCCCGCCATTCCGGCTTCGATAATCGTGGTCGACGCGAGGGCATGGTCGTCGAGATCCTCAAGCGTCGGTTCGAACAGATCGTGGGGCGTTATTACCGCGAGGACGGCTTCGGCATCCTGGTGCCCGACAGCAAGCGGGTGAGCCACGAGATCCTGATTCCCGACCAGCACGCGGGTAAGGCACAGGACGGCCAATTCGTTGTCGCGCAGATTACCGAATATCCCAGCAGGCGCAGGAAGGCGATCGCCAGGATCGTCGAAGTGCTTGGCGATAGCACGACACCCGGCCTGGAGATCGAAGTCGCGGTGCGCAGTCATGACATTCCCCATATTTGGCCAGCTGCCGTAGAGCAGGAAACGCATCGCTACGCGGAAGTAATCGGCGAGAAGGAGCTTCAAGGTCGTGCCGATCTGAGAGACATTCCCTTCGTCACCATCGATGGTGAAGACGCGAAGGATTTCGACGATGCAGTGTTTGCGCGGCTGCACTCCAAAGGCGGTTGGACCCTGTACGTTGCCATCGCCGATGTTTCGCACTACGTGACCATCGGTAGCGCGTTGGATCAGGAGGCAATCAATCGAGCGACCTCGGTCTATTTTCCCGGTCACGTGATCCCCATGCTGCCGGAGAAACTTTCCAACGGTCTGTGCTCCTTGAAGCCAAAGGTCGACAGATTGACTATGGTCTGTGAGATGGAGATAGCCGCGAGTGGAGAGATGACAGACTACAGCTTCTACGAGGCCGTTATTCATTCCCATGGGCGCATGACCTACAACGAAGTCTCGGATATCGTCGAGGAGGCGCAGAGCGACTCGCAGAAGAGCATTCGAGAGACGATAAGAAAGCGTCATGAGTCACTCATTGAACATCTGGAGAATCTGCATTCCCTGTTCCATGCGCTGCGCGCAGTCAGAGACAGGAGCGGGGCCATGGATTTCGACACCACGGAGACTCGCATCGTGTTCGGCGAGGACAGGAAGATTCGCGAGATCGTGCCGGTGTATCGCAATGACGCGCACCGGCTGATCGAGGAATGCATGCTCTGTGCAAATGTCGCCGCGGCGCGCCTGTTAGAAGAGTCAAAGTTGCCGGCGTTGTATCGCGTGCACGAGGGCCCTAACCCAGACAAGCTGGAAAACCTGCGCATGTTCCTGAAGGAGCTGGGTCTGCATCTGCCCGGCGGCGACAAGCCGGAACCGACGGATTATCAGTACGTGCTGAAGCAGATGGCGGGCCGACCCGATCGCATGCTCTTGCAAACCATGCTGATTCGTTCGCTGATGCAGGCGGTCTACCAACCGGAAAATCTCGGGCACTTCGGCCTGGGCTACGATGCCTATGCGCATTTTACTTCGCCTATTCGTCGCTACGCCGACCTGCTGGTGCATCGTGCCATACGTTATCTGGTGCGCAACAAGCCCGGCCCTCATGTTAAGAAACACAGTGGCGCGGCAGCTCTTGAGAAGAAGGCAATCTATCCATTCGATCTCAAACAGATGATCGAGCTGGGCGAGATCTGTTCCACTTCGGAGCGCCGTGCAGATGCCGCGAGCTATAGCGTTATCGATGCGCTGAAGTGTGAATACATGCAGGACCGTGTAGGCGATGAGTTCGTTGGCACCGTCACCTCGGTGACCGGTTTCGGCTTATTCGTCGAGCTCAATGAAATCTATGTCGAGGGCTTGGTGCACATCAGTGAGCTGAGCAATGACTACTATCATTTCGATCCGGTGCATCATTGTCTGAGCGGTGAACGCAGTCAGAAAACTTATCGTCTCGGTGACAGTGTGGAAGTGAGAGTCGTTCGAGTCGATCTGAGTGAGAAGAAGATCGATCTGCAGATGATAGGTCTAAAACAGTCGGCCAAGGGCTTCGGAAAAGCGCAAGCCAAACGGTCCGACTCCAGAAAACCAAAAGGACAAAAAAACAAGAGTAAGACCGACACTAGCGGTAATTCGAAGGCCGCGAAGAATTCGAAGAACAGGAATCAATCTGGGAAAGCAGGCCCGAAAAAGAACCAGGCGAACAAGGCCGGTGGTAAAAACGCAGCGAAGCCAGCAGGTAGCGGTGATGCTACAACGAAAAAGAAGTCCTCCAACAGGCGCCGAAGAAAACCGAAGGCAAAGCCTGGCGCTTAGATTGACTCGTCATAGAGCACGCGAAAACTTGCATGAAGAATAAGCAGGACAATCAGGAGAAGGTAATCGGCATTCATGCCGTGTCCGAATTACTCAATCAAAGGCCGGGCTCGGTACGCCAACTCGTGCTTCAGCTTGGCAGAGACGAGAAACGCGTCGCAGCTCTACGTGAGCTCGCGGCGCATGCCAACATCGCGATAACCGAGCTTGCCAAGGAAGCATTCGAGCGAGAATTCGAGGGCGTGCATCAGGGCGTGGCCGCACTTGCGGAGTTCGAAAACAACACCCAGTCCGAGCAGCAGCTATTCGATCTGTTGAAGAATCTCGATCATCCACCCCTGCTGCTCATCTTGGACGGGGTTACCGATCCACATAACCTGGGGGCCTGTCTGCGCACGGCGGACGCCGTCGGCGTCGATGCCGTGATTATCCCGAAAGACAAGTCGGTGGGCCTGAATGCCACGGTACGCAAGGTGGCCTGTGGCGCCGCCGAGACCGTCAATCTGATTGCAGTGACCAACCTGGCCCGCGCTCTGGATAAGCTCAAGGAGCAGGGTGTCTGGCTGGTGGGCGCCGCCGATCAAGCCGATAATTGCTTATTTGACCAAGACCTGGATGGTGCTATAGCGCTAGTGATGGGCTCGGAAGGCAGCGGTCTGCGACGTCTAACTAAAGAAAGTTGTGATTTCCTCGTATCCATACCCATGGCAGGGGCCCTGAGTAGTCTCAATGTGTCCGTGGCGAGTGCAGTCTGCCTCTACGAGGCACGCCGCCAGCGCCTAAGCAAAGCCAAGCTGTAAATCGTCCCCCAATCGAGAATTAGCCAATCCTGAATTCCCCCACAAACCCTGCAGGGCAGTTGGTGCCAGTTGTTGCGCGACGCCGTGCGAGGCAGGACGCCGAGCTCGAGCGTACAGGGATGTATTTACAGCGTGCGTCGAGCCACAACAGGCATCGACTGCCCCATCACCCCAACCCCCACATATAGCGGGCATTCAACCCGCAAACCGCGATAGCAGCACAACAGCCCCAAATTTCCGTTAAAGCTTGCATCCAGCACCTTATATCCCTAAAATTCCCCCTCTTTTTTACCTGCGGACTCGTTTCCGTAGCTACATAACTCCTTGTCTTACCACGAACAGCACAGTTCGCCGGAAGGCATTAACCCAGAAGGAGTCTCTATGAGACACTATGAAGTCGTATTCTTGGTGCATCCCGACCAGTCCGAACAGGTCCCAGGGATGATCGAGCGCTATACTCAGTTGATGAATGACAGCGGTGGTCAGATCCATCGTTTGGAAGACTGGGGCAGACGCCAACTCGCCTACCCGATAAACAAGATCCACAAAGCACACTACGTCCTCCTGAACATCGAGTGTAATGCTGAGGCTTTGGAAGAACTTACTACTCTATTCCGCTTCAATGACGCGGTTATTCGTAACCTGGTCATCAAGGCCAAGGCGCCTGTGACTGAAGAATCTTTGATTCTGAAGGGCGAGCGCGAAGGCAAAGAGCGCAGGCAACGCGCCGAGCAGAAGCGCAAGATGGAAGATGATGCAGCCGAAGCCGCTGCCAAGGCAGCCGCTGCGAAAGCCGCCGAAGCTGCTGCGGCAGAACCTGAAGCCGATCAGACACCTGCTGAAGAAGCTCCTGCCGAGGCAGCAGCTGAAGAAGCCGAGGCTCCAGCGGCTGAAGCAGAGAAGCAGGACTGAATTAGTTCTCAAGCACAGCAACTTCCAAACCATTTTCTAGAAAGAATAGAGATAGATAGACAGACAGGATAAAAATTATGGCTCGTTATTTTCGCCGACGTAAATTCTGCAAATTCACTGCAGAAGGTACTGTAGAAATAGATTACAAAGATCTGGAAACCCTGAAGGCCTATGTTTCTGAGACGGGCAAGATCGTCCCTAGCAGAATCACCGGCACCAAGGCTCGCTATCAGCGTCAACTCGCCACGGCCATTAAGCGTGCGCGCTACCTGGCATTGATTCCGTATACGGATAGTCATCAGGTTTAAAAGGCACTAATTTAATAGGGACAAAGCATGCGCGGCCTTGCAGAATTCGTAATGAAGGGACGCAAACAGGCCATCATAGCGGTGCTGCTGCTAGGCCTTATACCGCTCGTGTATTTTCTAAGCCCTGTCGTTGTGGGCTTGGTCATACTGCGAAAGGGTTTGAGAGAAGCCGCGCAGGTTTTGGTTTGGGCCGTTCTTCCCATAGGAGGATGGGCCCTGGCAGGCGACCCGGTTCCCATGATCATGTTGTTGGGAGTGACAGGGTTGGCGGGGCTACTGAGATCTTCAGAGTCTTGGGAGTTTACCCTGCTGGCCGCAATCGCCGTTGGTGTTTGCGTAGAGATATATTTGCGTTTGCAGCCGGCTTTGCTGGATATGATATTCATTCAGATGCAGCCCTACTTCGATGCAAACGGCATACAAGGCGAGCAACTGGATTCGCTGCGAGACTTAATGACCAGCTTTATGGGTGCGGTCTATATGTTTCTGGCGATAGTGCTTTTGATGCTGTCGCGCTGGATGCAGGCTGCACTGTTCAATCCGGGTGGTTTTCAAAAAGAATTCCACGGGCTTCGGATAGAGCAGAAGGTGGCACTGCTCCTCGTCGGTCTATTGATGCTGGCGAACTTTGCGATACTCATCCCGCCGAGCTGGATGTTGTATTTGATTTTACCGCTGATGTTCTCCGGGCTAGCCCTGATACACGCGGTGGTGGCGGCGAAGAAACTCTCGAGCCTGTGGTTAGCTGTCCTCTATGCGCTAATCGTGTTGCCACTGGTAGCGAATCTGGTCGTGCTGCTCGCACTACTGGATAGCTGGTACGACTTTAGAACGCGCCTGCAGAAGCCGGCGTAACGAGAACATAGCACTGCGACAGTGCCAGATAAGAATTTGAAATGAGGAAGAACCAATGAACATTATCCTGCTTGAAAAAATTGTGAACCTGGGAAATATCGGCGATACCGCTGAGGTGAAATCCGGCTTCGCGCGTAACTTCTTGTTTCCCCAAGGTAAGGCAATCCCTGCATCGAAGCAGAATCTAGCCGAATTCGAGAGCCGCAGGGCAGAATTGCTTGCAGCACAGGACGCCAATATTGCGCAGGCGCAGAAACGCCAGGCCGTGGTGCATGGTAAAGGGCTTATCATGCATGTGAACGCCAGCGATGAGGGCAAGCTTTTTGGCTCCGTGGGTACACAGAATATAGCCGACTCACTGAATGAGCAGTTTGGTTCCGATATCGTTAAGGCTGAAGTGTTACTTCCTCACGGCTTCATCCGTGAGCTGGGCCGCTACGAGATCGACCTGGATCTGGGTTATGAGGTGACAGCGACCATCAGTCTGGACCTGCAGGGCCTCGATGCGGCCGCTAGCGTAAGCGACGACGGCAGTGTTATCGAAGAGGTCGAAGAAGCCGAGTCCACTGACATACCCGAAGCAGGGGCCCCTGAGGAATCGGCCGAAGAAGACAGCAAGGAAGCTTAAGGCTCTCCCAATCAGCAGCCATGCCAGCGGCGCTTCTAGTCCTTGACCTGTCCAACGTCATGAAGCACCATCTGTTCATTCAGGTGGTGTTTTTTTTCGCCCGCAATCCAACATCTCCCAACGAAAAGTAGAATTTAATCATGTCCTTCGATACTCCCCACACCCCGCAAAACCGCGAGAGCAGCAATGTGGCGTCCTTGAAGGTGCCCCCTCATTCGGTCGATGCGGAACAGGCGGTATTGGGTGGTCTGATGCTGGACAACACGGAATGGGACAACCTGGCCGATGTCTTGTTGCCAGAGGATTTCTATCGTCCCGAACACCAGATTATCTTTCGCGTGATGTCGCAGCAGAGCGAGGCGAGCAGCCCCATCGACGTGGTAACGCTGGTGGAGTCTCTCAATAGCCTGAATGAACTGGAAAGCGCCGGTGGCGTCGATTACCTCGGCGAGCTCACCGATAACGCCAGAGGCACGGCCAATATTCACGCCTATGCCGAGATCATCCGCGAGCGCGCCATACTGCGTCGACTCATTAGCGTCGCCAACGGCATCGCCGACAGCGGTTATAACACCGGCGGCAAGAAGGCGGCCGTCGTATTGGATGAGGCGGAGCAACAGGTATTCAACATAGCTGACGAGCGGCCGCAGGATCAGGGTCCGATCTCGATCAACCCGCTATTGAGCAAGGCCGTCGACAGAATCGATGAGCTCGCCGGCATGGACGGCAGCCTCACCGGCCTATCCAGCGGATATAAAGACCTGGATGAGATGACCTCGGGCTGGCAGAAATCAGACCTGGTTATCGTGGCTGGTCGACCCTCGATGGGTAAGACGGCGTTCGCCATGAACCTGGTCGAGAACGCCATAATGACCACAGACAAACCGGTGCTCGTCTTCAGTCTCGAGATGCCGGCGCAGAGCCTGATCTTTCGTATGCTCTCCTCCATCGGCAAGATCGATCAGACCAAACTGCGAACCGGTAACCTGTCCGAAGAAGACTGGCCCGGGTTTAACAACGCCGTGGCAAAACTCAAGGACCGTCCGCTGTTTATCGACGACGGTGCCGCGTTAAGCCCGATGGAGATGCG
>JBBDIR010000031.1:26181-29972 GCA_040880325.1 Pseudohongiellaceae bacterium
CCCCCCCAACGGCAGCCTCGGCATGGTGGTGGTGGATTACCTGCAACTCATGCAGATCAAAGGCTTCGGCGATAATCGCGTCGGCGAGATCTCTGAAATTTCCCGCTCACTGAAGTTGCTCGCGCGCGAATTCGAGTGTCCGGTAATAGCGCTGTCGCAGCTCAATCGTGGCCTGGAGCAACGACCGAATAAGCGACCGGTGATGTCGGACCTGCGTGAATCGGGTGCAATCGAGCAGGACGCGGATGTCATCTCCTTCATCTACCGAGATGAAGTGTATGACGAAGATTCGCCCGACAAGGGTATCGCAGAAGTCATAATCGGCAAGCAGCGTAATGGCCCAATAGGCACGGTGCGACTAAGCTTCCAGGGAGAGTTCACGCGCTTCGAGAACTATGCGCAGCCAAGGTATGACGATAGCTACACCCATGGATAGGCAACCGCTACCGGTCCGGATTGATCATGATTGATACCACCCATCGAGCCTGGGCTACGATAGACTTGCACGCTCTCAAGAAAAACCTCTCGCAGGTCAGCGTTTACTGCCCTGACGCTCAGATCGTGCCGGTGATAAAGGCAAACGCCTACGGGCATGGTATCGAACAGGTGGCCAATGCCTTGCAGTCGGCCCACACCAAATGTGCAGCCTTCGCCGTAGCCTCCCTCGCCGAGGCGCTGCAGCTACGCGCCCTCGGTATCAACCTGCCCTTGCTTCTACTCAGTGGTTTTCGCGATCGCGAAGAGATGGATATCTGTCTTAATCACAAGATAGAACCGGTCGTGCATTCGATGTATCAGTTCGAGATTATCGAGGAGTATCTACAGACGGAAATACTCTCGGGTGTTGGCCGCATCTGGGTGAAATTTAATAGCGGCATGAATCGACTCGGGCTCAACAGGGAACAGGCACTGCAAGTGTATGGGGATCTGCATCGGCATCCAGAGACCAAAGTCGTTCTTATGTCTCACCTGGCCAGTGCCGACGAGCTTGAGAATCCGTCCGGGATGGAGCTTACCAGGCGGCAGATTGAAGAATTCGATTCGTTCAGGCAGTTGCTGGCAGACTCGACTCAAGGACCTGTAGAGGCCAGCTTCGCGGCGTCGTCAGGCGTTCTCGAATACCCGCAGACGCATCATCAGTATCTGCGACCCGGTTTCATGTTGTACGGCGGGTCACCGTTTCTGAATCGCAGCGCCGAGGAATTAGGTCTGCTTCCGGTCATGACGCTGAGAGCACAAATCATCGCCATCAACGATGTCGACCGGGGCGCGACTATCGGTTATGGGGCGACGCACCGCTGCGAGCACTCGACGCGCGTTGGCATTGTCTCCATAGGCTATGGCGACGGCTACCCACGCTCTGCGAGGAATGGCACGCCAGTTGTGGTGAAAACTCTAGCCGGGCCGCGACGCACCGGAATTCTGGGCCGTGTGTCGATGGATACCATCGCGATCGACCTGAGCGCCCTCGCGACCGCCGTTGTCGGCGACGAGGTGGTGCTTTGGGGAGATGGCCTTTCTGCCGATGAGGTGGCGCGCTATGCCGACACGATCGCCTATGAACTGTTCTGTCAGGTCACCCAGCGAGTAGAATTTATCTATACTGATGAATGAGTCGATTGTCTTGTTTCAGCGTAGTTCCAACCCATCTGCCCAGTGCACATTGATTAGATCGTATGGCCAAAAGTAAAATCGCATTTGTTTGTACTGACTGTGGCACGGAACACGGTCAATGGCAGGGGCAGTGTGTGTCCTGTAAAGGCTGGAATACCCTTTCACAGATTAACCTCGGCAGCAGCAGTTCGCCCGCCACCAAGGCTGACTTCCGCAAGCAGGGCTACACTGGCGAGAAGTCCAATGTACAGAATCTCTCCGACATAGACCTGCAGGCGCTGCCTCGATTCAGTAGCACTATCAGCGAGATGGATCGGGTGCTCGGCGGCGGTCTGGTTCCCGGCTCCGTGGTTCTGATCGGTGGCAATCCGGGTGCCGGTAAGAGTACGCTGCTGCTACAAATCATGTGCCTGCTGGCGAATGCCGGAAAGCCGGCCCTGTATGTAACCGGCGAAGAATCACTGCAGCAGGTTGGCATGCGTGCGAAGCGCCTGAATCTGCCGGAACAGAACCTTAAGATGTTGGCCGAGACCAATGTCGAACAGATATGCAAGGCGGCGCAGGAACATCAGCCGCAACTACTCGTGGTCGACTCGATCCAGGTCATGCACAGCGCTGATGTGCCCTCGGCGCCGGGCAGCGTCTCCCAGGTGCGCGAATGTGCGGCCTATCTCATTCAATATGCGAAGCAAACCAATACGGTGCTGTTCCTGGTCGGTCACGTCACCAAGGAGGGCAACCTCGCCGGCCCCAAGGTTTTGGAGCACATGATCGACTGCTTCATCATGTTGGAGGGCGGTAACGATACCAAGTACCGAATCCTGCGCGGTCAGAAGAATCGTTTCGGCGCGGTGAACGAGCTCGGCGTGTTCGCCATGACCGAGACTGGCCTGAAGGAGGTGAAGAATCCCTCCGCGATCTTTCTGGCACGCACCGAGGAAGACAGCCCTGGCTCCATCGTCATGGTGCTGTGGGAGGGCACGCGTCCGTTATTGGTAGAGATTCAGGCGCTGGTGGATGCAAGTCAGCTCGGCAATCCGCGCCGTGTCGCCGTCGGTCTGGAGCAGAATCGCCTCGCTATGTTGCTTGCGGTGCTGCATCGCCATGGCGGATTGTATATGGCGGATCAAGATGTGTTTGTGAATGTGGTCGGTGGTGTCAAAGTAACCGAGACCAGTGCTGACCTTGCACTGCTGCTCGCGATCGTCTCCAGCTTTCAGGACAAGCCGCTACCGAGGGACCTGGTGGTATTCGGAGAGATCGGTCTGGCGGGGGAGATTCGCCCCGTGCCCGGTGGTCAGGAACGATTGCAGGAAGCGGTGAAGCATGGTTTCACCCGAGCCATCGTACCGAAGGCCAACATGCCCAAGAACAAGATCCATGGTCTCGAGGTTATCGGGGTGAATAAAATCGCCCAGGCTTTAGAGGCTATCTAGTCAAACAGCTAACCCGGCGCCCTGTCGAAATCCGCTCTAATCGTCTTAGTCGCTAAGTAGTAATGCAGGGCGCACCAGCAATTCACCATCAGCGTTATCGACATGGCATACCGTAGCGCATCGACTCCGAAACTCGGTTCCAGCCAATCACTCATGAAGCCAGTGAGCATCGGGCCTAATCCCAAACCAATCAGGTTGAGCACGAACAGCAAGATCGCCGAGCCCATCGCACGCATGCGAATGCCGACTAGAAAGTGGGTGGAAGCGATGCAAGGCGCCAGGTACCAGCCGCCGCAGAAAACTGGAAGCAGGTAAGAGAAGGCCGCAGTAACGCCATTGGGCATGACGAGAAAAGTAATCAAGCCCAGGGGAATCGCCAACACCGTAGAGACAAAGGGCACCCAGACGTACCAGGTCTTATCGCCAGTCTTGTTCGCCATGCGGTCAGACATCCAGCCACCGAAGAAAGTACCAGCGAGGCCGCCAACGCCTGCGATCAAGCCGTAATACCACCCCACATCGAGAATCGGCATGCCGTGTACACGCCCGAGAAACAGCGGCATGAAGTTACCCATACCATAGGTGACGAAGGCATGTAGCGCACAAGCAAAGCTCAGGTGGCGAAAAGATTTCCGCTCCCAGAGAAACTGCAGTACGCGTAAAAAGCCCGGTGGAGCGACATCCTTGCGCGCTTCTGCCATGCCGCGCGGCGGTTCCTTAATAACTAGTCGAACCAGGACA
>JBBDIR010000032.1:0-11342 GCA_040880325.1 Pseudohongiellaceae bacterium
CGTCTTCTGGTCAATCTGCCGGAAGCCAATACCGAAGCGGCACAAAGCACCCCGTCACAGATCGAGATTCTAGTGGACCGGGATGGGGGCTATTCGATTAATGGCCGTACACTGGTCAATTCTCGACTGGAGACGTTAATGCAAGGGCTGGAGATAGAATCCGGCGGCGACACAAGCCTGCCGATCTTGCTGATCGCCGATGCCGAAGCGACCCATCAATCGGTGGTGACAGCGATGGATGGCATAGGGCAGTCAGGCTTTACGCGTCTGAACATTGCCACACAACGACCACAGGAACCGGAACAAACCGGATCGAGCCCAACTGATCAGTTATGAGCAAACCGGATAGAAAAATAGGCAAGCAAGAGAGTTGGCGTCTGTATCGGCGACTATTCAGCTATGTGCTGCCGCATCGCATGCTGTTCGCGGCTGCTATGCTCGGTTACATCATCTTCGCATTGACCACACCAGCGGCAACCTGGTGGCTGGGCTGGACCGTCGATGCCATTACAGAGGGGGACTATGAATCGCTGCGTGTTGTCAGCCCGCTCGCCTTTATCGGCTTAGCGGCGGTGCGCGGCGCAGGCGGCTTCATGGGCAGCTACTTCCTCGCTGCTATCTCGAATTATGTGGTGCACAAGTTACGCTGTGAATTAATCGATCGTCTGATTCGCTTGCCTGCCAGCTACTTCGACAAGAACACTTCCGGACGCCTGGTGTCCAAGCTCACCTACGATGTGACACAGATTACCGGTGCCGCTAGCGACGCTATCGCCGTTGTGGTGCGCGAGGGCTTCACCGTCATCGGCTTGTTCGCCTATCTCATGTACATGGACTGGAAGCTTAGCCTTACTTTTCTGGTCATCGCGCCCATCGTCGGCAAGGTCGTGTCGATCGCCTCGAAGAAGTTCCGCCGTTATAGCACACAGATGCAAGATTCGATGGGCGATGTAACTCAAATTACCAACGAGGCGATCAAGGGCCACAAGGTTATTCGCACCTTCAATGCAGAGAGCTACGTGAGCAGCCGGCTCTGGGAAGCTAGCGAGAAAAACCGGAAACAGAACATGAAGATGGTACTCACGCGAAGCGCGAGCACGCCACTTATTCAATTGATTGTTAGCACCGCTATCGCGGCGCTGGTTTGGTTGGCCATGTCTCCCAGTTTCTTTGCCGACAATACCCCTGGTGACTTTGTCGCCTTTCTCAGCGCGGCCGGACTGCTCGCCAAGCCTATTCGGCAACTGACGCAGGTGAATGCTGTTATACAGCGCGGTCTCTCAGCCGCTGGCAGTATCTTCGAATTGCTTGATGAGGATCTGGAGCAGGACACCGGCGAGCGGGTACTGCAACGCGCGCAAGGGCGTATCGAATTTAAGTCGGTTGGTTTTTCTTATCAGGAGGGGATGCAGACGCTCAGCGATATCAGTTTCGTCGCCGAACCTGGCCAGACCGTCGCTCTCGTTGGCAAGTCTGGCAGCGGCAAATCCAGCCTCGTCAGTCTTATCACGCGTTTTTATGACTATCAACAGGGTGAAATTACTCTGGATGGGATTCCGCTTACGGATGTGAAATTGCAGAGCCTGCGTGAAAATATTTCGCTCGTATCGCAGCAGGTAGTGCTTTTTAATGGCACAGTAGAAGAGAACATCGCCTATGGCGATGAGGTGATCGATCATGAAAAAGTTCTGAAGGCCGCGAAAGATGCTCATGCGATGGAATTTATCGAAAAGTTGGCTGAAGGTATGGACACTCCGGTAGGTGACGATGCCGTCTTGCTATCGGGCGGGCAGCGACAACGCTTAGCAATCGCACGGGCACTATTGAAAGATTCGCCTATTCTAATCTTCGACGAGGCGACGTCGGCGCTTGATTCGGAGTCGGAAATGCATATTCAACAGGCACTGGATACTCTGCGTCAGGGCAGGACCACATTCGTTATCGCACACCGCTTGTCGACGATAGAGAAAGCCGACTTGATATTAGTCATGGAGCAGGGAAAAATTGTAGAGTATGGGTCGCACGAGGAGTTGCTTGCCAGGCAGGCGAGTTACTCGCAATTACACGCACAACAATTCTCGGAGAACACCGCGGCAACGACTAAATGAGTTTTCTAGAAAAGGCATGGCACAAAAAAGCAGGGTGGCTGATTTTGTTATGGCCAGTTTCTCTTTTGTTTTCATTAATCAGTAAGCTACGCCGTCTGACGCAACAGCCCAAAACCCGTCCCAGCTATTTGAAAGTCCCGCTGCTGGTTATCGGGAATCTTTCGGTCGGTGGCACGGGTAAGACACCCTTGCTCATTAGTCTCGTGCTTGAACTTAAAAAGCAGGGTTTCAAGCCGGGCATCATTAGTCGTGGCTACGGCGGTTCGGCTCCCAGCTATCCGCTGTCCGTCGATGCCGATTCGAATGTGCATGAAGCCGGTGACGAAGCCTTTCTTATCGCGGAAAAAACGTCATGCCCGGTCTACGTCGACCCCGATCGCTGCGCGGCCTTGCGTGCACTAGTAGAGGCTGAGGACGTCGATGTGGTATTGAGCGACGATGGCTTACAGCACTATAAGCTGTTTCGCGATATAGAGATCGTAGTTGTCGACGGCCAGCGTCTGTTCTCGAACGGTTTTTGTTTGCCAGCCGGACCGCTGCGAGAACCCGTCAGTCGTTTAAAAGAGGTGTCCCATGTCATCGTAAATGGCGAGCCTGCACGCGAATTGCCGCAACTGCAGGGAGCAAACTCGATGAAGCTGGTGCCGCGCTCCCTAATTAATTTGGTCAGCGGCGAGAAGCGACCCTTCTCCGGTGCTCCCTTTAATATGGGCAATACATTGCAGGCCGTATCTGCGTTAGGCAATCCCCAGCGCTTCTATGACCTGCTCGAGCGCCTGCCGTACCAACTGAAAAGCTTCAGCTTTCCCGACCATCACATCTTCACCGCCGAAGACTTCGAGCAGCAAGGTATTGTTGAGCATCAACCTGTCGTAATGACAGAGAAGGATGCGGTAAAATGCCGAACGTTCGCCAAAAACAATTTTTGGTATCTATCGGTAGAAGTGAATCTCGAGAGTCAGTTTGTTGAGCGTCTCATCGCGGACCTACGAAAAGTCTCCACTCTTTAGAAACAAACCCTTAGACTAAAAACTGTAGCTGGTTTGTTATCTTCGCCGCGCGAGGAACCAGGAGATTGTTCTATGCTCGACCAAAAATTGTTATCCATTCTTGCCTGTCCCGTGTGCAAGGGTGAACTGCACTACGATCAGCTGGCTAAGGAGTTAATTTGTCTGCCTGATGCCCTGGCATTCCCGGTCCGAGACGATGTTCCTGTGATGCTAAGCAATCAAGCCAGAGAGTTGTCTCTGGACGAAACAGAGAAATACCGATGAGCTTCACCGTGGTTATTCCGGCCCGCTATGCAGCCACCCGTCTGCCCGGGAAACCGCTTCTGGATATCGCCGGCAAGCCAATGCTGCAGCACACCTATGAGCGTGCCCTGGCAAGCGAGGCGGACAGGGTCATCATCGCGACCGACGATGTGCGCATTCAGCAGGCAGCTGAAAGCTTCGGTGCGCTGGTATGCATGACCAAGGACACCCATGTCTCTGGCACCGATCGAATTCAGGAGGTCAGCAGCTTGTTGAAGATGAAATCTACCGACTTGGTGGTTAATGTGCAGGCAGACGAGCCATTGATTCCTCCTAGTGTAATCAATCAGGTAGCGGAAAATCTTGAACTAGATTCTGAGGTTGGAATAGCGACGCTGTGTGAGACGATAAACGCGAAGGAGGAGATCTGTGATCCCAATTGCGTGAAGGTGGTGATCGATCATGCCGGCCACGCGTTGTATTTCAGTCGCGCTACGATTCCCTGGCAGGGCAGTTCCTCGGCAAAGAACTGCTATCGGCACATCGGCATCTATGCCTACCGCGTTGCCGTGCTCGATCAATTCGTCTGCTGGCCGGTGTGCGAGCTGGAAGTCACCGAGAAGCTGGAGCAGCTGCGTGCGCTCTATAACGGCATCGGCATCCACGTCGCCGTCTGCAGTGAGAGTATTCCTGCCGGGGTCGATACCGAGCGCGATCTTGAACTGGTGCGTAACTACCTCGCAGCCGTAACGGTCTAGGCCAGACTCTTGCCCTCAACACGCTCTGCAGATGCCGCAACCGCCACCCGCAAGATTAAGGTCTTGATGGTCTGTCTCGGCAATATCTGCCGTTCACCAACAGCCCATGGCGTACTGGAAAAATTAATAAATAATAAAGGCTTAAATAACTTTATTGAAGTCGATTCCGCCGGAACAAGTACCTATCACATCGGTGATCATCCAGACTCCAGATCGATAGCTGCCGCCGAGCGTCGTGGCTACGCGCTGCACGATCAACTCGCCAGACAGGTGAGCGTCAGTGATTTTTACCAGTACCACTATATGCTGGCGATGGACGAGGACAACCTGCGCCACCTGCGCGAAGCCGCGCCACGCGACAGCCGTGCCCGCATAAAGCTACTGCTCGACTATCCCGGCGCGCCTCTGGTCTCAGTGCCAGACCCGTATTTTGGTGGCGCAGAACAAGGTTTCGAGACGGTATTGGATCTGGTTGAGGGTGCCTGCGAGCACTTGCTGCAGCAGTTGCAGCAGGAACTAGGCGATTCGAAGGAGGAACCCTAGCGTGGCGTTTGAGATACAGCAGCAGCTTGACCTGAAAACCTACAACAGCTTTGGCGTAAGCCAGCGGGCAGCGTACTTCGCCGCTATCGAGGGTGCGGCGGATCTGCATAAGGCACGGGAATTTGCTGGCGCCAAGCGGCTGCCGATACTGGTGCTCGGGCAGGGCAGCAACACGCTGTTCATCAAGGACTACCCGGGCCTGGTCCTGTTCATGAATAACCACGGCAGAGAGGTCCTGCCGGGGGCAGGAATGTTGCGCGCGGCAGCCGCTGAGAGCTGGCACGAACTAGTAAAGTTCTGCCTGCAAAATTCCCTGTATGGTATTGAAAACCTAGCGCTTATTCCCGGCACAGTTGGGGCTGCACCGATACAGAATATCGGCGCCTATGGAGTCGAGCTGGAGCAGTTCTTCGTTGAGTTGGAAGCCTTCGATCTAAAAACCGGCGAAATACGGCATATGAGCAAGTCCGATTGCGAGTTCTCCTACCGTGACAGCCTCTTCAAGCAGGACCCCGGGCAGAAGTTGGTGGTGCTGTCAGTCACACTGCAGCTGTCGCAGACACCGGCGCCGGAATTAAGCTATGCCGGCTTGAAAGAAGCCCTCGCGGGGCAGGAGGCTACACCGCAGAAGGTGTTCGATGCGGTCTGTAAAATTCGCCAGAGTAAGCTGCCCGACCCGGCACAGATAGGCAACGCCGGCAGCTTCTTCAAGAATCCCTTAATCTCCCGCTCCAAGTTATTGAAACTCAGAGAGTCCTATCCGAAGTTGCCGGCCTGGGATACGCCCGATGCCGATTTGGTTAAGGTGCCGGCAGCCTGGCTGCTCGAGCAGAAGGGCTGGAAGGGCAAACGGCGCGGTGGTGCGGCAGTGCATGAGGATCATGCGCTGGTGCTGGTTAACCGGGACGGCGCATCAGGCGAGGACATACTGCTGCTGGCGCAAGACATGAGTAGCTCAATTCTGCACAGTTTCGGCATCGCACTGCAGACTGAAGTACGCATCGTCTAGCTCGCCTCAGTACCGCAGAGAACTTTAGCTTTATACCTTTATCGGAATCACGCGCCCGTAAAAACCCAGAACTGTGACCCAGTTCCCGTTTCTCGTTCTTCGGTTTGTGTCCCATTTCACACTATGCTACTAATCCTACAGTGATAGGAATCTTGTGGGAGTTTTTCTCACCACTTCGATAATTACCTGGCTTTAGTGCCTCTGAGGGACTGCAAAAGTGCAAGACACTCCGCTACGTAAAATATCCATCCTGCTGGTTGATGATCAGGAGCTTGTTCGTGAAGGGATCGCCAGACTTTTGGAGGACACGCCAGATATCGTGGTCATCGGTCAGCTCAGTAGCGGCGAAGAAATACTAGAATATCTCTCACATACTTCCTCTAACAGCATGAATTCAGAAGATAATGCCGGCGCCACCCTTAATCAGCTGCCTGATATAATCTTGCTTGACGCGCGCATGCCAGGCCTTGGTGGCATCGAGGCGACGCGGGCCATATTGAAGGAGTCGCCGGACTGCAAGATCATGGCGATGTCGACCGTGGCCAGCGGAATTATTCCTTCACAGATGCTGCGCTCGGGCGCCAGCGCCTTCATCACCAAGAGCGTGTCGATAGAGGAACTACTGAAAGCGGTGCGTAGCATCAGTGCCGGCGATCACTACGTCACACCTAGCGTAGCGACGCGGCTGGCGCTGGATCCCTTCGGCGCTGAGGGTGGCGACCTTTTTGATAAACTTTCCCGCCGCGAGTTGCAGATTGCGCAGATGCTGACCGACGGCAAGAAGGTCAGTCAGATTTCTACTTATCTGGATCTTAGTCCGAAAACGGTCTACAGCTATCGTTACCGCATCTTTGAGAAACTGGGTATCCGCAGCGACGTGGAGCTCACCATACTGGCGGTTAGATACGGCCTGACCGATGACAACCGTGAATACGAAGCACTGCCGAATCTGTCGCAGCTAACCGGATAGCAACGTTCTCGTGTGAAACTTTCCCAGCTTAGCGCCTGCGGGCCCATCTTCTGTTGAGACGACGGGCGGCTTCGGCTACTCTCCAAGTCAATCGACTACCCCATGCCGCTGCCGTTGCAGCCACAGCAGGATCATGCCCGCAGAAGTTCCCCAGCAATTCGATCATAAAGACTTTCTGTCCCATCTAAGCAGTCGTCCCGGCGTCTATCGCATGCTGAACGCCGCCGGAGAGGTGATCTACGTCGGCAAGGCACGCAACCTGAAGAACCGCGTAGGCAGCTACTTCCGTGCCTCCGGGCTGACCAGCAAGACCCTGGCCATGGTCAACAAGATCCAGAGCATCGAAACTACGGTCACCAATAGCGAGACCGAGGCGCTGTTACTGGAACAGACGCTAATCAAGAGCTATCGTCCGCCTTATAATATCCAGCTACGCGACGATAAGTCCTATCCCTATATTTTGCTGACCAAGAATGACAGCTATCCGCGCTTGGCCTTTTATCGCGGCTCACGCAAGCGTTCCGGCAGCTTCTTCGGCCCGTACCCCAGCGCCAACGCGACCCGTGAGACACTTCAAGTCTTACAGAAGGTATTCAAGGTAAGGCAATGTCAGGACAGCTATTTCAAAAATAGATCGAGGCCCTGCCTGCAGTACCAAATCGATCGCTGCACGGCACCGTGTGTGAAGGCGATCAGCCCGGAAGACTATGCCCGGGATGTGCATTACTCGACCCTGTTCCTGCAAGGCAAGAGCAATGCCTTGATCAAGGAGCTCACCTCGAACATGGAGGCGGCAGCGGCGAAAGAAGACTTCGAGCGGGCGGCGGTAGTCAGAGACCAGATCTTGGGCCTCAGGCGCATGCAGGAGGATCAGATCGTCGCGAATCAGGGTGACGATGCCGATGTGGTGGCAGCCGAGATCATGCAGTCCTATGTCTGTGTACACGTCATCTACGTCCGTGCCGGGCGCATCATCGGCAGCAAGAACTTCTTCCCGCGCTTCAAGCTCTCCGACGACGTCGGTCAGCTGCTCTCGGCCTTCCTTTCCCAGTCTTACCTGGGGGACGACAAAGCGGCGACGATACCGGCCGAGATCATCGTGCCCACTGAGCTGGAAGATGCCGACGGGCTGCGCGAGGCGCTGTCCTACGTGGCTGAGCGCAAGGTGAAGCTGTCGATGCGGGTGCGAGGCCATCGCGCTAAATGGCTGCAGCTCGCGGTGACCAACGCCCGCGAATCGCTCCAGGCCCATGTCAGTAACAAGCAGAATATCTATAAGCGTTATCAGCAGTTACAGGATTCTCTTAAACTGGAGTCTATGCCTAGTCGCATCGAGTGCTTCGATATCAGCCACACCTCGGGCGAGGGCACGGTAGGCTCTTGCGTAGTGTTCGACGACAGCGGTGCAGTGAAGAGCGATTATCGCCGCTTCAACATCAAAGGCATCACCGCAGGCGATGACTATGCCGCCATGGAGCAGGTGCTGGACCGTCGTTTCACGCGGCTCGCCAAGGGCGAGGCGAAAATTCCGGACATCCTGCTGATCGATGGCGGCAAGGGACAGCTGACCCAGGCTCGAAAGATCATGGAGAAGTTTCAGCTACCGGAGATTCAACTGTTGGGCATCGCCAAGGGAATCAGTCGCCGCGCAGGTCAGGAGACCCTGTTTCTGGTCCGCGGCGATCGTTTCAAGGAAATTGTCATTCCAACCGAATCTGGTGCGCTACACTTGCTGCAGCAGATCCGCGACGAGGCCCATCGCTTCGCCATAACAGGCCACAGAGCGCGCCGAGCGAAGGCACGCAAGCAGTCTGCGCTGGAGGAGATACCAGGTCTGGGGCCGAAGCGTCGCCGTGAGCTATTGCGCTATTTCGGCGGCCAGCAGGAGATCGGCAAGGCGAGCGAGTCGGAAATCGCAAAAGTTTCTGGGATTAGTAAGAAACTGGCCGAAAACATATATGCGCATTTACATCACTAGTTTCAAAGTACCCAAGAAGCTCAGGATGTTAGCGCTTATTTACTTCTCTTTTAGAGTACAACACTCTGTAAACAAAGAATAAATTATTTAGAGAACGCCGAAGGAAGAAGTAGAAACCGATATGAATTGGGCAAATATTACTACCATTAGTCGAGTCGCCCTCATTCCGGTGGTGATCTATTGCTACCAACTGGATACGCAATTCAGCCATCTGCTGGCCGCACTCCTGTTCGCCATCGCCAGTCTCACCGATTGGCTGGACGGCTATCTGGCCAGAAAGCTCCATCTAACCAGCGAATTCGGTGCCTTTCTCGACCCGGTTGCCGATAAGCTGCTGGTGGCGGTGATGATGCTCATGTTGGTCTCGGTGTATCCGCCTCTGCTGCTAGCTGCCGGCATTATCATCGCCAGAGAGATGCTGGTCTCGGCACTGAGAGAGTGGATGGCCGCCAAGGGCAAGCGCGACAAGGTAGCGGTGGCGTTCTCCGGCAAGCTAAAGACAACCGTGCAGATGCTCGCCATCATCACGTTGCTGTTGGCCAATCCGGCATTGCCCGAGTGGGTGCTAATGCTGGGCTATGCCCTAATCTATCTGGCCGCGGTGCTTTCCATCAGTTCCATGTGGCAGTATTTTCGAGGCGCCTGGACCGATCTGCAGCCCAAGGCATAAGAAATGCCAGTCACAGGCGAGTTCAGCTTGACTTGATGCACTTAGGCATTAAAATAGCGCCTCTTTCGAGTAGTGGTCCCAGCAAGCGTATTTCCTAGCTTTGCAGGGCATACTTAAACCTCAAAACGCGGGAATAGCTCAGTTGGTAGAGCACGACCTTGCCAAGGTCGGGGTCGCGAGTTCGAATCTCGTTTCCCGCTCCAATTTTTGGTCACAGCACCTCGGTAGCTGACCGTTATCTCTATTAATATCATAGCGATAAAGCTACAACTTGCGGTTATTCGTTCTCATACCCCCTGCAGCAGAAGATTTTTGCCAGCCACCGACCCAGGAGGCTATTATCGGGGAATCGACTATGGCAGCGCCTCAAAACAACCGAGATACATGCAGTTTTAAGCGCTGAGCAAACAATCCACAGGATTCCTATATGAGCAATCTCTACAGCGGAAACGATGCCTGTAAAACTGATGAAAATCCCTGTGATGGCATAGACTTAGTGCTGAAACCTGGCGTAAAGGATCTAGGCGGCTTTTCGGTAAGAAGGGCGTTGCCGTCGCGGCAGCAGAGAAAGGTAGGCCCCTGGATCTTCTTCGACCACGCCGGACCCGCCGATTTCAAAGCCGGCGATGGCATCGATGTGCGGCCCCATCCCCACATCAATCTGGCCACCGTCACTTACATGTTCGAGGGCGAGTTCCTGCACCGCGATTCCATCGGCAGCGTACAGGTGATCAAACCGGGCGACATCAATCTGATGGTGGCAGGCAGGGGAATCGTCCACTCCGAACGCACCCCGCCAGACCTTCGAAAAGGCACCCATTCCCTGCATGCCCTGCAACTCTGGCTAGCCCTGCCGGAAGCCGATGAGGAAATAGAACCAACCTTCTACCACTACGCCGCCGAAGACCTGCCAACCGCGGTGATCGATGGCGTCACCCTGAGGGTTATGATGGGTTCGGCCTACGGCCAAATCTCCCCGGTAAAGACCTTCGCCGAAACCCTCTACGTGGAAGCCGAACTCAAGACCGGACAGAGCCTAACACTGCCCCGATGCGAAGAAAGAGCGATCTACATCGCCAAGGGCAAGGTCATCCTGAACGGCACCACCATAGAAGAATTCACCATGGCAGTACTGGGAGACAAAGACCCGCTAACGGTTGTGGCAAGCACCGATGCCCGACTCGCCATCATCGGCGGTGAAAAACTCAGCGAACGCTACGTAGACTGGAACTTCGTCTCCAGCCGCAAGCAACGAATCCAACAGGCCAGGGATGATTGGAAAGCAGGGCGCTTCGATACGGTGCCCCAGGATGACGAGGAGTATATTCCTCTACCAGAATAATCATAAAAAACAAAATGATAGCATTGAGTTCTCGTGTAGTACGAGATCTCTCTCGGGGCATGAAATGCATACCGCTAAGATCGCGCAGTGCTCTTGTAACGGCTGCAACGCCATTAATGACGGTTTTAGCGGCGCAATCTCAGCTAGAGGCTGTATAGATAGAAAGGCAATACGCTGCTGGAAGGTTAGAGAAGCTCCATGGATACCAACCGGCCCTTCTGGGCTCACGTGGTACCTGAATCAAGCTAAGCTCAATTACGATTCATTCCGACGGAGTTGCAGGCAGTTGTCCAACGAAGAAAGTTTTTACCCTTTTGACTACGCAAACCATGCCCAAAGCCCCGAGTTTTGGTATAGTGCGCGGGCTTTTAATAGGCATGAAATGTACAAGGGCTGGATGCCCAGTGGTCATGCAGCGGACTGCAACTCCGTTAACGCCGGTTCGAAAGCCGCGTAGCGGCGCAGACAGCCGAAGGCTGCCCTTTAGGGTGAGGCATTGAGCTTAGCTCAATGGCGAATCATTCCGACGGTGATACAGGTCATCACATGCTTTCGAAAGTTTTTATTCTTTTACTGATCAAGCCATGCCCAAAGCCCCGGGTTTTGGTATAGTGCGCGGGCTTTTAATAGGCATGAAATGTACAAGGGCTGGATGCCCAGTGGTCATGCAGCGGACTGCAACTCCGTTAACGCCGGTTCGAAAGCCGCGTA
>JBBDIR010000032.1:11442-27083 GCA_040880325.1 Pseudohongiellaceae bacterium
TTTGGTATAGTGCGCGGGCTTTTGATAACCATGAAATGAATATAGGCTGGATGGCAGAGTGGTCATGCAGCGGACTGCAACTCCGTTAACGCCGGTTCGATTCCGACTCCAGCCTCCATTTCAAGCAAAACCCTGGCAAGCCCACCCCCTTCAAATATGCCCGGGTGGCGAAATTGGTAGACGCAAGGGACTTAAAATCTCTCGATCGAAAGGTCGTACCGGTTCGATTCCGGTCCCGGGCACCAATAAAATCAATGAGTTACGCTAAATCTCTTCTGCGTGAAATAAGTATCAAAATAATATGTAGCAAATATGTAGCAGGCAATAAAAACCCGCCTAGACTTCAGGCGGGTTCTTAACAACGGTCGAAAAATACTTACTCCGTATAAGCCTTGATATACGCGTAGTCAGCGTTGTTGCCTCCTTTGAATAGAGATACCGACACTAGACCCTGAAGTGGTTCCCATCTTTTAGTGAAAGAGTTGCTAAAATTAGGTGGTTGAGACTGGAATCCCAATAGCTCAATTGTTGAGTCTGTAAATGGCTGATCATCCAAACCCTCGATAGTTATCCAATCAGCTCTGCTTTGAATAAAAACTATTTCTGTCTCAGCCTTTGCGAACTGGCAGGTTTCGCCATATTGGGACGGTGCGCACGCTACAGCCGGTCCTATAATGTCTGACACTTCCGATTTGTTTTTCCCTACCAATTTCGTTACATCTATCAATATCTCATCCGCTTGAGAGCATGATGATAGAAAAAAGAACAACAATAACAGTGCGTTTCTTTGCATATTGGCGGCACTCCAGATGCCTGAATGGAAATTTATTGACGGAAGGCTCGCTGGGCCTTCCGGGGCTGGTGTTTAGACGCCCCGGTTACCCGACAAGGGATTTTCATTAACGTGCGCGATTACAGACGAAATTAACTAAATCACTCTTGCTAGAACCTGAGACAAGCGCAGCCCACTGAACATTGTTGTACATCTTTATATTAGATTGCAGGTCTTCTCCATAACCCAAGTCTTGGTAGCGCCTGTTGGTGCAATCGATGCGCGTCACTGAATATCCATGACTAGATGAACTAATCCTACTATGCACCGTTCGTAGATACTCCCCATCAGATTCAGTTGTGATGAGATAATAACTAGCTCGTTCGGGCGTGCTTCTTGGGATTAACTCTCCTTCTTGCGCAGGGGCAGCGGACAACTGCAACGATGGGAATGTTGTCAGCAATGTGCTGGCGGCGATAAAAGCAAACATTCTTAACACATTCATAAATTTTCCTATTGGATTGGCTAACGCCTTGATCACCGAAAAAGTCCTCGTCTGAGATTTACAGATCGATATTCCAGCCCGATTTAGGTCTAAACAATACCTTACACCCAAAGCGTAGCGCATCGCGAGCGTAAAACGCAGTTGATTATCCAAGGAGTATGATATCCACCTGAAATCTCATGGACTTTATTAGCTGGATCACACTTCACTATACTCAGTGAAACGCGCTGTGCGGACCCGCATGCAGGATGCAGGGTGCCGTGGGGGTTAAGGGTACCCGATCATGCTTGCTGGATTTATAACCCAAGTATCGATCCTAGAGCGAGAATGCCTAGCAAGTACACAACGATGGCAACACACCTTTTAAAAACCTTTTAGTAGGTTCGTCTTTCTCTGAGTTAGTTCAAATAATATATCCAGGAGCAAGCGCCACGGGAAAAAGTATGGTTGCCAATAGCCCTACAATTGCGTCACCCATGAGCAAGCCTCTAAAATCTATTTATTCTTTGACATGAGTTAAGGCAAGTGTGGTCATTCCTGATTTGCTAATTATAGGAAACCTTAACGGCTTGGCATAGTTTTCAGAGCAGTACGCGCGCAGGAGATTTGTTGACCCCCTAAAGGCTACCCCAGAGATTTATTGACAAGTTGCATGGCAAAACATAGGTTAATGACAAAATAAGCAGCCGAAAGGAACAGTGCGATGGCTAAGATTAAAATTCTAGCTGGCGATTTTTACAAGGGAGGCCAACATCAGCTCAGCTTCGGCACCATGACGCTCTTCTCTGACAAGGCCAAATGGATAGGTGAGCATATCCCTGTTTCAGAGCTTCAAACTGTAGAACCGGCCAGTGAGGACAGTGTCAAGAAAATAGGCGGAACCATAGGCTGGGGGGCTTTAGGGGGTGTCGCGCTGGGTCCAGTAGGTCTTCTCGCAGGTCTGGTGCTTGGCGGCAAGGGGAAGGAAGTGACATTTGTGGCCACACTGAAAGATGGCCGCAAAATGCTTGCCACTACTGACTCTAAAACTTATGCAAAGCTTCAAGCTGCAGTGTTTTAGCAGTTGAGGCGAGTCGGGGGATATTCGCGGCATTTTGTCAGGCTTTAAGTGGACAGGTACACGCGCGGGCTTTTAATAGACGGGAAATTCTCTCATCTCACAGTGAAGGCGTCGTAACGCTCCTGCATAACTTGGGTAATGGAATACCGCTTGTCCATGTCGGCCAGGTAGCCGGTGGTGTACTTTCTGGGATCTGGTTTGCTGGCATTGGTGGCCTGTTTTGTCGGTATCTGCTACCTATGTGCTACATATTTTACCGTTAAAAAAATAATAGCAATATATAACAGTACGTTGAAGAAGTGCTAAGTGGGATATTATATCCCTCGGGTCTGGTTTTTTGGTCAGTTTGGCAGGGTAGGGGGCGAAAATAGGCAGATTTAAAAGCAATGCTTTTTACCTACGGCTATTCCCATTGTGTGCCCCGCGTGTACCGACCGTGTACCATCTAGGTACACACCTCTAGCCCAGTAACCACGTGGCTTTGAGGTATATCGTGTACCTTGTGTACCTTTTTTGCGTTGCGGGGGTCGGCGAGGTGTAAATAGGCATGTATATAGGGAAAAGAGAAAAGAGGTACACACGGTACACACTTCCCCCCTAGCCCAGTAACCACGTGGCTTTGAGGCGTGTACCTTCGAGGTACACACTAGGTACACACGGTACACACTTTGCCCGCTGGTAATTAGCATGGCTCCAGCTCCCCCTTGATGTTGGCAATCAATCGGCCTTCACTGTGCATGGCCTCAATCCGCGCCCGCGCCCGCTGGTATGCTTCCGGCCCCATACTGCGGAACGGGTGGCGCTTGCGTAGGGTCTGGGCAAGAGGTCTGATTTTGTAGGGCTTGCGTGTGAGCAGATCCAGCACGGCATCCACCTCGGCAGCCTCGCCGGTTTCGCCGCTGTCGTGCAGCAGTCCGGCAAGGTGTCCGCCTAACATCTCGACAAACTCCAGTGCGATCTGTACCACCTTCAAAGGGATCTGCGCAGATGGTTTGCAGTCGTTCGCCAGACACTCGATAACGTGCAACACGGCTGCTACCTTCATGGTGTGCGTTTCGATCTTGCCCAGCCAGCCTACTTGCACAAGCTCGCCATCCTTTGCCAGTTTTCCCAGTGTGGGTTCAATCCGGCGGCGGGTCTCCAGCATTAACTGGTAGCCCTCAGGGGTGAAGGTAAGCTGCCTTAATTGATCGGGGTCTTGCACCTGCTCCAGCAAGTCAAAACGGCGGCGGCTGTAGTCGTTTACACACTCTCGGCAGGCTTTGTTGAAAGGTGCCAATTCATCACGAGTTACAAACTGCCCATGATGTTTACGGGTTCCCAGCGGGCTGGGTTCGCTCAAGTAAAAGAAACGCTCAGCAAGCCCTGTGCCGTTGCTGGCACTGAATACCCTGGCACTGCTACCCGGCTGCGCAATAACCAATACGGTGCCGCTGGCATAGCCACTGAAGGCGGCTCGGCCCTTGCGTGTAGCAGAGGCATATTCACCAGCCCAGCCTTGCAGCAATAACCCGTTGTGGCTTGCAAAGTCGCCCTTGTCTGGAAAAAGTGACTGGAACGCAGCTTGCTCTGCGCTGGCAATGACAAAGCGCCCCTCACTGCATCCGGCCAGCGTCATATCCAGCCCGGCGGTGGTGGGGTCGGTTGTAACATCAAAGCCCTTTGACGGCTTGTAATCATCTTTACCAAGCCCGGCGCAATGCTCGTATATCTTGCGGTTATGCTCTCCCATTGCTTTGAGGTAGGGCATCTGGGCAAAAGACAGCAAGCGGCTTTTCATCATGCTGGGAGGCTGTTCTATCACGCCATATATACCGGCAGGCACTGGAGTACCGCTTTGATATTGCACTGCGTAGGACGTAGCCACGGCAGCAGACGCGCCAGCCAGTAACGCCAGCGCGGTGGACGCCTGCGGGAACTCAATACAGCGCGCTATCCGTGCAGCCAGTTTGCCCAGCTCGGTCTGTGTGAAGCTTTCCGGCAGTTGAACATAACCACGGGCGGGCGGGGTAAATAAGGGGTCGCTTGCAGAGTGTGCAAAGTCGCGCTTGACTTCATCTTCAGCAGCCTTTTGTAACGCCTTCTCAGCGGCTGCTAGATCACCATTGTGGTCAAGCTGGACGTATGCCCCAAACGCATCGAACGTGCCGTGTAGCGGATCACCAGCGTGGTCTGATTGCCATAGTTCATCCTTGCTAGGTATCAGCCTAATGCCGGGCGCACCAGTCGCGCCTGAGTGACTGTAACGCTGCTCTCTGGTATGCCACTTGTAGCCGTGCGGCTCAATTACCTGCTCTACCTTGTTGGCTCGATTGTAAGGGCCTCGAAAGGATGACGGAAACGCCAGCTTTTTACCGCTGCCCATCTGCGGGCGGTGCTGCGCCTTTTTGCCATTTACCTTGAACCCAGCGGCAGCTACTGCTTCGCAGAATTTAAGATGATACTCGCGCAATGCATCATCATCGGTAGACAGATACCGCCAGAGTCTTGTGAAACTGTCCGGCAGCTCTGGAGCATTATCGAAGCGGTTTTCGTTGGCGTATTGTTGGGTGCATAACTTGCCCGTTGTCTTGTCTTTGTACACCACGCCGGGAACGCAATCTTGCAGGTTCTCAGACTTGGCGCGAAGCTCCAGCACGGTAATACCTATACCTGCATCATCGAACACGTTAAAGGTCAGCCAGCGGGTCATTTCCATATCATCAGCCGCGAATGCCGAACGGCCACCACTGCCGGGACGGGTGGAGCTAGTGCGAACACCAGCGGCCAGCAGTTCATCCAGATCAAAGCCCCAAGATTTTAACCCAGCCTTTGCCATATCCATCTGATCTGGGTCAATCGAACACAGCCCGTTTGCAGCCAGCGGGAGACCATAGCCGGTTGCATTCTGGTCGATACTCTTTGCCGGGTGCTTGTTCCAATTCAATCCGATGGGCTGCTTTGTGAACGGGTGCAGTTTAACCAGCATCAGACCGCTATCTAGCAGCCGCTGTGATTCGCCCATATCTGGTTGCAATGTAGTGTTAGTACTGGCGTCATCGTTCACGGTGAATTGTAATGCGCTCATGCCCCACCCCCCAGACTGTCAACGGATGGGGCAAAATGCCCGATTTCTGACTCTGTGAGCGCGTTTAACTTGCCGGTAGTGTTATCGGTCGGCATTGGTCGGACAGGGTAAAGTGGACAGTCTTTTGATGTGCAAGCCTGAACCTGCTGACGCCATGTTCCAGTGCCTGAGTAGGGGTCGTGAATGCAGGATTTGCATTTGAGATTGATTGATTTTCGCAGTCCACGGCGAGGGGCATTTGTGATAACATCAACTTGCTTTGAGATGTTAGCGCCTTGGTTACTTTGGTCAGTGGTCAAGGCGTTTTTCATTGGTGGCAGCCCTCTGTTGTAGATGACTGTAATTCGTGCGCGTCTATCCACGTCATTACATCTTCGACGCGGTAACGAACATGCTTGCCCAACTTGATAAATTTTGGTCCTTCTCCGATCCAGCGGGCGCGCTCACACCATGCGGTTGACTTGCCAAGATACTCGGCAAGCTCGCGTTGGTTCATCAGGCGGGGAAGGGTAATAGTTTGTGCGGGTTCGGCTTTGATGTTCATAGTAGTTATACCATCCAAGTTACAAGGTATAACTACTATTTCAAATATTTGAATCGGTGTTAGTTAACAAAAAATTTTATTTGTTGGCTAAATAGTTTTTTATTGTGCTAACGCTGACTCCGAATTTTTCAGCCAGCTTTTCTATCGCCTTCGTTTTTCTTCCCTTGATTCTGCCTCCCATCTCTGGCATTAAATCCATTCCTAACAAATCTGGATCAACCATTGCCATGTAATAAGAATTGATATTTTTCGGGTCCGCTATTGTTTTTCTTGATCCTTGCTTGCGTTTGATCTCGCCCTTTAATTCTCTTACTAAATATCCTCTAATCTCCGGTGTAATTTCGTTTTCGGTCTCAATCCACGCAGCAATTTTTCTATTATCGCCATGCAGTTCTGCGTGTTTAATCATTTTCCATATTTCGTATTCTTCAGTGATCTTTACTAAATCAACCATCGTTCACGCCTCCCTGACAAACTGCAACACTTGCGCCACTGGCTCCGGCTTTTCCTCCAATAATCGCCACAGCTTTTCCAGTGCTTCGACTTGTTCGTCGTGCATCTGATCGTGTGCATAGTGCTTGGCTTGGACACCACCGAGTCCATGACTTAGCAGACGCGCCAGAATATCGCTGGAGACTCGATAGGGGGCTTTCATAAGACGGGTTTCAATGGTTGCCCTGATTACCTTGCCGGTAAACGGCGTGCCTTCTAGCTCGCCTGCCTTGTCCATCTGGCTGCATACGGAAGTAGCAATGTCGCTTATATAACTGGTGTGCATCGGTGTCGCTCCGCCATCGGCAGAAAATACGTATTCGCCAGATCCGGTAATTGCATCGATGCACTCCAGCGTTTGCGGCAATAGAGGTACGCTGTAAATCCTAGGCTTAGTTCTGCGCCCTTTGCCGTCCTCCATCCGCATCAACATAGCGTCGCGGTCAATATCGGCAAGTGTGACGCGTGATAACTGCTGCATACGTTGACCACCAGTAAGGACGTGGAGCATTGCAACTGATCGTCGTGGCTCTTCCAGTTCCTGTATGCGGCTCCAGTACGCTCTAAACTCGGCAAGACTCAGGGCGCGTTCGCTGGCGTTGGTGCTGCCTTCCACTTTCTCTATGTCGTTAGCTGGGTTGTGAGTGATTTTGAGTTCGCGCATTTGCTTCGGGGCTTTGACGTTGCCGCGAGCGTTAATGGCTTTCTTGAAAGCAGTTTTTATGTAGCTCCGTATCTTGTCTGCCTGCCTATAGCTTCCTTCGTCATTTAGTTTGCCGATGATGGTCACAACATCATCAATTGTGATTTCTGCTGCTGCCTTTTTCCATAGCTTCGGGTATGCGCCTTCAATGTCTTTTTTGATCTGATTTTTAACAAGTCGCGCCGACGACTTTTCGGCATCCTCCAACATCTTGACGTAGGCTTCCATCAGATCTCCAAACGTGTGCCCGGCCTCTTGTTTTTCCTTTGATAGTCTCGGGTCCTCGCCTTGACTCATGGCGTATAGCTTGTCGCGGGCTTGCTTGCGAGCCTTCTCAGCGGTGTAGGTCCCAAATTGACCCACTGTCGCTTTCACAGGCTGCTGATTACCACGTATGCGGCCTTGTACAAAAAAAGTCTTAGTCCCACCTGCTGAAACCCGGATGCCAAAGCCTTTAAGGTCCGAATCGAAAACCACCACCTGTTTGCCAGGAATAGGCTTAATTCCCTCTACTGCTGTCTTGGTTAATTTTGCGGTCAGCTTGGTCATAGTATTAGTCCCTTGTGTGCTACATCGAAAAATATGTAGCAAATATGTAGCAACGCAATTCAAAGCTGCGCGTACTCACTAGGGACTTAAAATACACAAGTAACTGAAATATAGCAATAATTAGTGCTACTTAAAAATAGATAGAAGTGGGGTAAAGAGACTTAAAATCCCTCGGTGGCAACACCGTGCCGGTTCGATTCCGGCCCCGGGCACCAAACATCACAACTTTCCCAAAAGCCAGGATATCGCGTTTATCATTTCCTGGTGCGGCAGCAACAGACCGAGCTGAGAACTTATCCCTTATGCCTAGCTCGGTTCTCTACCATCACTCCCATACTTCTTAAACTTTCGGCCAACAGTAGTCTGATTGCTCTTAATAAGCTTCGCCGCCTCGGACTGATTGTTTCCACTAAGCCGCATCGACTCCTTAACCAACAACTCTTCGACCAGGCCAACCCATTCACTCAACTTTACATCGCGCATTCGCGTTGCCAGCTTCCAAATAACAGTCCACTTGATCTTGAAGATGACGATGCCCCCGGATTGATACATCACCATCATGCCGACGAAGAAGGTGGTAGCGAGCGGCATAAAGACGGCGGTGGAGGAGTTGATGCCGACCAGACGGGCCAGCTGCACCACGAGGATCAATAACCAGATCGGTATCAATGCCACCAACACCTGTCGGCTGCGCTTTCGCGCTTCGCCGTGACTGGTCAGCGAAGAATGGATCAGAAACAGCAACATCGCGTGAAAGGCGGCGAAGGCATAGCTGTTAATGACGGCGTAGTAGGGTGCCGGTATCGAGATGACGGTGTAGCCAGTTTGTTGATAGCCCAAAACCAGCTGCCCCGTTACCAGCAGGCTGGCACAGATGAGTGCCCACAGTCCGAAAAGGATTGCGATGGGCTTAATGTGCTTCTGCCCGGTGACGGTGAGGCTAAACAGCAAAAGACAGAATACCAGGAAGATGATGCTTAGCATCTCGCAGTGCATGAAGAACGTAGCGAGTTCTGAGTTGGTGTTATAGGTGAGCGAGACGAGGAATTCGAAGGTGTTCTGCAGGATCATGCTAATGCAGACGAGGGCGAAGACTGAGGTCAGTTTATTCTCAGTTTTGGACAGAGCCAGGATCGCCGTCTTTGCCATTCCAGCCAGTAAGGCAACAAGCCCAAGTATCTGCATTTGCTCCATGGATTGGTCCTTTTACCCCAAATCGATGCCTTCTTCGGGTCAGAAGAATGACGGGAAATAGATTATAGGACTCTAATCCTCTTGTACAACAACATCTCAATTCGGAGTCAGTTGAAGGGGAATGTTGTCCTTAATGTGGGTTTGAGCGTCGAAATGCTGAAATTAGCAGAATTATTTCGCATCTTTTCAGTGCTTTGTCTCATGTATTTGCGCCGAACCTGCGTCATTCAAAACTAGTGACTATTCAACATGAATAGTTAGCTTAGAGTAGTCGAGTTCGGTTATTCAGAATGTCTAGCACTGAAATTGAGTTATGTTTCGGAATGTTCGATTTAATAAACGGCGTTGTCAGCCGCTCAGGCGTAGAAATATAAGCCTATGATAAATAAGCTATAAATACAGTATTAATAATATTTTTGAGGAAATAGATATTGAATGAATGATCTATTTTAGCAACAGCTCTTTGGATTTTTTCAAGAAGTAAATACTAGTAGTTCCAAGGAAGTGATTTAGACTTGCTTGTGTGGCGTAGTAAATATTCCTACAAATAACGGAGAAAGTTCCTACAAATTGTTGCCAACTGTTCGATTTCTCTTCAGCTACCTGCTGGTTTATCTTGATTTCATTAATGAAACTGCTTTTTAAATCGATGTTTTAGAGAGTAATTTGTCTCTAGAATAAGACCTTTCATCTATCACATAAACTATCACAGCAACGCGTTCCAATATTAAAGGATTCAATCATGCTTAAATCTCACATCTACTCTGTCGGCTCGGAGTTGGCAAAAAACGCAGTTCTAACCAGGGATCTTCTTGAAGAAGCCAGGGTGGAAGACACCCTATTGGTTGAAAAATCGCTGGGTATCACCGAGGTACGGCAGGCCCCGATGAGTATGAAGCCCTCAGAACTGGCTATTCCCGCCGCGGAACGCGCCCTGGCCGAATCTGGCCTGCAGTACCATGAGATTGATGCGGTGATCTACTGCGGCATCGAGCGGGACTGTCCAGAACCGGCTACCGCCCATATCATCTCCAGCGCCCTGGGACTGACGCCATCTATCTGTTTCGACGTGGCCAATGCCTGTCACGGCTTCTCCAGCGGTCTGCAGGTGGCGAATACCTTTATCAAATCCGGCGAGATTTCACATGTACTGGTGGTAACAGCCGAATTGTCCAGCAAGCTAACGCGTAAGGTCGCCGAGCAGTTTAGAAACGGTCAGTTGACTAGCGCGGACATCAAGACTCACATCGGCGCGTTCACAATCGGTGACGCAGCAGGCGCTATGGTACTGGGCCCGGCAGACGATGGCAGGGGCATCCACCACATACGCTGCAGCTCGATTAGTCGCCACCACGGGCTATGCTCCTATAACCACACCGATTACAACAACCTGACATTTAACATGGATATGGGGCGCATCAGTGCAGTGACCCTGAAGCTCGTAAAAGACCTGATAGGCCCGACCTACAAGGAGCTTAACTGGTGTTCGGACGACGTCGATCTGTTCATCCCGCATCAAGTGGGCGAGAGACCCTTCCTGAAGGCGCTGGATATCGTCGGTGTAGGGCAGGAGAAGTCGATTGCCACGTTCCCCAAGCTGGGCAACCTGGCCTCGGCGACGCTGCCGGTGTGCTATAACAAGATGAAGGAACAGGGGCGATTACTGCCCGGTTCGAAGATGCTGATGGTCAGCTCAGGCAGCGGAATCGTGGCCTCTTTCATGGGATTGTCACTTTAAGGTGATTTTGTTCAAATTCTAGGATATTTGCTCTGGAAATTGGTGGGGAATCTGGGGTAGACTCAGGTCTTCCCACGATTTTCAGGGCGAGTAAGAATATGGAACAGAGTGCATTGTTATACCTCGGCGCGTTCGCGCTAATCGGCATAATTCTCAAGCTCATTATCCTCTTTAATGTGAGCATAAAGAGCAAGATAGCGGAAAGTTTCGCCGTGTTGTGTATCTTCTTTCTTATCCAGAACGTCGCCGAGTTTCTTGGATATTTCACTTATAATGTATCCGAGACGCTGGGATTAGGCTTTGTGCATATCTATATGATTGCACTATATTTTATATTCCCTTCAGTTCTGTTGCTGGCCTTGACGCTGGTTGAATTTAAGCATCTGCGTGCTGCCAAAGTATTTATGTACAGCTTGGCTGGGTTGCTCAGTTTGGCGCATTTTAGCGGCTATGTCGTCGAAGGCATCAAGTTCGTTGGTTGGTCGGCGATTACTACTCCGGGTGAGTATTATGGGTTGGTGATGGCTTTCATCGTACTCAACTCACTGGGCACCTTGGGCGTCCTGCTCTATCACTACATCGCGAATAGTAATTTCGAAATACGCAGCCGCTGTAAGGTTAATCTAATGGCTTTCTTGCCTATGTGCGCCGTGGCCAGCATTGTAATCCTGTTCAGGCTTGCCGGTTTCGAATCCTCCACGGCGATCAGCATGCCGCTGGCAACGATCTTCTTCCTCTTTGTCATGCTGCTACAGACCAATGGCAATATCTTCTGGGCGTCCCTGCGATTAAAGATTCTGCTATCGGTGCTGACGCAAAAGAACATCAATACCCTGGATGAGATTCTGGGCAATATCGAGAAGCTGCGGATTACCGAAGCGCTGCGTGCCAGCAATGGCATCCAGAGAAATGCGGCGAAGCTGTTGAGCGTGCCGCCTTCGACTTTGAACAAGAAGATCGCGAAGTACGATATCCAGGCCGAAGAATTTCAACTACTTAGCGTTGTTGAGACAATTCAGGCTCGTCGGCTCGCATCCTAATCGAACCCCTAATGCGGCTAGCCTAACTCGCTGGCCGCATTCCTGTTAGACTCCCCAATTCATCCCACCTCATTCCGCTGCATCGTGCCTGATGTTTTAAATTTGCTGTGTCACGAGGTATCTCAGTCCCGATGTCTTCACTCCCTGCCTGCCCAAAATGCAATGGCGAATATGCCTACGAAGATGGCGCGCTGCTACTTTGCCCCGAGTGTGCGCACGAATGGTCGATCCATGAAGCGCAGGCGCCTGCTCAGAATGTCATTTGCGATGCGAATGGTAATGCTCTGTCCGATGGAGACACTGTCTCTGTAATAAAAGACTTGAAGATCAAAGGCACTTCATCGGTGGTGAAAGTTGGCACCAAGGTTAAGAACATCCGACTCGTCGATGGTGATCACGATATCGATTGCAAGATCGACGGCATCGGTGCCATGAAGCTGAAATCAGTCTTTGTCAAAAAAGTGCAGTGAACTCGGTTGTAACTATTTGTCAGCTGTGGCGTCTATACAGTAGCGACGACACGCAATCGAGGAACACCCTATGCGCATTTCCCAAACAGATAGATTGACTGCATTGCTGGCTCTGGCCGTATCACTGTTGTTCAGTGGTTCACTATTCGCCGATTCCGTGAAGACCATTAGCCGCACAATCGATATTGCTCTGGCGAGCTCTGTCGAGATTGAGGCTAGTGTCGCCGAGATGGATATCGAATTCTACGACGGCGAACTGATCGAGCTTGAGATAGAGGTAGAGGCGGAGCGCAACTGGCTTTCATGGAGGCGGGGCAATGTTGACGATGTCGAGCTGAAGGTAAATTCAGGCGACGAAAATATCTATCTCGGCATCCCGGACCGGAAAATTCAGCAGCACTGGCGTGTGAGGATGCCCGCCAGCTTGGCTGTTGCTATCTCAGTGGGCGTTGGTGATTTAGATCTGAAAAATCTCTCCAATAATCTCGAGATGGACGTCGGTGTCGGTTCTGTGCGTGTCACCATCGGTGATGCCAACTACGGCATGATTCGCGCGTCCTCCGGGGTTGGTGACTCGTCTATACGGGGCTTCGGCCATGAGACCGATAATGAGCGCAGCTTTGTCAGTTCTGACTCCTACTATCATGGTTCGGGCGAGCTTGAGGTCAACATCGAGGTGGGGGTGGGTGACACCGTCGTTAGACGCCGTTAGCCGCTTCAGACCGGCTCGCCGCCAGGCCGGTAATCTGGTCAACGTTTAACTACGCGCTCGTAAGCGGCGATCCATTCCTCCACACTGCGCTGCGCGGCGAGCTCGGCTATTAGCTGAAGGGGAATGTGTTCTGGTTTCTTGAAGCGGATGCAGCTCTTTCCCATATCCAGCTTCGTGTTCACGTGCTTGGGATGTGGCGCCACAAACCATTCCAGCAGTTGCCGGTCGACATAGAGTCCGAAGTGGTGCAGGGCGATAAAATTCTTCAGCGACGCGAAACTGGTGTACGGTCCAGGGGTCCGGCCTGCGTAGGATACGCCCGGTGGGTAGAGGCGCAGCGGAACGACATAGCCTGGCATATCCCCGATCTGCTCCTCGCATCCTTCGGGGAGGTTGGAGTGTAGGATCGCGCGAAGTTCACCGACAGCTTTCGCTCTAGCGGGGTCCAGCGCCGCCATATAACTATCGACCTTTTAGCTATCGACCTTTTACCTATCGACCTTTCGATCGTTGTTTCTCTTTAGCATCGCCATAGCGATCAGATTTAACACGAAATCAACATACCGCGACCCACCCGTGCAGCTCGGCAGTGCTTTGGCAGGCTACTGTTCCACCACGGCAAGGGATTACCTATACTGTCACACCAGTGCAGGCGACAAGCCGTCGTCCAGCCGCATAGATGAGGGGCAGGTCCGAATTATGTATGAAGCGAACTGGATGTCCGTCATTCCGCCTCTGTTGGCAATTGCACTCGCTATTATCACCCGGCAGGTTATTCTTTCTCTAAGTGTGGGCATCTGGATAGGCTTCTGCCTGTTGGAATCGGTTAACCCTGTCGCCGGTATCGGGCTCGCCCTGGATGGCGTCGTCAATGTATTCTCAGACGCTGGTGATACCCGTGTGCTGATGTTCACACTGATCATTGGCGGCTTGATAGCAACGATAGAACGGGTTGGCGGTGTCCGCGGTTTCATTCATTTGCTAGAGCACCGCAACTGGGTGAACAACCCAAAGCGTGCGCAATGGCTGGCATTCGGTACCGGCATCGTCGTCTTTATCGAATCCAATATCACTCTGCTAATTGCCGGAGCCATATCGCGGCCATTGTTCGATCGCTATCAGATAGCTAGAGAGAAGCTCGCCTATATTATCGATTCCACCTCGGCGCCTATCTGCATACTGATTCCATTGAATGCCTGGGGCGCGGTAGTTATTAGCCTGCTGGGTTCTTCGGCGATAGAAAATCCGATCGATATATTCCTCTATGCGATACCGTTTAACCTGTATCCAATTGCGGTGATACTGTTCTGCGCCTTCGTGATCTATCGGGATGTGGAGATCGGGCCGATGAAAAAAGCTCAGAAGCGAACCGAAGCCGGTGAATTACTGTGGCCCAATGCGACACCGATGGTGGACCCTTCGATTCTTTCGCAACAAACCGACCGTACAGACGCCGACAAGGCGCGCTTCATGATTCTGCCGATCGTCGTCATGGTGTTGAGTATGCCGTTGGGTTTATATGTAACTGGTGATGGCGATATTAGTGCCGGTTCTGGCTCTACATCTGTTCTATGGGCAGTATTGGCAGCGCTGGTAACTTCCTGGTTCCTGGTGTTACAACAGAGACGCATGGGTCTCGATGAGCTAATGCAGACGTTTCTGAAGGGAGCGGGGGGCTTGCTTCCGGTCACCATGATCTTGTTGTTCGCACTCGCGTTGGGAGATGTCGCTAATCTCTTGGGCACTGGCGCCTATGTCGCGCAATTGGTACAGCAGAGCATCCCCTTAGCCTTGCTGCTGCCGCTGCTGTTTATAATTTCTGGTTTTATCGCCTTCGCTATTGGCTCTAGCTGGGGCACCTTCGCCATCATGATACCGTTAGCCATGCAGATAGCCGTTTCGCTGGATTTAAATAGTTCACTATTTCTGGCAGCCGTGCTTTCCGGGTCGGTGTTCGGGGATCACGCGTCGCCAATTAGCGACACTACGGTGGTGGCCTCGATGGCGTCCGCAACAGACCATATAGACCATGTTAGAACGCAACTTCCCTACGCACTCGTTAGCGCAGGTATCGCCACCTTCGGGTTTCTGCTGCTTAGTGCCTTCCTGCTATAGAGGCTTCTCGAATTATACGCTCTGAGTAGGGTGAACTAGTCCATCGCCCGTATTTCCGTAATCGGGATCATCTCAATATCCTTGAACTTATCGCTAGCCGGACTAGCTGCCTCGATGAGGCTGCCTATATTGGAGTAGGTATCAGTAACGAACACAGATTCGTTGTTATGCGTGGTGCGGGTGATGCCGAAGCTAATCTTCTCTCGATTTACTTGAGGAATCTGATTCAGCATGTTTTTTGTCGCCCAGATCGATCCGTTTCGTGCGAAGTCGCTAATGCGCGAAGCGTAGTTGATGGTCTCGCCCAGAACAGTAAATTCAACGTGCCCACCGGCGTGATAGCTGCCGAACCATTCCTGGCCCTCGTTCAGGCCTATGTTCAAGAATATATCACTGAACCATCCCTTGCGTGCCTGCCACTGCTGTGTGATGCCTTTCATCATCTGCTGTAGCTCCAGCGCACACTGAATCGCATTCAACTTATAATCGCAGTCCGGCTGTGGGAAGAAGTAATACACCATGCCGTCACCAGCGTGTTTGCCGTAGGTGCCGTAGTACCTGCGAAAAATCGGTTCGCTCTGTTGCCAGATATTGTTGATTAATTCGAAATATTCCTCGGCGGGTAGTTCCGAGCAAATCTTTATCGAATTCTGTACATCGGCCACCATTACGGTAACGTC
>JBBDIR010000033.1:0-26602 GCA_040880325.1 Pseudohongiellaceae bacterium
ATCACCAAACCAACACACTTCGCAGTGGCTCTGCGCAAAGAACAGAATGGCAGCTTCGCACCTAAGGTAGTCGCTAAGGGTCGGGACCTGGTCGCCGCGAGAATACGAGAGCTAGGGGCCGAACACGGTGTAGTGGTGTTCTCTGCTCCACCGTTGGCTCGTGCGCTGTATGCCTCGACCGACCTCAATCAGGAAATACCCGGAAATCTTTTTATCGCAGTAGCGCAAGTACTGGCCTATGTATTTCACTTGCAGAAAGCCATGGCTTCCAATGGAAAGCGCCCGGTGGCACCGGATGATCTTCCGATTCCAACCGAGTATGAACCGGTAGTCAGCGCAGGAGGTGCTGAAATATGACGACTATGTCACAGAAAGCCGATCAATCAACAGCCTCTGGCGTGAACGTTGAGATAGTCGGCCTAGGTGCTCCCTTGCTGATCGTCATGTTGTTGGCGATGATGATCCTCCCTCTGCCGCCTTTTATTCTCGACTTTCTGTTTACATTCAATATTGCACTCTCGTTGATCGTGCTCTTGGTTGCCATCTACATACATCGGCCATTGGATTTTGGGGTTTTCCCTAGTGTTCTGCTGGTGGCGACACTGCTGCGTCTCGCTCTCAATGTTGCGTCGACTCGAGTAGTGCTTATGGAAGGACACAATGGCACGGGCGCGGCTGGTAAAGTGATAGAAGCGTTCGGCGATTTCGTCGTTGGTGGTAACTACGCGGTCGGCTTGGTTGTGTTTACCATTCTGGTGATCATAAATTTTGTTGTAGTCACCAAGGGTGGAGGAAGAATCTCTGAAGTTACTGCACGATTTACCTTGGACGCCATGCCTGGCAAACAGATGGCGATCGATGCAGACCTGAATTCTGGTCTGATAGATCAAGACGCCGCGCGTGTCCGCCGCGAAGATGTCGCTCGAGAAGCGAGCTTCTACGGGGCGATGGACGGGGCTAGTAAGTTTGTACGCGGTGACGCCATTGCCGGTATCCTGATCTTGTTAATCAACGTCATTGGTGGCTTCTCTATAGGGGTGTTTCAATACGACTTATCCGCGAGCCAGGCGGCAACCAACTATATTCTCCTGACCATAGGCGATGGACTGGTTGCGCAGATACCTTCTCTGCTTCTTTCGGTAGCGGCAGCATTGATCGTAACGCGGGTTGGTTCGACGGTAGATTTTGGTGGTCAGATTCGAAGTCAAGTATTCGCAACCGCGAAAGTATTCTATATAAGCGGCGGCGTCATCGGGGTGTTGGGATTGATTCCCGGCATGCCGAATCTGATTTTCTTAACTATCTCGGGCGTGCTGCTCTGGATCGGATACGGAATTGCCAACAAGTCACCCGAATCCGTTGCCGCATCAGATGATTTGCAAACACTTGCAGACAAGCCGGAGCTCATTGCCGAGCTAGGTTGGGATGACCTGCAGGGTGTCGACATTATCGGCCTCGAAGTCGGCTATCGGCTGATCTCACTGGTGGACAATACGCAGGGCGGCGAGTTACTCGGTCGCATAAAGGGCGTGCGTAAGAAAATTTCACAGGACTTGGGCTTCCTGATTCATTCGGTACATATTCGCGACAACCTCAGTCTTCCCCCGAATGGCTACAGAATAATGATCCTCGATGTGCCCGCAGCCGAGGGCGAGGTGCATCCTGGTATGGAGATGGCAATCGATCCTGGGCAGGTGTTTGGTACTCTCGATGGCATTCCAGGCAAAGATCCGGCGTTCAATCTTGACACGATCTGGATCGAAGCAGGTCAACGCGAAGAGGCTCAGTCGAAAGGTTTCACGGTTGTCGATTGCAGTACCGTGATCGCGACTCACATGAATCATGTCCTGCGATCCCATGCCTATCAATTACTCGGTCACGATGAGGTGCAGCAGTTGATAGATGCCCTCGCCAAGAGCTCTCCGAAACTGGTAGAGAATCTAGTGCCTGAGACTCTGTCGCTAGGCATCATTCTTAAGGTTTTGCAGAGTCTGCTCGAGGAAGGCGTGCCTATCAGGGACACCCGCTCCATCTTCGAGTCTCTTGCCGAGCACGGTACTACCGAGAAGAACGCGGACGCGCTCACGTCTGCAGTCCGTATCTCGATGGGCAGGACGATCTGTCAGAGCGTTGTTGGCGCAGCGGAAGAGATGCAGGTCATCACCTTGCACCCAGACATGGAACAGATGTTGCTTGATACAGCTGTAGCTAACAGTAGTCATGGCTTTGCCGGTATCGACCCTGGCTTGGCAGAAACTCTTTTGAGTGAAGTTCAGGAAAAGAGTCAGCAATCGGAGGCCAACGGCCAGTGTCCAGTGATTTTGGTTTCGGACCGCTTGCGGCTCTGGTTGACGCGATTCGTGCGGGGAACCAACCCGAGACTGAAGGTTTTAGCCTACACAGAAGTCGCCAGCAACAAGAGAATCAAGGTGATAGCGACGATTGGCCAGGCACGTTTAGATTCAATGCCATCTGACTAAACTAGTAGTGAACCAGAAAGAAGGGGAGGACGCCATGAGATTAGAACGATTTCAAGAAGACGACATGAGGCAGGCAATGGCCAGGGTCCGTTCCGAGCTGGGGAAAGATGCAGTCTTGATTTCCAGCAAGAATGTAGACAATAGAGTTGAAGTCATAGCTACCAGCAACTATGAACCGGAAAATCTTGCCGCTGAGCTGACGAGGCTCGAGCAGGAGCAGGCGTATCCAGCAGACGAGCAACCACAGATCGAACATGTATGGGAAGTAATTGGCGACGAGCCTGTGAAGACACCGAAACCGGTGTCATCGATAGCCGATATGCAGTTGGAGCTTGGCCAGCTAAGGCGCCTCTTCGAGGGAGAGCTGGCAAACCTTTCGTGGCAAGAAGGAAGTAAGCGGCAGCCCAACCGCCAGGCCTTGCTCACCCGTCTTGAAGCGGCGGGTCTGGCGCGAGACATAAGCAACAAGATAGTTCGCAGGGCATTGCCCTGCAATGACCTCGAGCTAGGCTGGAGGCGAATCCAGAAAATTCTGGGGCTGGTCATAAAGAACTCAGAGAAGGACATCCTCACCAGCGGAGGAATCATCGCCCTATTAGGTTCGACGGGGGTTGGAAAGACCGCCACGGCGGCAAAAATTGCCGCTCAGTTTGCGATTAAACATGGCCGCAATCAGGTGGCGTTCATCACTACGGACAGAAACAGGGTGGGAGACGAGGCCAAGTTGCTCTCTATCGGCAGCGCATTGGGTATCCCTGTGCAGGTAGTGGAGAGTTATGATCAGATTGCTATGGCTCTGGAAAGTCTCGCTGTTCGCAAGCTAGTGATTATCGACGCGGAAGGTATTAGCCAGCGCGATGTCAACACTATCGAAAAGATTAAGACGCTATTGAATGACAAGCAACAGATCGATTCCTACCTGGTTATTCCGGCAACCGCACAGGAGTCTGTTATAACTGAGACGATAGATGCGTATTCGGGTGTGGAATTAACAGCTGCGATAGTAACGAAGGTTGATGAGGTTAGCTCCATCGGTCCCGCGATCTCTGGATTGATCCGCAATAAGCTACCAATAGCGCTCATCGGAAACGGTCAGCGTATCCCGGAAGATTTGCATGCGCCACCGGTGGAATATTTTGTCAACAAGCTCATCGAAGCGTACCTGACTCCAACTGTGCAACCTTCGAACTCGGGTTTTGTGCACAGTGTGCGTCATGTTGTAAATGCTTGATTAAGTCTTTAAGACTATCGAAAAATTTAAAAGATCAGTTGAAGAATTAGGAAATTTACCATGAATGGAAACAATGCTGTCAAAGTTATCGCCGTGTCTGGTGGCAAGGGAGGAATAGGAAAATCGAATGTCTCCGTGAATCTTGCCGTGGGGCTGGCTAAACTTGGACGCTCGGTGATGTTATTGGATGCAGACCTTGGTATGGCTAACATAGATATTATGTTAGGAATACAGCCAGAATACGATCTACAGCACGTAATATCCGGACAGTGTACGCTCGAAGAAATAATATTCGACGGTCCCTTTGGTATAAAGATAATTCCAGCCTCGACTGGAATTGGCAGGATGGCAGACCTTTCCGTCGAAGAGCAGAGCAACATCATCCATGCATTTGACGAGATACCGCTAGACATCGATGTCCTCGTTATCGACACGGCAGCAGGTATTTCCAATTCGGTCATTAACTTCAGCAAATCGGCACAAGAAATATTTATCGTAGTCTGCGATGAGCCCGCGTCAATCACCGATGCATACTCACTGATAAAAGTGCTGAATGTAGAGCATGGCGTTAAGTCGTTTCAAATTCTTCCGAACATGGTCAAAGACTCCGAGCACGGTAAGAAGCTATTTAGAAAGTTGGTAAATGTAACGGATATCTACCTTGATGTTTCTCTTGGTTTCTTGGGTAGCATTCCGCTGGATGAGAAGCTGAAGACGGCTGTTAGGAACCAATCTGCTGTGGTAGAGGCCTTCCCTCACTGCGCCGCCAGCATAGCGTTCCAACATCTTGTTAAGCGTGTAGATGATACGCCGGCACCCGCGTCGAGTACTGGCTATATGCAGTTCTTCATTGAGAAGATAGCGAGGGGTGACAATTCGATCAGGGAGTTAGCCAAATGAACACTATGGCTAAACACTATAATGCTTTAGACGCTGCATCGCGAGACGCGCTGTTCGAAGACCACCTGCCCCTGGTCAAATTAATCGCACACCATGTCAGTTTGCGTCTACCCCCTGGAAAATCTGTAGACGACTTGATTCAGGTGGGAATGATAGGCCTGTTAGAGGCGTCGAGAGCGTACGAAGGAAATCAGGGAGCAGAGTTTAAGTCCTATGCGAGCATACGTATTCGAGGAGCAATCCTGGATGAGCTAAGGCGAGATTCCTGGATGCCGAGATCGGTGCAGCAGAAGTCACGCCAGCTTTCTCAGGCTATCAAGGCTGTTGAGAACAGGACCGGTGAGACGGCGACGGATAGAGAGATTGCGATGGAGCTCGGTGTCTCTACTAGCGAGTACGCCCAGATGCTGGAGACAGTCGCCGGCTGTACGGTATTTAGCCTCGAGGACCAAGCTGAAATACTGGACCCGGAGCAAGACGTAGATCTTCCCCTTACCCTAGTCGAGAATGATTCCACGCGCAAGGCGCTAGCCGCAGTTATTGAGAGCCTGCCGAAGCAGGAGCAGATGGTAGTAGTTCTTTATTATAACAAGGGCTTAAACCTGAGAGAGATTAGCGAAGTGTTGAGCGTGAGTGAATCGCGGGTGTGTCAGGTTCATTCGCAGGCAGTGGGTCGCATTCGAACCCGAATGTGTGCGAAGTACGACGAAGAAGACCTCTAGCCATGCCCGACGTCGCCGAAGAAGTGATTGAGCCCTCAGTTTGAAATTGCGTAGTGTTGTCAGGTGTGATCTGTGAAGAAGAAAGGATCGATAGATATTATGACCATACTAGGACTGTTATGCGGTGTGGGTGCGATCGTGGGCGGTAATATCCTCGAAGGGGGTCATACTGAATCGCTTATGATCTTCACTGCATTTGTCATTGTCTTCGGAGGTACTCTGGGTGCCGTGATGATACAAACTCCTTTGCATGTGTTCCTGCAGAGCATGCGCAAGATAGAATGGATGATCTGTCCTCCCGAGATAGACGGCGAGGCGATGATCGGAAAGATTGTCGAATGGGGTAAGATAGCGAGACAGGAAGGGCTGCTGAGCCTGCAGCGAATAGCGCAGGAAGAAAGCGACAGTTTTTCACGCAGTGGTCTGCAAATGCTGGCGGATGGTAGCGAGCCAGAAACGATAAGAAGCGTCCTTGAGGTTGAGTTGGAGATGAATGAGAACAAGGATCTTCTGGCGGCTAAAGTATTCGAGGGTTTTGGTGGCTACTCACCTACGATAGGCATTATCGGCGCGGTAATGGGTTTGATCCACGTAATGAACAATCTTGCCGATCCGGCCGCGCTGGGTCCAGGAATCGCTGTCGCATTTGTCGCTACGATCTATGGCGTTGGTTTAGCAAACCTCATCTTCTTGCCGATGGCTAACAAGCTTAAGACCCTGGTCAGTGCACAATCGCAGCACCGGGAGATGATAGTAGATGGAATCGTGTCGATAGCCGAGGGAGAAAACCCGAGGAATATTGAAGTCAAATTACAGGGATATCTTTGATAAGGTATTTGTCTCCAAGGACTAGCTATGGCCCGCAAGCGTAAGCAAACCGAGCATGAAAATCATGAGAGATGGCTAGTCTCCTATGCAGACTTTATTACGCTGCTGTTCGCGTTCTTCGTGGTCATGTACTCGATGTCCTCCGTTAATGAAGGCAAGTACCGTGTACTGTCCGATTCGATGACGGCTGCGTTCACCCAAACTACCAGGTCTCTCGCTCCCATACAGACGGGCAAGATCGTTCGTTCATCTTCCTCGGTTATAAAGGCAATTCGAGAAGTGCCTGATCGTGTCAATATCTCATCTCCAATCGTACTGCTAAAGAGCGGCCCTAAAATTATTGTAGATCCCGACTATCAAGAGCGAGATATTGAGCAAGAACGGGAACAGGTCGTGTCTGAGGCGATAGCCGAACAGATAGCTGGCATTTCTTCGGACATAGAAGCCGAGTTCGAGGAGATGATCGCCGACAACAATGTGTCGATACGGGAAAGTACTTTCTGGCTCGAGGTGGTGTTCAATAGCAATATTTTGTTTGCCAGTGCCAGCGCCGAGCTCTCAGAGGGAGCGCGAATTGAGCTTGGCAAGCTGGGGGGGCTCTTTCAGGAATACGAGAACAATATTAGTGTTGAAGGATTTACCGACAATATACCAATCGTAAGCTCGACATTTCCTTCAAATTGGGAACTCTCGTCCGCTCGTGCTGCTGCTGTAGTTAGGCTATTCGAAGGCTATGGTGTAGAGTCGGCGCGACTTATTTCGGTAGGGTATGGCGAGAACAGACCAGTTGACAGCAATGAGACAGCACAGGGTAGAGCGAACAATCGCCGTGTGGTGATCGTCATTATGGCAGATACTGATCAGCTGGAGGGCAGTAGGGGTGTTGGATATGAAGACAGTGAACTTTTCAGGCGGAGAGCCGAGTAGCTACACAGCGCCTATCGAAGAAGTGAAGGCTACTGAAATCGCCACGGATTGAATAAAATACTAGAGGTGGCAGGTATGAACGATGGAGCCCATCGCCGTTTCGATTATCATCAATTCCTCTTCCTTGAATGGTGCATTTCTGGTCAGAGTGAATTCTCCGCAATACGCACCATCATCTTTGATCTTATAGCTACACTTGTGCGCTTCGGTCGATCCGAACGAAACACTAACGCCTTCTCTTTGGTTCTCATATGAAAAGCTGTCGAACTCAACAATTTTACTCAACCTGCTAGCGAGCAAATGTATGCGTTCGTCCATATGAAAAACAGCTCCTTCAGCGCGCGTGTTCGATTCAAGTAATGCGTCGTTGCTGGCCTCTCGATAATTCATTGCTTCGTTATTCTTCACGATCCTACCTCATGGTTTGGTGAATTAAATCGTATTGATTCACTTTGAGAACCACTCAATCTCTAAGTCAGTACAATTTGCAAAAGCAGCCAATAAAAACAAAGCAATACTTGTGCCAGAATAGAAATCTTCTGGAAAGGCCCAAGATTAGGGGGCGAGGAATGTTTGCAGTGGGCTGGGCCTGTTAAGAAAGTGCCGCATCACTATCAGCTGTCATATTAATGACACGGGAAGATTCGGATAAACCAGAATCAGGTATTGATGTTCCGTCGCTCAATCTTGTTTAGTGCGGAGCCAATAGGCTTAAGCTCAGAGGGACTAAGGTCTAGAAACTGTATGCCCACCAGAGTGTCTGCGCCTGTCGTGTGCAGGCTGCGTACCTTGCCTTTAAACTGCAGATCGAGAATGTCTTCTATCGAAATGCCGCATTCTGCCAGAGTCTGACCAACTTCCAAGCCGGGCGAGCTCCCAGGCACGCTGATCATAGCACCAGACATTGAGATATCGTGGCAGTTGCCTTGCAGAACTGCGTCATCGACGTTTTTCAGCGTCACTGAACTGCTTATTTTAGCGAGCGAGACGCGGTAGTGGTCTCGTAGTTGTGTGCGGAATATTTTTTTTGGTAGTGTAAGTTTGCAGTAAGGGTTGTTGTCAGAATCATCCAGTGGTGAGAGTAATCCATAGAAGCGAATATTACCCATACTCATGTAGCTCTTGATCTCGAGCTTGGTAACGGGGGTTATCTTCTCGCGCCAGTCACTAGGCAAAAGTTGCTTGAGTACAATCTGTCTCTTCTTCAGGTTGAGGCTTTGGATTCTGGATTGATAGACAGCACTACTATCGGCTTCGCGCAGTGTGAGGGAGAGAGAGGTCTTGTTGTCGGAGATTTGATTGAGGCAATCAATTACCACTGCCTCATTAGTAACAATTTCTTCGCTCGGAAAAGCAGGCATGACAGTGCACTATATCTTTGCGAGATGGAATAGCGAGGTCACAGGTTTCATGGAATTAATATTGTTTCCGTTCTCGCCGTAGGTCAGGCTCTGCATGCTCGCGGTGGGTGAGAGGCTAGCGATAGTCTTGGCTATGAACTGTGTGCGTCGGTTTATTAATTGTCCGATTAGGCGATTTTCATGAAAGCATTGCTGTGCAATTTCAGATAGTTGGATGAAGAGAATGTCCAGCTCCGCATCGGTATCCACGCTGTTCGAGATGACATAGTCATTTACTGCAGCCGGGTGAGAGGAAATGTTATTCACATCCATAAATTCAACGCGGGCGCTGCTTGCCGCCTGCAGTGATTCGATAAGCTTCTGCTTCTGAGCGCTGTTTATCGTAATGAGTTTCTCATCCAGGCTATTCAATGCTGCTCGCTCAGCTTCGAGTGATTTGCTTAGGGCGCGTGCGCATCGAGCCTCCTCCTTGAGGAGGCGTATGAGGTGAGCCTTCAGCTGGTAAACTTCATTATCCTTATTCATCTCTACAAACCCTATTCAACAGCGTTATCTGATTTAGCGCTCTCGATTTCAATAAGATCTGCAGCCGTGTCTTCGAAGTTAGTCTCGAGAGTCCCGTCCGCGATTGCCTGCTTCATTTCAGCCACCAAGGATTCATTTACCTGGGGATAGCCCGCCAGTGTAGATTCTAATTCCTTTAATCGAGCGGCCTGATCGGTCATGCTTACCGTATCGATAATGCCTGCAGGTGCAGCCTGAGAAGCATTGCCACTCTTCGCTTTCTGCCCATTATCCAGGGTATTTGCAGCGCTTGGACTGATGACACTTGCCGGTATCTTGCCGGTCTGAATTTCGGTACTCATAAGAGTGACCCCCGTGATTGTGTGTATCTAGAAACATCTGTGCTTAAATACGACATGGTTGATAGAAAACTTTAGCCCTTTCTTACAAATTTACACTAACCGTGCTTTCGGCAATTACGGTTGCCTCTACCGTGCGTCCGGAGCGTAGATTTCGCACTGGAATGAGGTCTCCGGACTTGCCACTTTTCAAGGCCTCACCAGCCATTCTTACCTGCAATCCTGCTAGCTCGGCTTTGATAATCACTTCCTGACCCTGTTGCACGATATTTCTGGGCTTCACCGCGCTCAGGATGATGGCGGTGTCAGCATTAATAGGGCGTCTTAGCTCGAAATTGGCAATCTGGCTGGGATCACTTAGGTAGCCGATAGGTAATTCATTCAGGGCTAGTTGCTTTATCTGCAGATCTGCTTCAGTCAGCAGAGCACCCCGCGTAAGGGTTCGGCGGCTGAACACAACGTCGACAAGGGCGGATATTGTGACGGGTACGTACAGTGTCCAGGGATTTAGTCCGGTGCAGCGCACACCTACGGTTAGGCGCGAAGTAGTATTCATAGCACCGCGAGAGAAGGTTTCCAGTGGCGTGTTGCACTTCTTGAGTTGCAGGCGCGAGTCGAGTGGATTCGCCGTCGCGCTAGCATTCTCGAAGCGCCTGTGATCTATCTGCGCGAGTGCATGCGCTTCGGCGCTAAGACGAATCGATTCCAGAGTTTCGACTTCTGCGCCATGGCTAGTGGGCAGCATGCACAGAAAAAATGCAGCGCACAGACCGGCTAAGCGTAGTCGGGCAAGGTAAAAATTCTGGATAGTGCACAATGCAGTTTTAGCCGTAGCGCATGTCTTGGCTGTCAGTACAGTGACGTTCATTCGAATCCAAACTCAATGGCGTAGAAATTGAAAAATCTCATCGGACTAGAGTTCACGCGCCTTGCCAGGACTTTGTGTGCTCGCAATTAATGGCAGCAGGATCTCTCGTCTTTCTCATAGAGATAGATGCAAGCTATGTGCCACACCGGGAATTCTAATTGGGCTTTCGGCAATGGCCGGTAATATAGGATTTTCGGCATGAAAAACAAAAATACTCGAGTCGATGTCTTGAATAGCAAAAATATATAGTCAGAAACAGCTGCAATTGCGATGCAGTAGCCGTTGGGCGGCAAGCATTGCCGCCTCTGTGACCAGCAATTGCCGCCGTCTGGATTTTCCACTTGCTGATTTCGGCTAACTCGTTGAATAAAAAGCAGAAACTCTAATTGGCACAGCTGTTGCTACTACAGAGCAAAGCAGGACGAGAGTCGTGCAAGAACAGTTTCCTCGTAGCTATTACGACAGCAGGAGTCTAAACATGAATATTATTGATAAGGCATTCGGAATTCATGCGGCCGCCTTAAGTTTTCGGTCCCAGCGCGGCTCCGTGCTCGCAGCGAATATAGCGAACTCTGCGACTCCAGATTTTCTGGCACGCGATTACGACTTCAGGACGGCGCTAAAAAAATTCAGCGGCGATCAGGTAGTCGCTATGCAGTCTACCAATCCCATGCACATAAAAACTTCAGCAAGCAATGAGTTCGGTGATCTTCTCTACAGAGTGCCGACTCGTACAACTACAAATGGCAACACGGTAGAGGCGGACGTCGAGCAGGCAGCATTCTCCGATAATGCGCTTAGATATCAAACCAGTCTGCAGTTCCTGAATGGTTCTATCTCGGGTCTGCGCAAAGCAATTACAGGGAAAATATAATGGGTCTTTCAAGTGTATTCGAAATTACTGGTACGGCGCTAAACGCGCAGAGTATTCACATCGACACTATCGCCAAGAACATGGCAAATGCGCAGGTGCTTGCGGGTAGTGAACAGGCAGCTTATAGAGCGAAACGGCCAGTCTTTGCATCTATTCTGGAATCCAGCATGAACTTCGATTTTAACAAGCTGAGTATGGGTGGAGTAAAGGTGGATGGAATGTCTTACAGCGACACCCCGATAGAGAAGCAGATGATGCGCGAGAATCCTTTTGCAGACGCGCAAGGCTATGTGTATCTCTCGAATGTAAATATGGTTGAAGAGATGGCGTACATGATGGAAGCCTCGCGAAATTATCAATCCAATATTGAAGTAATGAATACATCGAAGCAATTGATGCAAAGGACGATCAGTCTAGGCGCGGCATAGACCGGCGCAGAAGGGGAGAGCAGGCAATGAATACAATCGAACAGTTATTTTCAGCGAGTAGTAGTTCACCGGTAGGCAAAAATAATGATGAGCTAGGGCAAGAAGACTTTCTCAAGCTAATGGTGGCACAGTTGAAGAATCAGGACCCGAGTAATCCGGTAGAGAACAGCGAATTTCTCGGCCAGATCGCTCAGTTCAGCATGGTTTCTGGTATCGATGGGCTTGGTGCTTCATTCGATAGTGTAGCCTCCAGTCTCTTCTCAACACAGGCCATGCAGGCATCGCTGCTGGTCGGCAAAGATATTCTCATTGAAACGAATAGCGCAGAACTCAGCGACGGGGCATCGGTCGAAGGTGTGTTGGAAAGCCCAACGTCGGCATCAAACGTCAAGGTATTCGTTGAAGATAAGTCTGGACTGTTGGTTCGAACTCTGGACTTGGGGAATATTGGTGCAGGCTCAACAACATTCAGTTGGAATGGTATCGACAGCGAGGAGTCTCCTGTCGCGTCCGGTTCTTATAATCTTAGAGTCGAGGCATTTGTGGACGGATCATTGCAGGCAATTCCTCTGCAAATTTTTAGCACGGTTCAAAGCATCGCCGTTGATAGAGGCAACACGAGTGTGTCGCTGCAGTTGTCCGGAAACAGGAGCGTGGGTATCGGCCAGGTAAGAGAGTTTAAGTAAGGGCTAAAAGTGAAAAGAATTCAAGCAATCAGATTCAAGAATTAACAGGAGTCAACTATGTCATTCAATACAGCTGTAGCGGGAATCAAAGCATCAGGTACGAGTCTTGAAATTATTGGTAACAATATTTCTAACGCCGGAACTACTGGCTTTAAATCTTCGAGAGGTGAGTTTGCAGATGTGTTTGCGACCAGCCTGCTCGGATCAGCATCGAATGCTGTGGGTAAGGGTGTAGCCGTGTCTGGTGTCAGTCAGGCATTTACTCAGGGAAATATTAGCTTTACCAATAATGTGTTAGATATGGCTATCAATGGTGGCGGGTTTTTTGTGCTGAATGATGACGGCACAAATGTTTACAGTCGCGCAGGTAATTTTCAGGTAGACAGGTCCGGCTTTGTTGTAAATCCGACCGGTAGTCGGCTACAGGTTTTTAATACCACGGCCGCCGGAGTTCCAACCAGCGGTTTGGCAGATCTACAGATAGATTCCAGCCTTATTCAACCGGCCTCCACCTCCACAGTAAACATAGCAGCCAATTTGGACTCTAGATCGCTGGTGCCTGCTACGGCGTGGCCGGGTGCTGGCTTCGATGCTTTCGCAGCACCGCCGACCGCTCCTTCTTCCGACATGTACAATGCTTCTACCTCGTCCACGGTGTATGACAGTCAGGGTAACGCCCATATTCAGAGCATCTACTTCGTCAAGACAGCTACCCAGAACGAGTGGGATGTTCATACCTTGATAGATGGCGTGACTACCTCCGGTCCGGACACTGTTACCTTCGACTCTTCTGGCCAAATACCGGCTGCTAGTCTGCCCTTTGAGGTCAATATTGCCGCCTGGGCTCCTCTTGATGCTAGTGGCGCTGCAACTGGTGCAGCTGCGCAGACATTCGATGTAGATCTTTCCGTTCTTTCCCAATTCGGTAGCGATTTCAGTGTGACTAATATCGATCAGGATGGATTCACGACTGGGCAGCTCAGTGGCGTGGAAGTGGGTGATGCCGGCATCGTGTTTGCCAGGTTCACTAACGGCCAATCGCGTGCTCTAGGTCAGATAGCTCTCTCTTCCTTCACGAATTCAACCGGTCTACAGCCGCTAGGCGGTAGCATCTGGGGAGAAACCTTTGCATCTGGTCAGCCGATATTTGGTGGCCCAGGTACAAACGGTCTGGGGACTGTGCAGTCTGGTGCTCTAGAGGATTCCAATGTGGAGGTGAGCCAGGAATTGGTGAACATGATCGTGGCGCAAAGAAATTTCCAGGCTAACGCGAAAGTGATTCAGACCGAAGACGCGATAACCCAAACGGTAATTAACCTACGCTAGTAGAACCTGACCAGGCGGATTACATAGAAGACGCAGCAAGGATATCGAGAATGCAAGAACTACTGTTATCTATAAGCAATAGCGCTAAGCAAACCATGCAGGCGCAGGCTATCAATGCACACAACCTGGCGAATGCCGCAACGGAAGGTTTCAAGGCGGAGATCGCATACTACTCGGCTGAGGAGTCGGCGAGAGGCGTATCCAGTTCTCCCGATCTGTCGCCAGGTGTCGTTCGCACAACCGGGCGTGACCTCGACGTTAGCGTTAATGGCGAAGGCTGGATCGCGGTGATGGCGGAAGATGGAACTGAGGCATATTCCCGTCGCGGAGATTTGCAGATAGATGCATTTGGACAAATGACCAATGGCGCTGGCCAGCCCATTATGGGCAATAATGGGCCAATCGCGGTGCCGCCCTTAGGCTCACTGGAGATCGGATCCGATGGCACCATTTCCCTATTACCTCTTGGGCAGACGCCGAATACACTGGCGGTGGTAGATCGCATCAAGTTAGTGAAGTTAAATGGCGACGAGGTGTTAAGAGGAACCGACGGCTTAATTCGCATGCCAGACGGCTTCGCAGTAGATGCCGATGCTTCGGTAGGAGTGCTTTCCGGCATGCTCGAAGGAAGCAACGTCAACGTGGTGGGGGAGATGGTAAAGATGATTGATCTGGCACGTCGCTTCGAAAGCGAAATTAAGTTGATGCAGTCGGCAAACGAAAACTCGGTAGCACTCGCCGAAATCATGAGCCTAAACTAACACCGAAATTTGAATCCAGGATTTAGCGTAGGAGAATAGAAATGACACAAGCCCTGTGGATAGCAAAAACCGGACTGGATGCTCAGCAAACGAAGATGTTCGTGATCTCGAATAATCTTGCGAACGCCAGTACTTCGGGTTTCAAGCGCAGCCGTGCGGTTTTTGAAGACCTCTTGTATCAGAACCAGCGACAGCCAGGTGCGCAATCATCACAGGATACGGTTTATTCCACTGGTTTGATGATCGGCACTGGTGTGCGCACAGTCGCGACCCAGAAACTATTTAGCCAGGGTAACTTGTCACAGACGGAAAATCCGTTGGATGTCGCGATCGAGGGCAGGGGATTCATTCAGGTATTGCTTCCTGATGGCAGCCTTGCCTATACGCGCGACGGCTCGATGCAGGTAGATAATCAAGGGCAGCTGGTTACTCCCAGTGGTTATGCGGTACAGCCCAGTATCAATATCCCGGCTGACGCGCAGTCCATTACCATTGCCGTTGACGGTACTGTCTCGATAAGTCAGCAAGGAACTTCGGCGACGACTCAGGTGGGCAGTATTCAACTCGCTGATTTCATCAATTCGAGTGGTCTGCAGGCCAAGGGTGGCAATCTATTCCTGGAAACCACTTCGAGCGGCTCTCCCCAGGTGGGCCTACCCGGCTTGAACGGTCTGGGCTCTTTGCTGCAAGGCTACATCGAGAACTCCAATGTCAACGTGGTGGAAGAGTTGGTTAGCATGATCGAGACGCAACGCGCTTACGAGATGAATAGCCGTGCAATCTCTACGGCCGATCAGATGCTGCAGTACGTCTCTAATAACTTGTAGGGGTAGTATGATGAACTCTGGATTCAAGAAGTATTTGTCGACCCTGGTCTTGTTGGCTGCGGTCACAAGCTGCGCGACTCCGCAATCGGCTGAGCCGTTCGAGGGAGAGCAGGAGCCTAGTTACTTACGACTGCGCGCGGCACATGACTTGCCTTCGGGTTCACTATTTCAAGAGAACTCGGCGATGGGCCTATATGAAGATATCAAGGCAAATCGCATCGGAGATATTCTTACGGTCATACTCGTTGAACAAACTACGGGGCAGAACAGTGCTGACAACAGTATAAATCAGTCCACGGAAATGAATGTACAGACTCCCACATTCGGAGGCCGTAGCAGAGGCAATATGCAGATAGATCTTGGCTCGGATAACAGCTTCAGCGGGCAGAGTGGCAGCAGCCAAAGTAATAGCCTCAGTGGCAGCGTTACCGTAACGGTCCATGGAGTACTCCCCAATGGAAATCTCGTGGTTGAAGGAGAGAAATGGATTCGAATCAATCAGGCGAATGAATTCGTTCGCTTGAAGGGTGTAGTAAGACCGGTAGATATAGACACCAACAATACATTGCTCTCCACACAGGTAGCCGATGCTCGCATTTCCTACGGCGGCACCGAAGCTAACGGCAACAATCCGGGTTGGGCAGCAAAAATTCTGTTCAGCTCCATATGGCCATTCTAATGTTGGAGCGGCAAGAGGAATTCGGTATGAGAATAATGAAAGCATTTAGGCTGCTCACTCTTGCAGTGACGACTATGGTCGCCATCTCCTCCAGTGGCGAGCGAGTGAAAGACCTGGCGAAGGTCGACGGTGTAAGACCGAATCAACTCGTTGGCTACGGGCTCGTGGTTGGTCTTCCCGGCAGTGGTGACCAGACGACCCAGACTCAATTTACGGTACAGAGCCTGAAGAGCACACTTGCGAGATTGGGTGTGATTATTCCTGAGGACATCAATCCACAACTGAAGAATGTAGCAGCAGTGCTCGTGCACGCTGAACTGCCTGCCTTCGGCAAGCCGGGACAGACTATCGATGTCACCGTCTCATCGGTTGGTAACGCGACGAGTTTGCGTGGCGGATCGCTGTTGATGACTCCGCTCAAGGGAGCTGACGGCAAGACTTATGCTCTGGCCCAGGGGAATCTTATCGTAGGTGGCTTCGGGGTCGAGGGTGCCGACGGTTCCTCGGTTACAGTCAATATTCCAAGTAGCGGGCGTATACCCAATGGCGCGATTATCGAGCGCGAAGTCGCTAGCCCGTTTGCTGACATCAATGGTTCTATTACCTTCAACCTGAATCAGCCGGATTTTACGACGGCAGTAAACCTTGTAAATACCATTAATGAAATCTTTGGGGCGAACTCTGCAGTGGCCATAGATAGTACTTCGGTGCGAGTAATGGGGCCCATCGACCCCGACCAGAAAGTCGCCTTTGTCGCAGCCTTGGAAAACCTTGAAGTCGAAAGAGGCGATGCGATAGCCAAGGTTATTATCAATTCCAGAACCGGCACCGTTGTGATCGGGTCCCATGTTCAGGTCGATGAGGCTGCTGTCGCCCACGGCAGTCTGACAGTAACCATATCCGAGGAGACATTCGTGAGTCAGCCTGCACCGTTCTCGCGTGGAGGCGACACGGCAGTAGTCGCAGACTCCAGCGTGTATATTGAAGAGGAAGACAACCGTATGTTCCTGTTTCAGCCGGGCGTTTCATTGAACGATTTGGTTCGAGCGGTGAATCAGGTAGGAGCCTCTCCCAGTGACCTCGTTGCGATTCTCGAAGCATTGCAGCAGGTAGGCGCGCTAAGAGCGCAGCTAGTAGTTATCTAGTCGATGTCGAAACAGGATTAAGCATATGAGTAATGCAGTAGCAAATATTTATACTGATTTTTCCGGCTTGAAAGAGCTGAGTGCACAGGCACGAACAGAGCCCAACGCTGCCGCCGTCGAGGTGGCTCAGCAATTCGAATCTATCTTTATCGAATTGATGATGAAGTCGATGCGCGAAGCGACTGCGAAAGACAGCCTATTCAGCAGCGATCAGATGGAGGCCTATCAAGACATCTTTGACAAGCAGTTGGCGGTCGATATGGCCGGCAGCGGCGGTCTGGGTCTTGCGGAGATTATTCAGCGGCAGATCGCGAGCACGCCAGGCTTCGCCAGCGCGGATGTACAGGACTAATTGTGGTTGGAGATAATGCTATGGATAGCTTAAACGCTGAACAAGAGAACAGGGGACTAGTCTAGATGCCAGACTTACTTAAAGTGGCTGCAAATTCCTTACAGTCCTGGCAGCAGGCGCTGAACACTACTGGTCATAATATTGCGAATGCAAATACTGCGGGCTATAGCCGGCAGAGCGTGCAATTCGAGACGACCGATCCGCGGGTGTTCGGATTCGGCTTCGTGGGGCAAGGCTCTACAGTTTCTGCGATAGAGCGATCACACAACGAATTCCTCTCTTCTCAGGTTCAGGAACTCAGCTCTAGCAGCGCGAGATTTCAGGTATTCACAGAATTCAGTTCCAGGGTCGATGATGTTTTATCGGGCTCAGAAAACAACCTGAATACGTCGCTACAGAGATTCTTCAACGCCGTTGGCGAAGTGGCGGCAAGCCCCGGCAGCTTGCCAAATAGACAGGTTCTCATAGGCGAGGCTTCGAATCTCGTTGACCGTCAACAAAGCTACCACCGCTTGCTGCAAGACCTTAACGAAGATGTGAATGCTCGTATACGTCTGGGTGTTAATGAGATAAACAACTTGGCGGATAGCATAGGTGCAATTAATAAACAGATTACGAGTGCTATCGCGAGCAGCAACGGTGCTACGCCGAACGACCTTCTCGACCAGAGGGACAGACTGATCGAGCAGTTGTCGCAGAAAGTTGCGATTACGACCGTCGATCAGGGCGATGGTTCGGTTAACGTGCTTGTTGGTAAGGGGCAACCCCTGGTTATTGGTGCGCAGATAACACAGCTCGGTACGAGGTTCAGCGCCACAGACAGTACCAGAATCGAGGTCTCCGTTCCCAGTCAGATAGGCTCAAGCGACTCCAGCCAGTTAATAGGAGGCGGTGAGTTACAGGGAGTCATGGATTTTCGCAGCAGAATTTTGAACCAGGCCCTGGACAAGTTAGGCTTAATCGCTTTGGGAATAAGCGAGACAGTCAATGAGCAACAGCTCAAGGGGATCGACCTTAACGGCGACATGGGTGCCAATATCTTTGGCGATACAGCCGTTTCAGTCTCGGGCGATACGCTTAACACAGGAACGACGACGCCGACCGTGGTGATCAACGATGTCGGCCAGGTCAGAGCGAGCGACTACGCCTTAGCCTACGATGGCGCTCAATGGCAGCTCACGCGGATGAGCGACAATACCAGCGTATCTGGCGCCGGCCCCCTGGTGCTAGACGGGCTAAGCGTCGATGTTAGCAGCGGTGTGCCAGTAACTGGGGACAACTTCGTTCTGAATCCTGCGCGTACCGCAGCATCTACTTTTTCTCTGGCGCTTAGCGATCCGCGAAAGATTGCGGCTGCGAGTCCGCTACTTACGAATTCGACGCTGACCAATGCAGGCACAGCCGAACTACAAGATCTCGTGGTAGCGAGCACAAATACACTGCCGCTTTCCGGCAGCATAACCCTAAGCTTCAACCCAGACGCACTCGGTGCGGGAATTCCGGGCTATGATGTGACGGGAGGGCCCGGGGGAACGATCGCCTACGATCCCTCAACAGAGAGTGCAGGTAAGAGTGTTAGCTTCACAGGAATAGGCGTCAACTTCGAATTAAGCGGTGTTCCACACAGTGGCGATAGTTTCACTATTGCCAATAACGGCAATGCCGCAGGTGATAATAGAAATATGCAGAGCATTGTCGAACTGCAGTTTCAAGCCAAGCTCAATGGTAATAGCGATTCCTTTCAGGACTTCTATGGTTCGCTGGTAGCTCAGGTTGGTGTCATCAGCAATCAAGCAAACGCCAACCTCAAGATAGAAAACTCCTTGCTGCAGCAGGCGACGAGCTATAGGGACAATGTGATTGGTGTGAACCTTGATGAAGAGGCAGCAAACCTTCTGCGATATCAGCAGGCATATCAGGCATCCGCGCAGCTAGTGAAAGTGGCGGATAAAATGTTTCAGGTACTCATTAATTCGATCAGGTAATAATTTGCCAAATAGGGGCGAGCTCAGGTGAGAATTTCTACACTACAAATGTACAAGCAGAGTGTTCAGTCCATGCAGTCGCAGCAAAGCGAGCTGCATCGCACCCAGGCACAGCTCGCTAGCGGGAAAAGAATTAACAAACCTTCCGATGACCCCACTGGCGCGGCTAAAGTTTTAGATCTGAATTCGACGATTGCTGTAATCGACCAGTTTTCCCGTAATGTTGCAGGCGCAGAATCAGCGTTGGCGTTTGAGGAAAATGTTATAGCAAGCGCCAATAACAGCGTGCAGAGAGTTCGCGAGCTGGCAATTCAGGGCAATAACGCGAGTAATTCCAACTCGGATCGAAAGGCCATAGCCTCGGAGATGAATCAGAAGCTTGAGGAATTGCTTAGCCTGGCAAATACGCGCGATGCCACGGGCGAGTATATCTTCGGCGGCTTTAGCGTCGAAAACCCGCCATTTGCGAATATCGCTGGGAGCATCGTCTATCAGGGCGATCAGGGGCAGCGTTTCGTGCAGATCGGAGAGGGCACACAGACCGCGGTTGGTGATTCTGGAGAAAGTGTCTTCTCAAGAATTCTAAGTGGAGATGGCGTAGTCGAGATTACGGCATCTTCGGGTAATAGCGGTAATGCCATCGTTGGTGAGTACGGCCATGGCAGTAGTTTCCAGCCAGATAGTTACACGATTACCTTCAATCAGGCTGCTGCTACAGACCCAATTACTTATGCTATTACCGACGGCGTTGGTGCCGCGGTGAGTAGTGGTACCTATGCCGAAGGCGAGAGCATCGTATTTACTGGCGTGCATTTGCGTATGAGCGGAACGCCTGCTAACGGTGATGTGGTTAACGTAGATCCGGCCAGAAATAGCAGCATCTTCGATACCGTTAAAGGCATAGCGGATGCTTTAGAGTCGCCTGTGCAAGGGGCGAGCGCGACTGCACGATTCCACAACGACATGGCCCAGGGATTGGCCAATTTGGATCAGGGTCTGGACCACCTGAGCACAATTCGTGCAGGTATAGGCTCTCGATTGAACAACATCGAATCTGTACACAATATTAATCAGGATCTAAAATTTCAGCTAGAAGCCGTAGTGTCACAGACCCAAGATCTCGACTTTGTGGAAGCCATATCGCGATTCAATCTGCAACTCACATCCCTGCAGGCAGCACAGCAAGCGTTCGTCAGGACATCTGGCTTGACGCTCTTTCAATTTCTCTAGTTTTTTCCGGCTAGGCATTTCTCTGCCGATCTGTTTGCAGACGACGATTCGTTCGCCGGCATGCCGCGATATTTTTCATTCCAATATTCCGTTTTTCTTCGGCCCCATACTGGGTTTAGCTGAATCTGTAAAACTAATAGTTAAGGTATTTTTAATCTTGTCGTAATGATCAAGGACAGGAAGAGCAACAGCTTACAAAAGTGTTGCACCTACTAACGGTAAATAATGATCTCTACAGACAGGTGAAAAACTGTTGATGGGACGAAAGAGGATACAAAAATGGCTCAGGTAATAAATACCAATGTTGCATCATTGAATGCGCAGAGAAATCTGAACAAGTCTCAATCGATGCTTTCAACTTCACTAGAGCGACTCTCTTCTGGCATGCGTATTAATAGCGCCAAGGATGATGCTGCTGGTCTGGCAATCTCGGAACGCTTCACTGCGCAGATCCGTGGCTTAAATCAAGCCGCTCGAAACTCAAACGACGGTATATCTCTGGCACAAACTGCTGAGGGTGCGTTGGGCGAAGTTACCAACAACCTACAGCGTATTCGTGAGTTAGCGGTACAGTCTTCTAACGCTACTAACAGCGCTTCAGATAGATTGGCGATGCAAGAGGAAGTTACACAGTTGATGGCCGAGGTTGAACGCGTTGCCATCCAGTCTAACTTCAACGGCGTGAAACTTCTGGACGGTTCCTTCTCTTCCCAGGTGTTTCAGGTTGGTGCAAACGTTGGCGAGACTATCACGGTGTCCAGCATTGTCGATGCCACGGCTACAGGGCTGGGCCTGGATAACAGCGTGGCGACACGTACAGACGGCACTGCAGTAACAGCGGCATTAACCGCGGGTGATCTAACAGTTAATGGCGTCGATGTTGGTGCGGTAGCACAAGATGCCAAACTGCAGGCAGCAGCTATCACTGCGAGCTCCACAGCAGTAACGGCTACAGCTTCAACTAGTGTAAATACTGGTGCATTCACAGCGGCCGTTGGTGAGACAAGCGGTGACGTCTACACATTGACGGTTGCGGGCGTAGACATCGCGGCGACAAGCACTGGTGCTGGTACAATTACGGCAGCTGCAATGGATACTGCTCTGGCAGCAGGTACTGTACTAACTGACCTGGCGGCGGCAGGCATCACAACTAGTGGTAGCTTTGCAGCCGGCAACATGACATTCATCGATGCCGATGGCGACAACGTCGTGATCTCTGAAGCGACCACTGGTACCTTCGGCGGTTCGGATCCGTCTATCGCTTCGGGTGCTGGTACAAACTACGGCAGCATCAGCTCCATTACTTCAGCAGGTGAAGACCTGGTAATTGCAGGCACCGATGCGACCAAGGCGGGTCTAACTGCTGCAACGGCTACTGCGTCGACTAATACCTTGAACGTGTCTACTGTTGCAGGTGCGGGCCTGCTGATCACAGCGGTTGATACAGCAATCAACTCAGTAAACAGTGCGCGAGGTACACTAGGTGCGGTGCAGAATCGTTTCGAATCTGTAGTAACTAGCTTGCAGACATCAGCTGAGAGCCTCTCTGCTGCACGATCGCGAATTCAGGATGCTGACTTCGCTCAGGAAACTGCAAACTTAACAAAAGCGCAGATTCTACAGCAGGCTGGTGTCGCAATGATTGCCCAGGCCAATTCACTTCCGCAAAACGTTCTATCGCTACTCGGTTAGAGCAGCTCTGGAACGATAGGAAACTGAGTGTGGCTCCTGACGGGGCCGCATTCATTTCCAGACCAAGAAAGAGAAGAGTAGAAAAGCAATAGATTGAAATCAGATTTTGAACGAGCTTGATGAGTTTAGATACATGAAAATCACCGGGAGCTGCAGCGATGCCATCACTAGAAAGGATTGATATCCGCGGGACCGCATCAGGCACCAGGATTGCTGAGTCCGATCAATCAAATAAGCAGCGGCAAGATTTTGCCGGAAACGGTAATTTTATGCCGATGGCTCTTGGATCTCATGCAGCGCAGCCAGCAAATTCCACAGAACTGGATCAGGCCATAGAGGCGGTCGCCGGGTATATACAGAATATCACCAGAGACATTAACTTCAGCGTCGACGCCGATACCCGTGAGCCCGTTGTAACCGTTGTAGATCAGGAGTCTGGAAAGGTCATACGCCAAATACCCACTGAGGAGATGCTAGAGATCTCCAGGGGCCTCGAAGATGCACAACGCCGTAACAGCGATAAGATTCACAAAGGCTTGCTGTTCGAAGGGGAGGCATAGCTTCTCACTTTGGCACATTGGTACGCTAATTGCTTTTAGTCTGTGTAGAGGATGATTGCGTCGCGGCCCTGGCTATATCTGCTAGTTGTGCTGCGCTATTGACGCCTTCCTTATTAACACTAGTTTCTAGGTATTTACAGGGTGAGCTCGCAGTATGTTAACCGCAACCGGATTAGGGTCAGGATTGGATGTGAATAGCTTGGTGTCGCAGTTGGTCTCCAGCGAGCGTGCCGTGTCCGACCTGCAACTCAATCGTCAAGAGGCCAGGCTGAATTCCAAGTTCTCCGCACTGGGCAGTTTGAAGAGTAGCCTGGGCGGCTTCAAGTCGGCTCTTAGCGGCTTGAATACCCTAAGCAGTTTTGATCTGAAGACGGCGACGAGTTCTGATAGTTCGATTTTTACGGCGACGGCAAGTAACGATGCGCTGCCTGCTAGTTATACAATTGCAGTCGCGCAGCTTGCCGATTCTCACTCCCTTGCAAGCATTGGCTTTGCTGATAGCGATGAAACTTCCATCGGTACCGGAACTATCACGATCCGCCGAGGAGCGACCGACTATGTAGTGGGCACAGATACCTATAACAGCTTTAGTCTGAATCCAGATAGCACGGCTGCCACTATTACTATAGACAGTAGTAATAACACGCTGGAAGGAGTGATGACGGCGATCAACGATGCAGATATAGGCATCGGTGCATCCATCATTAACGATGGTTCTGGATTCCGTCTATTGCTTTCTTCCGAGACCACTGGCGCAGAAAACAGCCTCGAAATTTCCGTCAGCGACGACGATGCCAATGACACAGATTCCGCAGGCTTATCGCGTTTGGCATTTAATGGCGCTGCAACGAATCTGGAACAAACAAACGCTGCTGCCGATGCCAGCTTCACGATCAATGGCCTGGCAATAGCCTCTGCGAGCAATGCGGTTGATGCAGCCATTCCCGGCGTTACATTGAACCTCAAGCAGACTTCAGCCAGCGCCGTGAAGCTCAATGTTGCAGCAAATACCAGTTCGGTACTGAGTGGCGTGAACAGTTTTATAGCCGGCTACAACAGCTATATCGGCACGGCTAACGCGCTGAGTAGTTTCGATCAGGAGAACGCTGTGGCAGCGGCACTACTTGGAGATTTTACTCTACGCTCGATAGAGGGCCAGGTCGATAACATCGTTCGCAATTCAGTATCGGGACTCTCAGGTTCAATTACAAATTTATCAGAGCTTGGAATTACAACGACCGCACTGGGCACGCTAGTACTGGATAGCGATAAATTAACTGCAGCCCTGGCAGAGGATTCACAACAAGTGAGCCAGATGTTCGCTGCCATTGCTGTTGCTCAGGACGAGGACATTGTGTTTACTTCGTCCACGGCGGCGACGGCGGTTGGTACCTATGCGGTGAACGTTACCAGTCTAGCTAGCGCTGGAGCAATCAGTGGCGCCTCTGTGCTCCCCGATTTCGGCTCGGGCGGCTCGATCGTTATTGATGCCAGCAACAACAATCTTAGCTTCGAGATCGATGGCGTGACTAGCAGCGAGATAACGCTTAGCTCGGCTACCTATACCAGCGGCGAAGACCTGGCGAATGAACTGCAGGTACAGTTGAATGGATCACAAGCCTTATTGGATACAGGAAGATCAGTCTCGGTAAATTACGAGAGCGGATCGAATCGCTTGTCCATAACCTCCAATAGTTTAGGCAGTACGTCTACCGTGGACGTTATAACCGTCGACACGACTACCGCCGCGACGTTGGGCCTCTCAGTCGGCGCTGGGGTGGCGGGAGCAGATGTCGTTGGGACTATTAATGGAGAACTCGCGACTGGGACGGGCAACGTACTGGTGGCCGATAGCGGAACTACAGCCGAGGGACTGCGCCTAAGGATTGGGGGCACAAACACAGGTGGTCGCGGCGACGTAACGTTTACTCGAGGCGTTGCCAATCAATTGGATTCGCTTCTGGACAGTATTCTACTGGCAGATGGAGCCCTGGAATCGCGACTGGAAACTCTACAAGGGCGCATGGATGACGTGGTGCAAAGGCGCGAAGATCTGGAGCTGCGTTGGGAAGAAGTGGAAGAGCGTTTCACCAGACAATTCAATGCGTTGGACTCGCTACTGGCGGGCTTGGAGAATACTAGCAACTTTCTCGATCAACAATTTGAGAATCTCCTGAAACCGAATTTCAATAGCTAATATTTCTGCCGTTCATAGTGAATGGCAGATTCAATCGCGTAGGTACTAAAAATGTATAACTATGACGCTCTAAACGAATATCAACAAGTCGACATTCAATCGAAAGTGTCGAACTCCACTCCGCACGGGCTGGTTTCAATGCTGTTGCAGGGTGTTCTCGATAAGTTGGCGAAAGCCAGCGGAGCGATTCAAAGAAATGATATCGCAGAGCGAGGACAGACCATCAGCGAGGGGATCCGCATTATCGACAACTTGCGGGCCAGTTTGGACCTTGCCAACGGAGGCACAATCGCCACGGGGCTCGCTTCACTGTATGACTATATGGAGAGAAGGCTGGTGGAGGCGAACGCTCAAGCGAATCAGCAAATCGTAGAAGAAGTGATTACGCTGGTTAACGAGATCAAATCCGCATGGGATACGATCTCAAACAAGTAATCTTCTTAGTCATGCTGGAAACATTTGGACTAAAAATCATGCACGGTAAAAATCTGACACAAGTCTTACGCCTGACCGCTGAGATGGAGAACAGAGCGGCAGATGGGGAGTGGGGGATAGTTCAAGAATTGGATGCTGCCCGAATGCTTGAGTTAGAGAAACTGCACATCGAGTCTGAGAGTGGGGCCGAGGATACGTCGAAAGTTTTTTCTTGGCTGCTTCAGTCGAATCGTTCGATCTCTTCTATGGCGAGGAAGGCCCAGTCGAATCTAAGGCTAGAGCGACAACAGCTGTTGCGAGGCAAGAAGGCAACGGGCAGCTATCAGCAGGTTCAGGGAACAATCTAATGACACAGGGCAGAGACACCTTAAGTCCGATCTGCAGTATGTGTGGCGATGCCTTGCGAGCAGAGGTGGCTGCACGTGGCTAGCCGCCTGCCCAGCGGTCTGGTAATGGAAGGGCGCTTCTCTTTCGCTATAGAAAAGATCCGTGACCTGCCCAATTCGAGCGAAATGTTGGTTATAGACAAAGAGAATGAAAAACTCTTAAGAACTAGTGCAGTCTGGCAGGAACCTGTTGAGGTGGAGGAGCCGGATCATGTGAGCCTTGAATTGCGCCGCCAGGACTTAAAGATAAGCCTGCTATTAGATCTAGTCGGAGAACTATTGATTAGGCAGAGTGAATTTCCCGCTCAGGAATCGATTCGGTTAACGGCTACTGCCATGGAATTCCCGGAAGAAATTCCGACTCGCGGCGATGGAGAGAAGGCAAAGGCCACTTTGTATTTGATTCCAGCATTTCCGAGGGCGTTACAATTCTATGGCGACATTGCCCCTAGTGAGCGAGAGGGGTTCTCGCTATTGATATTTCAAGGAACAAGTATTGCCGTTCGAGATCAATTAGAAAAAATAATCTTTACCAATCATCGCCGCAGCATCGCGCAAGAACACGCAGGTGCCAGAACGACTGATGCCTGACTGCAAAAAATTGCTAGAGTTTGATGCTAGAGATTGCGAGCGCGCTCTTCCAGGCTGACAATGTCTGTTATCTGTAAGCCGAACTTCTCGTTCGAGAGAACGACAACGCCGTGAGCGATGAGAGCGCCATTCACCAGGATATCCAGAGGTTCATCGAGGTGCCTATCCAGCTCGATAACCGATCCCTCCCGCGTTCCAAGCAGGTCGTTCAGGTTCAATTTTGTGCGCCCAACCTCAATGGCTAGAGAAACAGGAACTTTCAGTAGCG
>JBBDIR010000034.1:0-72446 GCA_040880325.1 Pseudohongiellaceae bacterium
GACTCAAACCGGACTTTCCCTCGCTACGAACGCTTAAGTCCGACAGCCTCCTAGGTCGCCCAACCGCCAGCCAAGGGGATAATCTGCCCCACCATATGTGTGCAATCTTCGCGCGCCAGATAGGCAGCGAGCTGAGCTGTCTCACTCGCGGCGCCAACCTTGTTCGTAGGTACGTTGCGTTTAACGTGATCCAGGAACTTCTCATTGTCGAGAATATCGTCTGGGTAATAGGTGTTGTTATTGATGTAATTCTGCGCGATAGCGTTGACCTGAATATTGCTACGAGCGAGCTCTAATCCAACTGCCTTTATAAACCCATTCTGGGCAGCGCGTGCAGCACAGTAGGCAGTATTGTTGGGGATCCCGCGCAAGGGAGCAGCACTGGTAATCGCGATAATTTTTCCCTGCTTTCTATCCAGCATCTGCGGTGTGACGGCTCGAATAAGGTACATCAATGGATGAACCAGCGCATCAAATAAACGGTTCCAGTCTTCGTTGTCGATACTCTGTACAGGGCCAGTCATCGGGAGTTCTGCAAGATTGGCTACCAAAATATCGATGTCTCCCGCGTCGGCTACGAATTTATCGATTTCTTTGTCGTCCTTTATCGTACAGGGGCCAGCTATCACTTTTATGCCTAACTCTTCGAACTTATCTTTGATTGCCGGCCCCATGTAGCTATCGATACAGGTAACTAATGCAGTTCTAGTTGTCATCATTTCCCTCATTGCGTGTCGAGTACAATTGCATAAGATGCAGTACAAATTTTTCTAAGGTCTCATAGGGCTGACAACCTACCACGACCAAGTCGTCGCTGTAGAAAGTGGGTACACCGGTAACACCTGTTTCGCGCGAACGCTGCCAGTCTTGGTCTACTGCGCTTTTGAATTCCCGATTGTGGAGTACCCGCCGTGCATGGGCTCCATCGAGGCCGACCGATTCGGCAACTGCTACCAATACATCGGTATCGGCAATGTTCCTGGCGTCCACAAAATAAGCGCGATAGAGCGCATCGTGAATGGCTCCATCAGCGCACTGGCTATCGGCCCACTTAGCTAGCTCCTGGGCGAGGCGACTATTGTATGTATGCGTGCGATCTCCATAAGGCAAGCCCGCCTCGGCCATCAATAACTTAATGCGCTCGCGCATCGGTGCGATGTCCCGGCCAGCGAATAGCTCAGCTATCGATCTCCCTTCTTGCGGGGTTTCGGGGTGCAATGGGAAGTGGACCCAGCGAATTTTCACAGGATAGTTCTGTTTCAATTTTTCAATACTCACGGTACTGAGGTAACACCAGGGTCAGACGTAATCGATGAAAACGTCTAGAGTTAGATATTGAATTTTCATACCAATTGATCTCGCTTTTCGACTCTGTCCGCCATCATGAATGTTCAAGCTTCACAGGGCAATTATAGTTGTGAAATCCGAGGCTATTGGAACTATATAAGCCGACTACAGAAAAATGAGTTGATCTTAGTGTCCATTGTTGATAATTATATCCTCAATCAATAAAACCAATAATAAATTGAGATAAAAATGATGCTTTTTTCAGTAGGAAGCTCGTCAAAACATCCCATCCGCGAGTGGCTTTCTACCTCCTTGCAGCGCAAATGTTACATAGCAATCGAGTCGCTCGGAAACCCTCCTGCGAATTGTATTACTCAGAATGCCGTGTGTTTAGGGGGATTGTATGCAGGCGGATGAGAAGCTGCAATTTGTAGAAAGATTGGTAGAGCTCACCCTGGGGAACCTAGCTAGTGAACCCGACCCCTCAACGAGTACTAACAATGAGTTTGCCAACGCCCTGAGAGAGAAATTCCGACAGCAACAGATAGACCTGCGGATGAAATATTTCGAGCCCGAGCAGATAGTGGCCTTGCTGGAATTCTACGATACCCCCATGGGTAGATCTATCCTGCAGAAGCAAGCCAAAATTGAGCAAGAAATAGCGAGCAATGTGTCTGTAATTTCGAATGCGGCGCACAATTAAGGTGCAGTGAAGGACTGGGTAGAAATTGTCCAGTGCAGGTCCAAATATAGGTCCAAATAGAGATCTATAGCACCAATCACTAGTACCAATCACTTATGAATAGATAGGCTTCCAAGGTCGAAGAACGCTCTGGATAGCTGTTTCATAGAACAGCATAAGAAGTGCACTACAGTTCGAGTTTCTCAATAGCTTAATTCAAGCCACTATGACAAGCCACTATGACAAGCCACTATGACAAGCCACTATGACAAGCCACTATGAAAAGCATGGCTGAGCGCTGGAATTGAGGAAGACATGTGGCGCCCAGCAGTTGGCCTGGACGTTCTCACTAGTAAAAAAGAGAAAGCCTGTATGAATTGGCCATATTTGCCGTGAGCCCTGCTGCTGATAGCTCTATTGCCACAGCAGGAGGTCTGATTCTCAGCCACTCGTCTCCTTGATTAGCCCTCTCCCGACACAGATCAATGATTGTCTGATAATCGTCCGTGAACGCACCAATAATGCGGCAATGGGGTATACTGCTTGGCAGCGGGAATCTTCGCCAGAGCAATGCAATGCGGGCGATGAAGGCACTAAATAAGCGGAATTATTAGCAGCGAAAATCAGCAGCAGCGGAAATTAGAAGTAATATAAGAATATCAGCAAGTTAAAGAGGTTTAAGTCTATGCGAAATCTACTCACCACGGTCGCTACAGCGGTCGTATTTCTCCTACCACAAGCGAATTTAATGGCTCAGGGCGATGAGGCTCTAGCGGTGATGGTGCCAGGCGGCGGTTCCTATAGCCGGCCAATTACAACCGATTCAGCCCAGGCGCAGGCATTCTTTGATCAGGGCCTTAGAATGGCGTGGAGTTTTTATTTCCCTGAGTCCATAGCCTCCTATCAGGAAGCAGCGCGTCTGGACCCGGACAGCCCTATGCCTCACTTCGGGCTAGCTCACGCCGCCGGCCCAAATCCGAATAGTCGATACGCGAGCCTGCCGGACGATCCAAATGGTGCCGGGCTAGCCGCAATTCGCAGAGCCCTGGCTCTGGCCAATAATGGCAGTCAGCGCGAACGTGACATGATCAACGCGCTGTTTGTTCTCTACAACAAAGACGCTATTCCCGATAGCCGGGAAAGAGACTTTGCATTTGTCGATGCCATGCGCAGTCTGCACGCAAAGTATCCTGATGATGCGGATATAGCCACAATCTTTGGTGAGTCTTATATGAACACAACGCGCTGGGACTATTGGGAAGCCGATGGTACAGCGAAGCCCGGCACGGCCGAGGCACAAGCCGCGCTGGAGTCCGCGATGCGTTCCGAGCATGACCATCCGGGTGCCAATCATCTTTACATACACCTAATGGAAGCCTCGGCACAACCAGAGCTCGCCATGCCAGCGGCGCAAAAACTGGAAGCGACAGTACCTATCTCTGGTCATATGGTACACATGCCGGGCCATATTTACCTTCGTGTAGGTGAATATGAGAAGGCGATCGACATCAATGAACGGTCGCAGATTGTCGATCTACAATTTGCCGAGATCTGGGGTGACACAAACTTCCCTAACATCGGCACCTATGGCCTGTCGCACAAGGCGCACGCACCGCATGCGCTGGATTTTGTTCGTTACGCAAATATGTTGCAGGGTAACTATGCTGAAGCAGCGGCAGCGGCACAACGCGGAGCCGCTAGTGTCGGTATTGCCGCTGAAGCCGTAAACAGGGGCCAGAAGAGAGTCGTACACTCTTGGGTAATAGACAAAGTATTTGGCAAGTATGACAAGATTCACAGTGCCCAGCAGAGTCACACTGGCACGCCTTACCTCGACGGCATGTGGAGCTACGTAAAGGGTAGCGCCCACGTCGCGAAAGGTCATATCGAGTTGGCAGAAACGGAACTGGCAAATATACAGGCGCAGATGGTTGCCGATGGCGTCGATGATACCGGTGTCGGTCCTACGCCAGCCTCGCACGTATTGAACCTTGCCAGCCATGCACTGCATGGCGAGATAGAAGAAGCTAAGGGTAATCTTGATGCTGCTATCGTTCACTATAATGTGGCGATACAGTTACAGGACACACTCAACTACACTGAGCCGCCCGACTGGTCACAATCCATGCGTCTGTATCTCGGCGCAGTGCTTCTGGATGCTTCTCGCCCGGCGGAGGCTGAGCAGGTATACCGAGATGATCTGGAATGGAACCAGCAGAATGGCTGGACTACTTTTGGTCTGTTTCAGGCACTAGAGGCGCAGGGCAAAACTCAGGAAGCGATCATCGTCAAGAGACAGTTCGAGTCGTTCTTCCGTAATGCCGATATAGAGCTCACGCGTTCTCGACTGTAGCTAGTTTTTACGATCGAATATATTTTGTAATTCGTTCAGATAGTGCAAACTTTGTAGAACGTAAAAAAGCCAAGAGGTTTAATTCTCTTGGCTTTTTTTTATTATTAGAAATCATTGCTGTCCCACAAATCGCAGTATTGCTTTTATACAATCCAGTAGACATAGAGTTTCACAGCCGATTAGTACAGTGCCGGATTCATGTCTTCATAGATTTATGGGATAGCAGTGATTAGTAATAATCAATGAGAAAGCAGACTTGGATTCAAATCCCAAGTTATGATATTCCAACGCATTTGGCCAATAGCTTAGGCAAAGATACGATTCACCCACCGTTGGGCAATGAATTGCACCACTATAATGAGCAGCATATATTGTTATTCGCCAGGCTCGAGGAATTAGCAGGCAGCTATGACAATTTTAGCTGGTGTCAAACCGCGCAATATCTCTGCGATGACAGCCGTTATATAAGTGATGAGGACTGGACGCCCTATTACTTCGATTCTAATCACCTTACCCTGACCGGTGCCCACTTACTCTGACCTGTGTTCGAGTCGATTAGCTCTCTTTGACGCTCAACTGGTGGTCGCAAGGCAAGTGTGCGCCTTTGAATGTCTATGAGTTTATGGATAAAGTTATGGGTTCGAACCATTGACAGTTCGATTAAAATCCACCTTCATATCCCATAGCTCGGGACACGAATAGGCGCTGAAACATTCCAGATCGGCAACGATCTGAAAGCGATCTGCACCGCTACCCACCTTGGTTACCACGACACCAATGCCACTCTGGCTGATGATGTTACTGCTGGCATTGATGCGGGTATCGCTCTCGCCACGGATATTAAAATCGGAATTATTCTGCGTCCATTGCCTCGCTATTGCCCACTTGCGATCGCACTCCGCGTCGCTCGCACAGCTTGGAATGGTTCTTGCGAATTCATCCATCTTGGCCTGAGTCTCTGGATTAACGGCGCAAGAGCTGAGCAGGCTTGCGGTTAAAGTCATTAGCGTTAGCCAGCCGCATCGTCGTAGGTGTGTCTTTGCTTTAGCCATCTATTCAGCTACGTTAAGTTTGTTGGTCCAAAAGATATCGATGTTGCCCAGGCTATTGTCGTCGCGGGTAGAAAACCAGGTGAAGGTTTTCTCGCCCGGAGGCAGGGCGGGGCACATATCCGCCCCGGCCGTGTTTATCTGCGGGCCAAGGTTTCTGGCCTGCCCCCAGGCGTTCTCGCCGCGGGTCATTGCCCCGTAGATGTCAGTGCCGCCATAGCCGCCAGGTCGTGATGAAGTGAAATACACCATACCGTCTTTGTCCTGAGAAAAATGGAATTCTTCGGCAGCGGTATTGATGTTTGGGCCCTGATTGACAGGCTCCTGCCAGCCACCGTTTCCATCGGGCTTGGAGCAGTAGATATCAGATCCGCCGTAGCCGCCTTCACGCATCGAAGCGAAGCAAAGCGTCTCGCCATCTTGCAGAATTGCCGGGCAGTGTTCATTGCCGACGTCGGTGCTTATTGGATAGCCAATCAATTCCGGCGTAGTCCAGCTGCCATTGACCTTGCGCGTGATAAAAAGGTCATTCGCATTGCGTGGGCTTGTGCTAGCGAGTCGATCAGATTTGAAATAGATGGTGTTCCCGTCCGCTGTAATCCAGGGCTCACGATCATCGCCAGCACGCAGTGGGTCGACATCGGTGGCCGGCGCCGCGTTGATGGGAATGCCCATATTCACAGGCGTGTTCCAACTGCCGGTCTCAGCGTTGAAAGTCGCAATATAAAGATCTTTAGGATCGCCCGGCGCTACCGCCATGTCCTGTCTGGCACTGCAATACACCATGGTGCCGTCGGCGGCGAAGGAGAGTTCCCCTTCAGCCCACAGTGTATTGATGGGGGCGCCGAAATTATGAACGGCCAGATCGACCCACGCAGGATCTTGCGCAGAACAGACTAGGGGACCACTGAGGCCGCCGAGTAGGACGAGGGCCTGTATTAATGACTTGGTTCGAGTTTGCATGATGGACTCCAGCGCGGTTTTGCAGCTCTTGAGGTCCCAGCTGGGATTTCCCTGGACAGGCCGCAGTGATATTTACAGGCAGAATAACATAAAAATCTGCCTGCCGAGATACCGAAAAACCCGCTGAATTGATTACCTGTGAGGTAGTTGAATCGCGGCTGCCATTCGGTGAGACTGAACGCTAGCCAAGACTGATTACGCCTTCGAAGCAGCGGCCGCAGCGAGTAGCTCGGCAGTAGAATTCTTAGACCCCGGGAGAGCATGATGAACCTAAAGACGACCTATCTGATTTTAGCCTTTCTCGGAGCAGCTGTTCCGCTGGCTTTCTTCGTGAGTTTCGCTGCCGAGCAGGGCATTGACCTGCTTGCCTTCATCGAGGCGCTCTTCGTTAATGGCGCCGCAGCTGGGTTTACCGCAGACCTGTTGATTAGCTCGTTTGTGTTCTGGTTGTATATGTTTTCCAACCAGTCTAACGGTCCCAAGCCCTGGCTCTTCATTGCGATTAATCTGTGCGTTGGCCTGTCATGTGCATTACCCGCCTATCTTTGGGCCAGGACGCGGGCGGCCGGCTAACAGTTTTAGAATGGCGCTCGCTTGGTGTGCGCAATACGGCGACTGGGAAAAGTCTAAGCTCTATGATTCGGTCATCCTGAAAGGTTTACACCAAAGCGTAAGAGTTGCCGATAAGCTTGCCCAGCCGAGATCGCGTTGGCTACTCGGAAGTGATCAGCTTGAAGCCGAGGCCGTCTGTTACCACCCTGCCAGCAGCGGGAGCGGCGAAATGTGTGCCAATGAGCAAGACTGGTTGATCGGCGATGTCGTTAAGAAGCATTCTTCGACGCTCAACAGCCGAATCCTTATCCGTATCGAACGTCACAGCCCAGTCCGGTTTGGCTATTTGACAGGGGTGATGCATGCTGTCCCCGCTAATAATCGCGCGTTGGCCCTGGGATTCAATCAGCACGCTGACATGCCCCGGCGTGTGGCCAGGTGTCGGCAGCAAGCGCAGCTCAGGCGAGATGATATGATCCATCTCAACCAGGTCGGCTAGTCCCGAATCAAAGATGGGAGTGACAGAATCTTCCATCACAGGAATCTGATCCTCACTGGTGTCGGCGGACCAGTAGTCGTACTCCTCGCGCCCAATTAGATAGCGCGCGTTGGGAAAGGTTGGCAGCCATTGCCCGCGCTGTTTCATTGTGTTCCAACCCACATGATCGACGTGCAAATGAGTGCAGACCACGATATCGATAGATTCTCGCGGACTACCCAAAGATTGCAAGGTTTCGAGAAAGTTACTGTGCAGAGCTTCATTGCCGATTAGCTTGCGAGGTTTGTCATTCCCGATACAGGTGTCGACTAACAGGGTTAAGTCCGGGGTTTTAACCAGTAGCGCTTGAATAGAAAGTTTTAGAGCGCCGTCTTCGTCGACATAGTTAGGATATAGCCAGGGAATTTCTTGCAGTGCTCGAGGAGTGGCTTCGAGCATGAAAGGATATTTATCGTGATAGGGGACGGGCAATTCAGTCTCGACGATACAACTAATCGTCACATCCCCAATGTTCCAGTGTTCCATATTGCCGGCTTCCAATTAAAAAAATAGCTAGGAGGCTGTCGGACTTAAGCGTTCGTAGCGAGGGAAAGTCCGGTTTGAGTCATTTTTTGAGCCATTTTGACGCGAATAGTGGTTCTATTTAAGGAGAAATGGCTCAAAAAATGGCCAAATCCGGCTTTTGTGCAGTAGAACCGTCTTAAGTCCGACAGCCTCCTAGCCAGAAGTATGAGGGGTAGTGAAACTTTTGAACAGCCAGACGATCACAACCGCGGCGAGCACAGACAGGACGGTCACAAACCCACCCGAGAGCCCAAGGTCCAGGGATTGCACACCCAATGCTGTCATGCAGGCAAGGCCAACGGACATCAAAGCCTCGCCAGCGATAACGCCTGACGAGAACAACACGCCGCGGTGCAAGACCGTGTCGTGATTTGCCTCAGGTATTCCCTTGGTGTGAAAGTGCGCGATCAAACCACCGATGAGGATGGGCGCGGCGAGGCCGAAGGGCAGATACATGCCGACCGCTATCGGCATGAGGTGAGCCCGAAACTTTTTGCCACTAACGCGCAGATACCAGTCGATCACCAGGATAACGGCGCCTACCATTACCCCGTAGCCAATCAAGTCCCAGGGCAGTTGCGTCTCGCCAGAGAACCCGCGCGCCAAGGAGGCAAACAGGCTGGCCTGCGGCGCCGATAATTCCCGGCCGCCGATACCGCCCTCGATATTGTTGTGCAGAAGATTGAGTACCGGGGACATGACGAAGGCGGCAACAAATACCCCGGCGATCTGCATGATCTGTTGGCGGAAGGGTGCGGCACCTACCAGCGCGCCAGTCTTCAAATCGTTGCATACGTCGCCGCTAGTAGCTGCGACACAGCAGACGATAGCGGCGATGCCGAGAGTAGCCACCATCGCCTCCATGCCCGAGTAGTTGAACAGCCAGAGCATGCCACCGGCTACCAGAACCGCCGTGATGGTCATACCGGATACGGGACTATTGGAGTTTCCTACCAGGCCAACTATATAGCTCGCGACTGCCGAGAAGAAGAAGCCCATGACCAACATCACCGCAGTTGCCAGTATTGTGATGCCGATGCCCGAAGTAAAACGATAGTTGACGTAGGCAAGCACGACGACACAGCCAAGGGTAAGGCTAATAATGGCCCAGGTCGGGATGTCGCGCTCCAAATCCTGTTTTATCAGATTGCCACTGCTGAGGTTGTTGCGTAACTCACTGATCGCCGCAACGAGGCCGTAACGCACCGAATACAACGAGGCGAAGCCGCCCAACACCATGGCACCGACGCCGATATAGCGTACCTGCGTGCTCCAGAGTTCATAGGCGCCATCTATCGCCGAGGGAAACTGATCGCCGGAGCCGAGTAAGGGGATCGCGACGATCCAGGAAATCGCGCCCCCTATGAAAATCAGAATGGCGACATTCAGCCTCACAATAAAGCCGATGGCGACTAACATCGGGGACAGATCGCCCCCGAAATAGAAAATGCGCGAACTGACGACAGTCGCAGCCTCCACAGTGGCGGTAAATACGCCAAACAGTTTCGCACCGAGTGCAACGCTAGCTCCGAGTAAGCCGCCGAATAACAGGTTCCTGGCCTCACCCTTTTGCTGATGTTGTTCCCCGGAGTCCTCGCCGGCGCGCAATACGGCGGCACAGGCGATACCCTCAGGGTAGGCCAACTCGCTGTTATTGAGAATAAAGACCTTGCGCATCGGGATCATGAACAGAATCCCCAACAGACCGCCAGTTAACGCGATGATGGTAACCGACCAGAAATCGAATGAATCCCAGTAGCCGATCAGGATCATGGCCGGCATGGTGAAGATGATGCCCGCGGCCAGCGACTCCCCCGCTGAGGCGCAGGTCTGTACTTGATTCGCCTCCAGGATGCTCGAATTTTTGAATAACATCTTAAACAGTAGCATTGCCATGACTGCCGCCGGGATTGAAGCTGACACGGTCATGCCGGCCCTGAGACCGACGTAGACGTTCGCAGCTCCCATCACGACAGCGAGGAGAAGCCCGAGAACTACGACTCTGAGGGTCAATTCTTTGCGGCCGATCGGTGCTTGGGAGGCTGAAATGGTGGAATCGGTCATGAGCTGTGCGCTGCGCAGTGTTAGGTTAGGGTACTATAGGCGAGATTGGGGCTCGTGTAAAAATCCGGATAAGGATTGTTCTCAGGAGAGTAAGTTGGTCCAAGAAAGGGCTGATCTGCAAGCGGTGAAATCTCAGATGTTGGGTTTGAGATGGATGAGACTCTGACTCAGCTTGAAGCCCATGTAGTAATTGTTAGTTATAAAAGTAGGAGCTCAAGGCACCCAAAGCAATCAAGACCGAAGATGCCAGAGCGAAAGTTGCCCTGGTGGCGAGTTATTCAGGCAGTCTGAGCCTGACGAGGTGACTTGCGTAGCCATATCGAAACGGAGCAAGGTAATTCTCTTCTCGGCAGAGTCGTTGAAGCCTGCCTAGTGACCTGCCAAACGCAGAATTTTCCTCCTGCCCATATAAACTAGAGCGGTACTACTCAGCCAGACACCACAGGCCATGAAGAACAAAAGGCCGCCATCGGTGTTGCCAGCTGCATCGATCACGCGAACTATGCCAAGAGGGGTGAACAGGTGAAAGAAGAGTGCTCCGGTCATCACCATCAAGGCTGTCAGAGCACCGTATAAACGAGTTGCGGGTATAAGTACCAAGATGCTTGCGATCAACTCGACGACACCCGTCACCGAACCGCCATACGCGCTGAATCCCTGAGCAAAGCCCTGCGCTACACCGATGTCCGCCATCCAGCTACCGATGGTGTTAAAGATGATTACTGCTTCTTCCGAACCGCTAAACTTGAAAAACAGTGATTGCAGGAATACGAAGGCAATATAGAGAGCGAGTACCCAGTGGATGAGCTTATTCATTTTCAAACTATTCATAGCAAACCCTCGCAACTCGATCTAGTCTGAGAGAAGCTGCGGCCAGTAGCGATCGGCATCGACGATAAGGGCATCTTTGTCGGCCAGCCAGCGGGCGCTGATCTTCTTGTTGTAGTTTAGATATAATTTACCGTTGTGCACAGTAAATTGTGTGGGATCGATAGCTGCCGTGTCGTTCTGTGAAACCGCCCAGGCGCAGTAGCCACCATACTCGGGAGCATAGCGTTCCGGGTTCTCTCTAAAGGCGTCCAGGTTAGCGGCACTAGAGAAATGCCAGTTCGCATCTTTCCAGCTCGTCTCGAACTCTTTGCTGCCTTTCACGGCGCGCTGCTCGGTACAATAGGCAACCGCGTCGTAGCCTTCGATAGCCAGGTTTCCGAAGAACGTTGTGTTGATCTCATCTACCGCCAGCGCGCTACTTCCCACTGTGAGCAAAATCAGCACTGCCATCAGTTTTTGCATTTTCCGATTCGTTGTTTGGTTTAGTCGTTTCATTTTGTATTGCTTGCCCTGTGGCGCCGATCCTGATCTATCAAACTGTGTCTCACTCATCGCTTAAAACCTCGTGCTGCCGTCATATCATTCAAAGATATGGAAAAAACGCAGCTCGACTACTAAGATAGTTCTATGCTAGTTCTATGACAGTTCTAATACAGTTCCAAGCGCTCGTGCAGCCATAGCTTATCGAGACGAGCTTGCACTGGAATACTGTCGCTGTATCGCGCATAATCGGCCGCGCTATTCTCGTTGTCTTCGTTGGAAAATAATCTATGTGGTTTAAAAATGTCCGTTTGTACTGTCTCAATGAGGCTATCGATGCCTCGCCTGAGGAGTTGGAGCAGCAGTTGATCGAGCAAGTCTTCCATCCCTGCGGTAGTCACGATAAGTCGAAGTACGGTTGGGTGAGCCCACTTGGAAAGGAAGGGGAGATGCTGACCCATGTGCAGGGAGACTACATTATGCTCTGTGCACAGAAGCAGGAGCGCATTTTGCCTACTTCGGTTGTCAACGAAGTCACCGAAGAGAAGGTCGCCGAACTCGAAGAGCGACAGGGTCGCAAGATATACCGCAAAGAGAAGCGTCAGATCAAAGACGATGTGTTCGTCTCACTACTACCTAGAGCCTTCACACGCAACCAACAGACCTTCGCCTATATTTCGGCTAAAGATAATCTGATTGTGGTGAATTCCGCCAGCGCACCCAAGGCCGAAGCCTTGCTGAATCTGCTACGCGAGAGCCTCGGCAGTTTAAAAGTATCCATCCCCGATGCGAAGCGTGCGCCCAGCAATGTGATGACGCGCTGGTTGAAGGAGCAGAAGGCCAGCGATAATTTCCTCATCGATGAAGATTGCGAACTCTACAATCCCACTGATGGCAGCAATATAGTACGTTGCAAGGGACAGGACTTATGCTCTGAGGAGATTGAGAGTCATCTGGAGGCGGGCAAGCAGGTAAAGAATCTCGGCGTAACCTGGAACAGTTTGCTGAGCTGTACACTTGGCGATGACCTTAGTGTTAAGCGCATCAAGTTTGTCGGCATGAAGGAAGAGGAGTCGAACGAAGAGATCGAGAGCGCCGCACAGAAATTCGATCAGGAGTTTGCCGTGATGACTCTGGAGTTGTCGGGGTTCTTCAAGTCTTTCTTCGCCGCCTTCGGTGGGCTGCAGGAGGCGCGAGACCAGTAATGAAATAGAGGCATCGATCGACCCTGGTGGGGTTGAAGCCGGATGCATCGCTAGAGAATCTGTGGCGCTGGCATGGGCTTATTGCGCAAAGAAACAGCGTAGACGCTCAGCAATAGCACTTGCTGGTATGAATTAGCTCACATGCCAGGTTCGGATGCGAGCATGCCGTCGAGCTCTGTTACATAGACGAATACCGGTATGACCAGCTCACTAAGTTGGCTATGCATCATTCCACGCACTTCCAGCCAATCGATTCCGCCGCTACCGCTGCCTATCTTCCCCATGGCGATAGATGTCAGTCTTTCTTCGACCACAATCTTGTTCAAAGCGCGGAATGCTCTGTTCACGGCAATTTTATTAGGGCGACTGGGTCGGTTTAGCTCCGGGTCCGACGTCTCACCGATTATCAGATTCAAGACTTTCGTCTTACCGTACCCACCCCATAGCCAGATGTCTCCTGGCTCTGGGTCTGTTTCCTCGCACCAGTCGCCGAACTGGGCGCGCATGCTCGGAAATTTTTCCTGCAGCTTCCTCGATAGACCTTGGGTCATGGGATCATTTACCGATACTCCTTGAGCGATCACCTCGGCGCGGCTCATTAGAATATCGCCCTCTACCTCGTAGATCATATTATCTAGCTCCTATTCAAGTTCTATAGGTGTCTACAAATCGTTTGAGTAGCAATTGTGCCTGTGGGGAATCCTCGTTTTCAACCGCTGCAATCAATTTATCTGCTGATTCGGCGGGAAAATAGCCGAAGTCTTTATAGATATTGATACGAATAGTGAAACCCTCAGCATCTGCTTCCGGATGAAACTGTGTTGCATAGATGTTGTTCTTAAGTCTAAACATCTGCACGGGGCAGGCGCTGTTGCTGGCAAGCAGCACCGCACCTGGCGGTGTCGCATCACAGGCCTCTTTGTGTCCCAGTAATACTTTGAAGGAATCAGGAAAGTCATGAAGCAGTCGGTCACGCCGTCCTTCGGCGGTGAGCTGAATAGTAGCGCTGCCGACCGGCTCGGCGTATTTGTCGGATATTGGCGCACCCAGATAGGCTCCCAGCAAACCGTTGCCCGAACAGCAGCCGAGGAAAGGGAAATCTCGGGGTACAACATTATCGAACAAGTCTTTAAACCCGGCTTCAATCTTCAATTGTGTGGTAGATTTTCTGTCGGCAGCGGTGCTGATATCAAACGGGCTGCCCCCGACGATGATCGCGCAATAGCGGTCGAGATCGATATTCTGCAGGGGAGCTTGTTCGGCCCGCAATCTATGTACCTCAGCATCGGTTAGACCGCCGTAGCGTTTGATCGCGTCGAATTCATTCTCTGCCGCTGCGTCCTCCTCTCGGAGTTGAACTATCAGAATCGGTTTAGTCATAGCTGGTAGCGCCAGTTTACAGCCATGCAATCATCGGGAAACGAGTAAAGAGCGGCTGAGAAATCGGCGTGTGTGTGCTTGGACGTGTTCAAAATTAGTTCCTGCTATCAGCTTCCGTGTAAAGGGTGAACCCCTTTAGCATTCTTACACATTCCCGTTACGCGGTGAAAGGTAGTGAGCAGATTCGCGCTGCCGTTCGCTATTGATGCTATAGTGTGCGCCGCGCGGCAATCACTGGAACTACTCCCGAGTATCGACATGGCAATCAAGCCGACAATCTATAAACTCAAGTTATCGCTTAGCGACCTGAATCGGGATATCTACGACTCGCACAGTCTAACTCTTGCTCGGCACCCATCTGAGACAATGGAGAGAATGATGGTGCGGGTGTTAGCATTCTGTCTGAACAGCCGCGATCAGCTGGTCTTTTGTAAAGGCCTTAGCGATACCGAAGAGCCAGACCTGTGGTCTCATACATTGGATGGTAATCTTCAGTTGTGGGTCGATGTAGGAGAACCATCACCGGGGCGAGCGAAAAAAGCCAGTCGCCTTGCACAGCGGGTGCGAGTCTATAGCTTCAATCATAAGGCGCCGACGTGGTGGCAGCAGAACCTGGCTCAGTTGACTAAATTGCCAGTCGATGTGTATCGATTTGACTGGGAGCAGATACAGACGCTAGCTTCGATTAGCGATCGCGGAACTGAGCTCTCAATAACAATTTCGGGCGACTCGATATATGTCGCCAGCGAACTGGGTGAGTGTGAACTTCTGTTAGAAACTTTGCAGGAAAATCCATAAGGAAAATCCATAAGATAGAAGAACACGAGTAATTTATGACAGAAAACAAGAACAGTTCAACCGAATCCGATTATAAAGCTCAGCTCATTGAGCTAAGCAGGCAACCAATCGAGCTGTATAAGATTCTGAAATTTGAAGGCCTGGTCGGCAGCGGCGGGGAAGCAAAGGCCGTGATAGCGGGTGGTCTCGTGATGGTGAACGATGCCATCGAAACACAGAAACGCAAGAAAATTGTCTCGGGTGATACTATCCGATTCGGTGAGAATCTCTATCGAATACATTGCGAATTCGAAGCGGAGCCTGTGGAGGTCAAGGAAGAGAAGGTGGCCGAGAAGGCGAAAAAGAAGCCCAAAGTGAAAGATTGGCGCAAGCGAACCCGCGCTAAACAAGCAGGCCGTAAGGCCATCGGCATCAAGAAATGAAGACACATGACTAACAACGATTGCCTAAGGCGCATACGCTACATACTCGATTTCGATGACAGCAGGATGATCGCTATCTTTGCCCTCGTGGGTGTAGAGGTCGATCGCAGACAAGTCTCTGCCTGGCTTAAACAAGATGACAGCCCAGACTTCGAAGAATGTGACGACCCATCGTTCGCCGCCTTTCTAAATGGATTGATCATCGCCCTGCGTGGCGAGAAGGAAGGCGGTCCTGGGCCAGCCGAGACTCAGCTAAGCAACAATATGGTGTTTATGAAATTGAAGATAGCCCTCAACCTGAAGGCGGATGAGATCCTGCAGATACTAGCGTCCGCGGATCAACTCATTAGCAAACACGAGCTGAGCGCATTCTTTCGACGACCAGGCCATAAACACTACCGCGAGTGCAAAGATCAGATTCTTAGAAACTTCCTTAATGGCCTGCGCATCAACTACAGGGAATAGGCCATTCACCATTCGTGAAGGTGATAAGATTATTCATTAAGGATTTCGGCTGGAATCCCGTTATACCTTGTGAGGGAGTGACTTTCAGTTTAGTTCAACCTCAACAAATCCAAAATCCCCATGGCTCAAGTGCATAGATGATCCTCGCAACCCCACAAGCTCCAGATCTTGCTCACAAAAGCCAGAGCGCCTATTCCTGTTCGGCTCTGCTGGCCGCGTGCCTGTGTTGCCTGTCTGCATTGGCCAATGCTCAAATAGCTACGATTGATTTAAGCGCCCAACGTGACTTCGTATATCAGGATGGAGTCTATCCGACAATCGGAGAATCGATTCTTCCCTTTGTAGTAACCGTGTCCAATCCAGGCGTCTCCACGATCAATGACCTCGAATTCACTGTGGCCATTAGTGCAGGTGCCAGTGTAGGCAATGTTGACAGCGAGTGCATCGTAAGTGAGGAGCCCTTAGTTCTATTGACCTGCAATATAGACGAGCTTAAGGCTAACCGAAGCAAGATCATCGACTTTTACGTCGATGGCCCTAACTCTCTTGACGTGGGTGAGGGTTTCTCTGTTTCCATTGAATCCAGCGATGCAACCGTGCTCGAACCAGACGCCGTAGAGGCTACGCTAGCCGATGGTGACAGGGAGATTCGCGGAGCCAATTTATCTGTTCATCTGGTGCGTAATATTGATCTCGATATCAATCAAAATTCAGTGCCCGATCTAGATGAGGCGATAATGAATCTGCCCGCTTCGACCCCCGTCGATGAGCTGCTAGCGCGTGAGGCGGTTGTTGATGTTCTTTTTATACATTCACCCGCCGCTTCTGACTATCTTGGAAGAAAACTAAAAGATCGAGCGGATCAAATTATATCCATTGCCAATCAAGTGTTCCGCGAAAATGATGTGGCCATTAAGTTCAATGGCGTGGGCCTTGAAGAGATTTCCTATACAGCAACCGACACGAACATTCTAAATACCTTTGAAGCTTTGCAGGGAAGAACTGACCCAGCCTTCGATGAGATCGAGAATCTGATCACCTTATCAGGAGGCGACATCGTAGTCATGATGCATGTGGTTGATACTAATACCGCAGCCGAATGCGGTTGGACTTCTCTGAATGCAGTCGGACGACAGGGTGATTTTCAGACTATTTATCATCAGGGCAGGCTTGTATCTGCCATTAATTTTGGGCCTGATTGTATCGGTACAATCGATCTTGCTCCAGTCTTTGCCAGCAATATGGGCATCGCGCGAGAACGTCAACGAAGTCCCGATGGTGGTACGTTCTCTTATTCCGCAGGCTACGGAATCACGGATGCGTTCCTCACACTGGGTGCAGCAATTGGCACGTCCTCACTCGGTTCAGCATTTCCAATAGGCAGATTTTCCAATCCCGAGAGTTTCTGCCTGGGTATAGCCTGCGGCGTAGATCGAAACGATACTGCAAATGGCGCCGATGCCGTCTACTCGATGAACAAAACTCGCCACCTGGTGAGTGCACTATCACCTACAGTCTTTCATATAGAGCCTTCTGCTATAGAAGATAAAATTTCTCTGCTCGCGAATGTTTACGATCTGGAAGTCGTACAGACCACAGTCGAAACTGATGCACTGATTAACGAGTTCACTGAGATCGATGTGAGGGTGACGAACAGATCGTCAGTGACCCTAAGCAATATCGATCTGCAATTTGCGCATGTGAATGCGGGTTTAATAGTGGAAGAGGAGCACAACTATGAGACCTCATCGAGCCTGTGCACGATACTCGGTAGCAGGCTATCTACCACTGAGCTTGTTGTCGGTGATGCGATACAGAAGACCGGGACCTTAACTTGCACTATCGAGAGTATTGCGCCGGGTGAGTCATTATCTTTTGACTACAGGGTACAGATCGACTCAACGCCCCCTCTGCTCAACAACGAAGCCTACTATCACGAGGTGGTGGAGGTGAACGGTGCGCCGCAGTTGGAATCTCTGGTTTGCATACCAGTATTCCCGACCTTTGTAGAGGCCAACGCCGGTAGTTCGGTGTGTAATGCAGTGCAAGGCATAACGCTTGGTTTTGGGCCCCAAAGCCTGGCCAATTTGGATCAGGTAGCTACGGTCACTGGCAGACAACTCTCTGTGCCCTTTATCAGGCTCGACGATGGTAGCCTCGTCAGTGCAGAGTTTCAGATTACGTTCTTTGGTGAAGTGCGATTCGAATTGCTATCCTATCAAGAGCTCGACAGCTCGATAGTGCCTGTCGTTGAAGCCAGCTTGACCAGCGTTGGTGTACTCAGCCTGCCTAACCTGCTAGTCGGTGGCATCAATTACGACATTGAGGCGGCGCTCGAACCGAATTCAAATCCTGTTCGATTTGGCTCGCTGAACATTGCAGCGCTGAGTTCTAGCCCCTAACACCTAACACCTAGCCCCTAGACCCCGCCGAGGGAATGAAACTTCGTCTCATAAAAATCGGCAATACCTTCCTTGCCACCCTCCGAGCCTATACCCGACTGCTTCCAGCCACCAAATGGGGCGACCTCAGTAGAAAAAACGCCGGAGTTTGAACAGACGATGCCGTACTGGAGCTCTTCGGACACGCGCATGACTCTGCCAATGTCGCGGGTGAAGAAGTAGGCGGCGAGCCCATATTCTGTTGCGTTAGCCCTGGCTACTACCTCCTTCTCGGTAGTGAAAGTCTGCACAGCCGCTATCGGACCGAAAATCTCCTCATTCGCCAGTCGCATGGAATTGTCGATATTGCTGAGCAGTGTTGGCTGGTAGAAGTTCTGTCCGAGTTCGTGGCGTGCGCCTCCGATCAGCAGCTTTGCGCCTTTTGCTATGGCATCCGACATCAAAGCATCCATTTTCTCGAGTGCCTGATTGTTTATCAGCGGGCCAATCTCGGCGCCTTCCTGGAAACCGTCGGCTACTTTTAACCTGGCTATGCTTTGATGTAACTTCTCGGTGAACTCGTCCGCAATACTCTGCTGCACGAAAATACGGTTGGTGCAAACACAGGTCTGACCACAGTTACGAAACTTGGTCGCGACGCAATGCGTGACGGCCGCGTCTATATCAGCGTCTTCGAATACGATGAAGGGGGCATTGCCGCCTAGTTCGAGTGAGACCTTCTTCACGGTGGTAGCACACTGGGCCATCAGAATCTTACCCACAGCGGTGGAGCCGGTGAAGGTGAACTTCGCGATCTTCTCGTGTTGAGTTAACACTTCACCTATTGCCTGACTATCGCTGCCCACAACTACGTTCAGTACGCCGGCAGGAATACCAGCCCGTTGTGCGAGTTCACACAGGGCGAGGGCGGAGAGCGGAGTTCCAGCGTCAGGTTTTAATACAACGGTGCAACCTGCCGCCATCGCGGGTGCGGCCTTGCGAGTTATCATCGCGTTGGGGAAATTCCAGGGCGTTATGCAAGCAACGACACCGACCGGCTGCTTGTAGACTTGCAGGCGTCGGTCATTAGCTACGGTGGGAATGATATCTCCCATCACCCGTTTACATTCCTCGGCATAGAACTCGATGAAGCCGGCGCCATACTTTACCTCGCCGATCGCCTCGGCCAGGGGTTTGCCCTGTTCGGCGGTCATCAGAGCGCCGAGGTCGTCCGCGTTGAGAAGAATCAATTCATACCAGCGCCGTAGATAGGCCGAGCGTTCCTTTGCGGTGAGTTTGCTCCAGCTCTCAAACGCTGTCGCAGCAGCCTCTACCGCGACCCGCGCATCGTCGGCATTGCCGTCAACTGTCTTGGCGATAAGCTCACCGTTTGCCGGATTAAATATTTCAATGTGGCCAGACCCGCCTGCTACCCATTCACCATTGACGAAATTTTCGGTTCTAAACAGAGAAGAATCCTGAAGCTTGATCATGTCGATTGTCTCGAAAGTTTTAAAATAGTGTTAAGCATTAGGGCTTGCTAGAGCAGCTGAGCTATCCTCGGTACTGCCTGATCTTTCTAGAATATATATCCTACTGTAGCTCATTCGATGCGCTCAACTCTACATCAAGTTGCAGACTTGGGGGCTTGCGGATTTGCGGATTTGCTAAAGTTTCGAGTATGTTATGTTTCAGAGCCAACACCAGTAGCCATTACTTTGCTATGCTTTAGTTGAAAATAATAAGCAAGCTACGGAGAACTCGTACAATCACCGTCCTGTTTTTAATTCTTGGATTACTGTTATTGCTTGGTGGCGGAGCGGCAATGGTGCGTGGCGCATCAGGCATTGCCCAGGGCTATGGCGTCCCACCATTGGTGGTCGGCTTAACCGTCGTCGCCTTTGGCACCAGCGCCCCGGAGTTGGTAGTCAATGTGTTGGGTGTATTGGAAGGCCAAACAGAACTCGCCTTCGGAAATATCTCCGGCTCCAATTTAGCAAATCTCGGTCTGGTGCTTGGTTCGGCCGCGATCATTACACCGATGTCATTACAGGGCAAAATCATCCGCAGAGAGCTACCGCTATTACTGTTAGGCACAACAGTTCTCTTATTCATGATGCTAGATCCATTACTGCGCAGTGAGAGATCGATTATCGATCGCTCCGATGGCCTGGTCATGTTGCTGCTCTTCGGCATCTTTATCTACCTGATCCTTATGGATTTTGTGGGGCAGCAGCAGGATCCCTTTTTTACCACGATCGACGGTCTGGATATCGTTTCCCATGCCGAGAAGAGAACTAACTGGATTTTGGTGCTTGGCGGAGTCGCAGCCCTCGCCGTCGGTGGACAGGTAACAATCGATCAGGGAACCCTATTGGCTGAGGCTCTGGGAGTACCTCCCGTGATCATCGGTATGCTGGTGCTGGCGATCGGCACAAGCCTGCCGGAACTGATTACTTCCATCTTCGCCGCCATGCGCAGAGAGGCCGACCTCTGCGTGGGCAACGTGATCGGTTCCAATATATTCAACAGCTTGTTCATTCTGCCCATTAGTGCGCTTGTAGCCCCACTGACGGTTCCGGATGGGGGGGTGTTGGATATTCTGGTGTCCCTCATCTTTGCTGTCTTCTTGATTCCAATATTCATCTTTGGCAGGGCGTTGATGAGCCGGCAGTTCGGTATCCTGTTCGTCGTTGCCTATATTGGCTATATGATTTTCAGAGTGCTCAATGCTTAACTTCTCCGCTAGCAACGCAGAGTGTCTAGCGTCGTTGAAGGGTGACAGGAAAAGGCGCGCTATATTAAGCAAAGAACAGCAGCTATGATGATTAATTATTAATAGAAAAGTATCTCGTCTATGAAGAATGCAGAGTTCAAAGGCATGTGGGAGAAGATGCAGGAGAAAGATTACTTCGCCAATCATCCTCATTATTCTGATCATTTCGGCAGTAGCCCTTCGAAGGACGAGCTAGCGCTGGACAGGAAAATGCTGTCACTCGATTTCACGCAGAATGAAATAACCATGCCGATACCCTATTCGGACGCTCTAGAAAGAAGCGTGAAACGAACAGAGTCAGTGTGGCTGTATGAGATGTTTGCACTGCCCAAGGCTGGAGTCGCCCTGGATGTTGGATGTGGATTTGGTAGATCAGTTAAATGGATGGCGCAACATTATAGTCGTGTCATCGGTACGGATATCTCGGAGAATGTAATTTCCAAAGCAAGGGCAAATTGTGCGGCCTTGCAAAATGTTGAATTCTTCACCAACGACTCAAACTCGATTGCTGCTGATATCGAACCCGCTAGTATCGATGTCGCTTACATATTCACCGTGTTCCAGCATATCCCACGCGAATTTTCCGTAGATATTCTAAGCAGTGTAGGCAAGGTGCTTCGGGGTAACGGGAAAGTTGTGTTCAATCTGTTATCGAATATCAATGAAGATCTGAATTCTGGTATAGAGGGTACGGAGTGGGCTATAGGCTACAGCGAGGAGCAAGCCGCCAAACTTGTCGAACAATCCGGCCTCCATCTGGATAAAATTGTTAGTTGGTCCAGGCCAGAGACTGAAGTGCGTTGGTTATGGGTTTGTGCCCGCGCCGATTGATTTCTAATTTGGAGATTGAGCAATATTGCATGATGATTTTAGTATTTTTCTGAAGCAGAATAAATAGTTACAAGCCACCTGCTATTGCGCAGTCTTCGAACAGCTATGGGGCGCCTCGGATGTAGATAAGGAATCTATTTTCTACGCAATGTATACACTACTGCGCGGTCAGGCTAAAGGGCAGGACTAGCCAGCCGTCTTCGTCTACCGCGCCAACTAGAGCATCAACTTCTAGTAGGCGGGGTGCCGAGATGCCACCTCTACTGGATAGAAATTCGACTACCCGATTGCGCCGCGAAGCTCCAAGCGCGATCAGCTCGGAGTTGCTGACAGGCTTCTCTTCGATTAATCGTTCGCGCAAGTCCGCTATATAGGCGAGAGTATCTAACTGTCCGCTTTCAGCTGGTTGGGTGCTGGCGTCATCGCTCGCAGTGTCGGGTTGTGGTGTGTACAACAGTCGAATCTGTTCAAGGGTTTCCTGCAAGGCGGTAGCCGCATACAGCGATTCAACGGCAGCCAATCGTCGCGTGGTCAGGGAATCATCGCTCGCAGGCTGTGCTTGCAATTCAGTTTCTATGTCAGCATCAACTGCCAATGTTTTCAGAGCGAGTTCGTCTGGCGGTGCAGTAACTGAAGCGATCTCTAATAGCAATTGCGGTCGTTGCTTGAGCGCCTCACTTAATTTGAGCAGTATTTCCTGCTCGGGAGCGGCGATGTCGGATCGTCCCGGCAGAAATCTAATATGGTCGAGACTAGCTCCATCATCGCCACCGATAAGATTTCCTAACAGACGGAAGGGGGCGGCTACCAGGTTAGTGAGGATATTGGTGATAGCTCGGCGAATCGCCGGCCCGAAATTAAACTCCGGATCGTTCACGTCGCCGCTAATTGGTACTTCGAGATCGATCACCCCATTGCCATCTTTGAGCAAGGCAACGGCTAAATCCAGGGGTAGGTCCATGGCGCCGGCTTGTTCAATTCGATCACCGAGTCGCAGGGCGCTAAGAACGAGCTGATTGTTGGCGTTCATAACACCATTCAATAGCTTATAGGAAAGCTCGAGGTCAACCTTGCCTTCGGCAATCTCCCTGCCAGCAAACTTGATGACGTACGGCGTCATGGACGGCATGTCGATGTTGCTAAAGTTTACATCGATCTGACTCTGCGTTGTGAAATTGAAAGGATTCAAACTGCTGTCTATCTGTACTAATCCGAACTCGTCAACCTGACCTTCTAAATGTATTTCAGTTGCCAGATTCGAACTGCTTGCAAAGCCTTGTACAGTACCTGTCAGGTTTTGAATATTTGCGCTAAATGGCAGAGGAAGATTTCTGTCGGTGAAGTTTGCGCTGGCATTCTGTAAATTAATTTGGCCTACGATTACTTCCAGAGGTGAGCCGGTATTGGTATTCTCGGTTAATGTTGTCTCTGGGTCTGGTGTAAGCTCGCCCGCTTTAAGACTGCCCCCAATATTGCTTGATCCGTCCTCATTGATCAGGACCCGAGCGAAGAAATCTTGCAGCGTTATTTCCGAGATGTCTATGCTGTTGTCCGCAAGAGACAGACTCATTGTATCGATTCCGAGACCGCTCATCGAAAACAGTGTCTCGTTCAATTGCCGATCGAGTATCTCCACATTAGTCAGTTCGGCACCGCCGCGCAAAGAGAACGGCTGATCTGGATTGACCGCAAGGTTCGCGTCGAGAGCGAGAGAACCTGATAATAGATCGAGGAAGGCGAATTCATCCACGTAGGGTTGCGCCACATTTATCGCGATGTCGGCCAGGTTTATTGCGCTGCTGAATTCCACAGTTGGCAGGACTTGTAATTCACCGTCCAACTCGATCGTGCCACCGGAGTCCAAGGATAGCTTGGCGGACAGCGGAAACCGCGTCATCGCTTGATTGTCGATCCCGGTAATTCCTGCGTCTATGGATGTGACTATGGAAAATGGGGTCGCGATCGAATTATCGACGAAGCTAAAACGGTTATTTTCGATCGAAACATCAGCCAGTGAGAAGAACCAGGGGTCAACTGGCTGCGCACTAGCTTCCTCTGGCGCCTGAACTGTCGCATCCGTTACGGGTAACAGGGCATCGACCATTTCCTGGATGTTGATGAGACCGGCCTCGCTGCGAATCGCATTGAGCTCGATCCCCTCTAGAGATAGTGAGGCAAACTCTGCTCGATTCTGTGGAATCGAAACTTGACCGTCATACAGGGCAAGTCTGGATGCAAGGGCAAAAGGTGCCGCTTCACCAAGTTGTGTCGCAGAGAAATCGTTTACGTCGAGGTTTATTCGATCGACCAGAATCCTGGGTTGGGCTTGAGATAGATCGATATTGTAGTAGAGAGAAAGGTTGATATGTCCTTCATCCAATTGAAACGGGAGGTCGTCTTGCAGGTAGCGCCCAACAGGCAACAGGCTGAAGTTTGATAAGGCGATCTCTCCCTGAAAATCCAGCGGATTCACGGTGAAGCCACCGCTCCAATTCAGTCGCGCGCCCTGTTCGAAGTTGATGGACAGCTCATTATCGCCCGCTTGATCGGGAAGCGTAGAGAAGCCATTGATTTGCGCCTGTGCCAGAGAGAGAGTGGTCGAAAAGGGAGTGAGGGGGACCTCATCGACAATATGAGTCTGTATATCGGAAAGCGTCAGGCTCAAAATCTCCAGCGGAATCAGGCCGGCGGACTCGCTGGAAACGGCAGTGCTGTTAGTTAACGCCTGTGCAGTGTTCGCCCACCTCTCGGCAAGACGGGAGACGGTGTCGTCATCGACACTGCTGCGGGTGTAGTAGATGTCGAGATCGGAAATAATTATCTCGGCGAACTGCAGTTTCAGCAGTACGAGCCGGCTCGCCTGAAAATCAACTTGCAGTCTGCCCAGCTTGAGGAGACTGCCCTGCCCGGGATCGGCGAGCTCTAGTTGCTCGACATTGAAATTGAAACTAAAGGGATTGAAATAGACTCTCTCGAGATTAGTAGTGACTGAGAGCCGCTCTTGCAGAATCTTTTCGAGCTGAGATTCGACCAGCCAGGGCAGCACAAAAAATCCGAGTAGAGCGTAAACAAGCAACAGTCCACCTAGCCAGGATAGCAGGCGGCGCCGGGTATGTATGAGTGTCTTTAGAGTAGCCATTCTGTTCTCTGGTTCAGGGCTAGGAAATTAACAACTATCGGGTCCAGTGTACAAGCTAATTACTTCTGGCTGCGCTGTCAGTTTCAGAAGATGGCGCCCTATGATGAGGCTGGAGCCAAGATATTTCTGCCCGGACTGGAATAAACCAGTGAATCGCGTGCTATGCTATTAGTAGAATAACAAGTCATAAGAGGCCGCCATGAGTTTAAGCCACGAGTTTATCGAAGATCTGGAACTGCTCAATCTATTCAATCTGGAAAGTTCGCAAGGTGGAATCAAGATCCATCATGAGGCCGCTCCAGAACGCATCGCCTCGGCAAAACGGCTGTTCGAGAAGAATTTCATTACTCTCGAAGATGGCGGATACCTGACTACCCTGGGTCTGGAAGCTGCCGCGCATACTCAGGCGCTCGTTACCATGTTACAAGATTAATTGTCAGAATAGTCAGAATAGTCAGAATAGTCAGGCGATGGCGTGGCCAGTTTGGGAAAGCTAATAATGAATCGAATCCTGCTGTGTTTGCGAACGTTTCTGTATGGCTTGGCCGTCTCGTTTAGCCAACTACTGCCAGCGCAGGACTATCAGCCTGCCTTGACGGAACACGGCCAACCCGACCTCAGTGGCGTATGGAACTTCTCATCGAGCACGCCTCTGGAACGACCCGAGCGCTACGGCGAGATCGAGTTTTTGAGTGATGTGGACAGTACTGTCGCTGGTGCGCGTGCTGCGTCCCGTTCTGCTAGCCCAGGTCCAAACCCAAGTCGTGTAATCGGTGCCTACAACGCTTATTGGAACGACAGGACGGCACTGCAGGAGAACGAGAGGACTTCCTTGATCGTTCACCCGGCAAACGGAAGAATTCCACCGGTTCGCGACGGAGTTCATGTGCAACTGGGCGGCGATATAACCACTGACGTCGATTTCGGTGAGACGCGGCCAGTGCGCTATACCCATGGCGGCATCGGTCGAACTGGCCCGGAAGATCGCGGTCTCTCGGAGCGCTGTCTCGTATTCGTATCCGGCCCGCCACTTATCACGGGCTATTACAACAATCACATCCAGATTATTCAGAACGCCGATCATGTGGTTTTAATGGTGGAGATGGGCTGGGATGCCCGCATTGTCAGCCTGCAGGACAAGCCGCCTATCGATGCCTCCATCGAACAGTGGTCGGGTGACGCGCGTGGCTATTGGGACGGCACTACATTAGTGGTTGAGACGCGCAATTTTAGCGATAAGGTAGGTAGTCTAAGCTTGCGCGGCATAGCTTATGGGACGGCAAAGGATCGGTTACTGATCGAGCGATTCACACCCTTGAGCCCGGGAGTTCTCGAATATGAATTCACCATCGACGATCCCACTACGTTCACCGACAAGATAGTGGGCATTTCTACGATGACTAAAGTTGAAGACAATATCTATGAATTTTCCTGCCATTCAGGAAACTACGCGATGATGGGCATTCTTCGTGCGGGACGCGTTGAAGAGGCCGACGCGGCGGCGCGCTCCAACTAGTGGGCAGAAATAGTTCTGGTCTCGCCCGGTGTGCTAAAGAGATCGAAGCCGCGCAGCTCTGCAGGTCTACGAATGGGGTCGGCGGGAATATTCACTGGCACATGCACTCCCATATTGCGTCGCGCCTTAATCCTGTTGTTCAAAATCTGACGACCGCTGGATGAACTAAAGAACCAGTAAGGCGGAAACGCCATATGCGGAGTGTTACGATCCCAGTATCGTGCATCTTGCGCGAAGTGCACATCGTTCGGATCTGCGTCACCCATATGCAAAACAGTAGTTTCTTCATTTAGCGTCACGCGCCAGACGATGTTCTCTATGTCGAGCCTTCCCGTTGGCCATCCCGAGTGGGGTATGCGTACCGCCTCTATCAGCAGTCCATCCATATTCAGTGCTACGGGCGCGTCCTTGTATTCGAGACTCACAATCTGGACTCGCTCGAAGATCGCGTCTTCGCCGTTGCTGTTCTCGCTGCGCATGGCGATGACTGCCTGGCTGGGTGCAAACAGTCTAATATCGGACTGTTCCCGCAATAGTCGAATCATGTCGCCGGGCGAGAAGTGATCGCCGTGATGATGGCTAACAAACACGGCGTCGATGCCATCGAAGGGAACGACTCCGCCAAAAAGCGCCTGCTCCATCTCCTCGGGTAGCAGCATGTACTGTCCGTAACTGTTTCGAAACAGGGGGTCGAACAGTATCTTGGTGTCGCCGTTCGACACCATTAGCCCCTCATTTGCCAAGTAGTAAGCGCTGGCGCCTTGGGACTAAGTCGTTGCACTGAAGACGCAACACAAAAGACCAATGAATGTCTGTAATGTTCTCGGCATTACCACAACCTGCTACTCAACAATGGTCATCTCTTCTAATAGATTGGTCGCGCCGTCCATGTACTTCATCACCCATAGCATATAGCGCGCATCGACGGAGATCGCACGATTCTTCGCCTCGTCGAAGTCCCAGTCGCCGATGATGCTTTCGTAAACACCATCGAACAACAGGCCGACGAGTTGTGCCTTGCCGTTCATGGTTGCGGTGCCGGAGTTGCCGCCGGTAATATCCAGCGTGCTAAGAAAGTTCACAGGCACGCTGCCCAGTGAAGGTAAGACATAGTCGCCGTATTGCTGCGCTCGAATTAAATCGAGCTGTTTCGGTGGTGCATTGAACGGATCGATACCGGTATCTTTGTCGAGGATCCCCTCCAAGGTGGTGAACGGCTGATTGCGCAGGCCATCCTTAGGACTATTCCCTTGAACAGAGCCGAAGGTTACGCGCAGTGAGCTGTTTGCATCGGCGTAGATAGGCTGACCGAGACTGCGATTATAGGCTATAACCGCTTCCATGTATTGGGGACGCCAGCGTTGCAATTGTCCGCTGAGTTCCTTGTCTTCCAATTCGAGCGCCATGCGTTCGCTGTAGGAGGCAACCGCATAGCGTATGAGAGGATCGTCGCTGTTCTCAAAGTCTTCGATCGATTTGTCCAGCCAGGCCAATCGAGTCGCCTCGTCGTCGAGCGACGTCTGTGCATAGCTGTCTTCAATAATCTGGTCTACCTGACCCTGATCGAAATTTCCAGCGATACCGAAGAACGAGTCAGTGGCCTGAGAGCGATACTGTTCCGGTAGCTCACCATAACGGGACAGCAGGTAGCTTAGTGTCGCCTTGTCGACGGCTTCATCGTAACGTCGACTAATAGCCTGCATCGATTGCCGAAAATTTCTGAGGTCTCTTTCCTGATATCCAGGCTCGCGCTCGGCATCGGGCTTCTGCTTTTCCTGTGCCAATCGATACAGGCGATGGGCGGCGCTTGGCAAGGTTGCATAGCCCATGTAGCTGCGCACCAGGTCGCGTTCCCGTGCGGCGTTATTAGTCTCGATCAATGCTTCGAGTTGACCCACTGCAGGGGCATAGCGTTCGCGCCGTGCATTGTCGTTATTGATCCACGCGTTAAGGTTTATCTCGGCTTGCTTGCGCCTATCGATGAAGTCGCTTTTTTCATAGCTCTCTACCATCGATTGAAAATTCTTCGCATAGTTATTCAGGCTGGCCAGAGTGCCTTCATAGGCAATGCGAGCTGCACTACCGGCTGCTGAGTTTTCGTTGATGATGTTGATCAAATCCTCGCGGAAACCGCGCGCCTCGGGGTAATACCACTCAAACTGATTCTCGACCTCGGCAGTAGTTCGATAACGGTTAGTGCTGCCGGGGTAGCCGACACCCATGACGAAATCGCCATCCTCTACGCCCTTTGCACTTACTTCCAGGAAGCTAACAGAGGAGTAGGGCACATTGTCCTCGCTGTATTCGGCAGGCTGACCGTCCGTGCCGACATAGGCGCGGTAGAATCCAAAGTCACCGGTGTGACGCGGCCACTGCCAATTATCGATATCGCCGCCATATTTACCGATGCTGGTCGCGGGAGCATACACGAGACGCACATCGCGAACTTCCAAACGCTTGATCAGGAAATACTCCAGCCCCTGATGAAACGAGGAGACGCCACAACGGTGATTGCCAGAGGATTCGCAGCCTGCAATCAAAGACTTGCGATTCGCTTCGATTAAATTGTAACGTTCGATGCCCGAAGTAGACGCACTCACTCCCGCTAGCACATCGGTGGTCACGTCCGTCACCTCCTCGGTGACATAGACGCGGGTACCGGGTGCAGTTGGAATCTCTTCGCTGAGTTGTTTTGCAAGAAACCCATCATTGAGAAGATTGTTCTCTGGCGTGCTGTTGTATTGCACCGAACCATAGACGCAGTGATGGTTCGTAACGACGAGCCCCTGTGGCGAAACGAAGGATGCGCTGCATCCACCGAGGCTGACCACGGCGTTCATTGGGAACTGATCCAGGCGACTCAGATTTTCGGGGTTTATTTCCAGACCCAGCTGACGCAGCCGATCGCTAAGGTCTGGTAGCTGATGAGGCTGCCACATGCCTTCGTTAGCGAGGCAATGGCTGGCGAGAGTCATTAGTAATAGCAGCATTGTAAAAACGGCGCGTGAGAGCCGGATCAATTGACATTGGGGTTTCAGGATAAACATTGTTGGGTCACCTGCTGGTAGGAAATAGGACGCAAGACCTGGTGAAGTGTATAGCCAGAATTCATATCGAAATTACTTCGAATTTGGTCGATCTGGTGAATTAGTAGCACATGATACGGATTTCCAGTGCTGCGCCGCAAGATTAACACACCTGTATCAGCACTATGGCCGATATTGAAGCGGCTTCAGCCCACGTTGTTTGACGATAGACTTCGGGTACAATTGCTTTTAGTCTAGGGCCTACAGATCAGATCATTCAATCATTAGACCGGCACGCCTGCTGTTTAACTAAAGTGCGCAACCGGCCGTCTCATAGGGTTACAGTTCATGCCGTTATCGCTTAACGCTTCAAAAACACTGACACATCTCTTCTGTTCGCTTAGCCTTCTGTGTGCCGCTCAAGTATCGGCGCAGGGCCTGCCAGGTACCGAGAACGGCGAATGGCGCTATCTTGGTGGCGATGCCGGCAATACCCGTTACTCCCCGCTGAATCAAATAAACGCCTCGAACTTCTCCGATCTGGAGCAGGCCTGGATATGGCGCAGCGATAACTTCGGCCCCAACCTCGATTACTTCTCGCGTTCCACGCCGGTCTATGTGGACGGCATGCTGTATACAGTAGCCACACCGCGGCGCCAGGTTATCGCGATGGATCCGGCCACCGGCGAGAATATCTGGACCTTTCGCGAGCCTCCCACAGTTAGGCATCAACGCTCACCAAGACAGGCCTACGGCAAGGGCGTCGCCTATGCCGAGGTAAATGGAAGAGGGGTTGTCTACATCACGACACCGGGTTTCTTCCTCTGGGCTTTGGATGCCAAGACTGGCCTACCACTGGAGAATTGGGGAGAGGCCGTGCCACTGGAAGGCTTCGCTCGAAGCGGTGCCATAGACCTTATTCCGAGGCTCGTCGAAGACTGGGGCCCATGGCAGGACTATGTAGTGGCGGGTGGCCGCTACGATCCAGACTACGGGATACCGAGAGAGTTGGGCATGGTAACCGCCTCCGCGCCGCCTATTGTGGTCAATGGTGTCGTCGTTGTCCTCGTTGGACACCAGCCGAGCTATGGTCAGACCCGTATCGAAAATGTGCCGGGCGACATCATGGGCTTCGATGCCGCAACTGGAGAATTCCTCTGGAAGTTTCATTCCATCCCGAGGCCCGGCGAAGTCGGACACGAGACTTGGGAGAATGATGCCTGGCGCTTCTCCGGAGATATCTCGACATGGGCTCCAGCGTCAGCAGACCCGGAACTGGGTCTTGTCTATATGGTGACCAATGCATCCACTGTTCAGTCCTACGCCGGTCATCGTCCAGGATACAATCTCTTTGGTGGCAGTGTACTGGCGTTGGATGTTCAGACCGGCGAGCGGCGCTGGCACTACCAGATTCATCGCAGCGATCAGTGGAACTACGATCTCCCTACGCCACCAATGCTGATGGACCTGAATGTGGATGGGCAGACGATACCCGCATTGATTCAGAACACGAAGCAGGGGCTGGTGTTCGCCTTCAATCGCGAAACCGGTGAGCCGATCTGGCCGATCGAAGACCGCGAGGTATTCCAGACGCAGGTGCCAGGAAATTACACGGCCCCTACCCAGCCCTTCCCAACATGGCCGGAACCGGTAGACGGCATCGTGACGGATGGCCTTACTGAAGAATTTGTAATTGACTACACGCCGCAATTGAAAGAACAGGCGATGGTCATTCTGAATGGCTACCGAGTTGGCGGCCTCTATGTACCAGCGCTACCGCAAGACCATGGCAACGATTACGTCAATAATATTGGTTGTATTGGCGGTGGCAATGTCATTCCTCACCCTCCGGTGGGGGACCCTTCCACCGGCCTGATGTTTGCGTCCCATGCGCGTAACTGTTTCGCGCCCGGCTTCATGCGCCCAAGCAATGGTGTGGATAGAGACAACCCCAACTACCCGATTCCCGGCGATGGTGGCGCGACACCAAACAGCACACCCACCACTGGCAAGACGGTAGTAGCCTGGGTGCCGGGCGGCGGCGGTGGCTTGCCTACAATCGATGGCCTGCGAGTCTTCAAGCCGATGGACAATCAGCTCACTGCCTACCAGATGAACAGTGGCGAGAAGGCCTGGTCGATGGCTGTTGGTCCCACGCCCGATGCGATAAAGAATCATCCTTTGTTAGCGGGTGTCGAAGTGCCGGATAGCGGCGGTGTTGGTTGGTCTATTCAAATGGTGATGGATGATCTTCTGGTGCAAACTCGAGCGCTCAGCGAAGGCATGGTGCAGTTAGTGCCGGATGAGCCCCTTGCCCTGAATGCTCGAGATAAGTTCACCGGTGAGATCGTTGGCAGCGTGTCATTGCCCGCACCAGGTCAGTACGGCATGATGACTTATATGCACGAGGGCAAGCAATATGTCGTCGTGCAGATAGGAAGTTCGCGCACGGATTTTCCCGGCGGCTTGGTTGCGTATAGATTGCCCAACTGACGCAGTGTAGAAGTGATCGTGTGGCTATGAAACCAGGGTGTATTGCCAGTTTAGTTTGTTTGACTGTTGCGACTTCTGTTTTGCATGCACAGAGCTATCCCGATGGCTTAGACGATCCTATTCCTGAGAGGATCGACAAGGGCAGTATATCCGTGACGGCTCAAGAATTTCTCAGATTGCCTCAGACTCTGGACTCCAGTGCAGTACAACTGACAAACGATGCCTATGCGCGCCTGCAGTACATGCAGCCAATCCCGGATGCTTCGGGGCGCCTCGTAATCAACGAATTACGAGGCGTGCTCTACATCTATGACGAGGCAGCCAACACGCTAGATGCTTTCCTGGATCTTCGAGACGCGGGTGTTGGCTTCGATGACTCCATGTTTCCCAATGAAACCGGGCTCGCCGGTTTCGCCTTTCATCCCCAGTTTGCACAAGAGGACAGACCAGGCTACGGAAAATTTTACACCGCCTTTAGTGCGAGTTCGAATAGCGCGGTTGCAAGCTATCTCGATGACGAATCGGATAGTCATGAGAGCGTGATCCGTGAATGGACTGCCAGCGACGCGACCGCCAATGTTTTCTCCGGCACATCGAGAGAGATCTTTCGTATTGGTCAATTCGCCCAAAACCATAACATTGGCACCTTGGCGTTCAATCATGCCGCGAATGCCTCCGAGTCTGACTACGGTTTGCTGTTCGCCAGTCTCGGCGATGGTGGCGCTGCGAATGATCCTAACGAGAACGGACAGTCACTGGCTTCGCCGATGTCCTCTATCATCCGTATCGATCCATTGAATTCCAGCCGAGGTACGCCCTACGCCATCCCCGCAGACAATCCCTTCGTTGCTAAGCCGGGAGTCGCGCCAGAGATATGGGCCTATGGGCTACGACACCCGCAGCACTTCTCATTCGATACTGATGGCACCATGTATATAGCCGATATCGGGCAGAATCAGATCGAAGAGATCAATGTTGGCGTCAAGGGTGCAAATTATGGTTGGCGCCTGCGCGAGGGGAAGTTCTCTACCGCGTTCGGTATAGGGAACGTGCGAATCAATCCAGTCTACCCTAGGCCAGTCGATAGTGAGGATATTAGCTATCCCGTACTGCAGTACGATCATGACGAGGGCAATGCTGTTAGCAGCGTCTTCGTGTATCGTGGGAGTGCGATTCCCGAGTTAGTCGGGAAAGTTGTCTTCACCGACATGGTAACCGGCCGCGTCTTCTATGCCGAGAGCGACGGTTTGCAGGCAGGCAGCCCAGGGCGCATTCAAGAACTTCGTATCTATCTGAATGGTAAAGAAGTTAATCTGGCGGACGCGATAGGCTTTCCCAATACCTATGCCCAGGAAATCGCGCCGGTCTTCGGCTTGGTATCGATGGCGAGGGAGAGCTCTTCCTGGTGACTAAAGGCGATGGCTGGATCAGAAAATTAATCGCGCAGTAGAAGGGAATCGGCCACCGCTTTCACGCGCTCTTTATTTTAACGTGCGAGACGAGAATAGCGTGAGCTAAAGTGACTGAATGCAAATTCAATGGAATCCAAGAAGAATAATATGAGTAACAGTAGCGCGATATACCCCCACGGGAATGTAGAAGAGATCGCCGGCGATACTTTCATGCTGCGGGGGAGTTTTAAGATGAGCCCCCTAATTCGTATCACGCGTAATATGGCCATCATCAGAAACGGCAATGAGCTATCGTTGATTAATCCCATTCGCGTCAACGACAAAGTCGAATCTCAGCTGACTGCACTCGGGCAGATTAAACACGTCATCCGACTTGGCTGCTTTCATGGTGTTGATGATCCCTACTACGTGGAGAAGTTCGGCGCGCAGATGTGGGCGCAGCCTGGTGGCACTAGCTACACAGAACCCAGAATCGATCAGCCGCTGAGCAGCACCGCCTCTTTACCCTTTGGGGATGGACAGCTATTCGAGTTCGCAGGTACCAAGCAACCCGAATCCGCGTTGCTAATGAAGAGAGAAAAAGGAATCTTGTTTACCTGCGATGCGATTCAAAACTATGGCGACTATAGTTATAACAACTTGCTAACGAAGATTCTCATGCCCTTTATCGGTTTCCCGCGAACCACGATAGTCGGGCCCATCTGGCTGAAAATTCAGACCAGAGAGGGTGAGAGTCTGGAGTCTGAATTTAGGCGACTGCTGACACTAGAGTTTGATAGCCTGCTTGCAGGCCATGGTACTCTGTTGAATGCTGGAGCACATGCTGCGGTAGAGCGCGCTATAGATAAGGCATTTCCAAGCGAGCAATAGTACCGATTTTTATTTTCAAGACAGTCAAGGAATTCCAAATGGCTTTACCAGAAAGTTTGCGAGGCAAGCTCTCGCTACCCGTAGTAGGCGCTCCCCTTTTCATCATTTCCAACCCTGAGCTTGTCATCGCACAATGCAAGTCGGGCGTAGTTGGTGCTTTCCCCGCATTGAATGCGCGGCCGGCGGAGGTTTTGGATCAATGGCTCACGCGCATCAATGAAGAGCTGGACGCACACAATCAGGCTAATCCAGATAACCCAGCGGCACCCTATGCAGTGAATCAGATCGTGCACAATTCGAATGACCGACTCATGCACGATGTTGAGATGTGTGTGAAACACAAGGCGCCGATTGTCATTACATCGCTCGGCGCGCGGCCAGAAGTATTCGAAGCTATCCATTCCTATGGCGGTATTTGCCTGCACGATGTTATCAATAATCGCTTTGCACACAAGGCAATCGAGAAGGGTGCCGATGGTTTGATCTGCGTAGCGGCAGGAGCAGGCGGCCATGCCGGCACGCTTTCGCCCATAGCGTTTATTCAGGAAGTGCGAGAGTGGTTCGACGGACCTCTGCTTCTGTCCGGCGCCATTGCAACTGGTGATGGCGTTCTCGCTGCACAGGCGATGGGAGCAGACTTGGCGTATATCGGCTCGGCGTTTATTGCTACCGATGAAGCGAATGCAGACTCGGCCTACAAACAGGCTTTGGTGGATTACGCCGCAGACGATATCGTCTACACGAACTTGTTTACCGGTGTTCTGGGGAATTACCTGAAGCCATCGATAGTAGCCGCGGGTCTGGATCCAGACAAGCTACCCGAGAGCGATCCATCGAAGATGAATTTTGGATCCGGTGGTAGTAGCAAATCCAAAGCGTGGAAGGATATCTGGGGCTGTGGTCAGGGCATCAATGCGATCAAGGCAGTAGTGCCTGTCGCGGATCTAGTCGCGCGACTAGAAAGCGAATACGAGGCGGCGAAGCAGCGAGTGCTGTAGTAGCGCAAACAGTTAGTGGTCGGGTCTAATTGGAATTACTACATCGCTAAGGGTTTCTGCAACAATGCGACGAATTTCTATCCCCAGCTCCCGATAAAAAGTTTTTTCCGGAGATGTATTTCGCCATACCAGTACGTGATTTCGTACCACGTTTACGCCCTCTACGTCCGCCACTCGAAGTTCATTCTTCTCGCGTATCTCAGACTTTACATAGAGGGCTGGGAGGAAGGCGGTACCCATCCCCATCACCACCATTTGGCGCAGTGTATCCAGGCTTGTACCTTCGAAATCTCTGCGAACTTCAGCCCCAACTTTTTCACAGAGGTCGGCAATTTGGCGGTGAAACAGGTGATGCTCGCTGATAGTGAGCACCTGTTCTCCGAGCAAATCGGTACGGTTCAGGCGTGGCTTTTTAGCGAGCCGGTGTTCCATCGATAGCGCATATTTGATTGGTTCGCGAAACAAGGGGAACACGGTAAGCTCTTTCGACATAACCGGGAGTGTACTGAGAATTAGATCATGGCGCCGATCCAAGAGCCCCGCTTCGAGCTCGCTAGGGGCATCCTCACGGACATACAATTTGAGGTTTTCGTGCATCGCGTGAATGGGGCCGAGGATATGGGGAAGCAGATAAGGCCCTAGAGTTGGAGGTACGCCCAGCTTGTAGGTGCCCATTCCTCCGCCGGAAAGCGTGCCGGATTTGATGGTAAAGCCGTGCACCTCCTCGAGTACGCGCTTGGCGCTCGGCAGCAATTCACGGCCTTCGACGGTAGTTGTGGTGCCATTCTTACTGCGTTCAAACAACTGCAGATCCAGTAACTTCTCGAGAATTGCAATTTGATTACTCAGCGCCGGCTGGGTCACGTTCAGTCGGAACGCCGCCTGTCGAAAACTGCCGCAATCGGCAATCGTGATGAAGTAGCGAATTTGTTTCAAGCTGAGTCGTTCTATAATATCCATCCAGGCGCCGTCATATTAGTGATAATAAGAAATGATAACGAAATTAATAAATACCTCTAACGATTATCACTGCGCAACATCTAGAATTCAAGCCCGCAACAGTTCTATCTCAGAAATATCTATCAGGAGCTCGAAAATGGAAAAAGTAGTCTCAGGAATTATGCAGTTTAAGTCATCCTCCTATGAGGAGCGCAAGACACTATTCGCAGAATTGGCCACTGGTCAAAGTCCCGAGGTGCTGTTCATCACGTGTTCCGATTCCAGAATAGACCCGAATATGGTGACGCAAACCGAACCCGGTGATTTATTCATTATTCGTAACGCTGGAAATATAGTACCACCGCACGCCAAGACCGCGGGTGGTGTGACTGCTTCCATAGAGTTTGCGGTGGCCGCCCTGGGAGTTAAACACATTATTGTCTGTGGCCACACGGACTGCGGTGCAATGAAAGGCGCCCTTAATCTGGCAGCATTGGATGGGCTTCCTCATGTTCAAGAATGGTTGGATCACAGCAGAGCTGCGGTTGAAGTTGTCAAAGCGAAGCACGGCCAGGTAACGATTGACGAGATATCGAATGTGACCGAAGAGAACGTACTTCTTCAACTCCAACATCTAAAAACCCACCCAGCGGTTGCCAGCAAGCTCAGCACGGGCGAGGTCGATCTTCACGGCTGGGTATATGACATCAAACACGGCACAATGAGCGCATTTGATGATGAACGAGAATGCTTTATCCCTGCTGAGGAGCGCTATGCCGATCTCATTAAGGAAGTCGGAGAAAAGGCTTTAAAGACGGCGTAGTTTAATGAATCTGGCGTCGATGGGTTTGCACCCAAGGCGCCATCTTTGTACTTGTTTCCAGAATCTACACAAGGGTGATAAGAATGTTGGGTATTCATACAAAAAACCTGAAGGGCGATCTATTCGGCGGAATTACCGCCGGGGTTATCGCATTGCCATTAGCGCTCGCTTTTGGCGAGGCATCGGGTGCAGGCCCTATAGCGGGCCTTTACGGCGCCATTATTGTCGGTTTTTTCGCTTCATTATTTGGCGGTACTGATTCTCAGATATCTGGGCCTACGGGCCCTATGGTCGTCGTATTCGCGGGCGTGTATGCGAGCCTGAATGGTTCTCCCGGATTGGTTTTTTCGGTAGTTGTGCTCGCTGGAATCATTCAGATAGCTTTTGGCGTTTTGCGCTTTGGGCAGTATATCCGCCTTGTTCCCTATCCCGTTGTCTCAGGTTTCATGAGTGGTATCGGTATAATTATCATCGCCTTGCAATTCAGCCGTCTTTTTGGTCACGAACCGGAGGGAGGTGGAACGATTCCTGCACTGGCGGCAATACCAGGTTCGGTAATGGATCCGAACTTTGTTGCTCTGGGGCTGGGTGTTTTGACTTTGCTAATTGTCTTCAAGTGGCCCAAGGCCTGGGCCAAATTTGTTCCAGCACCCTTGGCTGCCTTAATAATTGCCACGGTTTTAAGTACTTTGTTTTCAGGCGCGCCAATTCTAGGTGATATTCCAACCGGATTGCCTTCGTTCATCATGCCTTCGTTCAGCCAGGATTCTTTTGCCATCGTTGTCGAAGCCGCTTTTATTCTCGCTGTACTGGGTGCATTAGATAGCCTGCTGACCTCCTTGGTAGCGGATAATATGACTCGAACACGACACAACTCGAATCGAGAATTGATAGGCCAGGGCATTGGAAATACCGTAGCCGGACTGTTTGGTGGCGTACCTGGAGCAGGTGCAACCATGCGAACGGCAATAAATATTCGCACCGGTGGTCTGACGAAGTTATCTGGTATGACTCACAGCCTTCTATTACTGGCAGTCGTCATTTCTCTTGGCCCGCTTGCTTCGCAGATTCCTCACGCTGTCTTGGCGGGAATCCTGGTGAAGACAGGTTACGATATTATCGACTTCGCGTACTTGAAGCGTGCCCACAAGGGGCCGCGCTGGGATTTAATACTGATGGTGCTGGTTGTGCTTCTGACTGTATTTGTCGATTTGATTACCGCTGTTATAGCCGGTGTCGTCATGGCGGCGCTGGCCTTTGTGAAGCAGTTCGCCGATGCACAACTTAAGGCTTTGGGTGACGTGACGAACGAGGGCTTGTCCGTCGATCTATCCGAGGCAGAGGATGCGCTTATGCTGAGAGCGGGGAATCGAATTAGCCTATTCGATTTCGGTGGGCCATTGAGTTTCGGTGCGGCGGCTGATGTTGGGCACCAGGTGCGAGAGAAATCGAAAGGAAAATCGGCGATGATTCTGGACTTCTCTCGAGTGTCTCACGTCGATGTCTCCGCTGCGAGAGCGATGGAAACGATCGGCAGTGATGCTCACGCTGCCAACAAAGAAGTCTATGTCTCAGGCATGAATGACGAAGTTCGTTCTATGCTCAAAAGTCTTAATAACGAGTATTGCCTATCGCACGGCGATCATTTCGCGACACGTTACGACGCGATCAAAGACGCTGTGGAATATTTGGAAAAAGTGGAATCTGAGAATGAGAGCGCTGATGTGACTGCTAAAGCCACATCCTAGGCTTTTTCTGTACGATGATTAAGTTGCACAATCTCTCCGTTCAGAAGAATGGAATTTCATAGCCGCTCATCTGGGGATGAGTGGCTTTTTTTTAGTCACGACTCGGTCGAGTTAGCCTTACCTAAGGCAGGGCAATCTCATCGCTTTCCTGTGCACGGGCAGGGTGAAAGTTACGCTGTGGCGCAGCACTGCGAACCTGCTCTAGCCAAAAAACGCCATCGAAAGGTGCGCTGTTTCCTCGGGTACCGAGGAAGTCCATGTCGCCATCGCCATCGACGTCGCGGGCGATAAACTTATCGAACATGCCGCGTTTACGCCGCGAGATGTCGTGACGGGTCCAGCTCATCTTCGCCGCTCCGGGATTCTCGAACCAGGCTAGCCTACCAAGGGCGTCGTGCACATCGACATCGCCATCTCCTGTTCGCGGGCCGCGGCTGTAACTTCCCACCATGACGTCGATATCGCCGTCGCCATCGATGTCGGCGATCTCCATGCCGACCAGGCTATCAGGCAGGATGTTGCCTATAGTAAAAGCATTCCAGGTGTCATCGATAGATTCCGGCTGTTCAATCCAAATAAACTCGCCGTTGTTGCTGAGGCCAATAATGTCGAGTCGGCCGTCGTTATTTAAATCAGCATATTCGAGATTGAATCCGCCCATGCTGGCGCCATAGATTCCGATGGCATGTTCTTTGAACTCCAGAGAACCGGTGCCCAGATTTTCGAAAAACACAAGTCGCGCATCGCCGCGCGCACCGACTACGATGTCTATATCGCCATCGCTATCCAGATCGACTGGTTCTGCATTTTGCGGCACGCTGTAATTTCCTAACACGCTGCGCTGCCAGCTAGTCCCTATTAGCGGATCTCCATTCAATTGATATAGCTCAACCGGGGTAGAGCGGGCAAAGTCTTCAGGGCCCGGAGATTGCGCACCCTTATTCGGCGCGGTCAGTTCGGCAATACCGTCACCATCGAAATCGGCAGCGAACACGCGAATATATGAACCGCGCCCCTGTGTCATCGGTAGTATGAGCCGCTGCCAGGTATCGGTGCGCGCACGAAGGCCGGGATTTTCCAGATAGATCAGGTGTGACTGTTCCGCCGCTACGACGACATCGAGAAAACCATCGCCATTAAGGTCGACAACGACGGCATCTTCCGGTGCCGGCGCATCGGTGCCGTCGGCTATGGTGATATTGAACCAGCGCTGCGGATCCGCTGAGCCGAAGGCGATACGAACTGTCCCTTCCGGTGGCGGGACGAAGCCGGGGGTATGGCTCGCCGAATCATACTCGGCATCGGATTCGTGCACCGACACGATATCCTCGAAGCCATCGCGATCAATATCGCCCATCACCAGCCCGTCGCTACCGCTGAGCGCAAAGCCGGCGAGTTCCGGATCATCGATAATATGTTCCCGCCAGCTGATGTAGCTGCCATCGATCCCGCGAGAGTGAGTCATCGACTCGCCGATAAGATTCTGAGCCAGGGCAGGGTTTGAGACAATCAGAGTAACGCATAGCAGCAAATGGTTTTGTTTCATGGCGACCTCGTGTCGATATAGATTCTATACAGCAGAATAAGAGCTAATATTCGCTAAGTCCAATCTGCAATTCGATACTCTGTGACGATGTCTAGAGACGAACCGCAGAGTAATTCTTCTTCTATCGCAAGTCACTGCTGTCCCACAGTTTCATGCCCCTTAAGCTGCGCTGCAAAGCGGCTCCGAACGGGCCGCCCGGCAGTTAGCTTGTGCCGCTGCGGACCACGCCCCTCCGGGGTACCTTCACTGTGAAAAATGCCCTGAAAAACGGTCATTTTTCGCCGTTCAGCGTAGGCACTCAATTGCATCGGCACAAGCTAACTGCCGAGCGCCCCTTGCTGTTTGCAAGAGTCAACGTTCACTGGCTTCGCTGGTCCGTAGCGGGTGTCAAACAACAGGGTTTCATGTCCGAAACCATCAGGGAACGCTCGAAACACTCACACTTCGCCTGATCGAGTATTTTCATTGGGGAATCTGTGGGACAGCAGTGATCGCAAGTATAACGTCAGACTACATCACGTTTTTCTGAACAGCGATAGTTTCGCGACACTTGATGCGCTATACGACGTATTGGTGAATATACCGAGGGTTGCCATCGAGTTCGCTTCTGCTCAGCTGGGCGCTGGGACCACGAAGCACATGATGATCCGTGATCCACGCAACAACCGACTAGGGCTTCTTCTCAATTCGCCGTGATAAAATATTTATTCTCTCATCTCGACGCACTCGGCTGCGCGCTGTTCGTTCTCGCTCATGAAGCGGAACAGCGTGGCGCCGATAGATTGGGGATCACTGATCGCGGCAGATAGAATCTGTAAACCGCGTGCGCTACACACACCGGAAAACAAATCACGCCCGTAACTCTGTTGAAAGTAATTATCGCGCTCGGCTGCCAGTGCGCTAAGCTCATTGCTAAGTTGCGGCAACAGGCTCAGCTGTAGGTCTTCCTGTCCGGTAGGAAAAATCGATCCCATCGCGGCACGCAGATTGGACAGCGGCAGGGGGTTCGCAGTATCGAGGATACGCTCTAGCCATTGTTGCTTGATTTCGATATCGGGTAGTCCCGCCTCCGCGGCAATCGCGGCTCTCCTGCCCGCGTCCGATTGGTCGCGCGCGCGCTCCGCTGCTAATAATTGCAGAGCATTATCATGGCCTCTTGCGGTGAAGCGTTGCACAATATTCCAGCGCTGATTCTGGCCGAGGCTCAGTCCTTGAATAGCAATGCTACCGTCTAACAGGCCGGCCAGATTTTCCAACGCCTCGTCGCTGCGGGCAAGACTCACGTAGGCGGACAGGCGCAGATTCAACGTGCTCTCGGATTGCCCTGCGCCAGTCTCACTTACTCCTTCGCCGATCAACTGCCATAACTGCCGTTCGGCCAAGAGTCCGAATTCGGCGAGATCTTCGGCGTAATTTTCGCCGAGTCGCTCCAATAAATTCAGATTATTCACCAACTCATCCATAAGCTGCCGAATGAGTCTATCGTTGGTTTCAAGTGGTAGAGAGTTGATCAAGGTGGACAGCAAGGTCGCATTGTCCATCAGACTATTATCTGGCGCGTCGAACAAAGCAGTCCAGATCATGGATCGTATCAGGGGATCGCTAATTCGCTCTATCGCACCACCCGCAAGAACAGTATCCATACTGGCCCCGTCGAGGTTCATCTCAAGGTAGCCCCATCCCGCGTAATTAGGCAGGGCCAGGTCAGGACACGCCAAACCAACGGCATCGGGTACCTGCGTCTGGGCGCCGCGAACCACCACAGGCAGGGCGGAATTCAATTGGATTGCCCCATTATCCGCCGTGTTAAAAAGCCCTAGCTGAATACGCTGATCGCGCAATGTTGGATGGGCGGCAGCTGCTGTCTGCAATATGGCAAAGCGGTCAATTCTATCGTCGTCGCAGCTAAAGCGAACCTCAATGGTATTGACTCCCGCCTGATACATCCAGTCTTGTGCCCAAGGTTCCAGATCGATGCCCGATTGTTGCGAGAGTGAGGCGATGAAATCGTCGAGTTCGGTACTCTCCCAGGAATATTGTTTTAGATAGCTCGATACCCCCAGGCGAAAGTCCTCGAGTCCAATGTAGTGGGACAATTGGTTTAAAACAGAGGCGCCCTTGTCGTAAGTGATCGCATCGAAGACATTGAAGAAATCGTTGGTGCTCGCAACCGGTACTTCGATTGGGTGTGTAGACACGAGATTATCGGCGGCGATCGCTGTCAGGTTCTCCGACAGATAGAAGTCATGCCAGAGATCATCGAACTCGGTGGCTTCGGAAACGGCGATAGCAGACATCAGTGTCGCGAAGCTCTCATTCAGCCAAAGGCCATTCCACCAATTCATGGTGACCAGGTCACCGAACCACATATGTGCCATCTCGTGCAGAATGGTTCCGGCGCGACGCTGACTGCTAAAGCGATTGGATGCGCCGCGATCGACATAGCTCTCTGAAAAAGTAACGGCCGCCACATTCTCCATGGCGCCGATCAAGAAATCGGGAACGATTAGCTGATCGTACTTCGCAAAGGGGTAGGGAATATCAAAATAGTCGCGGTAGTGAGCGAGCCCAGACTTCGTGTACGCCATCCATTCATCGACGGCTACGTAGTCAGTCAGAGACTGTCGGGCCATTAAGCGGATTGGTACATCGCCCGCCATGTCTTCCCATATCTGATAGGGGCCAGCATGCAGGGAAAAGATATAGCTGGAGAATTTCTCCGACTGCGGGAACCGCCAGATGTTAGTGTCGCCATCGGGCGTGACCGATTCCTCGGTGGTGGAGGAAACAACCTGCCAGTCAGAATCGGCCCGCACGGTAAGCTCAAAGGTCGCCTTCAGGTTCGGCTGATCGAAATTTGGGAACAGGCGGTTGGAGTAGTAAGGCCAAAGGTAAGTATAGAGATAGGTTCGATCGTCTTCTGGGTCGACGAATCGGTGCAGGCCGGTGCCATCCTGATCATAGGGATGGGAGTAGTCGATGCTGACCTCATTCGGCCCGGTGATTAATGCAGATCGTGGCAGGGTAATGAAGTAGCCATTGTAATCTGGTTCAACCGTCTCACCATTGACAAGCAATCTGTCCACGCTGCCGCCGGTGAAATCTATCTCCAGTGGAGCGTCGTTATCCGTCAACTCGAAACGTGAGGAAACATTGCCCTGATAGGAATCGGCGAGGCCAACCAGATCGATATCCATCACATAGGAGATATTGGAGACGCGTGCCTTTCGCGCAATAGCCTGAGCCTGACTCAGTTGGTCGAGCGCGGGGCGTGGCTGTTGGCTCCCTGCACTCATAGCCCCTGGGGCGGGCACAGTTTGTTGTTCGCTACAGCCAACCAGAATAAGAATAGCGAAGAAAGAGAACGTGGTGATTCGGCGCATTGAAGAATCCTTGCCAGCAAATGAGGACGACGAAATTGGATCGGAGCCAAGTCATGTTAACGGAGGAGATCGACAACTACTAGCTTGAGAGTCTTCGAGGATGGGGCTGAAGCGGGTTGCTCACAGCGAGCTATGAGCAACCCAATCGAGCAGGAATACAGTTGAAACTCAGATGCCGTAAGGGTCGAGTATCGACTGATACAGCAGGCGTCTCGAAGTCGAACGGACATTCGGCAGTTGGTTACCGAACTGTTGGATCATGCCGACGAAGACCAGATTCTCAACTGGGTCGATCCAGAACCAGGTGCCAGCAGCGCCGCCCCAATAAAATTCACCCTTGGAGTAAGACTCGGCTTCTACCGGGTCTTCGATTACCGCGAAGTCCAATCCGAAGGAGGTACCCTGCGCGCCAAGCACGCTGCCTTCCATGTTCTTTGGTGTCTGATCGCGATGCATCAGGTCTACCGTAAGAGGCGCCAGAATTCTGACTCCGTCCAGTTCACCGCCGTTTAATACCATCTGGCTAAAACGCATATAGTCCATGGCCGTAGACACCAAGCCGCCGCCGCCTGATTCGAACACCGGGTCGACCAGAAAGTTGGCATCGGCGAAGCCTTCACCCGCTTCTAGCTTGCCCGCATCGTCGTAGCCATAGACCTGTGCGAAGCGCGATACTTTTTCTTGTGGTACATGAAAATCTGTATCGGTCATTCCAAGGGGGTCGAAGATGCGCTCCTCGAGGAAGCTGCCGAAAGACTGCCCCGCTAGCTTTTCAACCAGATAGCCCTGCACATCTACCGACACGCTGTATTCCCAGGTTGAGCCCGGCTGATGCTTCAGAGGAATCTTTCCAAGTTTGGTAGTGAACTCCTCTAAGGTGTCATTACTGTCCAGCAAGCCTGCCTCGACATATTTTGTGTCCACGGGGGATTGTGCAAAGATACCGTAGGAGAGGCCGCCGGTGTGACTCATCAATTCGCGAATCGTCATCTTGTGATTCTGTGGCTCGGTGATGATGTTACCGCTGTCGTCGGTACCGGCATAAACCTGTAAGTCTTTAAGCTCGGGCAGGTATTTCTCAACTGGATCGGCGAGCCGAAATTTACCTTCTTCATACAGAATCATCAGAGCCACGCCGGTTATCGGCTTGCTCATCGAGTAAATTCGAAAGAGGGCGTCGTTGCTCATAGCGGACTGGGATTCGAGATCACGATAGCCGACCGATTCGAAGTGTACGATCTTATTGTCGCGCGCGGCCATGGTTACGACACCGGCGAGGAGCCCTTCGTCGACATAGCCCTGCATAGCCTGGGTAATTCTTTCGAGGCGAGCTGAATCCATGCCTACGGACTCCGGCGCCGCCATTTCTAATGCCGTGCTGGATGCTGTAGGTGCCGTTATTGGAACAACGACAGATACGGTCTCGGTTGCTGGCGCGCAGGCTGTAATCAGGGCGAAACAGAGTCCGCTCAAGCTCAGCTGCAGCCAGTTTTTATTCGCTTTCGCATTCTGGATTGTGTACATCAGTCTCTCCTGGTATAGCTTTCCAGCTACTTAAAGCTGAGAGCACACTCTTGAAGTGTCTCTCAGGGCCTTGCTTGTGCCGGGCCGATTGTCAGCTTAGAACAATGGGGCACGGGAAAACAAGGGCTTTGGGTATATGCCACCGGTGGTGGTATTCTTTCCATTGTTAGATATACCACAGACGAATGAGCGGTAAGAACCATGAGACTGAATTACGGCAACAAGCTAGCCGGCATGTTTTCACTAATAACCTTGGTAGCGACTCTATTGCTGCCGTTCTCTCTGTCTGCTCAAAATATAGCAATCTCCCACTGTCAGGGCGCCTGCCCCGCCTATACATCCGCTCTGGCCGCCACTCGTGCGAATGTGGTTGTCCACAATCTCTACGCTGCCGGGCTCAATGGCGACTCTGGCAAGGCAGACTGGGTTGCCTACCGATTGACTGCAGAGGCGATCGGCGTCGCCTCTCTGCTGCCGCGTTTCTGGCAGCCCGATGAATTGGTGCGCCTTACCGGTATCGAAGAACTCGCAGAAGCCGAGGCGCTGGGGTTCTCACTTGCCGAGATTAGCAGTGATAGTAATCCCTATGGTGGCTTCAATGAGCCAGTCCGCGGGAGTGAAGAACGGGTCAGATTGGTGCCGATGACGAGCTTTGCGAATACGCCCTATTGGCGTGAACTGAATAATCTCAGCAATATGGTAACCATGCCCACAGCTGTGCGTCGTGGCGCCTGGCTGCAACTCGAACAGACATTGAATCGTATCGTGACGGCCGAGACCGCACTGCGCATAATAAGCGGGCCTCTTTATCTTATTAGCGAACCGTTAAATACCTCAGTAGATGCGGCTAAACTGAACCCCGCTGCGTATTTCAAGGTTGTGATTGCAGACAGTGGTATCGCCGCCTTCGTCTTCCCCGAAGAGCTTGCTCAGACAGATCGTTTCTGCGATTTTCAAGCTGACCTGAAGCAGGTTGAATCGATGAGCAGTCTTGATCTTTTCCCCAAGAGTGACCCGAAACGCTCTTCCCGTCTCTTGCAGCAACTCGGCTGCTCCTAGGCCACTACTGGCCACTAGTGCGGGAAAGCGCAGGCCTGAATCGCTGGACTGGATCTGAAGCCGCGATACTTGGGGCTTAGCCGCTATAGACTGCATTGCACCGCTTATAAATTGTGCTGCAATGGAATGGTGAATAAGCTACCTTTCAACTATTGAGAATACGATATTCACGGAGCTATACATGAACACAACAAGAAAATCGATCAAGGCTCTTGCAACACTCGCCACAGCTTTTACATTCTCCGCCTCGATTTTTGCGGCGGATGACTATGTCGTTCCGCGCACAGAGTGGGGCCAGCCAGACCTGCAGGGAGTATGGAATTTCTCTTCCAACACGCCTATGGAACGGCCTTCACGCTATGGCGAGCGGCAGTTTCTGACAGCAGAAGAAGTCCGAGCCATGGCCGCGCAGCGCGCGGCCAGGGATGCCTCTACCGACGGCGCGCTAGCCATTGAAGGTGTTGACGGCTCCTATAACGATTTCTGGGTCGAGAACGCTGGCATTGGCGGCGACGTGCGAACCTCTCACATTGTCTATCCCGCCGACGGGCAGCTTCCAGCGTTAGTAGAGGGCGCAATTGCTAGTCAGGGCGTCTATGGCGGAGAAACTACTGGCGAATCGCGTCCGGTGCGTATTTCGGCCGGTGGCATTGGTACCGATGGCCCTGAAGATCGCGGGCTCTCGGAACGCTGCCTCATCGGATTTAATGCAGGCCCTCCTTTCGTGCCCAGTCTATACAACAATAATGTGCAGATTTTTCAGAGCAAGGACAGCGCGGTAATATTGACAGAGATGATTCACGATGCGCGGGTAGTTCCTCTTCTCGAATCTCCAGCTGAGGTCGGTTCCTTAGATGACAAGGTGCGCCTGTGGATGGGTGATTCTCGCGGCTACTGGGATGGCGAGACCTTGGTCGTCGAAACGCGCAACTTCAATGGTTTGTCTTCAAGTTTCGGTGCGGCAGGAACTTCAAAGGATAAAGTATTAACCGAGCGTTTCACCCGCGTTGGGCCCTATACAGTGAACTATGAATTCACGGTCGATGATCCTTCGACCTATACGGATAAATTTACCGCCGTCGTGCCGATGACCAAAGTTGCAGGTCTACTTTATGAATATGCCTGCCATGAAGGTAATTACGGAATGGTGAACATTCTGCGCGGAGCGAGAGTTCAAGACGCGCTGGCAGAATCCGAAGCTCAGTAAATTCTGCAAAGACGAACATCGGGGCTGGGGTGCTTGCTACTTCCGCCTCATTCTTGTCTTCGAAGCTAGATTTTTAAGCCGCAAGTAGAGGGTGTTATGAAATACATAAAAAGATCAATCATCGTTGTATTGTGCCTATTGCTAATCCCCATCGCGGCCGTTGCCACGGCTGCTGCTAAACAACGATTCGAAGATGGCCCCAATCGAGTTTTCTCTGGTGGCCCTCTGGTTGCCGGTGAGTTGCATACCGGGCCGGATCCCGATTGGAGTTTCGTGAATGAAATACCAACTATAGAGATGCAGTTGTTAGACCCAGCGCAGTCGCGACGTATCTGGATAGCCGAGTTTGAGAACAAGATCTATGTTTGGTCGGGCTATATGGGGAATCCGATTGGTCGGCTGTGGAAACAGTGGCCTCTACAAGCAGAGCGAGATGGCCGAGCTGTACTGCGTATAGACGGGGTACGTTATGAGCGCCAGTTGCAACGTATTCAGTCAGGCGATGTGCTGGATGGGCTGACCGCCACAATCACAGCAAAATACCCATCGGCCACGACACGCGCAGCAGTCGAAGCGGGCGATGTATGGGTTTTTGAGGCGGCTCCTGGAAATTAGCCTTGCACTGAAAGAGAAAGGGAAAGGATCGACACATGAAGAATTTCTATATCTTTATCGCGATAGCCCTCGTAGCCACGGTGCTCGCCGTGCTCTTGGTTCCAGGAGTAGACGACTACGTAGAGAGAACGTTCCAGATTTATCTAGGTCGCGCCGCGCAGTAGAACAAGCGAGGCTTAGGGTTTAGATACAAAAAACGGGTTCAATGCGTAGATTGAACCCGTTTTTTGTAGAATAAAAAAGGCTGAATTCATTAAAACTGGATTAGAATCTTAATGGTTCAGCCAAGGAGAGTTGTTCGTTTGCTGGTTAACTCCCTGCAACCAGGTTTGCACTAATCAGGTTGTAATTCATATTGGCGTTGCCATCTTTCTCGTTCAGCAATAGCGCAATCTCGAGACTGGAGTTTGCGCCAGCGGTGTCGCCAACCATAACTTTGGCAACTGCGAGGTTAGAGTAAATGGCTGCCAGTGCAATATTCTCGCGCTCGACAGTAAGCTCCGAAGAGAATTCTGCCTTGTCCAGTGCGGTGCTACAGCTTGCGATGGCTGCATCGAATTCTTCCATAAGAATCTGCGCGACGCAGAGGTTGTTGGCCTCGAAATAATCCATTCTTTCGATGCGACGCGAGGCGAAAGTAGCCTTTGCTGCCGCGACGTCTTCAGCCAGCAGTGCCTGGAAGCCAACCGTATCGCTGAATGCAGTAAGATGATAGTCGGCAAACGCGCTGGTAGTTGCGAATGCAGAAGTTAGTGTAAGTGCGAGTGCTGCGATTTTTGTGCGTGTTAAAGTTTTCATGATTGATCCTTTGATAAATTAGTAAATAGTTAAGTAATAAGAGTTCCGCTTGTAAAATCTAATAACAGGCTAGCCAGAATTTATTTTGTGCTTAATGGTTTTACTGACATTCCCGACTCGGGAACTAAAGTTTGTTAAGCCAGCTGTTTCTCGATTTGTGTCTATAGTAGGGATCGGGCATGAAGGTTACAAAGTATGCTTCCTAATGTAACAGGTGAATCTAATTCACCTGACTGCAATTGCTCTATCTATTAAAGGTTTCTATTAACCAATGCCAGAAAGTTAAGGCAATCCTCTTGTTGCTATTGCCGTTGAGCACAAGCCAGTAATAGTCTTCTGTTTCCAGATGAGAATTATGCAATGCAACCAATGATCCAGAGTCGAACCAATCCTGACTTACCGGCAAAGGCATCAGGGCGATTCCCACGCTCTGTTCGGCAGCTCTCGATAAGGCGAACATGCTGTCGACATAGATTATTTTCTTCGGCTTTAGATCAGCAATACCCGCATTGGCGGCCCACTGCTCCCAGGCCTTAGGTCTTGCCTTATGAAGTAGTATCGTGGCTTTCTGTATCGCCGCGAGCTCCGTTATGCCTTCGCTCTCCCACTTACTTTTTAGCTGCAGGCTACAGGCTGGCACGTAGCGAATGGGAAACAACTTCTCTACTTTGATTGCCTTCGGCGTTTTTCGCGAGAGCACGATATTGATGTCGGCGGCGGGATTAAGGTCGTCGGTGATTCCCAGGCCTTCTATTTGCAGATCTATATCCGGGTGGGCGTCGGCGAAACCGCTCATGCGTGGCATGAGCAATTCGCTGGCGAAGAATTCCGGCATCTGCACCAGTAGGGGATGGCGCGTCTTCGTCTTGCGAATCTTGTCGGTGGCTTCGTCGATCGCTCTCAGGTAGGGGTTTATCTCTGTGTAGAGCAGAGAGCCGTCCTGAGTCAGGGTGATCGAGCGTGTCAGGCGCTTGAACAGTTTCGTGCCTAGCTGTTCCTCCAGTTCATTTATCTGATGACTTACGGCACTGGGTGTCAGGCACAGTTCACTCGCCGCCTTCTTGAAACTAAGAAGCTCGGCTGCCGTACAGAATGTACGTAGGCCTCGATGTTGAGTTTGCATGGGGTTCTAATCCTTGTTGAGCTTCAAACTGCGAATGCGCGCGCTCCCAATTCCCTGGTATCTGCACGCAAGAAGCAACTGTCTACTCTATGAATGTTTAGCAATCAGTGTGCCAATATCTGTTCCTGATGCACTTCGTAACGATTTACTGGCAGAACAGCACCGATTTCGTTAAACAGGAGGCTAACAGCTAAAGTTTGCAGAAATTTGAATGCTGGCTCGATAAATAGTGAAAGCGCCGAGACAGCGAGCTGCTGGGGGTATTTGTACGAAACCCGTGCTCGCGCACCAGACTAGAGCAGATCAGTTGCTATCGGCACAGTTTCTGTTCATCGTGTCTAGCTATTGCTTTGTGAGATTCTGTTGTAGTCTTCACCCTGAAGACAAGAAATCTAACGAATCCAGAAATCCAGTCCTATGAACAAGTTCTCAATAGTTCTAATCGGTTGCAGCCTTGCCATTAGCCAATTAGTCAGCTCCGCACAGGCGCAGTGCGAAAACCTGCCAAGTAGTGAGAGTGATGTTCTCCTTTCTCTGCGCTCGGCGGTGAACGAGAACAATCTGTTGCAGGTCAATTTTGATGAGGGAGTGTTCTGTCTTGTGGCGCGCGATGCCGTCGATCTGGAACAGCTGGCTAGTTCTGCTGTCCATGTGAACCCTGATCTGGACGAGATAGCCGTCCAATCGGCTGTTGACGGTTTCGAGACCTGGCTACGTATCGATAGCAAATATGAGGATGCTCTCGTTCTGGATCGGAAAACCAGCGAAGATTTAGGCCTCACCGACGCCGAATTCCTTGGCGATAATTCCCTGCTCGAGGCGTCGAATTTCTTCATCGAGTATGTTGCTTCCCTCGAGATTGGTGATTACCAGCTGCGAGACATTGAGGCTAATATTCCGCATCTGAAAGTTCCTTACGATCAATACCAAGGTAGGGGGCCGAAGCCGGCATTATCTGATCCCGAAGCAGAACATCTAACTGTGGGCACAATCGGAGAGGCCGTGCTGGAAGACTTGATTATCACATTGGACTTCACTAACAATAGAATCTATATGACAGCCGCTAGATAAAAGGTATTCTGTCGCTCGAAAACCGTTCACTGGAAATTTTCCAGGAACTATCACAATCCCAGGAACTATCACAATTCCAGGAACTATCACAATTCCAGGAACTATCACAAGAAGAAGGAAGAAACTATGAAACGCTTCATTTTAACCCTGGTCGCCGCGACCGGCCTTTGCGCTGGCGCAGCAATTGCACAGCCTGAATACGTCGCGATAGAGATGGAGATCGATGTAGCTGAACCAGCCGCAGAGGTTTGGGCCAAGGTCGGAGGCTACTGCGATATCAGCGACTGGCTCGGTCTTGATTGCGAGATTTCTTCGGGTGATGGCTCCCTGGGTACCGTCCGTTCTCTGTTAGGTGGGAGGATTCTGGAGATACTAGTGGCTCAGACTGAGTTGTCCTATGGCTATACACAGCCGGCACCGGTGGAAGGTTTCTATGATCAATACCACGGTTTTCTCGAAGCTCGCCCGACAGGACCTAACTCCTCCAAGCTACTGTATACCTTGATGTTGGATGTCTCTAATCTGGAAAATCAGGCTGCCAAGGATGAGAACATCGCCAGAAGGCGCGGTACGTTTGAAGGAGCGCTGGCTGCGATGAAGGAAATCGCAGAACAATAGATAAGAGCTTGCAGTTATTCGAGGTTCCAGAAGTTCAGGGGCCCAGGTAAACAATCGAGGCGGGTGGGCGCCAGCCCAGTCCGCCTCTTTTACTTTTACAATTCCTTTATTGCTACCTTGCGAAAACGCAACTTGCCGCTTCCCCACTGCAGAGCGATCGGCCCGCTTGCAAGCAGGTCGTCGCGAACATCGACTGTTCTCTCATTATTGAGCTCTACAACCAAGTGGTCACCGTCCAGTGTAATGACGAATACATTCCATTTGTTCCCTGCCGTGGGCCGCGGCTCATCGATTGCAGCTATATGAACAATTGCACCGGTTCCGAATGAAGGGTCGGCGCGTTGATCGTACACGTTCGCCTCATAGCAGGTTCGGTCCGTAATCCTGTTTGCATCTTCACAACGCATATAGATGCCACTATTGGCATCATCGCTTGCCCAGAATTCTACGCGCAGTGAGAAATCACTATAATTCTTTTTACTAACTAGCCAGGAGGCGCCACTACCTTCGGTAGCCTGAATCGCGTTGTGCTCGGCAGTCCAATTGGCGTCACCAACTATGTTGAAATTTTCCATGCCCTCGGTGCCGTCTATCAGAGTTACCCATTCACCCTCGGCTGCAAATGTAGTTGAGAAGATCATGGCTGTAAATGAGCCGAGTAAGAGCGATGTGATGATCCTTGGAAGTTTTATTCTCGAGTGCATATTAATCAGTTCCTGAATGAAATAGCGTTTAACATCTGCCTGCCCGAGACGAATGACAGGGCGTTGATTAACCTTATCACTTGAGTGCCCTGCGGGAAACACTAAAGCTGGGGCAGAAGTGGAAAGCTTATCGCGCCCCAGCCTGTGCATGTTAGCTTACGATGAGTTTTCGGTACAGATGCCATGTCGCGTGTCCCAGAACCGGCAATGTGACCGCGAGCCCGATCAGAAAGACAGCCGCTCCCAGCGCCAATAGCGCGACAACGATGATACCCCAGGCAGTTAACACGAGAGTATTCGACATGAACGCGCGGATTGACACGCTAACCGCGGTGAAAGATGTGACTGGTTTGTCCAACGCCAAAGGAAAGGCAACGACAGAGAGCGCGATGGCGGCGAAAGCAAACAGCAGGCCGACAAAGTTGCCGTAGGCGATTAGCGCTCCGCCGTGGCGGGTATTGAATAGCTGATTCATGAAATCGGACAAAGAAACCGGCATTGTCGACTCGAACAGGCTAAAGAAGATCAGCTCAGCCATAAACAACCACGCTAGATACAAGACGGTCATCAGTAGTGTCAGGGCGAGAAGCGGCGCGAAGGCCGACGTATGTATAAAATTAAATGCCGAACGCCAGCGCAGTTCTTTACCCAGTTCTCTGCGTCTACTCATTTCGAGGAACGCTATAGCCACGATTGGCCCTATCAAGGTTATGCCCGCAAGCATGGGAAAGGCGAGATAACGTAGATCCTGGCCGAAGGCGAAGAGTGTAAACAGCAGAGCGAAGAGAGAGTAGAACAGGATCAGTAGTGGTATCGAGCTAGGTTTCGCCCCGTAGTCCGCGTAGCCTGCTTTCAGGCATTGACTAAGGTCTTTCAGCGTAATCTGTCTGACGGCAAAATGGTCCGATGGCAGACAGATGTCTTCGAATGCCGTTTCTTCATTGCGATGAGTCAATTCAACCATAGTGATACAGTCTCCTTTACCGAGGGCTGCGCTAGCGTGGAAGAACTGATCCTAAAATCCCCGCTATCGCAGAGTGCATTGAGAAAAAACCTATGCGTGTGGACAGTCTACTCCCGTGATATTCGCGATTACAAGTGGCAGGCGCTTCGTTAAAGCCTAAAAACAGCAGTTTTATCGCGTCGAGCAGCTTTCCAGAGACTCATCAGCGGAGCCGTTGTGGGCTTATCTGGGCATCGCCTTGATACACTTTGCCAGGGATTGTTCCACCTCGGCGAGAGCTAGATCTTCATGCGCAGAGAATCTTTGCAGCTTGTAGCAGTCAAGGAATGCCCTGACGGCGGCACGTCGTTCGGCCGGCCACTGGGCTGGCAGGTTCTGCGCGTAGGTAGCTGCGGTCCAGGAGGTGTTCGTCGGCAGCTGAGCTGAGCTGAGGAATCGCTGCCAGATCTTTTGCCACCTTTTTATACGAGAATCGAGTTGCTCCCGCCGGCCGCGAATGCGGCGATATTCACGAATAAAAAGGAATAACAATATCAAAACGCCGCCGTATCGAACGAGATTCGCAATGATGGCGTCCTCGAGCACGGCATCGATAAATTTCTGCCACTGACCTGCCAGTAGATGGTAGAGCACGCTCAGCTGATTCGATTCATATCCTCCGAAGAAGCTGGCTATGCTCGGTGGCGTGGGATCTATAGTGTGCCAGAAACCATCGCTGTCCTGCCATTCGACCCAGCTGTGGGCATCTCGTTCTCGCACCAGCCACATTTCATCACTGAGTCTCTCGTGTATGACATAGCCGCCGACAATCCTCGCGGGAATATCGTTCGCACGCAGCGCTAACGTGGCACCGGTGGCAAACCAGAAACAATACGCGGCTCTTTCGTTGATGAAGAAATCGTGAAAGGGCTGCTCGGGGTCGAAGCTTGTTTCCAGTGAATAAGCGCGTGCTATAAAATGATTAAGTACATTGTAGACAGTCTGTTGATTGCTCGGTCCGGCAAGAGCTTTGCTCTTATCTTGTAGCTCTGAGTCCCAGAAAGTAGGTAGTTGAAGATTTATTTCCTCGAAAGTGTCGGCTATCGAAGCGCCGTCAGTCTCTATCTCCCAGCGCCGATCCGCACCGCGGTCATAGACGGGAGACCATACATCGGCCGCGTTCCGAGTGAGAGCTTCGAATCGACCGATCAGATGAGTAGTGTTAGGACTCATGAATACAAAATTACTATTATTAAGGATTTGTATATCGATGCGCTCAGCTTCCCCGCTATCGACTGGAAACTGATTATTCTCCATTGGGTAGCGCAGCCGGCCATCCGCCTCAATCTCGGCGTCAGACAAATTTAGAGCCGACAACGGTCGTTCGATCGGCTGCCATACCAACTCGTCATCCAGCATAACCAATCGATTGCCAGCGAGATATTGGTTAGGCTGACTCTCGCTGGTAGCCCGCAGCACTGCTCGATTCGACGGTTGCAAGAAAGCCGAGGCGCGCAACTGTTGCCGGGGTGAAAATCCCGTGGGGGTAAAGCTATTGCCGCTCGGAAACATATCTCCCAGTGCTGCGATAAGTGGGCCCTGTCCTAGGCCCAACAGCAGACCAAGTAGCGGCGCGACGAGAAACAGGGGCAATAGGAGCAGCAATCTTGAGACGAGCGTGCCTGAACAACGATCTGCCATCAGGGTAAGAGTGGCAAGCAAGATCGCAACGACAGTCAGCAGGGCGATCGGGATACCTAAAATCTCGATTATGGTCTGCTCCGGCGGCGATATGAGCAGCATTAAAATCAGGCCCAGCACGAGTATTGTTTGTGTATTACGATTCAATGCTTGATGAGTGTTGGGTTTATCGTCGGAGGCAAAAAGCCACAGCTGATAGGCCAGCAGGCTGAGTATTAATCCTGCTCCGAGACCATTGTTCTGCGCCCAGGACCCTTCAATAGCCCAGTCTTCCAAAATCTGGCTACCGAGAAACGCGCCGGTCGCCAGAAGAACGAAAGATAACCCCCAGGTTGGTCTTTCGACGCGCACTAGTTTTAGAGAGCCCAGAGCACTGAGCAGCGCTCCAAACCAAATTACAATTGTTAGCTCCATGGACAGGCCAATATGCAGTGACTGCAGGGCAAGGAATATAGCTAACAATATCTGTCCGAGAGGCATCAGCTAGTTCTCTGCTTCGATGTTTGCTTGAACATGGTTTTAAAGCGATCTGCTATTGCCAAGTTTGTGTTGGACAATAGATGAGTTTGCACTTCGACAAACTGATTGCCCTCTGGCAGTGTGCCGATATCTTCGGCAGACTCTGCAATGAGAAAGACCAGAATCAGGATGCCGGCGTGTTGCAGCCGGTCGAGGAGAGCTTCGGCCTCGGCTGTCCAGCGTCCAAGGACAAGCACGTGTATGCCTTGCTCCAGCAAGACCGAATCGGGAAGTGTCTTGATGTCTTCCGAATAGCCGCGTTGTGGTTTGCAGGTCGCGATTAGCTTGTGGAATTGTTGCAGGCCATCCAGATTGTGCCAGTTAGTTCCCATCGCCAAAGCCGCTAGGCTGAAGCCTTCGTTCTGTGCTGATAGACCGATCTCCACCGCCAGGGCAAGGCGTTCATCCAGAGGGGCTTCATCCGTCGGGCGTCGCTGCCATGCCTTGAAGCCGGCAAGGCTCAGGTCCACCATCAGATAGACTTTGTCGCGACGAATCTGCTCCACCCCCTCGAATACCTTGCTCATCGGTTCGCCATATCGGCTGCTGGCACGATGATCCAGCCTGCGCATCGAATCGCCAGTCTGATAGGGGCGTGAATAGGCGTAATCCAGCGATGGCCCTTTGCGCGTACTCTCGTTGCCGAGGCTAAGACGCTTGCTGGCCTGCTCGGCGATGTTGCGTAACGATGGTATCGAGACCGGAAGAGTCGGAGGCAGCACATACACTTCGGCGGGCGCCAGCGCCCTTGCTGTAAAACGTGTGAGAAAGAAAGGGTAATAGGACTGTACGGCGATCCCGGACAAGTTCAGTACGCCGCGTCGCAGTGGTTCAAAATGTACCGATAGCGTAGTGCTCTGGCCCGCGGGAAGATTCTGCTGGTGTGGTCTAAACCATTCTCCAGGCCAGCGGCCGTAAGGTACCACCATCTCGCGCAGGGTGAAGTTGTGGAGGCTGAAGCGGCCTTCGTTGGTGACTCTTATCGATGATGTCAGTTGTTGCCCAGCGATCCCTGTGTTCGGTGTGTCACGCGTTACTATTATTTTGGGTCGACAGATGAAGCCGAGCACACTACTCCATAACAATAAACCTATGCCGAAAGAGCTGGTAAAGATAAGGAAGCCGCTACTGGCTCTGTAGCTTAACAGGAAGATGAGCAGGGAGCAGATGAGGATAATCTTGCCAGTACGAGTTAGGCCATCGTAATAGAGTCTGCGGAAAATTCTTAACAGAAATCGCGCTCGGTGTTCGTACCAACGAGGTACCAGTCGCAGATTAGAGAACCATCGAATTAAACGCCACCAGTGCATGAGGATAGCCTCGCTGGGTACTCGAACTGGACGATCCGCTAGTTCACTCATGGCTAGATTCCGGGATGGACGTTGCCGGGGTCAGAGTAAAAACTGTTTGAAGGTTTTTGAGTTTCCATGATTCAGTAGAGCAGTTTTTACTCTGACCCCAAACTATCCTCTGACCCCAAACTATCGAGGAACTGCAATACTCGCGACGATATTCTGCATTAGCTCATGTGCCTGTGTGCTGTCATTGTCGCGACCGTGACGTGGCAGCAGTCGGTGGTTCCATACCGGAGGAATCAGCTGCTGTATATCTTCGGCGATGACTTGCTGCCTGCCTTTCACCAGCGCGTAACCCTTGCACGCAGCCGCCAGATGCATCGAACCACGTGGCGAGATGCCCAGCTTGATGCTGGGATCATCGCGGGTAGCTCTGGCCAGTGTCACGATGTAACGCGCTAAATCCTCATGCAGGTGTACCTCATCGCAGGCGCTGCGCAGTGCGGTTACCGAGTCCTTGCTTAACACCGCCGCGGGGTCGTGCTGCGCTTGCTCACCATAGGCGCCGAGAAGATGCAGTTCGGCGTCACTGTTTGGATAGCCCAGACTGATCGAGGTGAGAAATCTGTCGAGCTGGGCCTCGGGCAGAGGGTTGGTGCTGTCAAAATCGATAGGGTTCTGCGTCGCTATCACGGTGAATAGGCTCGATAGCGGTTGGTTTACACCATCGGCCGCTACATAGCCCTCTTCCATCGCTTGCAAGAATGCAGATTGGCTCCGAGTCGGCGCGCGGTTAATTTCATCCGCCAAGAGAAAGTCGGTAAATATTGGGCCAGGGGAGAAAGAGAATTTCGCCTCGGCGGCGTTATAGATGCTGCCGCCGAGTATGTCCGCGGGCAGGATGTCGTTGGTGAACTGAATGCGATTAAAATCCAGGCCGAGTATTTGCGCGAGCCTCTTGGCCAAAGTTGTTTTACCGACGCCGGGGACATCCACCACTAACACATGCCCCCTGGCTATGACGCTGGCCAGCAGCAGTTCGATTACAAAGTCTTCCCCCAGCCAATGTCTCGCAAGGGATTGATGCGCCTGTTCCAGCAGGTAAAGCAGCTGGCTCAGTTCGCTCTGCCTGGGTTGTTCAATCGATTCCATCGGCGGATATTAGCAGCCGATGGGTCTATTTTCAGCAGAAGTTTGTTAATCTGCGCTAGCTGGAAGCAATTTTGGTTGAAAAGCCATCCATCAAGCTAGTAACAATAAGAAGGAATAAACCATGCCAGTCTTCAGATTATTCTCACGTTATTTCACTGCGGGCCCCGCGGCCTTGTCGATAGCGCTAGTAGTAGGGCTATCCAATGCCGGGGCTCAGCCACAGGCGCTGTTGGATAATTACACACCGGTCACCCTGGAAGAGCTCGCCAATCCACCGGCAACGGATTGGTTGATGTGGCGCGGCACCCCGAATCACTGGGCCTACAGCCCCCTGGATCAGATCAACAAAGACAATGTTGATAGGCTGCGCCTGGCGTTCTCCTGGACTATGGAACCTGGGAAGCAGGAGACCACGCCGCTGGTTCACGATGGCATCATGTTTCTGCCCCAGGCCTGCGACTTCATCGAAGCGGTGGACGCTACCGACGGCACACCGCTTTGGGAATATAGGCGGCCCACCGTAGATCACGTGGCGCCGCTGTCCTGTGCAAATCGCAACGGCACGCTCTATAAGGATCAACTGTTAATAGCGACGCGAGATGCCTACATCGTCTCGCTGAATGCCCAGACCGGTGCAGTGACATGGGAAAGAAAGATCGGCGACTGGACTGTTGGCCAGCACTACTCCGGTGGCCCACAGGTTTTCAATGGCAAGGTCATAACAGGCATGTCCGGCTGCTACTACATCAACACCAGCTGCTGGATCACTGCCCACGATGCGGATACCGGCGAAGAGTTGTGGCGCACCAACACCGTACCGAAGATCGGCGAGCCTAACTGGGAGAGCTGGGGTGATGTACCTGATGAACAACGACGCGGCGGCTCAGCCTGGATGCCGGCGAGCTTCGACCCCGAACTCAACCTCATTTTCATTGGCGTGGCAGTGCCGATTCCGTGGGGCGAGATACAACGAGGCACACGCGGCGGCGATGTCCTCTATACCAACTCCACGCTGGCGCTGAATGCTGACACTGGAGAGATAGACTGGTACTTCCAGCATATTCCCGCGGGCAATTGGGATCAGGATCATCCGTTCGAGCGGCTAATAGTAGAGACAGAAGTCACGCCCGATGCTGACGCCGTTTCCTGGATGAACCCTAACATTGCATCTAGTGAGCGCAGAAAAGTCATAACAGGCATTCCCGGTAAGCCGGGTATAGTCTGGACATTGGATGCCGCCACCGGAGAGTTCCTGTGGGCCACCGAAACCAATTTTCAGAATGTGATAGTCGGCGTAGATGTCGAAGGACGCAAGGGTATAACCAACCCCGAACTCGATATCACCGAGATCGGACAGCAGAAGCTTGTGTGTCCCACCACGCAGGGTGGCATCAACTGGAACTCGGTAGGCTATAGCCCGCAGACCAATTCATTGTATACACCCACTAACAATACCTGCATGAATTTTGCGTTAAGACCGGTGGAGCCAACCGTCGGTCTGCATCATTCCTCTGCCAGAACTAGTGTAGAACTTGGACCTGAAGATACCGGGCAGGTGGGTCAGCTCACTTCGATAGACGTAGCAACTGGCGCAACACGCTGGACCTACAGGCAACGCGCCGGCATCGGCGGCTCGGTGCTGACTACCGGTGGTGGGCTGGTATTCGTCTCTGACGATGCGAGGCGCTTCCGTGCCTTCGATGCCGACAATGGCGACATCCTCTGGGAGCAAGTTCTCAATGCAACCGCCGGTGGATTTCCGGTGAGCTACAGTGTCGATGGCGTGCAGTACATCGCCATAGCCGCAGGTGAGGGTGTGAACTATCGAAGACACACACCGGAGATTCGACAGCGTGCTGGCGGAAATACGCTGTACGTGTTTAGACTACCCTAACCGTGGAACATCAATAGTGGAACAGGAATAAATGGAGCGGGTGACGAGGGTCGAACTCGCGACAACTAGCTTGGGAAGCTAGTGCTCTACCAACTGAGCTACACCCGCCCTGATCCACCAGGTGGCGAAGTCTCATTCTGCACCGTTCGGCCCTGAATAGGAATGCAAAAACCGTTACTTGTCGAAGTTTCTGAGGTGAAAACATGAATAACAAGAAGGTCATTAAGTGGGCATTGATCGGCGTTGGTGGATTGTTTCTAGCCTACGTTGCCTCCATCGTGTGGTTCGAGGTGCAGCTTGGCATTAACCAGCCACAGGGCAGCACCTCCATAGTCATAGCAACATTTAATGACGACAACCAGCGGCACGAGCGCGTGGTGCGACTCGAGCAGATCGAGGGCCAGTACTATGTCGCCGCGAATCATTGGCCACGCGCCTGGTTTAATCAGGCCGTTGAGAATCCCTCAGTAGAGGTGAAGATGTCAGACGCAGACAGATTCGAACCGTATACGGCGGTGCTGCTAGTAGGAGCAGAGCATGAGCGCATCGGAGAGATTTATACCTTCGGTTTCGAGTTTAGATTTCGAACGGGTTTTCCACCCCGGTATTTTTTGCGTCTGGAGCCCCAATAGAAAACCCTCTAGAGATCGCCGGCGGCGCAAACTAAGGTGGTAGTTTAAAGGTGGTAGTTTATGTTGTATCAATTAGGTGAGAGAAAAATCGATATCGCGGGCGCGGATTTTTTCGTCGCCGAAAGCGCGGACGTAATCGGCAATGTGCGGATAGAGAATAATGTCAGCGTCTGGTTCAACGCGGTTATCCGCGGCGATAATGACCCTATCATCATCGGCGAAAATTCCAATATCCAGGACTGTTCCGTGCTGCACACGGATGTAGGCTGCCCGCTGACCATAGGCAAGAACGTCACAATCGGGCACAAGGTCATGCTGCACGGCTGCACCATTGGTGATAATTCGCTGATCGGTATCAACGCTGTCGTACTGAACGGCGCGAAGATCGGCAAGAACTGTCTAATCGGAGCTAACAGCCTAGTAACAGAGGGCAAGCAGATTCCCGATGGCTCGTTGGTGATGGGTTCTCCGGCGAAGGTTGTCAAGACTCTGACGCAGGAGCAACAGGCCCAATTACTTCTGAGTGCGCAGATCTATGTAGAAAAGTTCAAGCAGTTCAAGAAAGAGCTGCGCGAAGATGAGCGCTAGTTTCACCTGTGTGCTGAGCTAAACTCACCGCGCACCAGGGGTATAGGCCCTATAAGCTGTTTTTAGCGCAGACTGATAATCTCACCCACTAGTCTCGAGAACCAGGGCACCAGCATTGCAGAGATTCATTGCAGCAATCCCAGTGTGCGGTAGAGGCAATCGATCCAAATTACTGTATATTCTCTAAAGCCTAAGCCGTTCAGTTTGGTCGCCTGATGAAGACTCACCCCGGAGAATCAAAATGAGAAGCCTTGTTACCCTGTTAATAGTTTGGCTATCTGCTAGCAGCGCTATGGCGCAGGAATACGTGGTCCCCAAGACGGAATGGGGCGTACCGAACTTCCATGGCGTGTGGAAGCACGCGACTATTATGCCCTTCGAGAGGCCGGTAGAGTTAGGCGAGAAGCGGGCTTACACTGAGGAAGAGGCCCTCGTGCTGGAAGGCGCGGTACAACAGAAATTCGATGAGGCTAACGAGCCCCTCGACCCGGACAGGGCGCCGCCCGAAGTGGGCGAAGCCCTGCCGTCTCTGGGCAACTACGATTTATTCTGGCGCGAGGATGCCAAGTTTATCCCCACCATCGACGGCGAGTTTCGCACCTCTGCCATTACCGATCCTGCCAACGGTCGCATGCCGGAGCGTGTCGAGGGATTTAACGAGAGAATGAATGCGCGGCCAGCGAATCGTCGCGGCCGCAACAGTGATGGCCCAGAGGGTCGCGGACTGGGAGAACGCTGCCTGCTGAACGGCAATTTCGGCAGTCCGGTTATGCGGCCTAGTATCTACAATAGTCATCTGCAGTTTAATCAGTCGCCGGGTTATATCAGCATCACCACGGAAATGGCGCACGATACGCGTATCATCAAGATAGCCGACGAACACAATCCGGCCGCCGCGGTGCAAGGGAAATGGATGGGCGATTCAATCGGGCGCTGGGAAGGAGAAACGCTGGTTGTTGAAACCAGATACTTTAATGACTGGCAGACATTGTACGGCGTGCCTACCGAAAATCTGACCGTCATCGAAACATTCAGAAGAGACTCTAACAATAAAATGATCTATGGCTTTACGGTGAATGACCCGAGTGTGTTCACCGAGCCGTTCTCGGGTCAATATGCACTCTCGAGAATTGACGAAGAGATCTACGAATACGCCTGCCATGAGGGCAACTATGGAATGACAGGCATCCTCGGAGGTGCGCGCCGCCTCGAACAGCTCGGCTTGGAACCCTAATATATATTTGATGGAACTTGATATAAACAAGCAGTAAGAGCCCAAGGCAGGGCTGTTAGCCTAACTTGGTTACTATGGAGAAGAATAGAAATGACGAGTGTTAGAAGATCGCGAATTTTATCATTAGCCCTGGCGTCGTTTGTCTTCGCGGGCATGCTTACAGAGGCTACTGCTCAGGAGAGAACCTACATCAACCCGAACCATGCATCGCAAGCGGATGTCTCGCCCTTTAGCGGTGCCGTCATGACAGGCAACACCCTGTATATATCGGGCACCCTGGGTCTGGAGAATGGTGCAGTACCGGCCGACCCGGCGGCCGAGGCGCGCAATGTATTAAACGGTATCAAGGGGCAGCTGGAAGACGCGGGCATGACCATGGATGACCTAACTTATGTGCAGATCTTCTGTTCTGACCTTTCTCTGTATCAGGTCTTCAATGATGTTTATCGCACCTTCTTTACGCAGGAATTTCCAGCTCGAGCGTTTATTGGAGCGGGAAGTCTGTTGTTCGACGCGAACTTTGAGATCCAGGCGATTGCAGTAAAACGGTAATGGGATAAAAGTAGATGTTCTACGAACCCAAGAAGAAAAATCACGGACTAGCCAGGAATCCATTCAATAGCCTTATTATCCCGCGCCCTATCGGCTGGATTAGTTCTTGTGATGAGAAGGGCGTGGCGAATCTCGCCCCTTACAGTTTCTTTAACGCGGTGAGTTATAGCCCGCCCACCGTCATGTTTTCCGGTGGCGTGGGAACAGCCGCAGATGGACTGAAAGACTCAGTGCGAAATATCGAAGCGACGGGAGAGTTTGTTTGTAATCTCGCCACCTGGGATACACGCGATCAAATGAATAACTCTTCGCAGGCAGTTGCACCGGCTGTCGATGAGATAGTACTTGCCGGCCTCACTCCAATCACCTCATCCATAGTGGCTGCGCCGCGGATCGAAGAGGCACCTGTACATTTGGAATGCCGCTACCTCAAGAGTGTGGATATTCCCGGGTGGACTGCGGCAGATGCTTTCCGCGTTATTTTCGGAGAAGTCGTTGGAATTCATATCGATGATGATTTTATCACCGACGATGGTCTGATCGATGTGGCGAAGATGTTAGTCATCGGCAGGCTGGGATACAGCGACTATGCCCGCGTGGATAGCGATTCTGTTTTTAGTATGGAGCGCCCCGGCTAATTGTCGCTATACTGAATATACCCGTACACTGCTGTCCCATAAATCTATGAAGACATGAATCCGGTTTAAGCTGCGATACCGTCACCAGCAGGGATGCTGGTGCCGAGCCCCCATGGTGGGTTCACGGCGTGTCTCGGCGGCTTAAACCGGGTTCATGTCCGGCACTGTACTGATCGGCTGTGAAACTCTATGTCTACTGGATTGTATAAAAGCATTACTGAGATTTGTGGGACAGCAGTGATACCCGTACTGAAATTTGGATAGTCAGATTCAGGACGTAGTCGGAGTGATTCAGTTACAATCGAAGCAGCGCGCCTTTTAACACATCTAACACATCTAACGCATCGAACGCATCGATAACAAGAAGAGGTTCTCAAATGATTTCTATAAACAGAAACCTTCAATCAATTAGGTTGGCCGTATGTGCTGTCCTGGCAGTGCCGCTGTTAGCCACGGCTCAAGACTTCAGTAACATCGAGATAACCACCATCCCGGTGCGCGACAATATTTACATGCTGCAAGGTAGCGGTGGCAATATCGGCGTCTCAGTCGGCGACGACGGCGTCATCATCATCGATGACCAGTTTGGGCCTCTGACCCAAAAGATCGAGGCGGCAATTTCCCAGCTGAGCAACAAGCCAGTGACTTTCGTGATGAATTCTCACTTTCACTACGACCACACCGACGGCAATACAAATTTCGGCAGGGCTGGCGCCTACATCGTTGCCCAGGATAACGCGCGCAAACGCATGGAGAGCGTTCAGGTGCTCTCTGGCAGCGGTCGCGTGCAGGAGCCCTATGAGCCTGTCGGCCTGCCCAAGATTACCTTCGAAGACAAAATGCGTTTCTACTTCAATGGCAATGCGGTCGATATCGTCAACACCGGCGACGGCCACACCGACGGCGATGCCCAGATTTTTTTTCGTGAGGCTAACGTGATTCATACCGGCGATATGTTCGTGCGCTACGGCTTGCCATTCACCGATAGAGATAATGGCGGAACCACCGATGGCATGATCGACGCACTATGGAACATAGCGGCGTTAATCAATGACGACACTATCATCATTCCAGGACACGGCGAGCTTTCGAATCGCGCCGACCTGTTAGCCTTTCGCGATATGTTGGTTGTTATACGCGGGCGCCTGACACGAGCGAAGGTACAGGGAATGTCGGCCGCGCAGATGCTAGCCACCGAGCCCGCCGATGGATATGCGCCAGCGAACGACAACACTAACGGCTGGTTGTTACAGGCCTATGCCGAGTACGTAGACTAGCCGTTAGGATGGACCTGTGCCAAATCCAGGTTTCGCTTATTTTCGGGCATTCGCTGCATCTTCCAACAGGGCACCAAAGCTACCCACTGCGGGCTTGGCTGGCGCTCGTGGGGCCGGTGTCGGTCGACCGGCTCGATCGCCACCAGCCGCTTCGGTATTCTTGCGCGAAGCCTTCGCTTGCAGCTCATCATCGAGCCGCATGGTTAGCGCGATACGCTTCCTTTGCACATCCACCTCCATGACTTTAACCGTCACCACGTCGCCGGTCTTCACTACCGTGTGTGGGTCTTTCACGAACTGATTCGACAGCGCTGAGATGTGTACCAAGCCATCCTGATGCACACCGATATCCACGAAGGCACCGAAGTTGGTCACGTTGGTGATCACGCCTTCGAGTCGCATGCCGGCTTCGAGGTCTTTTATGGATTCGATGCCGTCTTTGAACTCGGCGGTCTTGAATTCCGGCCTTGGGTCGCGGCCAGGTTTCTCCAGCTCCGCAAGAATGTCGGTTACGGTGGGCAGGCCAAACTTCTCATCGATGTAGTCAGCTGGATTCAATTTCGAGAGGAAGCCGCGATCGCCCATCATGTCGGCCAACAGTTTCTTGCTCATCGAGCCGATCTTCTCCACAACGCTATAAGACTCAGGATGCACAGCCGAAGCATCAAGCGGGTTATCGCCGTTGACGATGCGCAGAAAGCCAGCGGCCTGTTCAAAGCTCTTCTCGCCGAAACGGGGCACCTTCTTTAGCTGGCGCCGGTTCTTGAACTCGCCGTGCTGATTGCGATACTCGACAATGTTGCCTGCGATGGAAGTCGAGAGGCCGGAGACCTGTTTCAGTAGTGCGGCGGACGCCATGTTTACATCGACACCGACCGCATTCACGCAGTCTTCCACTACCGCGTTCAAACTCTGTCCGAGTTTGAACTGGCTGACATCGTGTTGATACTGTCCTACGCCGATAGATTTGGGGTCGAGTTTCACCAATTCGGCAAGTGGGTCCTGCAGCCTTCTTGCGATAGATATTGCGCCGCGCACAGTTACGTCCAGATCGGGGAATTCTTCTCTGGCGATGTCCGAGGCCGAATACACTGACGCGCCTGCCTCATTCACCATGGCCTTATCGAGTTTCAGTTCCTTGTGACGTTTGATCAGGTCGCCGGCGAGCTTGTCGGTCTCCCGAGATGCGGTGCCATTGCCGATGGCGATAAGTTCTACGTCGTGCTTCTTCGCCAGCTTGGCTAACACCGCAATCGACTCGTCCCATTGGTTTCTTGGCTGGTGTGGATAGATGGCGGTGTCTTCCAAAAACTTGCCGGTGCGATCGACAACGCAAACCTTCACGCCGGTGCGCAGGCCAGGGTCCAATCCCAGCGTTACCTTGTTGCCCGCCGGGGGCGCTAACAGAATCGCTTTCATATTTTCTGTGAACACACGAATAGCTTCGTCGTCGGATTGCTCGCGAAGCTGGCCGAGCAAGTCCGTCTGCAGTCGGTAGATGAGCTTGACGCGCCAGGTCCAGCTTACTACCTCGCGCAGCCATTTATCGGCAGGGCGGTTCTTGTTCTCGATGCCGAAGTGTTGAGCCACCATGCCTTCGCAGGGGTCCGTCGCAGCTGATTCCACGCCCGCGCTGCCAATTTCTACCGACAGGAAGCCCTCCTTGCGTCCACGAAAAACGGCAAGAGCACGATGTGAAGGGATCTTGTTCAGCCGTTCGCTGTAGTCGAAGTAGTCGGTGAACTTGGCGGCGTCGTGCTTGTTCTTTTCCACTACGCTGGCGCGCAGCTCGCCGTTGTCCCACAGATGTTTGCGCAGTCTGCCGGTCAAGGCCGCGTCTTCGCTGAAGCGTTCCATCAGTATGTCGCGGGCGCCGTCCAGCACTGCTTTGCTGTCATCGAAGCCCTCAGTTTTGAACTTCGCAGACTCTAGCTCAGGGTCGAGATTAGGGTCGGCGAACAAGCCGTCGGCCAGAGGCTCCAGGCCAGCCTCGATGGCTATCATGGCCTTGCTGCGGCGCTTCGGCTTGTAGGGCAGGTACAGGTCTTCGAGTTCGGTCTTGGTCTCGGCTTGGCGTATCTGTTTCTCTAACTCCGGCGTCAGCTTGTCCTGTTCATCGATGCTGGCAAGCACTGTCTCTACCCGCTCGTTCATCTCACGCAGATAGCGCAGGCGCAGTTCCAGATCGCGCAGTTGCAGATCGTCTAGCCCGCCGGTCGCTTCTTTTCGATAGCGCGAGATGAAGGGCACAGTCGAGCCTTCATCGAGCAGGGTAATGGCGGCGTCAACTTGTTGGGCTTTGATGTTGAGTTCGGTGGCGATCTTCTGGGTTAGCAGCACAGAAGGGGTGGTAGCGGTCATTAAAATCCTGGTCCCCTGGTATCGGGTAGTGGGTGAATATGAAGCGATCAAGTGCTATGGCGCGTCCAAGCGGGGGCTATTCTATGACGAATTGCCGCAAGTGATAAGTGGCCTGTTGCTATTAGTGTTTGGCTTCACAGCTGAATAAATTTTGGTGCAAACAGCAGTGCGATACCGATGACGATCAGCATGATTGGGTCGGAGATCATATAGGGGTATAGCATCAAGCCCAGACCGCTATAGAACGCGATCTTGTGTTTTTGCTTCTTGCCGTAGATGAAGTAACCCAGACCGAGGGAACTGAATATCAGGCTGATGAGAAGATAGGAGGTATCAAACATAGCTATGCTCTCACCTTGGCTGGCATTGTAAAATTCAGAAAGCCGCCAAGGCTAGTTAGTTCCACTCGCTTCCATCATAGTAGCGTGTTCCTCTGTGGCCCTTCCTCGCTACTGCCTTTTTGATCGTCTCTCCCGGACACTCTACCAAAATCAGAGTTCGAGCTTGTCCCGATTTCGGATTCACCGCGCCGCCGATCAACTCCTTGATGCGCAGCCTGCCGCGCAGTTCATCATGGAAGATCGTGTAGACGAAGTCGCCGACATTGAGCCTGGACGGCTTTCCCGCCATGTGAAATTCGAACTCGGCGATGGATCCATCGAAGAGGGATGCTATGCCCGCATCGCCGCGCGCGGCAGGAATGGTTTTAGTGATACCGAAACCCATACTTTGTAATGGTCCTAGCTGAACATATCGAAGCGGCCGAAATCATCGCCGAATAAATTGGCAGAATTTCCATATTCCAGCCAGCCCTGTGTCATGGTCTGATAGACCTTCCTGAAATCGGTTGTGTAGGCAAGGTTTTCACCTTGGGCGAGTTCGGTGAGGCTGGGCAGTTCGCCGTAGTGTCCGCCCTTGATCTGATTGCCTACGACAAACATGGCATTGGCTGCACCGTGATCGGTGCCAAGACTCACATTTTCAGGAACGCGACGACCGAATTCCGAGAATATCATCAGCGCTACGTCATCGGCTCTACCGATACGCTCGAGATCCTGAATGAAAGCAGAGACGGCATCGGAAGTATAGGTTAGCAATCGGCGATGAAGGTCGTTCTGAAATACATGTGTATCGAACGCGTTGTTTCTGTAGGAGACATAGTAGAGCCCTGTTGGCATGTCTGCATCCAGCAGGGCAACAACCTTCTGCAGGTCCAGATCATTGACCCCGTAATCGACAGGGGAGTTGTACTTCGACCAGGCGTCGCGCACCAGTGCCGAGGCGTCGTTAGCACTGCGGGCTATGTCCAGCAGAAAGCGGCGGGAAGGGTTTTCTACTGCACCGATCTCGGCCACGATATCCAATGCCTCCTTCTCGGCGGCGAAGGCTTCGCGCATGAACCGGTTCGGGTCATCGAATACCACGGGGACATGTTTCTCACTGCGCACAGCCAGAGACTGGCTCGCGGCTATATTTACCAGGAAGTTTGCCGGAGCATGCGGCGCTATCGCGTCCGCCAGCTTGCCTACCCAGCCGTACTCGTTGCCGCTATTGGGGGCGGCGGTATGCCAGTAGGCCATCGAGGTGAAGTGAGAGTAAGACGGGTTCTCGTAGCCACAGCCGTGCACGATGGCCATCTTGCCGTCTTTATAGAGGCGCTCGAAGCCGGCCATACCGGGATTGAAACCGAAGTGGTCGTCGATGATGCGCAAATCGCTTTTGGGGATGCCGATATTCGGCCGCTGTCGATAGTAGGCATCATCGCCGTAGGGCACGACGGTATTCAATCCATCGTTACCGCCGGATAGCTCGAGAATCACCAGCACCTTGCCATTGGCCGCTGCCTGCGCGGCTGCCGCTTGCGCCGCCTGCGCGAAGGCGGGTGGGACCATGCTCAGCGCACTGAGGCCAGCCATGCCGGCCAGCAATTGGCGGCGAGCTAATGGCTTATCTTTAATATTGTTTTTCATTGTCGTGCCCCGTTTATTGGCAAAAGTTGAATCCACAATTGCACTAGCTAAGCTGGTACTCCGGTTGACTCATGATCAGATGCAATACCAATCGGAGTGAGTCTTCCATATAAGTCTGTGCCGCTACGATGCTTGTCGTTCCCAGATCGTCGCTGAGAAATTCGATTAGCATGCTGCGCGTGCTATTGTCTGGCTGTACGCGCATGAATCGAGCCAGCAGATAGTCGATTGCTTCAGCAGTGTTCTCTACACCCTGCTCAACGAGCATTTCACTCAGGTTGATCCTGGCGGTATGGCGAGAGATAGGCTTCACCCTTTCAATCGCCATCTGCCAGCCGCGAAAGCTGCCGTAACGCGTGTTAAATTCTTCGTCGCGATCCGCCAGCATATTTGATTCTGCCATGATGCCACCCGCGCCGAGTGAGCTTGGCTGCGTAGCGGAGGTTATGTCCATGCCTTCACGGATGCGATCGGCAACGCTGCGAATCTCCGAGCTGCCGTTCACCCGATCGGGCGGCACGAAATTGATATCGGGAAACAGGACATCTCTGGCAAAGTTACCCCGTTCCAACAATAGCCCCGGGGTCATCCAGCTGCGTCCGCCGGCCCAGCCGGCAACTGTAGGTGGTCGAAATAGTGATTGGCTCAGTGCGCCGGTAGCCCGATTGAAATCGGGTACACCGGGGGCATCTTGCAGGCCGAGTTTGCGGTAGGTAGAAACAGCGAGTTGCACTGGGCTCTTGATTTGGCTGCCTATGGAGGCGGGGCTGTAGAAATCTTGCGACAGGAAGATGGTCTCAAGCAGAACGGCCACGTCGTAGTCAGCCTCGCGCAGAACGCTTCCCAGCTCTTTAGCCATGGCGGGACTAATCTCATCGCGCACGAAGAAGCGATAGATCTTGCTGGCGATGTACTCCGCGGTAACCGGCTGTTCCATAATGATGTCGATGATCTCGACACCGTCGAAATTACCGCTGCGGCCAAGGAAGTTTTTCTCGCCGTCGTCATGCTGCTGCTCGTTGATTACGAACTCCAGATCGACGTAGTTCCAGCCGGTGAATGCGCGTGCCGCCTCGCGAATATCCATCTCCGAGTAGTTGCCGACACCCATGGTAAACAGCTCCATGATCTCGCGGGCGAAGTTTTCGTTCGGTGCACCTCTCACGTTCACGCCAGCATCCAGAAACGACAACATGGCAGGGTCTTGAGCTACCGCTACCATCAGGTCACGAAAACTGCCGGTGCCCATCTCGTGAAACAGCTCCAATTCGTTGAGCAGTTTCCGATAGTCTCGTACCTTGCTCTCATTGACCGCGTAGTGACCATGCCAGAACAATGCCATCTTTTCTTGCAAGGGGTTTCTCGATGCCACCATGCGATCCGCCCACCAATAGGAGACGCGATTTGTTTCCAGCACGCTGGCGCGCAGCCAGTAGAAGAATTTATTGACCACCGGTTGCAGGCGGCGGTTGCCTTCGGGCTTAACCTTGACCCCCAGCGCCTCGCCAGTCTGCTTCGCCAACTCGGTGGTCGCCGGGCGACTGGGTGGAAATGGTTCCAGCCCCGGCTCGTGCACACCGGAATGTTCGAAGGGCAGGAGGTGGCTATTGTTGGTGGGGTCGAAATAGACGAGGCTGTGCACCGCTGCCTCGGCTGACATCGCTGCTAGCTCCGATATTTGATCTGGGGTGCCGCCAAAGCCTGCTCGTTCCAGCAAATGCGCAGCGCTCTCGTAGTTCCAGTCTTGTTCTGAGATGGGGCTGAGGTCATCCTGCTGCGCCATTAGCGAAACTGAATTCAGTGCTAAGCCGAAGGTGGCGAGAGTGAAGATCGATCTGAGGCCTCTGGACATGAGGAGTATCTCCGCAGCGTTGATTAAGCTACACACTTTATGCTATTTCTGGCTGAATTTGTATGCACTAGATAGGTTGATTGCGCCCGTGTCACTGTTTCAGGAGAGCGCATTCTGGCAGCGTCTGGATCGCAGTTGGGCAGTTGTGTGATGTCTCGGTTTATCGCTGTATTTGACAGAAAAACTGTGTTTTGCGGGCTCAGAATCACTTTACACCTTCTCTGGTTGCTATATGCTGTCAAGAAAGACAAATAATAAGAGGGGAATGGAAATGGCCAAAATTGCGGGCATTAATAGAAGAACCTTCATCAAGAACGCCAGCCTCACCGCATTCGCAGGGGCCACCGGCGGGCTAGCTACCGGTGCAACTAGCGCCAGTGCGGCCAGCAGCTCCAAGATGGCTAACGGCAAATACGATTTCGACAAGGTCTACGATCGGGTCAACCACAATACCTCCCGTTGGGACTCTCCACCACGACGCTATCCAGATGGATCATTCAAATACGGCATGGGCGTCGCGTCGATGGACTTTGAGTGTGCTCCCTGCATTACCGAGGCCATCGCCGAGCGCAACGAGCATCACAGCTGGGGCTATCTGAGCACCACCGAACCGCTGCGCGATGAGATCGTCAAATGGAATGGCGAGCGCCATGGCATCGATCTGCCGAACGCCGCAATCACGATTTCCGATGGCGTCTATGCCGGCATGATAGCCGCCATGCGCTCGTTGGTCGGTTCCGGCAGCAAGGTGCTCATTAATACGCCTGCCTACTCGGGTTTCTACACGATGAATCGCATGTCCCGTACACCTACAGTCGATAGTGCTCTGGTTAAGGTCAATGGCCGCTACGAGATCGATTGGGAGGATCTACAGTCCAAGATGACTCCAGATGTCCGGGCGATGATCGTCTGTAATCCGCAGAATCCAACGGGCAATGTATGGAAGGAAGACGAGCTGCTGCGCATCGGTCGTCTCTGTCTGGAGCGCGAGATCGTTGTTCTGGCGGACGAGATTCATGCAGACTTTGTCCGCCCTGGGCATAAGTATACGCCGTTCGCCAGCCTTCCCGATCAGGCCGTGGTCAATAACAGCGTCTCCTTCGGTGCCGTCAGTAAGACATTCAATCTGGCCGGCATGAAGAACGCCTATTACTATTCGAAGAATCCGCGCTTGCTGGAAAGAGTGGGCGAGTATCACTTTGCGGAGCTGAGCACTCTGGGTGTCGTAGCGAACGAGGCTGCCTACAAAGGCGGTATAGACTGGTTCGAACAGGCGCTTGCCTACATAGATGGCAGTCACGATATGCTCGAGAGCTATATAAAACAACATATGCCAACCGTGGGCTACACGCGCAACGAAGGCACGTTCATGACCTTCCTGGATTTCAGTAAGACGATGGAAGCGATCGGTGCGCATGAGATGTACAAGTCCCATGGCAAGGATTCGCCCGAGAGCTATTTTCAGGATTGGCTGGTGCACAACTCAGGCGTCTATCTGAACCCCGGTTCCATCTACGGCGCCGGTGGCGCAGGCCATATGCGCATGAACATCGCCTCGTCGCGACTCGTGCTGAAAGAGGTATTCGACGCCATGGCGTCTGCTGTCAACAAAGTCTAAATAGTTGTTGGGGTCAGAGTAAATAT
>JBBDIR010000034.1:72456-108894 GCA_040880325.1 Pseudohongiellaceae bacterium
ACTGGATATTTACTCTGACCCCCTCTGTTCAGGCGCTGTATTCCCAAGAAGAGGAGAAGCGATCATGAAAATGACCCGTCGCGGTTTTGTAGGAACACTCGGTCTGGGCAGTGCTGCCGGACTGCTTTCAAGTGCAGGTTTTAGCCCTCGATACGCCAATGCCGCCTCGAGCTATGAGGATGAGGCGGTGTATGACGGTGGCATCATGCAGCTCAATCAGAACGAGAGTGCACGCGGTCCCGGTCCGAAGACTATGGAGGCGATTCGCTCCCATGTCACCAAGCGTGTCGGTCGCGGTTACGCACCTGACCATGTGAATGAGCTACGAGCGACATTGGCAGACGGCTATGGGGTAGACACCGACAATGTGATTCTGGCCACAGGCTCTGGACCGTTGCTGGTCGGGGCAACTCGTGCTTTCTGTGGAGATGACAGGCCGTTGGTCACAACTGGGCCTACCTACGCCACCGCCGAGCAAACTGCGCGCCGAATGGGTGTAGGAATAAAAAGCATTCAAGTCGATAGTTCCACAATGGGAGTGAACTTGAACGGCATGGCGGACGCGGCACTCGGTGCCGGTATGGTGTACTTCTGCAATCCCAATAATCCAACAGGTACCGTGCATTCACCGGAGGCTGTCGAGTCCTTCATCCGTCGAGTGCAGCGCGAATCACCAAACACGAAGATGCTCATCGATGAGGCCTACATCAATTATGCCGCGGACGATGCGATGCAAACTGCCTTGCCGCTGGCGATGGAGTTCGAGAATGTATTCATTACGCGCTCGTTCTCCAAGGCACATGGCATGGCCGGACTGCGAGTGGGTTATGCGCTCGGCCAGCAACAGACGCTTGATGCGATGACTGCGGCCTGGGGCATGGGGGATATCAACATGCTGAGTGCGATCGCCGCGATCACCGCGTTCAAAGACAAGGAGCACATTGCTTGGGAGCGGCAGGAGAACACGGAGATCAGAAACTTCGTCGTTGCTGCGTTCAATGACATGGGCTTCGAGGTTGCAAACTCGCACACCAACCATATCTTTGTAAATCTGGGAAGGCCCGCCAAGCAGTTCCGCGATGCCTGCCTGGAGCACAAGATCCTGGTCGGTCGTGACTTCCCCCCGTTTGAACAAACACACTGCCGAATCTCCATGGGAAGTAGAGAAGAGATGCAGCAAGCCGTGGAAGTATTCCGCAAAGTTCTCGCCTAACGTCATATTAAAGAGGACGCAGGGATTTGATTTTGATTAATCTGCAAAATTGATCAAAATCCAATCCCTTCGTCTCCTTTATTTATCGTAGCCATATCCAACTCGCTATCAATCATGAAGGCTTTTCGCTTTTAGACGGTGAAGTGAGAAGCTGTAAAGCTTGTAGAAGTCTGCCGATCTTCAAGAAAGCAGCCTGCTACACGCTTCTTGATAGGCCGGATTTCGAAGTGAATTGCTGACTATAAATTCCAATACTCCGTCACAAGCTGAGACTATGAATATGAAGTTTAATTACAATCGCTTAACTGTTTTAACCCTGCTGTTTAGTCTGCTGGTTGTCACACAATCCGCGGTAGCCCAAAGTACCGTAGCAGGGGAGGTGAAAGTTACTGTACTTTCCTCAAACCTGGCAAATGGAGCAGCGGTTGGAGAATGGGGCTTATCCGCTCTGGTTGAGGTAGATGGAAGCTGTATCTTGTTTGACGCAGGGAGATATCCGGATACTGTTATAAGGAATGCTGAGGTCCTGAATGTCGATTTGTCTTGCGTTAGCGATGTAGTGTTCAGTCATTTCCATTTCGATCACACTACCGGCTTGTTACCGCTGTTAGATAATCTACGAAAAGTCAATCCAGACGCGATTCAACGTATTCATGTGGCGGAAGGCTTTTTCTCTTCCCGTCGGCGCGCCGACTCGAGCAACGAGTCTGAAGTCAATCAAATGATAGCGCTGCGCGAATCAATCCAGGCGCAGGGTGTGGAAATATTAGTTCATTCACAAGCGACTGAAATATTTCCTGCAGTTTGGGTGTCTGGCCCAGTCGAGCGTCGTCATCCAGAGAAAAATTATTCGTCCGCATTGTCGGTAGCGCTGGATGATGCTTGGGTAGAAGATTTTGTACCAGAGAGCCAGGCGTTGGTAATACGCACAAGCGAAGGCCCCATTGTATTATTGGGCTGTGGACACTCAGGAGTGGTGAACGCGTTGGATCATATTCAGGACACGATTCAAGATGAGGCAATTCACGCACTAATGGGTGGACTGCATCTGTTCGCTGCCGACGATGAAACGTTGGATTGGACTGCCTCGCGTCTATTGGAGATTGGCGTCGAGAACCTGATGGCGGGACACTGTACCGGCATAGAGCCGCTAATGCGCCTGCGGGCGGGTCTCAACCTCAATAGAAGTACCGCAGTCGTCGGTGCCGTGGGGTCGAGCTTCGTTCTAGGAGAGGGGATTCATCCTACTGCGATAGCCATGTAATAGTTGTGGCTCCTATTTGTAGAATCGAAAGGGAAATAGTTAATGTCTCGATACACGCCGCCCAGGGTCTGGAAATGGGACAAGGAAAATGGAGGGAAGTTTGCCAGCACCAACAAGCCGACCGCAGGAGCGGCTGAAGAGCGCGAACTCCCGCTAGGCAAGCATCCACTGCAACTCTATTCAGTGGCCACGCCCAACGGTGTCAAAGTGACGATCATGTTAGAGGAGTTGTTGGCCCTCGGTCTCGAGGGAGCGGAGTACGATGCACATCTAATACGCATCAGCCAGGGAGATCAGTTCGGTAGCGGCTTCGTTGCCATCAATCCCAATTCCAAGATCCCGGCTCTACTGGATCGCAGCAGCAATCCGCCAACGCGGGTATTCGAATCTGGTGCGATAGTTTTATACCTCGCGGAAAAATTTGGCGCCTTCTATCCAATGGCCCCCAGCGCCAGGGCCGAATGCCTTTCATGGGTGATGTGGCAGATGGGTGCGGCGCCGTATCTCGGTGGTGGCTTCGGGCACTTCTACGCCTACGCTCCGGAAAAATTTGAGTATCCGATCAATCGCTATGCGATGGAAGTGAAGCGGCAATTGGATGTGCTGGACCGTAATCTGGCCGAGCGGAAATTCGTTTGCGGTGAAGAATACACAGTGGCTGACATCATCATTTATCCTTGGTACGGTGCGGCAGTACTTCATAACATTTATGATGCGGAAGAATTTCTTAATGTGGCCTCCTACAAGAATGTAGTACGGTGGGCCGAACAGATCGAAGAACGTCCCGCTGTACAGCGTGGCAGGAAGGTTAATCGGATCTGGGGTCCAAAGGAACAGCAGCTGGCAGAAAGGCATGATGCCAGTGACTTAGATACTTAGCTACTTAGCTACTTAGATGCTTGGTAGTTTAGCCGAGTCGAGCTAGCCTTCGAGGGCTATTTAATGCCAATCGGAACTAGAGAAAATTCCTGCTACATGGCCTCTATATCTGCCGCTGCGATACTGTCCAGGTATTCACTGGATCTCGGGCCGCTAAGCAGCTCGCCGACGTAGAAAATCGTGATTGTAGAATTTGGCAATCAGACCAGGCGGATATCAACGAGATGTTTAGCGCTTATGCCCAGGCTGCCCTCGGCGACTGAAGCGGGCGCGTAGAGGGCCACATTGCTCTGCATGCCGTCATAGGCGAATCGCTCTACCGGCCCCCTGTCTGTGCGGACCTGGAACACATAGGGCAGGGAAGCGAGGCCTGCCCTGACCCCCGATTGTTCGATGTCCTTTAGGCTGTTGAATTTATTGTCTATTGCGATCATGGATTCAGGAGTTCCCGGAATTAGCCCTGGGGCTGGGGTACACTACTGAAGAAATAGTTCCATCGCGCCGGGGGCTGTAACGATTGGCTTGGACACGCAGGGAAATTGCTCCTATTCTAGAGCTACTATTCGGAGGAAATCTCATGAAAATTCTTTCCATTCTTGTTTCGCTCTGTTCTGTTGTGGGCACTTCGCTGCTCTTCGCACAGCAACAGGATGACTACGATTATTGGGCGCCGCAGCGCGCCATGGTGGCGCGCGGTCAACAGGCGGTATTTATGTGCAACGGCTTGTTCACCGGTAATCGTAGCCTGCAACAGGTGTTCGATCAGGAATTGGCGTTTTTGCGCGATCCGATCGGTACGGCCCAGGGCGGTGATTACACTGTTAACTGGGAGTTGCAGGCGGTGGAGGTAGGCACCGCAGGTGCCGTGCCAACCATGCGGGCCGTGTTTCGCCAAGGTATCGGCTGTGTAATCCTGCCGCCGGATCAAACGCTAGCCGATATCAACAGTCTTCCCGAGCTGACGCTACCCCTACCTGCTGGCGATCCGGCACAGATCCCCTGGCCGAATGGCGATCTGCTGCAGAATACGGGCTCGCACTCGAATGTGGACATGGATGCTCTACAGGCGGCCTCGGATTGGGCATTCGACAGGGATACGCCAGAGCAGGACACCCTAAGTCTGATCGTTGTTCACGATGGCGAAATAATATTGGAACGCTATGGTCCAGGTATCGAAATGACTACGCGAACCCGAACCTGGTCGACGGCGAAGAGCATCGCTGCCACGCTCATCGGCATGTTAGTGGATGACGGTCGTATGGCATTGGATGAACCATTAGGCTTCGGCTGGTTTCCGCAAAACCTCTCACCGGAAACCGATCCCAGAAACGCAATCACACTGCGTCATGTCTTGAATATGTCCAGCGGCTTGGAGACCATCGATAACCGCGGCATGGAGTACGCCACGGGTTCCGGTCTGTCCTACTGGGCGGGAGCGAGTTCGGTTACGGGCGCGCGCAGTCGTGCATTGATTCGCGAGCCCGGCACCTATTGGGACTATGAAAACTATGACACGCTACTCGCTGTCTATGCCATGAAGCAAGCATTAGGTGGCGAGAAAGCCTATGCGGAGTTTCCGCGCAAAGCACTGCTGGATCGTATCGGTATGCGTAACACTCTGGTTAGTACCGACCGCTTCGGCGATTTCATTCTAAGCAGTCAGGTCTATACCAACGCGCGCGATCTGGCACGCTTCGGAATGTTGTATCTACAGAAGGGCATGTGGGACACAGAGCGATTAATCTCCGAAGACTGGATCGAGTTTTCAAGTACGCCAGCGCCAGCAACAGTAGGGCGAGGCGGTTACTATGGTGGGCAATGGTGGCTGGTGCCTGAGGGTCGCACCGACGTACCTGCCGATGCCTATTCCACCAACGGCAACCGCGGTCAATATACGGTCGTTGTTCCGTCGCACAATGTAGTAATTGTTAGACGGGGTTTGGATTATGGTCGGCAGGGCTTCAGTCAATGGGATCTGACTCGGGAAGTCTTGAAAGCAATCAACTAATATTCTTAGTGAATTCGATTGGGGTCATCATGAAACAAGCAATGCTCAAACTCGTTCTGCTTAGCCTTTTTAGTTTTACGTTGGCGTCTGTCGCTGCCGACGGCCCACCAATGACGGTTGCCTTACCCGAGCTGCAAGCCGGTCAAGAGATGTTGGTGCTCGAGATCAATCTCGAGCCGGGACAGGGCTCTGCACCACATCGCCACAATGCACATGTTTTCGTTTACGTGCTAGAGGGCAAGATCAATATGCAGGTGGCGGGAGAGGAGATGGTAACGCTGTCCCCTGGCGATATGTTTTATGAGGATCCAACGAATATTCATATGGTCTCGAAGAATGCCAGTGATACAGAGACGGCTAAATTTCTGGTTCATATGGTAAGAACTGCCGGTACTCCGGTTAGCATCCCAATAGAGTAATCGTTGCGCTAGCCGCCGGAGATTGCGCCAATAATCATAAAGGGCTCGTCGCCATCTACTACCTCGCGAGGTAGTGGCGCGCTCATCGCGTCGTGTGAAATATCTTCCTTGCAGGCGAAGAATCGAACCTTGGGGCGTCGTGTTCTAGTCTCGAGGTCGAGCACAGCTCCGCGCAGGGTGGGGTACTTTTTCTCTAGCGCCTCTATCAGCGAAAGCGCAGTCGCCGGAGCTGGCACGCTGAGCTCTACCTCGGCATCGCATTGAGCGAGGGTTCTAAGATGGAACGGGAGTAGTACACGTATCATATTCTGGCTCTGAATATTTACCGATTACTTCAGTGTTTTTACTTCCACCGATAATACGGCGGGTAGATTAGCGGCAACTGTTACCCAGTTATCACCACTGTCCGGTGAACAATAGATCTGACCGCCGGTCGTGCCGAAGTAGATACCGCAATCATCCAGTGTGTCTGTCGCCATGGCATCTCGCAGTACATTTACGTAACAATTTTCCTGTGGTAATCCGTTTGTGAGAGCCTCCCATTCATCGCCGCCGCCGCGACTTCGATAGACTCGCAGCTTACCCTGGGGTGGATAATGCTCGGAATCGTTCTTGATAGGTATCACATAGATAGTGTTAGGTTCGTGTGCGTGTACAGCGATAGGAAATCCAAAATCGCTGGGCAGGTTGCCGCTGATCTCATGCCAGTGTTCGCCACGATCATCACTGCGCATGACATCCCAGTGCTTTTGCATGAACAGGACATCGGGGTTGGAGGGGTGCATGCCGAGGCGGTGTACACAATGGCCAATCTCCGCTGTGGGGTTTGGCATATAATCCGAGACCAGTCCGTTGGTAATTGTGCGCCAGGTCTCACCGCCATCGTCGCTGCGGAAGGCACCAGCGGCCGATATAGCGACATAGATCCGATTGGGGAAATTCTTGTCTAAAAGAATTGTATGCAGACACATACCGCCGGCCCCGGGCTGCCAATCCATGCCAGTGCTATGTCCGCGTAGCCCGGCAAGTTCCGACCAGTTTTCACCGCCATCTGAACTGCGGAACAGGGCGGCATCCTCCACGCCTGCATACACCACCTCGGGATCGGTTTGACAGGGCTCCAGGTGCCAGACGCGCTTGAATTCCCATGGATGAGGTGTGCCGTCATACCACTGATGCGTAGTGAGTGGCTTGCCCGTCGCTTCGGATACATCGTAAGCAAACTTGTTGCTCGCAGCGGGAGGGCTGTCTTGACTCGGTTCGACTGTGCCGGGCGGTGTACCCGGCTGTTGCCAGGTCTTGCCGCCATCGTCGGAACGCTGAATGATTTGGCCGAACCAGTCAGAGGTCTGTGAGGCGTAGATGCGTTCTGGGTTCACGGGCGAGGCGGTCATGTGATAGATCTCCCAGCCACCAAAATGGGGGCCATCGATCTGCCACTGCTTACGCTGGGCGTCTGAAGTGATAATGAACGCGCCCTTGCGCGTGCCTGCGAGGATTCGTATTTTACTCATGACCCAGCTCCGAAACAGCTTAAGCCCTGTTTTTTACCATGTGACAATCACGGCATGCAATCAGAGGTGGGGCGGGAATTGAGATAGCAGTATGGGTTGCGGGTATAGGAGGGGAAACTAGAACGTGCCGTTAATCTTGAAGCTAAGTTCACGCCCAGTGATCGTGCAACGGGATTCGATCTCTTCCAGAATATTGGCCGATATCCTGCCGACATAGCGCGATCGCCTTCTGCATTGCGAGCCATTGGTAAGTGCACCCAGCTCCAGCCTGTAAGTAACGCCACGCGCGTCTCGATACTCGGAGAAAAGATTTACCCTCGGTTCGCCTACATTGAATTCTATATCGTCAACGTCGTAACGGAACATGCCGCCGTCTATTCGATCGAAATACTGCATGCCCCAGTTCATTCTCCATTCAGGAACGTCATGGCGGAAGGTAAGTGTGAACCGGCCGCGTTGATAGAGCTGAAAGCGTCGATCGATGCCGAGGAACGGGTCGGTTACTTCTGAATCCTGCAGATTCAACCCAGTGGTAATCAGCAGGTTCGGCATGTTTATCATGTTCATGCGAATACTCGCATTCAGGTTCATTCCATATTCCACACCTGCGCCGATATTTCCGTTAGCCGACCGAAGATTGGCCTCATTTGTTGTAACGTCAATCCGATCGATAACATCCTCGTGCTGCGCGTAAAACAGTTCTGCGCTAAGTACTCCGGCATCGTTCGGCAAGCGATACTCAGTATTGAAAGTGTAGCGCCATTGCCACTGCTGTCGAAGCGAAGCGTTACCAGCCTGAGTAGTAGTGTCGTTATCCTCGCCGTCGTTAACCGCAACGAAGTCGGTGAAGCTGAGTTGGTTCACGATTTTCTCTACACCGCCGCGCAACTGCAAGGAGGTAGTAATGTTGTAGCGAAAATCTATCTTCGGTTTAACAAAGTCAAAGCTGCGCCTATTTGATACGTCACCGGACTGAGAAATTTCTGAAGTTTCATAGATGAGAGTGCTCTCTAGTGACATCTTCGCATTGATGTTCCAGTTGTGTATGAGAAAAGGCTCGTACCGTATTTCTTCAACACTTGAGTTGGCATTCGAAACTGATTGAGGTGTTAACCCACCCACTTCCGCTGATGTAGCGCCACCATCGACGAGCAAGCCCAAGGCGAGCGATGAGTCGAGGTTGGTCTGGGCGCCCTCGATACCAAATTCGATATTTTGTCCATCGAAGATATCCATCGTATATGATCCGCGTACGATCTTCTCTTCGGTGACCGTAGCGGTGTTCAAGAATAAATTCTTCTGTTCGCTGCCGTCATCATTGTTACGCAGGAAGCGTGCTCGTGTTGTATCTCTGTTGTCTTGATTGGCAATTCCTAGAAGTTTAAAACGATTGCCGTTTGCCCGCGTGAATTCATAGTCGCCGCCGATCTCCCAATTGTCGCGATCTGTAGGATTGTCCTCGCGCTCTATAGTCAGAGTGTTGGGTTGCACTCGAAGGTTCGTGGTAAATCGATCTATATCGACAGGGGCATCTTGTACAGCATACAGCGCATTGAAGCGAAGGCTGTTGTTGCTGCTGAAGTCATAGCCGAGATTCATACTAAGTTCGTTGTTTATTTGGTCGCGCGTTTGCTCTTCGATAACCCTATCGTTGATCGAATAGTCCCCCAAGCGACTATTTTCTCGATTAATGGCGTTGTTGTAACGAGGGTTGGCAGACGCAGCAAAGAGGTAGTTGAGCTTACCATTCTGACCACTGATCGAGGCATTCCCGCCGGGAACCAATTCGCCGTCTTGCGCGCGGCTGACATTGGCCTGGTAGGAAATACTGCTGCTAGACAATTCTTCGTACAGAACCACATTGACAACTTGACCGCTACCGCGGACATCGAGATCGCCTGAAGTGCCACGTATAATCTGAAATTCTTTTACCTGATCGGAACTTATGCGATTTAAGAGATCGCTGGTTTGATTGTTCTTGCCGGCAGTCCTCTTGCCATTAACAAGAACCTCATTTCCGCCGCTATTCCCGCCGCCCAGACCGCGACCTCCAGACGAAGGATTGCCGCCGCCTCCAGGAATACCACCGCCGCCCCCACTAGGAGCCGAGTTATCCTGACCGGGTATTCGATCGAGCATATCTTTAGCTGTAATTGGTGCCCATTGCGTAAAATAGTCGGCTGGATACACTACTGTCGAGCCTGCCTCAGCCGCATCCTGAGCCGATACACTCTGCGCAGCCGCGGTCAAAATCAGTGGCAGTAGAACGAAAATAAGATAGCTGGTTGAGGGCATTCTGAGCCTGACGGTTGATGCTGAACTAAGGGTGATAATCCGGGCAAGGGCGAACATGAACTAAAGCCTGTCGGTTGTGGCGAACCATCAGGCTCACTGAAATTATTTGGGATCGAATTGTACTGGGAAATCGCATAGATTGAACGTTTCTGTTACAAACTGACAAGAAAAACTCGCCTGACGGGCATGCGTTTACAAAGCAAGGTCCTGGTTCTCCGTTCTCAATTGCAAGCGATCCTACTCAAGTTCTATGAGAGTGTGCTAGCTTGAGTCTTTTAGTCATAACACTGGTCTACGAATTGAATAATCCATCTTCAGATCCTATCCACTATCGCAGCCTGAGCAGTGTTGCTGGAGATATTCGTGCGGGGCAAGTTTCACCGGTAGAGCTGACAGAAGCTCTGCTATCTCGTATCGAATCTGTCGATGCAAATCTCAAGAGCTACGCCACAGTAATGGCGAGTCAGGCAATCGAATCGGCTCGCGTTGCGCAGCGGGAGATTCAAGCCGGAAACTACAGGGGTGCGCTGCACGGCGTGCCGATCGCGGTGAAAGACCTTTGCTTCACTAAAGGGACGCGCACGATGGGTGGCCTGCAGGTGCTTCGAGATTTCGTGCCCAGCTATGACGCCACCGTTGTTCGCAAGTTGCAGGAAGCAGGTGCTGTGCTTCTTGGGAAATTGAACCTGACCGAGGGCGCACTTTCGGGTTATCACCGAGACTTTCCTGTTCCGGTGAATCCCTGGGGCTCAGAGCTTTGGTCCGGCGTCTCCTCTAGTGGCCCCGCTGTCGCTACGGCAGCGGGGCTCTGCTTCGCCTCCATTGCAACCGACACCGGAGGCTCCATTCGCTACCCCTCTATGGCCACGGGTGTCGTGGGTCTAAAGCCTAGTTACGGCAGGGTGAGTCGTTATGGGGTGCTTGAATTAGCGGCTTCGCTCGATCATGTCGGCCCCATAACTCGCTCGGTAATGGATGCGGCGATCTTATTCGAAGCAATCGCGGGCTACGATGAGAAAGATTCGACCTCGCTTCGAGACCCTGCCCCTAAAATAGTTGAAGCCCTGACGGACGAACTATCCGGTATACGTGTCGGAGTTGATGAGCGTTACCTCAGTGAGGGAACCGATGCAGGGCTCGTGGACGCGATACACGAGGTTATAGCGGTGCTGCAGGGGCTCGGTGCTCAGATCAAGGTGGTGACCATGCCGAAGTTAGATCCGATGGAACTGCGCAATGCCTGGTTGCCGATCTGCGCCTATGAGGCCTGCGCTGCGCATAGTGCTACCTATCCAGCACGCAAGGACGAGTATGGCGGCTATTTGGGTGATGCGCTGGAAATGGGTACGGAAATGACAGTCAATGATTATAGGAAGGGGATGACTCTGCGCGCATCTATCTGCCAACAGTTTGAAGCTGCGATGGAGTCGGTTGATGCTGTGATCTGCCCATCGGGAGGGTCGGTCTTCGCGGTGGAGACGGATGTGCAGTATGGCAATATGGAAAACCTTAAACCAGTCATTCAAAATTTTCAGGGCCAGTTTACGATACCAGCCGACCTCGGGGGTACGCCTACACTAACTGTGCCCTGCGGCTTTTCCGAGGCAGGCTCTCCCTATGCTGTGCAGTTTCTGGGAAACCGGTTATCAGAATTGACACTCTGTCGTATCGGTCATGCTTATGAATGCGCCACTGTGTGGCACACGAGACATCCCACGATATAGCTTTGATTGGATACTCTTAAGTCTATCTTTTCCTTCCTGGATAATATTCATTCTATATTCACTGGTATAGAATCTTCCATAGATAATAAGTTAGCGCCTATTAGATTCCACCTCCTCAAGATAGTGGGATTGGCGCAATTATTTATCTACTGGACAATATCTGGATTATTTTTGCTAGAGTAGTTGCGGCAGACTGTAGCTCTGGTGAATTTCCGCGGCAATAGATTGATAGATTGATTGATTGAGAGTTTAATTGAGAGTTCAATTGAGAGTTTAATTGGATAGTAGTTCTGCATAGATGTCTGAATGTAGTGATGTAAAAACAAGAATGGCTGTTGATGCCGACCTTCCGCATATTCAAGAATTGTATGCGGCTTGGGGGCATGCGTTTGTCTATTTGGTGAATGATCAAACTTTTGTAGCAGAAGTGAATGGACGAATCGTTGGTGCAGTGCGTCTTTCGTTCGAAGAAACTTGCTTTGTGGTACGCAGCCTTTTTGTGCTCAAGAATTTTAGAATGCAGGGTATAGGCAAGGTACTGCTCGAGATCGTTGAATCAGAACTCGGCCAATGTGAAGCTTATTGCCTGGTTCCCCAGGGGCGGCAGAATCTATTTTCACACATAGGATTTAGTCCAGTAACGGGATTGCAAGCACCTGAATTTCTGCTCTCGCGAAAGGAAAATCTGCGTCAGAGTAGTCAAGAGCTTGTATTACTGAAGCGTTCATTTGGTGTTCAGATAAGGCCACTTCCCGCGAACGATTTGTCTCGCGCCATGAATCTCATCTCCGAGCTTGAACTCACCGAAGAGAGAAAGCTCAGAGAGAATGATATACGTGGAATCTATAGCAAGATAAACGCCGCGGGTGGTGCCGTATTAGCGGCTTACCGTGGCTCGAAGATAGTCGGCACATGCACACTTAACGTGTGTGCTAATCTTAGCTGGTCCGGCAGGCCGTATGGAGTAATTGAAAACTTAATCGTTACAAAGGACGAGCGAAGTAGAGGTATCGGCAAGAGTCTTTTGCTATTCGCCAGACGATTGGCAGAGAGTAAAAATTGTTACAAGGTAACGCTAATGACGAAAGAGAAAGGCTCAGATTCCGACTCGTTCTACAGATCTGTTGGGTTCTCGAGTGACGAGATTGGATACCAAAGACTTTCGAATCCATAATCAAAGCGTTCTTACTTCTTTAGAGAAGAAATAAAATAGAAAACCAGTCCAAGCGTTATAATCCCCAGTCCGAACAATCCCTCAACCGGTCTGCTTATCAATACAAATACGAGCGTCCACCCTGTCAATGCCAGATAGATCAACGGCGGTAGTGGATATAGAAACGTTCGATAGGGCCGAATTAATTCAGGTTGTCGCCAACGCAACACAAAAATACCTAGAACGGTTGTAAAGCTGCTCAACGCCAGAGTAAACCCCGAAAACACCAAAACCGATTCAAAGGTAGATGAAAAAATAAATAATAGAGCGATAGCCGACTGTATATAGATTGCCGTAGCCGGTATGCCGTTTTTGTTCTTTCTCGCCAGGGTATTCAGGGCAGGAAAATCTTCACCAATAACCTGGATGACTCGCGGCCCAGCCATGGTCATGGCGCTAACAGTCGATATCAGTAACATCGCTAACACCAGGCCGGTGAATCTGCCGCCTATTTCTCCGAAAGCGCTCTGCGCCGCGATGAATCCGACCTCAACCTGCCCGACCATGGCATCCATCGGAGCCGTATACAAGAAGGTGAAATTGAGTGCAACATATAACAACGTCACGACGAGGGTTCCGCCCATTAGAATCCATGGCAGCGTGGATTGCGGGTTCTCTAATTCGCTGCTCAAATAGGTGGCGGCATTCCAGCCGGTATAGGCATAGCTGACGTAAATAAGTGCTACGGCGAAGACGCCGCTGGTGAGGAGTGCGCCATCGCCGGCGACGGGCAGAAAGGTGACGGGTTGCGGTGACTCGATGGCGAAGAACGCGGCGAGACAAAAGATGACGATAACGCCAACCTTGAGTAGTGTAAATATGACTTGCAGGCCACCGCTGTTGCGCCGATTGCTCGCATGGACCAGCGTTAAAAGTATGACTAGCCCTGCGGCGAGGCTTTTCTCCAGCCAGCTATTTTCACCGGTATCGAACACCGAAGTCGAGTAGGCCGCGAATGTCATGGCCGCCAGCGCAGTGGGTCCAGCGAAACCAACAGTAGCGGATACCCAACCAGACACAAAGCCAACTGCCGGATGATAGATACGTGTCAGGAAATTATATTCACCGCCCGAGCGGGGCATGGCGGCGCCCAATTCGGCATAGGTCATCGCGCCACACAGGGCCGCAATGCCGCCAACGGCCCACAGAGCCAGTAATATGAATCCGGACCGGATATCTAACAACTGAAAGCCGAGGCTGGTGAATACGCCAGTGCCCACCATGTTGGCGACGACGACGGCCATTACGGTGAAATGTCGAAACTTGTTCTGAGACATAGCGTTGCAACATTTCTGCTAGATAGGTTGACTAAGCTGTATTATTGCGGTGAAGTGACGCTACGTCTACGGCAGAATTCGAGTTACAGATCGAAGCTTGCTTCTACTCCGTTGACATTTACTTTATAGCTGCCGGAAAGTAATCCGCTCACATCCAGGCTAATCGTCGTCTCGAATGGATCCACAATGGCTATGCAAGATTCAGCTGGCCCGAGGGTTGTTTCCGCTAACACGACTGTAAAAACGAGGTCACTGCGAAAGACTGCAGGAGTCTGCAGCTCAACACAAGGTACCGATTTCTCGCCAGTTACGGCGAGGCTGACCTGAGTGGGTAGCGATTCTGTTACATTGGCGACAACAGTATCAACGCTAACCAGATTGCTCTTGTGCGCAGCAATGACGGCAAAATTGCCCTCTATCGTGCTCTGTAATTGAACTTCGGTGTAATAGCTTGGCTCGCCCTCCACCAAAGCAGCAGCTTGGGGAATACTAATGATGAAATTCTCGTAGGTAGCTGGCTGCGTCGCTGCAATTTGGCTGCAGAATGCGACAGTAAGTACAAATAGAAACAGTGTTGACTTGATCATGAAACTCTCCGGAATAAACATGCCTCGATGGCCACAACTGCTTTCGAGTCTGCACGGCTGCAGAATTCTAGAATGTCAGAACAGCACAGCTCAAGCTGAATCGATTGTCCTTGTGATTACAGGCACAAAATGGCTAAACTTCCAGAAACGCTGCTATTCTAATTGCTGATTACAAGTGTAATCCGGAGCCCATCATGCGCCATATATTGCCATTTCTATCCCTGCTACTCACATCGAATTTGCTTGCTCAGCCTGGTGAGCCGGACTGGTCTGCAGTCGAGGAGGAGACCTTGCGTCATTTTCGTGCTCTTCTGCAATTTGATACCAGCGATCCCCCGGGGCGGGAACTGCCTGCTGCCGAGTATATTCGAGACGTGCTGGAGGCGGAGGGCTTCGAAGTTGAGATGCTGGCAACGGACCCGGAGCGGCCTAACGTCATCACGCGCCTGGAGGGCAATGGCGATAAGGAACCACTGCTTATCATGGCACATACCGATGTGGTGAATGTAGATCCAGAGAAGTGGATCTTTCCACCGTTTAGCGCGACTGTAGATAACGGCTATGTTTACGGCCGGGGCGCGGTGGATGATAAAGACAACTTGGCATCGGCTCTGATGGTGATGCTGGAATTAAAACGGCAGAACGTGCAACTCGACAGAGACGTTATCTTTCTCGCGGAATCCGGCGAGGAGGGTGCTACCGAGTACGGCATTGAGTTCATGGTGAACGAGCATTTCGATAAGATTGAATCTGAGTTCTGCTTGGCAGAAGGTGGCTCAGTGGCGCGGGTGAATCGCGAAGTGCAATACGCCGGCATTCAGACAGTGGAGAAAATTCCGTACAGAGTGGAGCTACTCGCAACAGGCGTGGCTGGTCATGGCTCGGTGCCGCTGCAAACAAACTCCGTCGTGCGTCTGGCAAAGGCGGTCGCCGCCATCGCCGACTGGCGTTCGCCGATTCGTCTGAATGAGACAACCGCTGCATATTTCGAGCGCCTCGCATCGATATCGCCAGCCGACGCGGCGCAGCGTTATTTGAACGTACTCGATCCTAGGCTGGCTAGTGAAGTAGATGAGTACTTTCTCGCTAACGAACCGCGTCATGCCTCCATGTTACGCTCTTCATTATCACCAAATATTTTCGATGCAGGGTATCGGATTAATGTGATTCCTTCCGAAGCGGCTGCAAGTATCGATTTCCGCGCCCTGCCCGACGAAGATATCCCGGCGTTCCTGGATGAAATACGCCGCGTAGTCAATGACTCCAGCGTTACAGTTAGTCTTGGCGATCGTAATACGCGACCACCGGGAGAGGCGAGGCTCAATACGCCAGCGTTCAGCGCTATCGAAGCCAACATTAATAAGCACTACGGTGTTATCACTCTACCTACGATGAGTACAGGCGCAACCGACATGGCCTATCTGCGTAACAGGGGCATCGAGTGCTACGGTATTGGTCCGGCAATAGATCGCGAAGATGCGGCACTGGGTTTCGGCGCTCATAGCGACCAGGAGAGAATACTGATCAGTGAACTGCATCGCTTCGTCCGCTTTAACTGGGACGTGGTAATTCAGATAGCTGCTTCTGGAAACTAAGACCTAAGCTAAATGTTAGGCTGATGAGTTATTAATTAATCGAATTAAGTCTATTACGATTGCAGCGGTTAGTGCAGCGGTTAGTGCAGCGGTTAGTGCAGTAGGCACAACAAGTAAACGACAATAAAAAACCGGCGAGCGAGCCGGTTTTTTTATCTGTCGAAACTAATCTTCAGATTGAGCAGCTTCTCTCTCTTCGGCGCGGTGGCCAGAAAGAATATTTGTCATGCCGTAGTTACCTTCGTGGCAGGCATATTCATAGATATCATCGTTAGTGTGATCGAGAATAATTTCACGAGTATACTCGGCTGAGTAACTGCCAGGGTCATAGGAGGTAAATTGGTACTGTATAGCCTCATCGCTGATTCGAGTAAGTCGTTCGACATTTACCTTGCGCGAGGTCTGTGGGCCGTTGCTGCTCTTGTCGGAATAGTTCGTCGTCTCCACGACTAGAGTATCGCCATCCCAGTAGCCGCGGGAATCCCCGTGCCACAGCTTGATGTCTTCGTCGATATGGGGCCTGGCGACCAGTGGTATGATACGTACGTCGTGTGCCATCTCCTGAATGATAGCTACCGTGTCCCGTGTCTGCACGATCTGCCAGTAACTGTTGTAACCAGCACCCAGGCGCGGCGCACCAAAGCTCAGGCAACGTTCACCTAGCGATCTATCAGTGTAGGAATCGGCAGGATGATCACGGCGATGCTCAGCCAATTCGCGGCTAGCGGCGATCGCCTCTTCGGTTCGTGGCGGAAATTGACCGTTAGGCGGGTCGATGATCTGTGATGTGCGCCGGTGAATAGTCCTTGCCACCATCCACTGGGAATCATAGTTACCAGTAGAGGGGTCATAAGACTGTATCTCTCCGCTAAACGCGGCCTCTAGAACGCCTTCGCCGAACAGGGCATCGCCCCCTTCTTGGCTGATCTGGGCCATACGCTGTTGCAGGAACTGCACATCCTCATCGGTAAGGAATTGTTTGTCGCCGAAGACCTCTGGGCGTTCGACCGGAGTGATCGTGTTGTTCTCCCAGACACCCTGCAGATCGGGGTGCCCGTCGATGGTTCTCCCAACCTCCCAGCTACCGCTGGATTGGGCCAGGCTTAGGCCGCTGAGTAGCAGTAGAGATGCTGCTGAACCGCAATAGCTGAGAATTCTGTTCATTGTGCGAATCCTTGGAAATAGTCTGTTTTTATAGGGTTTGACTCGATTGATGCCTTGTAGCGACTGGCTCTAAATCTACCCCTTTGCTCGATAGACTACAAGTGTGTTCATCTAATGTGAAGCTTGCCCTTGCTGGCTTCTTTCGATAGGCTCCCAGCGATACCTGTGTCATTCGGCTGCGATGCCCGGTCACGGGATGCCTCTGGAATCGGGGTAAATCAGGAGAGCTACGATGCAAAAAACCCTTTTTCCTCTGCTGTTCACCAGCATTCTTGCCAGCTGCGCCGCATCCGAAACTGAAGATCGGCCCAGACTACCAACCGATGCCGAGGTGGCTTACTATAATTCGATCGCGCCAGAAGAAGACCACATTACCTGTTTTACCAGAACCGAATTAGGCAGTCGATTCCCGAGACGCTCCTGCTATCGTGTAGCGGATCTCGAGGCCCAGCGCGGGCAAGGTCAGGCAGTTGTCGATCTGATGCAGATCGATGGTCTGTTGGATAGCCCCTTCGGACTGCAATAGCGAGCTAGCGCCACCGTAACATCTCTCTGTTTATCTGCGAAACATTCTGCACGCCGAGCAGTCTCATATCGCGCTCGATCTCGGTTTTCAGGTTCTGTAAGGCTCGTTCAACACCCGGCTGCCCGGCAGCTGCAAGCGCATACAGATACATCCGTCCACCCGAACAGGCCTTCGCGCCAGCGGCCAGCGCCTTAAGCACGTGTGTACCGCGACGCACGCCGCCATCCAGAATCACATCTATATCATCGCCGACGGCGTCAGTAATTTCTGCGATCTGATCGAAGGGTGATCGGGAGCCATCGAGCTGACGACCGCCGTGATTCGAAACCATGATCGCATCAGCACCGATGTCTACTGCCTTCTTCGCATCGGCCACACTCATTATTCCTTTCAGACAAAAGGGCCCTCCCCATTGTGCGCGCAGCGCCTCGGCGTCGGACCAGTTCATGGTTTGATCGAGCATCGACTTGAAGTAGTCGCCTATCGAAACCGCGACGTTCGAACCCTGTTGCACGAAGTCCTTCAATTCGGCGAGTTCGAATGGTTCTCGGAGGAAATAATTTATCGCCCACGCCGGATGGGCCGCAAAACTGAATAGGCTCTTTAGAGTGAGCCGGGGTGGCGACGTGAAGCCGGTGTACAGATCGCGCTCACGGTTGCCGCCAGTGATGGTATCGACAGTGAGTGCTAGGGTATCGAATCCGGCCGCCTGTGCGCGTTGCACCATCGCATCATTGAGGCCGCGGTCCTTGTGAAAATAGAATTGGAACATCTTCGGAGTAGAGATCATTCCGCCAATCTCAGCGAGGCTTACGGTACCCAAGGCCGAGACGCCAAACATAGTGCCAAACCTCTGCGCCGCCCTTGCCACAGCGCGTTCGCCGTCGTGATGGAATAATCGTTGCAGCGCCGTAGGCGAACAGAAGATCGGCATATCCAGCTTCTGTCCCATCACGGTTACCGACATATCTACCTTTTCGGTGCCCACGAGTACGTTGGGTACCAGATCGCAATCGTCAAACGCCGAGGTGTTTCTGCGGTAGGTGATCTCATCATCGGCGGCGCCATCGATATAGTGGAAAATGGGGCCGGGTAATCTCTGTTTCGCCAGCAGGCGCAGGTCTTCTACGTTGTGGCAGTTCTTCAGGCGTCGGAACATTGTTGTTAGCTCAAAGTTGTTAGCTCAATATTTAGGTGTCTTCGTGCCTATTATGGTTGGTTTAGGCGAAGAATCGAAGGATTTATTGCGCGCTGTCTATTTTTTAATCACAGTGAGCAGAAAGATCGATCCTATAGACATGGACTTTCATTTCCTGCCCACTTAGTATCAGCAGCTCGAAATCCAAAATCGCTTATGAGGAATTACCCATGCGAAGAACACTACTAAACCTGATTGCATTATCTGGACTAACACTGGGCTTGAGCTTCTCCGGCCTGATGCTAGCCGCCGATGCGCCGCCACCGTGTGGCCCCGCCGGCGACCTATCGAGTGATCTGTCACGCAATGTCGATGCGAATTCCCGCTGCTTCGAGATACGCATGTACACAGCTGAACCAATAAAGGACGGGGTAGGCGGCATCGATAATCTGCACCAGCGTTTCCGTGAGAAAGAAGTCTCCATATTCGAGAAGCACGGTGCCGAGGTTATAGCCGTGTGGCAGAGGCTGGATGATCCTAACACTCTGGTTTGGATGCTAGCCTATAGAGACCGTGCTCATCGCACTGAAGTCTGGGCAGCCTTCGCCGCAGACCCAGAGTGGGTAGAGCTCAGACAGAAGTATGAGGTACCCATTTCGGCAAACACCTTTATGATGAGCGCGACGGATTATTCCAATCTGAAGTAAAGCGTTTGCAAATAGTGCAATGCAGAGTCGAGGGTCGCTCGTACGAGTGCCTCGGCTCTAGCAATAGCTAGAGGTCTCTCTGTCTGTGAATCCAGCAGTGGGAACGGTCTCGCTTGCCGGTTTCTAGCGAAACTTCAGCGGCCTCGAAAACCATTGTTGAAGAAGTTCTTCGCTCACAATGCCGCTGTGAGATTGCACAGCATGGTTGTTATCGAAGAAGTAGCTGCGTGGTAATTCGCCATACCAATTCGGGTCGATACTAAAGCGCAGGCGTTCGACAAAGTTGTCGGCAAACATCCAGGACACTCTGTCATCCAGCCCAACATCTTCCAGGTACTCCGCCGAGTATTCTCTCTGCTCGATAGGGTCGGTGGAGACGAGTACATAGGGTAAATCTGGATTAAGTTCGAGAAGCTTAGCCATCAGTTCCATCTCCACCATGCACGGTGGACAGTCAACAGACCACAAGCCGAGGAGAAATTCTTCCCCTTCGAAACTCGCTTTGATCTGCTCAAATGAGTCGGCTGTAAACGCCTTAAAATTATCGGCGGCGACTGTCGAGGAAGCGCAAAGAAATATTGCTCCTATTAAAAGTCGCACTCGTTGCTGGTAAATAGTGAGAGATCTAATCATCGGAATAGGTTTCCCCGTCTGCTGTCAGTTTCTCGAAGACGTAACCCGTTTCTTGCGTATGCCAGCTAAGATAGAGGCCCTCTTCACCAGTCACCAGAAGTGGATAGTCTGAGCCTTGAGATGTGACATGAATAAGCTGTGGCGCCGACCAGGTAACACCATCATCTGTCGATTGAATCAGACTGAGATTTGTATTCTGTCCATCGAAAGCTTTCCACACAAGATTGAGTGTGCCCGCATATTCCGCGAGGAATGGGTGCCCGGCCCCGGCTCTGCCGTCTACGCGGAATATATGCTCCGGCTGCGACTTAGCGAATGAGTAGCGCGCGTAGTAGATGCCCTGATGAAGAGCTCCATTGGTGAACCAGCTTATGTGATAGTCATCCGATTTGCTCGATTTAACCATAGTAGGGCCGTGATGCGGACAGGCATCGATCTGCCACTCATCGTAACTGGCGCGCTCCAACTGTTGTGTCTCGCCATTCGGAGTCAATACCGCTATGGCATGGTCGCGGGTTGTCTCACCGAAAATCTGGCGCCAGAGAATAGCGATGTTCGCCGGCCCGTGCGGAGCGATCGCGATGCGACAACACTCGCAGCTGTTGTTTGCGACTCGGTAGTTGGTCGAGAACGAGGCCCCCTGATCCGTGGACACTGCATAATAGATTGCTGCACCTGCATAGTCTTCGCCAATCTCGATGCTCGCTTCCAAGTCACGCTTGTCAATCCAGGTGATGTAGAGGTGGCCCGACTCGGTTAAGTAGAGACTCTCGAATCGATGCCCGGTAAAGAGTTTATCGTCATTGATGGTGCGGGGTTCGTCGAAGGTACTGCCACCATCTATTGAGCGGCTGAAACGAATCTCTCCGGTAAAGCGAGGCGATGTTTTCCTGGTCCAGGACACAAATATGTTGGAGTCTTCATCCAGAATGATTTTCGGTCGGTTCTCACCGTTGTGTTCGGCATCTTCCTTGACGGGATTGACGGCTACGGCAGTTGCATAGCTCGCGCCCAGATCGTCGGAGTAGCTGACATACACATGTTGGTTCTGCACGTAGGTAACCCAGAGTCTGCCGTTGTCGTCGAATGTTGCGCTGGGTGCGCTGCCGCAGTGAATGGACACAGAGCGCGATTCAGAAGTTGCATCACAGGCGCTCGCTATCGCACTCAGCGGCAGCAATAAAGCCGCCGCTCCTAACAGGGCCGTGGCGCTCGCGGCCAAATTTCTAAGTAGGTTCTGCATAGTTCGTTCCAATCTCTTGTTCTTTAATAAGCCTCTAAAAATTAGCGTTGTTCATCCTTGGATGGCTTTTAAGTTGTTCTAAAAATCGTAGGAGAAATTCGCGTAGAAAGTGCGTCCCGGCCAGGGGTGGGCCACGAATGCGACTTCGTCCGTCAGATTGTCGATGCCTAAGCCTAAGGAGATGCCGCTATCCATACGATAGGTAGACTTCAGTCCGATTCGTGTGTAGCCATCCTGTGCGCCATAGACATTGTCTTCATCGTCTGTATTGTCGATTCGTCCAAAGCTATCACTCGCGTATTGTACGTTCGCGCCTATATCCCATGCGCTGTTCAGGTGGTAGGTCGCCAACAGATTGCCGCGCCATTTCGGCATGCGCGGATAGATATTTCCCTCTATTGCCGGGTTCGGAGCATTCTTCAAGATTTCAGAATCTGTGTACACCGTATTAAAGCGAATATCGAGATTGGGCAGAAACATATCCTGTGCATTCGCGATAAACTCGACGCCGCTGGTGCGTAATTCATCTACCGGGATGAACGTTCTCAGCGAAGTGCCTCCGTTGATGATGGTCGACTGTGACTCGATGGCGTCTTCGATAGTCTCGGTGAAATAGTTCACGCGGATATAGCCATTCGAGATTGCGCGCTCGGCCATCAGATTGTGATGTAAGCCGTCCTCGGGGGCGAGACCCGGATTCGAAACGCTTATAGAATTGTAGGCCTCGAACTGGCTGAAGAGTTCTTCAACAATTGGAAAGCGATAGGCTTGCGCTATAGAGTAACGGAATGACCAGTCGGCATTCGGTTGATAGCCGAGCGAGAACTTCGGCGAGGTTTCACCGCTGGAGCGGCTCGGAACCTGGGTCAGCTCGAACTGAGCGGTGCTGGCATCGTCGCTGTCGAAGTAACCATTGCTGCTGGTAAACTTCTCTCGGCGCAGTCCGAAGGCAGCATCCCACTGATCATTCAACTGCCAGTTGAACTGTGCGAAGCTTGCCAGTATCTCAGTCTCGCCACCACTGCGCGCGGTGAAGGCGTCTTTGCTACCAGCGGCGTAGTTACTTGAGTTGTAGATATCGAGATTCAGCTCATAGGCTTCTTTGCGCACACCTGCCACCAAGCCGAGCCCCGGAATACCCAAATCGTCGAAATACATTTTTATCTCGGCCGCGTCCCAGCCAGTATCGCCGAAATCAGAGACTTGCCCATCCAGAGTGTGTAATGGATCTTCGGGGTGCGCCTGAGAGCTGCGTGTCTCATCACGCATTACAGAGAAACGATTGATATTCGCTTCAAGTTCGATGCTGTCGGTGATGTTGCCGCGTAGTCTCAGACTGGTTGAGAGACTACGGCGCTCCAATTCGCTAGCAGCGAAGCGACTCGCGGGCACAGAAAATTGACGTCCATTGTCGATCACATCGCCACGATAGATCGGATTGTTCGCGGCGTCGCGCAAATAGGTATTGGCAGAGTCATTGATGGAGTTGCGATCCTCGTAGGCGACGTTCAGTAGCGTTGACCAATTGCCAAAGTCATGACCCAGCTTAAATTTGTAATTGTTGGTCAGGGTATCGACCACGCCCGTATCCATGAACCAGTTTCTAGATCTGCTAAGCTCGTCGTTCTCGAGAAGAGAGCCGGTCACCGCAAGTGGGCTTGCACTATTGCTACTGCCGCCATAGTTAAAGGTTTGTGGCTGTGACTGGTTGTCCAGGCGGTTGAAGGAGAAATAGTAGCTAGTGTCGCCAAGCTTGTTGCCATAGGACATAAAAGTCTTATAGCCGTTTACGGTATCATCGAAACCGTAATCATCGAAATTTTGTGAATAGAAAGAGCTATCGAAGTGGAACTCGCTGCTCTGTGGGATCGCCGTTTCAATCTCCATCACGCCGCCCATCGCATTGCCGCCATATTCTGCCGAGAAGGGGCCGTAGAGAACTTCAACCCGGGCAATCTCGCTCGCAGAAACCATGGTCCAGCGGGGGGCGCCGTTCCAGCGCGACTGTAATAGGTAGTGTAGCGGCACGCCGTCGGCAAAAACCATCGAGCGCGAAGTCTGAAACATATTCGACCCGCGCATGCCCATCACGCCGTTGGAGTCACCGATAAATCGGCGCCGAATGACGACACTGGGCTCGAACTTCACTATATCTTCGGTCGTGGCGACATTGATGCTCGCGAAGTCGGCTGGAGTAATAACACTAGTGGGGCTCGGGTTGGCAAAATTTCTGTCGCTGGCACTACCCCATACCACTATTTCCTCCACCTGCTGTTCTGCGGCGAAAGTTATAGTGGTAGCAAGGGTAGCTACGCCAAGTGCAATGCCCCAGGCTAGGGACTTCTTCGTGAAAGCCATTGGTTCAAACTCCAGAATTGGTGTAGAAGACGGGAGGATTGTATAGATACCGATGGGTATTGGGGATGCGACACGTTGTCGCGGCGCAGACGATCTTGCCCGAGGGCAGGCTTATTTGGCTTTGTCTATCGTGGGAGGGAAGTCGTGTAAGATGTGCTGTTGCAGGGAGTTGCTTTGATTATCTCCTGACTTGGTTCGGGAGCAGCTCAGGATCGCCTGCGGACCGGGGCGTCCAGCAGGCGTGGTTCTGGAGTAGTTGAACCCTAGAATGAATAGCGCAAGCTCACTTCATAGGCTCTTGGGTCGCCAAATATCCATTGATTGGATACGTAGGGTGCGATCACGTAGTCGTCTTCATTGCTTAGATTTTTCACCCTGGCGGTGACGGTCAGTTCCTCCGTGGCCATCCAGTTTACGCTGGCATCGAATACGGTGTACTCGGGCATCTGCTCGCTATTACTGTCGTCGGCGAAGCGAGAATCTACATAGCGAAAACCTCCGCCTATCTGCACATTCTGAATCGGTGACCAGTTAAGCCATAGATTCACTGTTTGCTCCGGAACGTTTCGTGGCGTGTTGCCGGCGAGAGAGATACCACCGGAATAGAATTCGTCGAATTCTGCATCAATGCTGGCCGCATTGAAGTCGATGCTGAGTGAATCAATTGGATTTATCCGCAGGGTAAATTCAATACCGTCTGAGCTCTGCTGCCCTATCTGCTCGGTGATAGTGGAGCCGGGCAGTCGGGTAAGGATGTCTTCCTTTTCAATATCGAAGTAGGCGAGGGTGTATTCACCGCGTCCCTGCATGAACTGCTGCTTGAGACCGATCTCATACTGTTGGCCCGTCGCTAGATCGAAGTTGGCGTTGCCGCCGCTGATCGATATCGGCGAGGTAACAGGGTCGGCGGCCGTGCTCGCCTGCGCGTAGAGACTCATGCTAGTGGTCGGTTGGTAGACCAGGCCCGCGCGCCAGGTAAGCTCGGAGAAGTCTGTTCCAAAGCGAGAGGCCGGGTTGCCACCGATGGCCAGATCGAAGCGCGAAAAGTCGATATTGTCATAGCGTCCGCCGAGTACGAGGCTTAGTTGTTCATTAAATTGAATCACATCATCTATAAACAGTGCGTACTGTGTGGTATCTGTCTGATAGTCGAGGATGGTGGGTATGGTGGCCTGTGGAAGGCTGCCAGGATTGAAGCCGAATACTGGCACGCTATCGCCAACGTCGAAACCGCCGGTGCTGAAGTTGTTGAGATAACTTAGCTCGATATCGTTGATTTCGGCACCGATGCTCAGTCTATTTTCCATGCCGCCTAGATCTGATTCGATGAGGAAATCGAATCGGCTGCCCAGCTGCTGCTCGTCGTGCACAATGCCGAGATAGAATGCACGGTCGACTAAACCTGTGGTGTCGTTGTAAGCATACTCTTCGAGATTCTGCCATTCGCGCTCGGCGTCGAGCAGATAAGTGTCACTCCGGAAAGTAATGTTGTCTGATATGTCCCACTCGACGTGCATGCGTGACCATATGTCTTCGTAGATCACTTTGCCGTCTTCGAAGTTGTAGTTATTGCGGCGATGGGCGCTGCTTGCCGCGCCATTGATCAGTGGCGTACCCCAGAATGGCGCGGTATCGATGTCGGCATAGTCGACACTGAAGCGGATGCTAAGATCTTCGGTGGCCTGATAGAGCAATGAGCCAGCTAACACTTCCCGTTTTTCGTCAGCGCGATCGGCGAAGCCGTCGTCTTGCTGATGAGAAGCATCCAGTCGGAATGCCAGTTTCTCCGAGATTTTTGCGCCGCCCCCGATTGCCAGCCGTTTCATGTCGAAGCTACCGAACGCCGCAACTGTCTCGAAGCTGCTCTCGCCAAAAGAGGGAGACTTTGGCACGTAGTTGATTGTAGTGCCTAACGCGCCGACACCATTGATTACCGAGCCGGCACCGCGCAATACCTCCACCTTGTCGAGAGTCCAGGTATCGGCGGGGAAAGTTACAGTGCCGGCAACGATGTACAGACGCGTGCCGTCGTAAGTATAGACGGTCGAGCCATGACCATTGAACCCGCGTGAGGATATAGATGTACCTCCATTTCCGGGGCTGGCGCTGGCGGATATGCCGGTGGTTCGGGTGACGGCATCGAGGGCACTGTAGTCGCCTTTGGTAGCGATTTCTTCGCGACTAATAATGTCGACACTCGCGGGCTGGTCTAGAGCGGACAGCCCGAGGCGACTGCCAGCCCCATTCGCGGCATTGAGGCGGATGCTGCCCACACCACCCTGCCCAACTACGCGGATCTCCTCAATACCGTTCTCGGCAGCCTGGGCGCCCGATGCGCAGATCATAGCTATTGTTATGCTTAAGCCATAGGCTTTTGCCCTGATGAATCTATCGCCTTCAAATTGCCAGATGTGCATCGAATGATCTCCTGCGTTGTTCATTACACTAGTGTTGTTTCGTGGGCTCGTTCTCAAACAGAAAAAATCCCGTGCCTGCAATATTAGGCGCGAAGTTTAGGAGTGGGCCCTGCGAATAACTAGTTAATAAACGTTTTTAACGTTACCTTAACGTAGTGAAACCTCTACTGGATTGCGGTAAATCTACGATACTTTGGCATTGCATCGACGCTTTTTGCTATTCTTCGCGCTCTTATGCATCAATAAGAAATTTGATCGACACTGATGGCGTTGAAAGGGTTGAAAGGGTTGAAAGGATTGAAAGGAGAGTTACATTTGAAATACTCAAATTGGATATTGCGAATTACCTGGCTGCGAGTTGCGGGCATGGGATTGTTGGCGGTACTGCTGAGCTCTTGCGAGCAGGAGGCAGTCGAATGGATCGACATCCCCCTGGCCGAGAATGTGTTCTATCAGGAGCGACCCGAATTCAATGCCGACGTGATTGAGATTCCGTTGTTTGCGCTCTCAGATTTGGAATACAAATTAAACATGAAACAGGGTGCTGCCGTAAGTTATCAGTGGCAGGCACATGATTTGCCTGAACCGGAGCTGCTGTTGACCGAGTTTCATGGCCATACTGTCCGAACTTCTGAGGCGCCGGGTGATGTGATGTTCTATAAGGTGGGTAGAGATGATTCCTCTGAAGGCTATATGGTTGCGCCATTCGATGGTATCCATGGCTGGTACTTCTCTAACGAGAGCAACGAAGATATAAATATCGTACTTAATGTCTCCGGCTTCTACACATTAGCCGACGAACAATAAGCAGCGAGCAATGTGCCATTGAAGTTTAAACCGCTCTTATTCTGGATTCACCGCTGGCTCGGCATCGCCATGTGTCTGTTGTTTGCGCTTTGGTTCGCGAGCGGCGTAATAATGATGTATGTGGAGTATCCAGAACTGACGGAGGCGGAGCGACTGTCTCAGCTTCCGGACCTGAATCTGGCCGCGGTGACTCTAACTCCTTTTGAGGGCGCGGCTTCCATTGATTCGGCAACGGTTTTCTCTTCGGTAAAGCTAAGCTCTATCCTCGATCGCCCTGCCTACGAGTATGCAGGGGTAGACGGTAGGCGCCATTTCGTTTTCGCCGATGACGGTGCAAGTATCTCTGCGGTAGGCGAGGGCGCGGCTCTACTAGCGGCGCGCCTTTCCGGGTTGGCATCGCAGGACTCTGCACCTAGCTATGACGCATTGGTAGATATGGATCAGTGGAGTATCTCGGCTTCACACAATGGATCGAGGCCGCTGCATAGAATCGCTATGAACGACAGCGAAAACCGCGTCCTCTATGTGTCGGATCGCAGCGCTCAGGTCATCCTCGATACCAGTGGTACCGAGCGTTTCTGGAACTGGCTTGGCTCGACTATCCATTGGATCTATCCGTTACAATTGCGCAGGAATGCTTCGCTCTGGACGGACGTCATCGTCTATACCTCGTTAGTCGGGATCGTGTCGGTCATCACTGGCGGTATTATCGGTTTTATGCGTATCAGAATAGGAAGCCCCTATAGCGGTTCTCGTATCAGCCCCTATAAAGGATGGATGAAGTGGCATCATGTATTAGGTTTGCTTTCGCTGGTCTTCGTATCGACATTCATCTTTAGCGGGCTTATGTCGATGGGCCCTTGGGGGATATTCAATTCTTCGGCTTCTCCCTATCCGCAGTTGATTCGATACTACGGCAACGACACGCTGCGACTTTCAAATCTACCGATGCCGCAGACAGACGACGTTGCTTACGCAGTGAAAGAAATTCAGTGGCATCAGATTCAAGGCAGCTACTATTACTCGCTGATCAGGTCTCCCGAAAACACAGAAGTCAGATTCTCCGATACTAGCGTACAGAACTCTTCAACTAAATTGCTCGCTCTGGTGACTGCGGCAATTCCAGATCTGTTACCGCAAGCAAATTTGGAAGCTATGGAGCTAATCAACGAGCAGGATACCTACTACTATTCACGACATAATAATTTTCGCCCCTTCCCGGTTTATCGCGCCGTTTTTGATGATGCGGAATCGACCTGGTTCCACGTCGACCTTAATAACGGTGAGATAGTCAATCGTGTAACCGACGCAAGTCGTCTCGAGCGTTGGCTGTTCAATGGCTTGCACAGTTTGGATTTTCAGTTCCTGCTACGCCATCGACCGCTGTGGGATGTGGTTATGATAATCCTCAGCCTGATCGGATTTATTTTTTCTGTGACAGCCATTGTGATCGGCTGGCGGCGACTGGTGAATTAATATTTCAGTTGGAGTCTTCGCTATGAGTTTCGATAGACGTAATTTTTCTAGATTGTCGTTAGCTGCGCTAACGGCCGTTGGCACTTCCTCGTGGCGTCCGCTGCTTGCGCAGCAGAACGCCCTGATCAGTAAGGCCATAGAAATCGAGCAACGACTCGGCGCGCGTCTCGGGCTCGCGGTGCTGGATGAGGAATCTGGGCGCAGCTGGAACTATCAATCGGATCAACGCTTCCCCCTGTGTAGCACCTTCAAGGTTGTAGCTTCGGGCGCTTTTCTCGCGCGCGTCGATCGCGCCCAGGACAGTCTGGAGCGTCGTGTTGTAATAGAGCAGGATGCCCTGGTCGATTACTCACCAGTTACCGAAACCCGTGTTGGGGAGCAAGGCATGACGATGGCAGAAATTTGCGCAGCCGCCTTGACCGAGAGTGATAACACGGCGGGAAATATAATTCTGCAGTCCATCGGAGGGCCGTCCGGGGTCACGCAGTTTGCGCGTAGCCTCGGCGATAATATGACGAGGCTCGACAGATGGGAGACTGATCTCAATGAGGCTTTGATCGGCGACCCGCGCGATACCACGACTCCAGCGGCACTTACCAGCACTCTGAGAGAGCTGTTGCTATCAGATACGCTGTCAGAGAACTCGCGCAAGCAACTGCGTGATTGGATGATTGCCAACAAGACCGGCGCAGCAAAATTACGTGCTGGATTTCCATCTAGCTGGATAGTCGGCGACAAGACCGGCGGTGGCAACAATGGAACCATGGCCGATGTCGCCGTGGTTTGGCCCGAGAACAGACAGGCTATTTTCGTGGCAATCTATATGACGGAAACGACTGCGTCGTTCGATGATCGTAACGCGGGTATCGCCGAAATTGCCCGAGCACTGACTGGGGAGCTTCAGTAACAGAGATTAGTTAAAGACTCAAAAGGCATCGACAAGCGGTATAGACTGCGCCCCGGATATCGGTATACAGTAGGCTTTTCAACAAGTTCGCTAATAATCAGAATCTGCTTAAGGAGTAGAAAGAGTATGGGTAAGCTATCCAGTTTCATGGGAGCCATCTTCACAGTTATGTCTCTCAACGCCATTGCTGCCGACGCGCCAGAGACAATTACCGTCACCAGTACAGTCTTCGATCACCACGGCATGGTTCCAGAGGAATACTCAGCCTACGGTGAGAACAAGTCGATCGACCTGAATTGGTCTAATCTGCCTGATGGTACGGTGCAATTGGCTCTGATCTGCGATGATCCAGAGGTAGTAACACTCGGCATGATGCCCACCCCTTTCCCGCACTGGGTTGCCTACAATATTCCTGCTTCGGCGTCTGGATTGCCGGAAGACATGAGTAAAGAGGCAATAGTGACGGGTGTTCCTGGTCTGGAAGGCATGATTAATGGCCTCAATGGTACGCGCCGTCCCGGCTATTTCGGGCCACGGCCTCCTGTTAATGGCCATCTTCACGCCTACCATTTCAGAGTCTATGCCTTAGACGCCGACCTCGAGCTGGAAGAAGGCCTGAATAAAGACGAGCTACTGGCAGCCATCGACGGCCACGTATTGGCGACTGGAATGCTCATGGGGCATTACGAGCGCAAGGAACAATAAAGCAAAGCTCTCTATCCCCTATCTCAATAAAGATCAGAAGCGGGCCACATGGCCCGCTTCTTCGTAGTGCTTCAGGAAACTGGGTCCGCTTTCTTTAGTCCTTTCATAAGCTATTCATGGGCAGTTCATCTGAAAGGCTTATAATGGCTGTTTTATAGTGCTTGCCGTAAGCTATACGGGTCTCATTCGCAAACCAAAAGTCTAAATGCACTCAGTTCTTCTCAATTCGGTACCTCAGCAAATAATACCGCGCCTCCTCTTCTCGTATAGAAGCGTGTTGGCAGCGGGAGCATTGCTTCTCAGCACCTTCGCTACTGCGCAGCCAAGTACATACTCGATAGCTGGCGCCCCTGAGCAGCTTGAGAGAAATCTGCGCTCGCATATAACGCTTCCGAACGTTGCCTGCGAAACATCGCAGGCGAGACTGAGGCGGTTTGCGCCGGGGATTAAGCAAGATATCGAGCGAGCTGGGCGCGCACTTGGGTACTATTTGATTCAGAGCACTATCGAATTCGCTGCCGAAGCATCCTGTTGGTCACTGAGTGTGTCGATAGAACCCGGCGTGCCGGTAATGATGTCAAATATAGAGATCAATATTCGTGGCGATGCAGGCTTGTTCTCCAGCGTCCTGGAGAATCTTCCGCTAGCGACTGGCGACCAACTGAATCAACGAAGCTATGAAGAATTAAAATCGGATCTAAGTTCGCGTGCGGTAGAGGCTGGTTTCTTTTCTGCCCGATTCGAACGCTCCCAATTATTATTAGATCTGCAGGAGAACACGGCGAGTGCATTGATCGATTTCGATCCTGGTGTACGATATCGATTTGGCGATGTGCAGATTCAACCGATTGAACATTTGTCAGAGGACTTCATTCGCAGATTTATTGAATTTGAAGAGCAGTCCTACTACTCGTCATCTGCGCTGATCGACCTACGTAAATCACTCAGTGATAGTCAGTATTTTAGTAGCGTAACCGTCACCCCGGTGTTGAACTCGGCTCAGGGTGCAGAAGTCCCGATCACGATTGCGCTTGAACCACGTCCACGGCGCAACTATTCGATCGGTACAGGGCTAACAACCGATATAGGTCCTAGAGTAACAGCGAGCTATGAGGACAGATATCTGAATCGAGAGGGCCATCGTTTTGATTTTGGTGCCAGTGTGTCCCCGATAAAGCAATCTACGGACCTTAGTTACACCCTGCCTATGGCTAATCCGGCCACTGAATCACTTCGGTTCTCTGGAGGATTTCAACGGGAAGACAACGGTACTTTTAAAAACGAAACCTTAAAGTTTGGTTCGGTCTATAGCTTTATCAATCGTTCCGATTGGCGACAGACGTATTTCTTGAACTTCCAGCATGAGGAGTTTCAGATCGTCGATCAGGATGAAGTGGCAGACTTATTGATCCCGGGTACGAGTCTAACGAAGACGCAGGCCGATGACGCGCTCTACCCCACTCAGGGGTGGAGGCTGTTCGGTCGATTGCGGGGCGCCTCCAGTGAAGCTATCTCGACGGTTTCATTTCTACAGCTCGATCTGCAGGGAAAATGGATATCAACGTTCGGGCCTGGGCGGCTGATAACTCGATTCGATCTGGGAACGACCTTAGTGGAGGACAGCATCGAGCTGCCCGTATCCATCAGATATTTCGCCGGTGGTGATCAGAACGTAAGGGGATACCGGTATGAGTCGCTCGGCCCGGAGAATGAGCTCGGTGAGGTAGTCGGTGGTAAACATAAGTTAGTCGCGTCAGTGGAATACGATTTTCGCATTCGAGAAAATTGGAAGCTCGCCGTGTTCTATGACGCGGGTAACTCGTTCAACGCGCTCGATGACCTGGAACTAAAGAAGAGTGCGGGCCTTGGTGTGCGCTGGCTATCGCCAATCGGGCCTATTCGAGTCGATCTGGCCTCCGCGTTGGATGAGGACAATAAGTTCCGCCTTCATATAACCATGGGTCCGGATCTGTGAACGCGCCGACTTCAGTGAAACTTAATTCTGGAAGAATCTGGCGCACGGTCTTTATTGCCGCGGCCGGTGTCTTTCTGTTGCTGCTAGTGCTGCTGGGTGTGGCAAGTTTTCTATTGAGCACACAAACCGGTAGTCAATGGGCTCTCAATCAGGCGCAGCAGCGCTTGAACGATGCAGGGGTGTCTGTAGTCATTGAAGATGTTCAGGGGACTATTTTTCGCGGCCTGTCTTTTGGGGAGATTCGACTAGACGATGCGACTGGCAGCTATGTCATTGAAGGCTTGCACACGTCGTGGAACCCCTACTCGCTCTTAACGGGCCAGCTGTTGTTATCAGATCTACGGATTTCCAGTCTGGGAATAGAAATACCTGTTGGTGAAGCTACTGATTCAAAAATGGATATCGACGTTGCTACGAATCCGCTTCCTATTGCTGTCGCCATTTCACGATTGCAAATTGACAGGCTGGAATTTGTTCAGCAGGAACAGCAGCTCACTCTGCATTCAATCTCGCTTGCTGTGCAGTTAGATAATGGCAGGCTAGGCGTAACGGCATTACAACTAAGTGCCGATGGATTAGAACTAGCCGGTGAGTTCGATCTGGAATTCATTGCGAATAGGCCAATCACCGGTTTGCTGGATTGGCGCTATGCAACCACCCTCAATAACCGCTCCGAGGAACTGGCGGGTCGACTCGAAATTGCGGGAGATCTATCGAAAGTGGAGCTTCAACACGAATTGCAAATACCGCAGAGGATTCAATCGAGTGGCAGCGTTCTCACTGGACTGTTTGCTGGCGAGTTAGAGTTCGATTTGAATCACAGCGCCGATAGGGTGACACTACCCTTGGACATTCCAGCAAACTATGAGATCAGTAATGTGTCACTCGAAACCTCGGGAAATTTCGAGAATATTGCATTGACGCTGCATTCGGATCTGCAATACGAACAGTATCCAGCCGTAACTATCGATGCCGAGGCGGACTATGCGGCTTCGGCCTTAAACCTGCGCTCCTACAATCTGAGCGCCCTCAATAATGAAATAGCTGGCGCAGCGATGATCGACTGGTCAGATGTGTTTAGCATCGAGGGCAGCTATGAATTGACCATGCCAAGCCTCGAGTCCTTGGTCGAGTTGCCCTCATCGGTGAGTCTCGTCGGCCTGGCTGGCTCTGGAAATTTCGATGTCACCCTGCCCGACGCGGGCGCCGAGGGAAGGCTTACGATTGCAGCGCTTAGTGGCCGTGTAGCGGATTATCCGATGCAGGGGCAGGGGTCTATTCGATTCAATGAGGGCTCGATAGAAATCGAAGATATGCGATTGCAGACGCAGAGTAATCAGCTAGGCCTGAGCGGGACCTACTCAGATAGTCTTGATCTCAACTGGTCAATCTCCGCGGCGTCGTTGGAAGAATTCCTGGTTGGAAGCAGTGGTGTGCTCGAGGGACAGGGAAGTTTGAGTGGGGATCCTGCTGCTCCAGATATTGCCGGCAGGCTTTCCGGCAGCAATCTCTCCTATCAACAATTTTCCACAGACCAATTCGAATTTGATTTTCAGCGCACGGGCGGAGAGGTGCACAGCGAACTCTCTGTTGGCAGGATTACGTATCAGGATGGAGACAGAAACGAATCCCTCAGCCCACTAGTGTTGGTAGCCTCAGGAACCGAAGGCAATCACAGAATGCGCTTGGATGCTCAAAGTCGCTACGGCGATCTCACGGCTACGATGACAGGAGCCTTCAATGACTTTCGAAATTTGTCCTGGGCAGGGAGCTTGGAGACGGCATCGATAGACACGCCGCTTGGTAGTTGGTCAACGGGTGAAGCCACCGATATAGCTGTTGCCAGCACTGGAATTACTGTTGATGAAACTTGCTGGAGGCAAGAGGAAACGCTGCTCTGCTTTACGTTTGGGCAAAACTTTGTTGATGGCATAACAGTAACTGGTTCGTTGCAAGATTATCCGCTTACGGTATTTAATCTGGGGCAGAGCCTCAACACTGGTGCCGGTTCGAATTTAGTTGAAGATCAATTGCTATTGCTGCCTCAGCTTCTTCAGGGCGCGACGATGGAAGGTCAAGTCGATGCTCGGTTTTCTTTAAGCCTTCCAGATAGCGAAGACTTAAATCTCGATTTTGAGCTCTCTGCGAGGGACGCTGTCTTATCCATAACATCCGAGCTATTGACTACAGATGATAATGGTGATGAAGAAATAGACGCCCAGGAATACAATCTAGAGCGGCTAGAAGTTTCGGGTAGCTCGCAAGAGAAGGTGTGGCAATTTACAGTCGATGCCGGTTTTCTTAGAGAGAATTTAGACGACAGTGAGATCGATGTGCGTGGATCCATATCCGCGGATGTGGGGATCGCGGCCAATAATGATTTGTTCGGTACTGTTGAGGCTGGGTTGGAGGATCTGCGTTGGCTGCAAGCTCTGCTGCCAGACTTGAGTGACATAGGTGGAAGCCTGAACGGACGTGCGAGTCTGGCCGGCAGTATAAGCGCGCCCGAGGCTACAGGTTCGATCGAGCTTTCCAGCGCATCTGCTTCGATCGATAGGCTGGGGATAGAGCTTACCGACATCACCGCCAATGTAAGTAGCGACAGTCCGGAATCTGTTCGGCTGACTGGGCGAGCACAATCCGAAACGGGCTCTATAGAGTTCAATGGGGAGATTATTGATCCGTTTGGCTTCGCAACGACTTTTTCTGCCGAAGTGAAGGGTGAGAACTTTCAGCTAGCGAATGTTCCCAATCTTGAATTAAACGTTTCTCCCGATGTCGTCGTCAGTATCGATGCTGCGAGTATCGAGGTAAATGGCAGTCTCGATGTTCCGACTCTTAAACTTAGGCTAGAGCAGCTACCCGAAACCGCTGTGGATGTTTCCAGAGACGTAGTGATTGTAAATTACCCTAGTGACAGGCCAGACCTCGCTCGTTCTATCGCGGCTACGGAGACTACCCTTTTCGATAGGCCGGTTTCTGGCACAATCGATATCACCCTCGGCGAGGAGGTGACCTTCGCTGGCTTTGGTATGAATACAAAGCTGGCAGGCAATCTGAATATTCAGCAGACAGAGAATGGATCCAATCGCACCTATGGAGAGCTTTCTATTGTAGAAGGAACTTACGAGATGTATCGACAGTCGCTCAATATCAGCCAAGGAAAGTTTTTGTTCTTTGGCGCCTATGACAATCCAGGTATTGATTTGCGCGCGACAAGAGATGTAGATAACTACACAGTTGGTGTATTAATGAATGGCACGCTTAAAAATATAAGCAGTCAGCTGTTCTCGACGCCAGCGTTGCCAGACAATGACATTATCGCGGTCTTGGTAACCGGTAGGCCATTTTCCGAAGTTGGACAACAGGATGGAGATGCCTTGCTTACGGCGATCGCAAGCCTGGGAGTAGATCGCAGCGAAGGCTTAACTAATCAAGTTCGCAACAAGCTGGGGCTGGATGTGCTCGCAGTCGACGCGACCGACGATATCAACAACAGCGTTCTCACTATCGGTAAATACTTAACGCCGGATATTTTTGTCCGCTACGGTATAGGGCTATTCGACAGTCAGTCGAAGGTAGCGGTGGACTATACCGTCACCGAACACGTTAAGTTTCAAGCCGAATCGGGAGAACATCAGAGCGTTGATATTATCTATTCGGTCGAAAGATAAGCTGATCAAAACCACTTGAGGTGTCTGAATAATCCTATCTGGGAAATCACCACGCGGCGCAATATTCTGCAGAAGATCGGGAACGCACTAGCCCTACCAAGCCCATCAACACAAGGAGCTGGCAGGGTTGTTTCGTTATATCGCCATGACTTGGGTACAGCATTGCCTACTTTGAAGGCAGACTGCTGCAATGCCGGCACTGCCCGATCAAAGCCCGGTGCATGACAAATCCCGCATCTGCGGAACATGGAAAAGGCAAAGGCAGGCAAGTGTCCTTTGTGGTGAAGAGGCGCAAGCTCAGCGTTACGCCCTTTACTGACTGGATGAAGGCCCGCGTTGACAGTGATGAAGGTAAGACCATCTACAGTCATCGGATGAGTGTGGTGGAGCCCGTGTTCGGCAATCTGACCAGCAACAAACGGTTAAGGCGATTCAGTCTGAGGGGGCGCAAAAAGGTGCAAGGACAGTGGCATTTATGCTGTCTGGTCCATAATATTGAGAAGTTGGCGAATTATGGTAGTTTAGGCACCTGATAATGCAGTAAGACACAATACTATTGGCAGAAGTAACCGTCTCAACGCAGAGCGGAATTAAACGAAGGAAAAAGATTGATTCATACAAGAGCAGGCTGCTGGTTGATCTATAAACTGATTTTTCTACAGCCTCGTTATGCCGCTTGACAGTGTTGCGCAACACGCTACACTGTGATTCATGATCAAG
>JBBDIR010000035.1:0-23643 GCA_040880325.1 Pseudohongiellaceae bacterium
GGTAAAATTTCCGTAGCCCAGCTTCTCGACGAACAGTTTTAGTTCGGGGCGGATTTTCCCTCCGCCGAAGAAGAGAACATTGTCGATATCATAACGCACCCGGTTGCCGCCAGTGCCACCGACATCACCAAAACCGTCCTGGTAGTTGATGCCGAAACTCAAATTCTGCGCGGGTATGTCCTGTCGGTAGCCGAGGCGGAAACCACCGCGATCGAAGGGGATGACGGTGCGCTTCTTGGCGATCAGCGGGTCATAGATATAGGCGTCTTCGAGGTTTATGGCTGCAGTGACCACGGCCTGCGGCAGATCGAGGAAGCCGAGTCTGATGCTGGCGTTGAGGTACAAAGCGAAGACCTTGCCATCGCCGACGTTACCGTTAGCGCTGATGGGATTAAGGGGGTCGGTAGTCACATCTACCTTGCCGATGGAATTGGAAACATCATAGTAGAAGAAGCGAGAGTTCAGGACGCCGCCATCATTAGGCAATCGATAGTCGAGGTTGACGTTATAACGCCAGGTTTGCTCCTGCTCCAATTCAGGGTTTCCAGGGATGGTGTCCTGGTCGTCGTCCTGTTGATTCACGCCGGCAGAGAAGTCGGCGAAGCTTAACTGGGAGACGGTTTTTTCTGCCGACAGGCGAAGCTGAAAGCTGTTGTTGATGTCGAATCGGAAATCGAGCTTGGGCTTGATGAAATCGAAGTCTCGTGTCCTGTTGATGTCGCCACTTTGCTCGATCTCGGAAGTCTCATAGAAGAGCGAGCTCTCGAGGGACATACGGGCGTTGATCTGCCAGTTGTGAATAGCGAAACCTTCGAACCTAATTTCTTCGACTTCGGAGATCGCATTGGGCACAGGTATGGGGGTGAGACCACCAAAATCTGGTGAGGTCTCGCCTGGCCGATTCAGTCCAAGGCGTAGCGACGAATTTTGAGTGGTCTGTGCACCCTCAACGCCCAACTCTAGAGACTGCGCTTCTGCAACTGGCCAGGTATAGGATGTGCGAGCGATGCGTTCCTGGTATTTGCTGGCAGTGTCGAGAAACAGATCCTTGGTCTCGACGCCACCGAGCTCGGTAGAAACGAAGCTCTCGCGCGTCGTGCTGAGGTCCTGCTCGTTAACTATGAATAAAAATTTATACTTGCCGCCGTTGTTGAAGTTGTGTTCATAGTCGCCGCCCAGCTCCCAGTTTTCTGCTGTGGATGGAAGCTCCTCACGCTCATAGGTGACAGCCGCGTTTGGGGTCCGGTAATTTGTTATCGTGCGTTGCAGGCTCGCGGGCGGATCGCTCTCGCTATAGAGAAAGTTAAACGCAATTCGGTCGGCAGGCGAGGACTGATAGACTACGTTTGAATTCAGTCTGTACGTCGTCTGTTCGCGCACGCGATCGAAATCCCGGGTGTCATTGAGCGTGTTGTCGCCGAGGAAGCTGACCTCTCTGCTCTCCAGATACTCATAGCCGCTGGTGACATCGGCGCTTATCAAATAGTTGAACGATCCGCTTTGGGCGCTGTAGGAATAGCTGCCATTGGGCTCAACTGTGCCATCATGGAAATGTGTAAAGCCGATCTCGCCCGAAGAGCTCGAATTGCTTGGTGACTCGAACAATACGATGTTGACCATTTGTCCCGAGTTGCGTACGTCCAGATCGCCAGAGCTGCCGCGAATAATCTCGATATAGTTTACCTGTTCGGCGGCTATGCGATTGAGCTGGCTGCTCGCCTCGTTCGCCTTGCCGGCCAGGCGCTTGCCGTTAATCAGAATCTGGCTGGACGCACCAAGGCCCCGGTCGTTGTTGTTGTTGAAGCTCGGCACCTGGTTGCCCTCCAGGGCAAGACCGATGCCGGGAATCCGACTTAGCATGTCATTTACCGAGACCACACCGTATTCGGAGAAATACGCAGCAGGATAGGTGACCGTGGCATCGTCCTCGGTTTCCTCCTGTGCCAATGCTGGAGTCGATGCGCTGCATAGGAATAAAAGAGTTGCTGTGATCAGTTTGTTTCTAATGTGCATCGGGCCACCATATTTTGTTTGTCAGGACTTAGTTGCACGCCAGGGTGCGCAAACCATCCCGGAGCACAGCACGCTTACACAGAAGCCTATTGATGACCAGATTGTTAGCGACGCCGGCGCTCAGTGCCGCTATGTTGTGCAAGATACCCATTCGAGTAAAGCTCACTATCAATGCATCCCAAAGTTCAGCGGGTGGCTCGGTTGACGCAGGGCTTGCGCGGTTGCCGTATTCGAATCTTCTTTCATTCTGTGCAACCACGAGGTCTACTGCTTGACCGGCAAAATTGCCCGTGGCGGTTAAAAGAATACCGTCTGTAGTCTTTGCAGCCTGCCATCGATGGCCGCCTGAATCGCCCCGCAAGTGCTTACCTGAAAATCGAGGAGCCCTCAGAAATCTTCGTAATGCCTGTAAGAACGCCAAAACGAGCTGGGCGTGTGCGCTAGCCGCCAGCGGCGCCTGCCGGCAGAACGAGAGTATTGCGAGCAAAACGCGGTCCATACAGAGTTTCCGATGTCGGAGCTAGGCCAAGTATCGAATTAATGGTGTGCTGTGTCCATTACAAAAGCGTAGCTAAATGTTACGTCTCATCCACGAATGATTGCAGCTGTGGGTGCTGATGAGTTAATTATCTGGCCTCTCAAAACCCACTGCTTAGCTGCCTTGTGCTGATTCTCACGAAGACTTCATCAATGAAGAAGGTGTCGCCATAGCCCTGATTCTTCCCTCTCAAGCTCTGAGCATATATCGAATCGAAATTGTTGCAGCACAGACGCATGGCGTAGTGGATGGCGGGAAAGCTGCGGTAGCGCCATCTGGTGCGTGGTGCTTTAATTTGTTAAGCCATGAGCGCCCCACTATATGTCTCAGGCTTGACTTGTTGTTGAGGGCATTCGAATGCTATTGTCGATAGACTTGTTTAAAGCCGAATCCGCGTAGTCGGGAATTGAAAGCGATGCCCCCTCGACGGAATCAAGCCGAGTCGGCGGAGGAGCTCAGCTGAAATGTCCGAAACGCAAAGGCAACACCCGAGTGTGACTGGGCTGTGGCTGAAATGCCTGCTGGCGTTGTTGCTAAGTTGTCAGGCGTGGCAGTTAGTAGCCGCCGAAGTCCGCCTGCTGGAGCTGGATGGGGCGATTGGGCCGGCTACCACCGATTTCGTCGTGCGTTCTCTGCAGGACGCCAACGAAGCCGGTAGTGATCTGGTGGTTATTCGCCTGAATACGCCGGGCGGCCTCGATCTGGCCATGCGCGACATGATTTCCTCGATACTCGCCTCTCCAGTACCCGTAGCTACCTGGGTTGCACCCAGTGGTGCCCGGGCCGCCAGTGCCGGCACCTATATCCTCTATGCCAGTCATTTCGCCGCCATGGCGCCTGCGACCAATGTTGGCTCCTCCACGCCGGTGAGTATGGGTGGGTCCAGCCCACTGCCACTGCCGGTGGGGCCAGAAGGCAATGAAGAAGCGCCGGAGCAGTCCACAGGGGAGGAGCCGAACTCATCCAGCTCCGGCGGCACCACTATGGAACGTAAGGTCATCAATGATGCGGTCGCTTACCTGCGTGGTCTCGCCGAATTGCGTGGCCGCAATATGGAATGGGCAGAACAGACCGTGCGGGAAGCCGCTAATTTGACCGCGTCGGATGCGCTGGAACAGAACGTCATTGAATTTATAGCCTCTGATATCAATGAGTTGCTTGCCCAGATCGACGGGCGCAGTACAGTTGTTGCAGGGCAGGAGCGAGTTCTTGAGCTCGGCGACCCGCAGCTCATCATCATCGAGCCAGATTGGCGCCACGAGTTTCTGGCGCTGATTACCAACCCGAATGTGGCCTATATCCTGTTAATGATCGGGGTTTATGGAATTATTCTGGAATTCTATAACCCGGGCATGGGGGCTCCAGGTATAACAGGAGTTATTTGTTTGTTAGTGGGTGCCTATGCTATGCAGTTGTTGCCGATTAACTACGTTGGGCTGGCTCTGTTGCTGGTGGGTGTCGGTTTGATGATCGGAGAGGCGATGAGCCCCAGTTTCGGGGTGTTTGGTCTGGGTGGCGTTGCTGCATTCGTGCTGGGTTCGATCGTGTTAATGGATACAGACCTACCAGCATTCCAGATTTCGCTGTCCATCATTGCCGCCTTCGCTGTGGCATCGGCAGGCCTGTTTATCCTGACACTGAGCATGCTGGTCCGCTCGCGGCAACAGGAAGTGGTGACAGGGGTAGAGGCCATGGTCGGTGCAACGGCTATTGCCCATAAAGCTTTTCAGGGGCGCGGAACTGTGCGTGCTTTCGGAGAAATCTGGCAGGCCGAATCCGACGAAAACATCGAGGAAGGCGAAGAACTTAAAATTACCGAAGTCGACGGTCTAATTCTTAAAATCAAAAAGCGGGAGCCAAGCTAATGGAACCATTTATTATTATTCTAGCAGTCATATTCCTAGTTCTTCTGCTCAGTACTTTTCGTATTTTGCGAGAGTATGAGCGCGGTGTGATCTTCATGCTCGGTCGGTTTCAGAAGGTGAAAGGTCCAGGTCTGATTATTGTAATCCCGGGCCTGCAGCAAATGGTGAAGGTGAGTCTGCGGCTTGCGGTATGGGATATTCCCACGCAGGATTTGATAACCCGGGATAACGTATCGGTGAAGGTAAACGCGGTACTGTATTTTCGCGTTGTGGATCCGGAGAAAGCGATTAACAATGTGGAAGACTTCATGGAGGCGACCAGCCAGCTCGCCCAGACGACTCTACGTTCGGTATTGGGTCAGCATGAACTGGATGAGTTACTGGCTGAGCGTGAGAAGCTCAATATCGATGTACAGAAGATTCTTGATGAGCAAACCGACAACTGGGGCATCAAGGTTGCCAATGTGGAAATCAAGCACGTCGATCTGGATGAAAGTATGATTCGAGCTATCGCCAAGCAGGCGGAAGCGGAACGGATCCGACGCGCCAAGGTTATTCATGCCCTGGGTGAGGCGGAAGCCGCGGAGAAGCTGGTCGATGCGGCGCGGCAACTTGCTACCCAGGGAGAATCCATGCAACTGCGTTATTTGCAGACCCTGACCGAGATCGCCAGCGAGAAGTCTTCCACCATTGTATTCCCGCTACCGATGCAACTACTTAAATATTTCGACAAGATGTTGGGCGAGGACGATAGGAAGGGTTAATCACGCGGGACTTTTTGTTTTTTTATGGTCCCAGCCAGCGAAATTTCTGCAGCCTGCGGCCTTCCTGTTCGGCGACATAGACATTACCCTGGCTGTCCACGGCGATGCCGTGGGGCAGCTCGAACTGACCGGGATAACGACCCGGGCCGCCACCAAAACGGGTAACCAGCTCGCCACTTCTTCTTTCCCACACCTCCACCATCACCGTATTCTGGTTGATCACATAGAGATAGCGTTGTTCGGGGTCGTGGGAGAAGGCCAGTACTACTGCATTACCGCGTGTACCGCTGATGCGACTGCTTGTCGGCGAAACAGAAGTGAAATCCATGTCGATCTGCTGCACCAGCTCACCGGTTTTATCGAATACCTGAACACGATCGGCGCGGCGGTCGCAGACATAGACCAGTCCGTCGTTGGATAGCCGCAGACAGTGTGGCAACTCAATCGCGTCTTCCCCGGGTGCGCGCTGCAATCGCCATTGGCGCAGAAACTCATGTTCGCTGTTGAATACGGCGATACGGGTATTAGCCCCGGGCAATTCACCGTCGGCGACATAGATATCGCCGTTGCTGCTGTCCACATCTATTGCTGCGGGCAGAAAAAACTGCGGGCGATCTGAATTCAGTGGCTCGCCACTGCGCGAGCCATCGCTGGAATCGAAGCTGTTGGTCTCGCCGATCTGTGCGAGTAACTCGCTGCCATCGGCCGCCCACTTCTGCACGTAGCCGGTGGCCGCTGGTACCAGCCACAGACCGTTATCCAGGCCAGCAAAACAGTCATGCAGTCTGCCGCCAATTGTCGCTGGGTCACCCCAGCCGCGCACTACCACTCCCTGTGCATTCAGTTCGATGATCGGTGGTGCCAGCAAGGCGGCGTCGAGGTCTTCTGCTACCACATTCTGTCGGTTGAGCAGATAGATCTGATCACGCGGCCCGGTGCAGATTCCACCCAGGCCGCCGCTAAGCCAACGCTGGCCCACGGGTGTCTGCGGCCAGTTCGAGACCAGTTCGAAGCGCGGCGGATACCAAAACGCCTGACGATACTCGATGTCAGTGTCGGCCAGGGCAGCGGCGAATTGCTGCACACTGTCGTCGATACTTATACCCCCGGGAAGCGCGAGTGGTTCGGCATCGGGGTTGCTGACGCGGCGCGCGTAGCTTTGATCGTAGTGATAGCTGTAGACGACTTCAGGTGACAATGCGCGTGCGCAGTCGGCAGCCGCCTGTGGCGTCATGCGTCCGGGCGGTATGTTCATCGGCAGGAACGCCACATCGATATCGGTTAATGCGCGCACTTCATCGACGCACTCGGTGACGCCGGCGAAGAAAAGTCGCACGCCTCCGAGTTCAAGCAGATAGCCGTTGGCATCGCCCCTGGGATGCTCCGGCGCCCCCGCAATAATATCGTAGGCGGCAATGGCCGAGACTGTAACGTCACCGAGTTGCAAGTGTTCGCCGTTGCCCATCACCCGCGCCTGTGGCAGGACGTCGCGGCTGTTGGCGGGAATGATGACTTCTGTAGTTTGACTACTGAGTGCAGCAATGGCATCCAGATCGCGATGATGGCTCGAGCTGTCGGTGACGAGAATGATGTCGGCAGGCAGATAGTTGGGCAGATCGATAGCCGACCAGGGATCGACCTGAATGACCAGACCCTGGTACTCAATCTGGACACTGGCGTGAACCTGTGGCGTGATCACAATATCACCGCCTTGTGCGGGGAAGGTGTCGGCCAATGCCAGCAGTGGCTGCAACAAACAGGCTAGCCCGGACAGAACGCCTATTTTACGGGTTACGACTCTCATCAGTTCAGCTTGAAGACATACAAGGCATTGTGACCATCGGGAGAGACAAGCTCTGGAGTGAGGAAGGAGCCGATGCGCCAGGGGCTACCACCGTCCCTGCCGGCAGGAATTGCGATGTATTGTTCGCCATCGATAGCGTAGCTCACTGGAAAGCCCTGGGCGGAGGTTGCCAGACGCGTCTTCCATAACTCATCTCCTGTGGTTATATCGTAGGCGTGCACGTAGCGATCGAAATCGCCGATGAAGACGAGCCCGCCCGCCGTAGTCAATGCGGCAGTCAGAAACGGCGCCTTCTGTTCGATGCTCCAGGTCTCTTCCATGCTGACCAGATCATAGGCGGCCAGTTTGGCGAACTGTTCATCCGTACCGGGCATGGGCATCCAGCGCCGGTCACCCTGATTGCCGCCGGAGCCGACCTCGAAGGTGATTTCCCGGGGCGACATTTCCATACAGGACTGACTCAGTGGAATAAGCAATTGTCTGCTCGGCGGATGATAGCCAGTCGCCTGCCAGTTGTGGCCACCAGCGGTGGAAGGGCACACGGATAACCATTCGCCGATCTGCATCTGCTGGATGTCCTCGCGGTAACGTACCTGGCCTGTTTCCAGATTTACCTCGGAGAAGACATTCTGAAATACGGTCTCCCGCAGCCCTTCGAACTCTCCGGTGCGGCGATTCAGTTTCCACAGGATGCCGCTCTTGCCGATGGTAAAGAGATAAGGCTCATCAAACAGATCCACCAACACCTGTTCAAACGCTTCATCCATGTCCAGAGATTCACCGGGCACGTGCTGGCGATGCCAGACGATGCGACCATCGGTGGGATCGAGTGCCAGGGTAGAGTTGGAATAAAGTGCCGCATCCTCGGTAGTGAGGCCACGACTGGCCGCCATCCAGGGCTTGGCCTGAGCGACGCCGAAGAACACCAGATTTAGTTCCGGGTCCCAGCTGCCTGTCATCCAGACATCACCGCCACCGCGAAATTCCAGCGGCAATCCTCCCCAGGTGTCACCACCGGGCTCACCGGGTCGGGCTATAGTGAAAGTTCGCCATAATTCTTCACCGCTACGGGCATCGTGGCCGGTGATAAAACAGCTCTGTTCGAAGAAACGGCCGCAACCGGTGATGCCATTGATTACGACACCGTTGGCGACGATAGGACCGCTGGTATTGGAGTAGCCGAGTTCCTCGTCGGCGATTTCGGTATCCCACTGCACAGCCCCGGACCTGGCATCCAGTGCCACCAGATGGGCATCGCTAGTGGCCACAAATACCAGGTCTTGCCAAAGCGCCAGCGTGCGCAAGTTTCCGCCTTGCCGCCCATCTTCAGGAAACTCGCGGCGATACTCCCAAAGTAGATCACCACTGGCGCCATCCAACGCCTGGACGACGTTGCCGAAGTTGGGAATAAACACCACTCCATCACGTACCAGCGGCGCCGGCTGACTGCGACCATCCTCCATGCCCCAAACCCAGGCAAGGGTCAAGTCGCCCACATTGTCGCGGTTGATCTGATCAAGAGGTGTGTAACCGTGGCTGTCCGGTGCGCGACGCCAATAGGTCCAGTCGGCTGGATCGGGATTGGCTAACTCGGTGTCGCTTATATTACGAAAACGTTGGGGATTCTCAAAGCTGCGCGTTCGTGCTCGCTCACTCTGATAGACCATCGCCGTCTCGGGAACGGCGTTACGGGTGTGCGGCGACGGGATGGTACCCGCGCGTCCGGGAACCGGCGTGCGCTGTACGACCGCGCTATTGCTGACAGCATTCTCGTCGAGAAAGACTACCGAACCATTGACTGCCGCCAAGGCCGAGTCAGAGGCGGCAATATCATTAGCCTGTAATAAAAATGCGATGACGTCCAGATAGCCGGGCTGGCTCAACGAACCCGGCGCCTGCGGAGGCATGGTGCGGGTAAGCAGATCCTGCAGCTCACTGATATTACGGTTCTGCCAGTTCGTGCGGAAGTTGGCATCAGCCAGATTGGGCGCCTCAAAGGACCCCTGTAGATCGGCAAGGTGGCAGGCTGCACAGTTTTGCTGATAGAGGCGCGCACCCAGCTCGGCCTGTGCGCTGGTGTAACTTGCCTGCTGCAACTGCTGGGCACTTAGCATCAGCGGCAGCAACAGGGTCGAACAGGCCAGTGTGGCCAGCCAGGGGCGCTTGCTCACAATTACGGTTCCTATTGGCTTAGGTTAAGAGTTTCCCGAATGGCGCGGCGTTCTGCCACTGCCTGTGCGTATTGTTCTTCATTGATATAGGTAATGCCCACCCAGGCATGACTCATTTCGTCCACACCCCGGCGCCCGAAGACTACCCATTGTTCCGGGTCGGGATTGATCGGATTGTTGGCGGTGTTGTCGAACACTGAGGTGAATTGCAACACTGTGCCTTTCGGCAGAAGCGGCTTGGCGTCATCGGCATACAGGTACGAAATTTGCCAGTTATGGTTGTACTTGTTCACCTGACTGAGTACCTCCTTGCGACCGTCGGGATAGACAGCCTCCATGGTCATAACCTTGCCGCGCATATGCAGATGCGGGCGGTAGCTGTGCACGATCGCGGGCGCGTCCAATACATGGGTGCCCTGCAGAACCTGATAGCCGTGCGGAGGGATCACGATATCCTGGCCGCGCGCCATGCCATTGAGACCGTCGACGCGGAACATGGCTTCGCCGTGTGTCTCCAACTCGGGTTGCTCGTTCTCATCGTAGAACCACAGGCCGACTTCCACGACATCGTCATCACCCTCGGCGCCGACCGGAAAATAGTGCAGGTTCCAGGCGATGTGGCCATCGGTTGGAACACGCATTCCAGTTCCTTCGGGAAAAATTTCCCAAGTCTTGCCAACACCGTAGCGAGCGAGTGCAACCTGGGAACGGCCGAATTCTTCGGGATTAGCGGGCACCAGTACGGCGTGCCCGTGGTGCACGACCTTTTTACCCAACGGATAGGAAGGTTTGAATTCCGCTGCGTGTAACCAACGCTCCTTGTCCAGCCCCTGGAATTCAACGTCCGGTGTCCACCACTGGTCCTGACCGTTGGCGATCACATCAAAGGGCGCGGAACGCAGAATCATGTCCGGCGGCCCAAGTTGGTCCGTCAGTTGCCACTCGCCGCCATGCGGGAACTCAATGGCTGGCGGCAGGTCTGACGGGTTGCCTTCCGGGCTGCCAGCATCGACCCAAGCCGCGATCAGCTCGATCTGCTCGTCCGATAATGAGGCGTCATTCATGAACTGTTGGATACCAACCGTGGTATCAATATGCCAGGGTGGCATGATGCGGGCGCTGGTGCGGTCCTTGATCAGAGCCGCGAACGGTCGCACTTGCGAGTAGCTAAGCAGGGGCATTGGGCCGATGCCTTCCGGGTTGTGGCAGGTCGCACACTTTTGCTGAAGAATGGGGGCGATATCCTTCGAGTAGGTTGGCGCCTGTTGTGCGGACAACGTCGTAAGGGGCAACAGCAAGATCCCAAGCAGGGCGCATTGCAACGAGTTAATCTTGTTCATGGTGACTCCAGGGCAAGGCCCGCTTTAGTCAGTGACGGTAACAGGAAACCAGACATTGGTGTGGCAGCAATAGAATTCAAAAGCAGCCGTATCATCAATAGTCTGCATACGAATAATATACTCTCCAGGTTCGCTGATCCTTAGGCGTGCCTGGCTGGGAGTTCCGGATACCACCTCGAACTCCTGTTGCTCAAAGAGCACTTCACCGGGCCCACTGTGATGGGACCAGCCAACCCAAACCACGCCATCAGGATGCTCGACGGTGGCGCTTAGTTGCAAAGGTTCATTAACCTGAGTGGTGGCAGCTTGCTCAACCCGCAGGCCGGAGCGGCCGCGGACGGGAGACTGAGTGTCACTCACTGAGACTCGCGGCGCAATATCACCGCGGCCCAGTGAACTGGGCTCATCCAGCACATAAGAGGGTAGTACTTTGCCAGGTACGCTCAGGCTCTGACCATGGCTGGTGAGATGCCAGGTCACGCGATGATTGGCTGTAAACTGTGCGGGTACGACTACGGTGAAGGCACAGAAAATATGTCGGTAACGCGGCGGCAATGGTTCGAAATGCGTAGGTACGAGCGCATCTAGCAGGTCCAGATCAGGAAAATCTGTGGCAAGGTAATTCTCGCCACCGATGGTCACATCAACCGCTTCGTCGGTATTCATGTTGAAATAGCCGAAGCAGATAGTCTTGCTGCCATCCTCATTAGGAAACCAGCCATCATACAGGGGTATTACCGGCTGTCCCTGCGGGCGAATCACCTCGGCGGACCAGATCTGGTTAGGCAAGGTGATTTCCTGCCCCAGAACCAAAGTGCTGAAGAAAGCGAGCAGTGCCGGGCAAACAAGCACTAACATAGGTCGTGCGGAATAGTTCATTGGTAGTGGCTCTTGAGAAAGCTCTTTTATGGAATGATCTTACTGGAAATGTCAGCCTGTGTCTTGCCTCTGCGAGCCCCGGCCATGCTGGATTCCCTGCAAACAGGAACGCGAGGTCATCGCGACGGGCTTGCGCCGCTGGGCGTCCTTTTATACCCTCCTTTTATACCCCCTGTGTGAAGATGTCCATTATACGAGTTGCCCAGCTTCGTGCGCGGGGAGACTGCTAGCGTCCTTTCGCCATCCCTGCCTGCAAAAAATCCTGATCCTGTGTGCGCCAGCCGACAGAAGGCGGCCCAATTCCCCGCTATAGTCTTCCGGTACTAAAAGAACACATGCAGACTGTTGTAATCGTCATGCTGTGGCTTTATTCAATAATTTTGCTGTAATCGGAGTTATGCATGACACATTTTCTAAACAGGTTAAGACAAAAGGCATCGTTTGCCTTGTTGTCGGTCTTTTTACTTACGGTTTTTTCCGGTACCGCACATGCGGCGGCGACGGCGAGTTTTTCCGCTACGGGGACAGGCGCTACTGCTAACCTGACGCTGTCGATCACAGTTAATGTTGCTGATGCCGACCTCGGTCTTCCCGGCAACTACTATATGGCCTTCATTTTCGAAGATAGCGTCTACATGCTGTCGTCCCAGGGTTGGGTAGACTATAGCACGGGTACCGCACCATTCATTGGTACGTCTGCCCTGGCCAGTGGCACAACGGTTCTGTTTACCGACACGGATTTCTCCGGCTTTGTCGGTGCCCAGCTTTATATAGGCTATGGCTTGACCGAGAACGACATGGCGGCCAACGGCAAGTTTGCACTGGTCTATACCGTAATTGAAGACGGGGTGGTCATGGAACCTGAGCCCACGGACCCTGAACCCATGGGGCCTGCGCCAGTTTTGCTGGGAACATCAGGCAACTTTGCTATTCTGGCCAAGACTGCCGTTTCGACGGTGCCAGCATCGGTCATTACCGGTGATGTGGGAGTTAGCCCGGCCGCCACTTCATTCCTGACCGGTTTCTCATTGACTCTGGTAGGAACTACCTCAGCAACGTCACCACAGGTGACCGGCACTCTCTTCGGCGCCGATATGACACCGCCGACGAATTCCAATCTGACTACGGCGGTGCTGGACATGCAGGCTGCCTATTCAGATGCGGCGGGTCGTCCGACACCTGACTTCCTGAATTTCGCTGGCGGCAATATCAGTGGCCAGACACTGGTGGGAGGTCTCTACAACTGGGGCACGTCAGTTACCATACCTGGTAACCTTGCCATTTCCGGTGGCGCCAATGATGTATGGATCTTCCAGATATCCGGCGACCTGAGCATCAGTGCGAACCAACAAATAATTCTCGCGGATGGCGCGCAGGCCAAGAATATTTTCTGGCAGGTTGCCGGCGAAGTATTAATTGGGGCAGGCGCTCACTTTGAAGGCAATATCCTCTCGCAAACAGCCATCACCATGCAGACTGGCGCGTCCCTGTCGGGCAGAGCGCTGGCTCAGACGATGGTTGCACTAGACAGCGCGACCGTGACCAAACCCGCTCCCTAAGGGCGTTGCGATTTAGCTAGTCAAGGCTGGAAATAAGGTTGAAGAGTCTGCGTGCGATAGCGCCCAGGCTCTTCAACCTTTTCTGCATTAGGGAGACGGCTATTTAGTCCCCAGCACCTTGAAGAGTCGTAACCGGTAGCCACGATAGCGCCCAACGCTCATGAAATCTGCCCGTCAGACCTGAGGGCCGCCTGGGGGTACCGCCAGCGGATGCGGATAGTGAGCCGGTATCAGGCTAAAGCGTCAATATAAAAGCTATTCGGCTGGTTGTGGGTGCACCTACGAGTCGAATCGAGTGTTGCAATCGGCGTTAGCGGTAAGCAAGGTACAGGCGGTAGTTCGAGGGTAGGCACCGGAGACATAGCTAACGCGTTTGAAGCGAAGGGATTTGTTCCCGCTAGCTCCACCCGGTTCTCTTCTTCGTCGAAAAAGCCTATATCAAAGTCCATAAAGCTGACAAGCTAGATCGCTGTCAGCGACCTCTTTGATAACTACAGGCTGGGCACCGAACACGGTGCCGAGATTTATCTTCCGCCGACCCATGCATAATCTGCCGCACCGAGTGATTAAAACCGTTCGGTCATGCTGGGGATATTCAGCAACACTTAGGCGCGATTATTCACGCACAGAGGGTGTGTACACCTCCCCTGGGCAAATGCCATTGGGCACCTGATGTAAGCGCTCATTATTGTAACCCTGGATAAAAGTCATCAAACCGACTCTGCTGTTGAATAAAATTGAAGCTGGAAGATTAAGTCGCTTCCTGCTTCAAGGAGAGATGTCTGCGTTCGTGACGACCATTATATGTTCAGGGTGCCCAGATTTTCTCCTCTCGATATTAATGCCAAGCCGTAGCCACCAGACCGAGAGTCTACTAAGGCTGAACAAAGTCTATGTTGATGAGAAGGCAACGTCGTTGTCGGTGCTGATTGCTGCCGGCTGGCCAGACTCCTCAAAAGCCTGTTCAGACACTGGAAAGGCAGCTGTTGCCTTTACAGGCGCCAACCTCTCACAAGCTTATAGATAACGAGTGTGCTGATCAGTGCTGGTCAGAGGATAGCAGTGCTGTTTGTTGCCGAGCATGAACTGCTCTTTGTAGTCAGCGCAGCACAAGGCATTCGGCGTTTAACATAGCCGTGCCGATGGAGCACGGCATGCACCGTACTCTTCGCAGGCGGTTTAAACATTGGATAGGTTTTAAACAGCTTGTCTCGAATCTTGGGAGCACCCCAATTGGGATGCTCTTGTTTAATTCGCACAATCATTTTTTCAATCTGGAAAGGTAACTTAGTGGCGTGACGATAGGGCCTTCGCGACTTAGCCTCAAGTCCCTGAATGCCAACTTCTTTGTAACCATTGAATGTCTTGTAGCCGGTTTTTCGGGAGATCATGAATTCACGGCACAAAGCCGCCATTTTATCGCCATCGAGCAGCCGCGCCACAACGCTGAGCCTTTCGTCCATAGGTTTACACTCATTCCAAGGCATCTGGGAACCAGTACCTTCCAAATGTTGTAATGTGTAAGTTAGTCTGGGGGGATTGTCTGTAATCTGTGTGTCGGGAAGGACAGCCGATATAAGGACAGATCAAGAAACCCGATTAATGGATTCGGTAAATGGAAACGATTGATTCAGAAACCACCCGGCGTCCAAATCAATCGTTTTTGTGTAGCCAGATAGGCGCTGCGGAAAGCACGGCCTGCCGCAGCGCATAGGCTCAGGCGATGGTCATGGTGACGCCACCCGTGATTGCTGTCAGCGAGCTTATACCAGTGAGTTCGATCATTTGGTCATCCACGCTGTCTCCTGCAAGAGCGCCAGTGAAATAGACGTAGGTGTCAGCGCCGTCGACGAATATGGCCGCCGTATTAGCTAACAGATCCAACTCAGCATCGGCCTGAATCGCAACAACTTTCAAAGCCAGAGTATTGTCGTTGGCATGGAAGCTGATCAAGCCACCGGCTGAGGTTTGCACATTAGCTCCCGCAACCGCGAGCGTTGCATCAATGCCCGGTAATGCGACAGCCGCCGCGAAAATGAGCTCATCCGCACCAGCGCTATTGAAGTCGGTGATGACATCCAGCGCAGTGCCAACAATTGAGCCGTCGGCACCGAATTCAAATGTGTCGATGCCGCCGCCACCTGTGATGATGTCAGTACCGGTACCAGCAGTTATCAGGTCATTTCCGAGACCCGCGCTGATTGTGTCATTGCCCGCGCCCGAGCTGATGGTGGCGGACGCAGTGGCGGATCCTGTGCTGGTAATACTGTCGTTGCCGCCGGCCGTGGTGATGGTCTGCGCACCTGAGTCCGCCGCCGCAACGATGGTGACGTTGCTGCCGCTGGTGCTCTGGATTGTCTGCGAACCAGCCGCCAAAATGTTGGCGTTCACGGTAACAAGATTGCCACCGTTGGTGGTGCCGATTACCTGGTCACCAGCGCCATTGATTGTCGCATTGACAGTGGTGAGGCCGACGCCATTAACAGTTTGTGCGCCGGCAGCGATGCCGCTTGCGCTCACTGTCGATACTCCGGAGCCGGTTGTAATGGTGTGAGCGCCGTCACCGGTTGTTATGGTTGTGATGGTTGCCGCGCCGGTAAAAGTGGTCAAGTTGACATCAATTGCACCCAGCAAGGTTTGTGCCGTGAGGTTCACCCCATTTGCGGCAAAGGCGGCTTCGAATGCGGCGCCGGAAGTAATCACCTGGGCACCATTACCAAGGGAATTAAAGATGACGTTCTCGAAATTGGTTTTGTTCAACCATAAATTGTCAGGCGGAGAGCTCGCCTCGGCGCCGGTTGTGATGTTCAGTGTATCGACACCGCCGAGCCCATCAATAATGTCTCCGGTATTGAATGTATAGGGACCCGCACCATCTCCATAAGTACCTGTGAAGATATCGCTGGCGCCGCTACCACTGAGATTTTCAGTCAGGCTGACTGTCAGCTCGACAATAGACCCCGAATAATCAACCGCAAGTGTTGGATTGGAGAGCGTGCTCACCGTTGAATTTCCGGAGGCGTCTGTCACCGTTACCGTCGCTACACCACCGGCAGCCACTGCCGCTTGCAGGGCTGTATTATCCGCGGTTGAAAGGTCGAAGGTGACCTGCGTATCTGCGATCAGGATGGTGGCGTCGGTGGCGATGGTGGTGCTACCGATTTTTAATACCGCACTACCACCGGTAGCCTGACCGGCAGCGATGGTGGCTACTGCCGTCAAATTAGTATTGCTGCTGTTCAGTGAATTGGTAATTACAGTCCCGCCTACTGAAGTCAGTGCGACGCCAGTGGGTGCAGACGGCGCTGTGTATGCCACCACCAGAGTCGGGTTCGCCACTGCACTGACAGCGCTGTTGCCGGCAGCATCGTTAAGTGTCACGGTGGCAACGCCACCGGCGGCGACAGCCGCTTGTAGAGCTGTAGTACTCGCTACCCCCAGGTTAAACGTAACACTGGTGTCACCGGCAAGAATTGCTGAGTCAGTGGCAATTGTTGTGGCGCCTACTTTCAATACCGCGGTGCCACCAGTTGCCTGACCGGCAGTGATTGCGGCCGTCGCCGTCATGTTGGTATTGGAGCTGTTGAGCGTATCGGCAACCACGGTGCCGCCAACGGCTGTCAGTGCAACACCAGTAGGTGCAGATGGCGCAGTATTATCAACTGCAAATACTGCGTTGGTCGGTGCGGCGGAAATAACAAGACCGGATGCCTCAGCGCCACCAATTGTGATTGTGGCTGCAGCAATATCACCTGCAGGCACATTCAGGTCGTAGAAATAATGCGTGCCGTCGGTTTTTGTCATAGCACTAGCAACAAGCAGAATACCGTTGTCGATGGTTATTGTAGGCGTGCCGTCATTGACTGCTTTGTTAAAAGTGGCGATGACCCGCAGGGTATCCGCATCCTTCACTGATGCTGTCGTCGCAGTCGTGGTGCCGGCATCGATCGAATAGGTCAGGGTAGCTGTAGGAGCTGATGGTGCTGGTGGCGTAATGGGCTGAGCTTGCTGGTTCGCTGTCGGCAGAGTCGGTACGCCGGGTGCAATATTACCCACTGTAGCTATGTAGTTGGCAGTGTTTAATGCAGTCCCTGTGAAGGCGTTTACGGCACTGCCGAAATCACCGCTAATGGCACCGGCAATCAGCGCATTGGTAGCACTTCCCTGCGCGACGTCATAGGCCTGTGCCAGCATAGTGAAATCCGTGGCCGCTGCAGCGGACGCGTTGCTGCCCGCGGTGACCTGTGCGATTTGCGCCACCTCTGCACTGGTAAAGCTAGAACCGGTGGCGGTACTTGCAACCTGAATAATATTGCGCAGGGTTACAACATCGCTCAGATCGAGCGTTCCCTGTGCAGCGTCAGCAACGCCAATCGCCTGCGCAATCGCGAGAGAAACAGTAGCACCTGCGCTCTGAAGCGAAGCGTCAGCTGATCCATTATCAATGACGGATGCGGTTTGTGTGATGAGGTTGGAAATCTGCTGTGAGATGGTGTGTACACTGAGCGCTGTCGCTTTTTCCGCAGAAGTCGCCGTAGAGCTGGATAACACCGCCAAAGGACTGTACGACAGTAAATTAATGTTTTCCGGCAGGGCCAGAACTGCCTTGATAGACGCCGTAGCTTCCATCACCGAGCCGGATATGCCGGCAGCAACCATCGCTTCCACCAAAGCGGTGACAGGATTGATTATTGTAGAGCCAACAGAGGCGCTGACCACACCCTGAAACGCGTTACCAGTTACAAGGTCGGTACCGCCGTAAGCTATAATTTTGCCGGCGGCTGCAGTATTCGGCAATTGGAACGTACCATTGACATTGGTAAAGGTAGTCCATTCGCCAGCGCTGAGTACCCCGTCACGGTTCGTGTCGGCAAACACTGTGGCACCTGCCAGGAAACTGTCTACGGTACCATTGATGTTCGCAGTGGAAACACCAGAGGCCAATGCGCGCAGGCCGCTTATGCCATTGTCAAGACTGGTGCTTGATATACCAATATTCTGCAGCAGTGTGTACACGGCGGCGGTAACAGCCTGACCGGTAAAGTTGGCACCCTTGCCAGAATCCTCTAGTGATGCAAGGAATTCAGAGGAAGCTTCGGAGCGATTATCAAGTGTAGCCCTATGCACGTTGTCCACATTGCTCAACAGGTTTAACAGCTTGGAGCCTGTATTTATGCCAGCTGCAACAAATTGTGTAATGATATCCTGAGCTTGCGCATCGGTTAGCGATACGCCAAAACCATTCTTGGCTATGGCTTTATAGGTAGCGACGCTTCCTTGTTGTGCGACGAGTTGATTAATAAAGCTGTCTACCAACGCGTCGATAGATCCCATTCCACCATCTTGGGTAACCATCCCGTTTAATTCGGCCATTTGACTTGCGTTGGCCGCTGAGCCAGTGGCAAGGATAACCAGTTTTTGTAGATTCAAATCTTGTTCTGATTGGGCAAGTGCCATAGAAATAATTCCGATTGAATAATGCGTTGATTAATGTGGATGAATTGAGGAGGTCTGCTTTGAAATGGGCTTTCCGGCGCAATAGTTATTCCACCCTGAGCGCAATATGCGCTTTCTGGAATGATTGATCTGTGAGCTCCCGCACATTGGCAAAAGTTCGAGCTTGTTGGTAACTATGAAATTTAGAACGCCCACAGGAAGCCGTGCTAACTAACAAAAGGCTGTAGGCTTATTTTGTGAAGATAATTAAATTCGAAGAAATTTATTTGAAGCTATTGTTCGATAGCGCACAGAAGTTGTCATAGAATAATGGCGCGCCGAAATGAAACGGTAGAGAGATTACACAATTACAAACGATTTAAAATCGGCTATCTGTTTGAGTCAATCTTAGCCAGCGTCGAGAAATAAGTTTCGATAAACGGCCCGCCCAAAGCGATCGCTTGCAACACATGACGGTGCGCCTGCTCCCTGTCACCACTGTCCAGTAGTATCGCTGCCTGGTTATTCCACGCGGGAGCGTAGTCACTGTGGTGCTTGATCACTGCGCTGAACTGTTTCCCAGCCTCGGTCAGGTCTCCATTCTGATAAAGCAGATTGCCATAACCCATTAACAGATTCCGATCAGTTGGCCAGGTCTCTAAGCCGCTGCGATACGCGTTGGCAATATTCGCCTCGGGATGGGTTTCTTCCAGTGCTGCCAGTGCCATATAGTAAGCGTTTGGTTCCGCTGTGACTGGCATGCTACCCGGTGCAAGTGTCACCATGGCCCAATGCCCGGCTCGTGCCCAGGTGAGCTCAAATGTGGTAAGTGACATCTCGTGGTTTTCGAAAGTGCCAGAATTCAGAATGATCTTTTCACGACCAGGGTCGAAGCCTTTTACGACAGCAAAATGCCAGCGCGGATACCATGACAGGCCGAGATTTTGCAATATCAGGACAGGCTGCCCTGCTGCCACTTCGTCGATGACTGCCTGCAAGGTAGGTGTAAGTTGATAGGCGAGCCGCCCGTAGCTGCGTGCAGCTGCGACCATCTCGAACTGGAATGAGCCCTTGCGTGAGGGCACAAATACCAGTGGCACCAGATCGTCCGGGCTAACCGCCACCTCGCTGTGCACGAGCATAGTTGCCAGGGCGGCAGGCCCGCATTGATAAGCAGATTGCGCAAAGAACGGTAGCTGCGAGAGCAGTACCGGTTCCAGGAATCGGGATTCAGTCTGCTCCAGCAAGGCAACAGACTGAGGAGCGGAAATACAGGCATTCAGCAGCGGTACAAATGCCAGAAGTAGCGGCCACTGCAATCTCATTGAATGCATGCTCTCTAGATGCGCGGGAAAACGTCAGTCGCGCCTAGCAAGTCGAGTAGCACGAATATCAAGATGAGACCCACAATAACGCCGAGGACACCACCGGCAGGAAGATCGGTGAGCTGATTCTGAATCTGCAGCAACTCGCTGGAGGTCAGGTTGTCGATGCGATTGTCGACATCAGCCGCACTTACCCCGTAATCAAGCAGTGCAGTACGCACATCTTCCCGGGCGAGCAATTCCCGTACATCGTTTCGTTGCAGCTGTAGCTCAGCCTGCATTGTCAGTTCCTTGGTACCAACTACATCTGCCATTGCCGGAGCCTGAACGCCAAGCAACAGCAGGGAGAAAATCAATGAGAAAATAGTGGGTGTTCTTAAACGTTTGGTCATATTCATGGTGGGGCTCTCTGTTTCAGATGATTCCAGTTTGGGTGATTTCAGGAAGCGCCAGTCATCAAAAGGAGCATCCGGTTTACTTCGCGACATATAATTAGCCGAATTACTAAATAGTTCTGTGCGCTGGCGTACCAAGTGCCAGATCACGGTTGAATTAGACTGCGTAAGACAGTTACTGGTGTAACTGTACCAGCCTTGCCGTGTCGGCAGAGCTCACAATCAGTCAGGTCAAGAATCTATGAAAATGAAATTCGCTCTTAGTTCAGTCAGTGTTTCCGTCATGTTCGCAACAATGGCCGCGTGCTCCCCGCCTCAAGCTGCATCCGGTTCCCCTTCGGAGCCAGGCTCAAACGCGTTCTATGAATTGTGCAGCTCCTGTGGCGTGGTACTCTCCATCACTCCAGTTACAGAACAGGGTAGTTCAACTGGTGCCGGCGCAGTGATCGGTGCAGTCGTCGGTGGTGTGGCAGGCAATCAGGTAGGTGGCGGCAGTGGCAACGATATTGCAACAGCTGCCGGCGTAATCGGTGGCGCGTTCTTGGGTAACAACATCGAACAGAATCGCAATGCAACGACCTGGTATGACATCGTCATTGAGATGGAGGAGGGTGGCCGCCAAAGTATTGCTGTACAGGACCCACAGAACCTCAGTCCTGGTGCTTCCGTGAATGTACATGGCAACAATATCTCCTTGCGCTAGACCTGATAGCAATGCCTGGGCGGACTTATTTCCCCTATAAACTGGGAAAATCTGACAAAAAAAAGAGGCCATCAGGCCTCTTTTTTATTTGTCGATGCTGGAGCTAGCGTGGTCGCGAACCAGTCACTTCCACTTCGACACGACGGTCAGGTGCCAGGCATGTTATCAACTGCGCACGCGCTAGCTGGTTGTTGCACTGTGCCATCGAGGTGACAGGGTCAGCAGCATTTGCACCACGAGTGCTGATTTTCGCGGCAGGAATGTTGGCTGATGACATCAGGTAATCCCTCACAGCTATAGCGCGGCGATTGGATAGATCAAGATTGTAGGTCCGCGACCCCAGGCGGTCAGTATAGCCCGTGACAACGATAGTGTCGTAATCGACGCCTTGCAGATCGGCGGTCATTTGGTCCAGTTCGGCTTTGCCTGCCGGCATTACAGTGGCGCTATCAAAACCAAAAAGCGAGTCGGCTGAGAATGAGACGCGAACTGGAGCAGGGGGTGGTGGCGCTGGCGCTGGCGCGGGAGTTGGAGTGGCCACAGGTCGCGGTTGTGCAGCGGCTACGGGTGCCCTGACAGGCTCTGCCGCTACCGCTGATCGGCCAAAACGATACACCAGACCAAGTGAGTACATGTCAACGTCGCTGCTGCTGAGCATCACGTCATCGATATTATAACGTTCAGCTTCCAGTCGCAGTGAGAGGTTGGTATCGATGTCATACTGAAGACCAACACCGTATTTATGGCTGTTGTCATAATCCTTGTCGCCAAAGGGGGATATGGCGATAGCACCCCAACCACGATTGTTATCCTTGCTTTGGTAGCGTGTAGCACCAAAGCGACCGAAGCCGTGCAGCTTTTCAGTCATGGGAAACTTGCCTACCAGGTCGATATTTACGCCGCGCAACTTGGTATCGACATCGAATACAGCGGCGGGGCTCATAAAGGTCTTGTAACCGAATTTTCCCAGGTCAAAGTATCCGCCTTCTACAGCGAGATACTTGCTCATCTGATAACCGCCGAAGAGTTTGAAACCGACGTCTTCATCATCTTTTTCCAGACGGGTATTGGTAAAGCCGGCGGCACTCTGTCGTGCGATAATTCCTCTGCTGTCCAGGTCGGCCTCTGTTTGCCCAACATTGGCACCCAGATACCAGCTCGATTCTGCTGCTGCTGCGAATTGGCTGCTGGCGATGGCCAGAGCCAGTAGACTCATTTTTGCTGCTGTGCCTGTGTGGGGCAGAAAGCGCCGTACGATTAAATTATTCATGTGTATTTCTCAGAATTTTTAAAGTATTTATCAAGGTATATTAGTTACTAGCAGCCCTTGATGTGCCGGTAAGAAGATCGAGCTCGTTGCGCTTTTTACTGTCTGCAGTTTGCAAACAGCGCTTGCTCAATTTGCGCAATTGTCTGCGCTCCGTGCACTCCCGACTGTGCGCTAACGAACATGCGGGGAAATTTATTGTTCAATAATCATCGTGCAATTCAGGAGAAGTTAAAGGAATTAGCGCCCAGCAGCCCAAGAACACCGACACAGATCAAATAAATTGCAACGATAGAGTTGAGCAGCCTTGGCTTCAGCAGGATCAAGATTCCAGCGATCAGGGATATCAGTGGCGTAAGTGCAATGGTCATAGCTTGCTTCCTTTACAAAAGATGTGGGCGCACTGAATGGCAATTGCCAGTAATCAATGTGCTAGCTTGTGATTTAGCTGGAAATAATGCGTACTCTCTGTGCGCTTGCGTACACAAAAAAAGGTGGATTTGTTTTATTCTGGCTGCAGTGAATTTCAGCTGTCTTAAGCAGAACGTTAATCAATAGATAAAGAATCAATAGATAAAGGTTTTTGATATGAAAGAAGCAACAGTGTTAGGCATGGCTCTGCTGGTGGCAGGTGTCATTATGTTGTATTTCGGTTGGCAGTCTTCCGAGTCCATCGGCGATCAGCTGACAGAATCACTCACTGGCAGATTCACCAACGAAACCATGTTTTTTATCATCGGCGGTGCGGCGGCCATTGTGGTTGGCCTGTATTTGAGTATCCGCGGCAAGTAGGGCACTCACAAGGGAAACAAAAATGTTGGAAACTATTGCTATAGTATTGCTGGTGCTCTGGCTGCTAGGGCTTGTATCGTCTACCAGCATGGGCGGTTTTATTCACATCTTACTGGTCATAGCCGTAGTGGTTATTCTGGTTCGTGTCATTCAGGGCAAACGGCTGTAGCCCGGGAGTAAGCTGTACACCCCCGAGCGGTCCTGGTTGGCTGCAGTTTATTTATTCGACCTGCAGGCCATTGCGGACGGAAATCACACCACCTACATCACGGCTTAGTGCTACGGCCCTGTTGATCTCGGCGCGTGAGCCGACAAAGCCGCTCAACTGTACTTCACCTTTTACAGTCTCAACATTGATTTCCGAAGAAGTCAGTGTTGGTTCGTTGAAGATGGCGGCCTTGACTCTGGTGGTAATGACAGTGTCATCAATTACTTCACCGAGGCTGGATTGGGTAGGCGTGGACGCGCAACCCAGCGCGAACAGCACAGCAAACGCCAGAACGAAGGTTGAGAAAAATTTGAAATATTGCATTGAAAATCTCCAGGAACAGACATTTGCTGTTATTGATAGTGAAGGTGATAGCGGAGGGCAACTTGGCCCACTAGGCGAATTTAGCGTATTCAAGTGCGAGGTTCTGTACGGTGGAACACACGGCAGCCCTCGCTTCTTCTTTGCCCTTAGGAGTTTGGATGTTGAGTGGTTATCAGAATGACGGATTGTCGACTTCGCTCGCCCTAACCTCAAACCTCAAACCTCAAACCTCAAACCTCAAACCTCAAACCTCAAACCTC
>JBBDIR010000036.1:0-23558 GCA_040880325.1 Pseudohongiellaceae bacterium
TATACAGTACTGTATATTTACTCTGACCCCAATTCTTCCTTAACTAGTCTTAGCTTGTCTGTCCAAAAGAGATTAATGGGTCAGCGAGTAAATCAAATAGTTTATACCCAGCTGATAGGCCGAGTTCGCATACTGCGTTGGATACCACTGATCGTAGGTATGCTCCCAGCCATCGCCCATGTCCGAGTTCCAATTGATTAGCACCATCACGCGGCCTTCGTCATCCATGATGGCGTGGTTGCTCGCATTGTCCATGCCCGCCTGACCGAAGCCTCTTCTTCCGCCGCGCCCGGGGATCATCTGAGCGCCATCGATATCGTAGAAGGTGTGATAGATCTCGTGGCTGGAATGGAGCTCCTTTATCTCGCGATCGGGAAACAGCTGCGAGAAATCTCGATAAAAAGCATCCCATTGTTGTTCGCCCCAGAAGTCATCGATCAGCAGGAAACCACCCCGCAATAAATACTCACGCAGATTCTCGGTTTCCTTCGGTGAAAGCGACAGCCCGCCATTGCGGCCCATCTCCAGCGCATAGAGGAACGGGTAGTTGAAGATCTCATCGTCATCGAAGCGCAACACGATGGGTTTCTCCATCACCCGCACATTGGAGAGTCGCGCAACGCCACGCAGGAAGTTTTCATCGGCGGCGGGAAAGTCAGTCGCCCAAGGGCCGCCGTAGAAGCCTCCACTGTAGTAGCTATCGTATTGAATGCGCACGAAGGCGAACTCGCCGGCGATGTCGTAGAGATCGGGCTGCTCCACCTGCGCGCGCAGACTGCTAGAAAGGGTCAGGATGTATAGACTGAGTAGGAGAACGCTGCGCTTCATGTCGGCTGCTGACTCAATGTGATTACGAGTTTCAGCTAGTGTGTATCGACAACAGGCAGAGATCAAGTTAATGTGATAAGTCACTGGTTTTTTAGTTTCATGGTGTCGCTATGTATACGCACAAGAACAGTAAAAACTTTATTTTTATCAGAGTCTTAGCCCTGTTGGCTTTCCTCTGTGCCGGGGTCGGTTCTGTCTCTGCGGCCGAGGAAAGACTGCTGATAGCCATCGAGACAGAGACCTCCGAACAGTTAGCTACCTACCGTCAACAGATCGAGGAACTGGAGTTCGAATACGGCCCTTATCATCCCAGCCTGATTGAGCCGCTGGGGAGCATGATTGAGCTACTTACCGAGATTGAGGACTACGAGCAGGTGGCCCAGTTACAGAACAGGCAGTTGCAAGTCATGCGCACGGAGATTGGATTCGAGCACCCCGACCTGATTCCGATGCTGGAATCGATTATGGCTACGCAGCTAGCTCTGGGTAATTGGGAAGAGATATCGGAGCATCTGGAACATATCCGTCACCTGCGCTCATCTATGGCTGGAGACAACACCGAATTTTTGTTATCTGCCATCCAGGATCAAATCAACTGGCTGTACAGTCGCATTGCGATAGAAGATCGCAGGGAGCAGGTGCGTAATTTCTTTGCGATCCGAGATCTCTATCAGGAGATAGAAGACATCGTAGAGCAGGCGTACGGCGAGGACAGTATCGAGGCGGCGCCGTGGTTGTATAAGGTCGCCTACAATGAATATCATTTGGTGCAATTTTTGAACGCATCGAGGGGGCTAGGTTCCGAATCGGTGAATCGACTCATTCAGCAAGAGGGCACATTCGGGCTGGAAAGCCAGAATCGTAATGGCTTCAATTCGAATACGTTCTTCGGCAACCGGTCGGTCGTTCCCGTAGTCGACAAGGGTAGGCCAATCGGCGACGCTTATCTGCGCGATGGCTATTCTATGGTCGACAAGCTATACGATGCTCGTGTCGAAGAATCTGACCTTGAGGCGCAGGCCATGCTGCAGATCTATCGATCGGATTTTCAGCTGTTGGCAGACCGCGGCAGAGCGATTCGTGGCTATCGAGAGGCACAAGAGTTACTGCTGGAGGCGGGCATAGCAGAGCAGGATGTGCGCTGGTTCTTCGAGCGTCCGATGGTGATTCCGATGCAGAACTTGCATCTGAATTTTGCCGATGCGCTGGCTGAATTAAAAAGTCGGATCGAAGCAACGACGGAAGAGGGCATACATCTTGGTGTGTTCACCTCCTGGACCGAAGCCTTGGAATCGACACCCATGCCCAGCAACGATGATCCGTTCTGGCAGGTAGACTACCCCTTCATGACAGCCGATCTCAGCTTCTCGGTTAGTTCCAATGGGCGGGCGTCCTCGGTGGATATTCTCGCCACCGACCCTGAGGAATTGGATTCGAAACGCAGCCTGTGGCGTGTAGTGCGGGACATACATTTCCGTCCAGCCATTATCGATGACAGAGCGCGTCGCGTGAAAGACGTACGCATGCGCTACAGATTCGTAGACGAAGATTAATTTTAATAGCCTTACTTTTTCACCAGGTGAGAGGAACGTCAATGCTACTAGTTTTAATGATATTGATGGGCAGTCTTGCCCTGGTGTCATGTTCTGAAGAGCGTTTTCCGGCTGCAGCCATTAATCCGAATAGCGAAGCCTCTGCGTGTCTCTACGGCGCCAATGCGATGATCGATGTGGCGAAGGAGGCGGTCAACGATGCCGGCAGTCGACCCGCACGACGCGAAGCTCGTCGGGTGTTAGTGGAGGGTTGGGAGGTTCGGGATGGCCGTTGAAATCACACTGATTTAATAAAACGACTTAAAATAAAAACTATCGGAGTAATACAATTATGCAAGCGAAGTCATTTCTGCCAAAACTGCTTTTAACTATTCCTTATTTACTGTTTTCCACTGCCGCCTTTTCACAGGCCTATGCAAATCCCTACGCTACGCTCGAGAGCTGGGTTCAATTGCCAAATGGACGCATTCAAGGCGCCGTCGGCGATCTCGATGTGGATCCGGATGGCGAACATATCTGGGCCGTGGTGCGCTGTGATGCCACGGCGCCGGATCGCTTCGGCAACGAATGCGTCGATTCGGATCTCGACCCGGTGTTGAAGTTCGACAGTGAGGGGCGGGTAGTCGAGAGCTTCGGTGGCGGCATGTTCATCTGGCCTCACGGTATCGATGTTGATGCAGATGGCAATGTCTGGGTAACCGATGCGGTGAGCGACGGGCGCATACCCGACGGTGACGGACGTGGACATCAGGTTATTAAATTTTCTGCAAGCGGAGAGGTGCTGATGGTGTTGGGCACGCCGGGTGAGGCGGGTGGTGGACCAGATCACTTCAATGCGCCAGCAGATGTGGTCGTCGGTGATAACGGCGATGTGTTCATTGCCGATGGGCATCAGAACGACGGTAACGGGCGGGTCGTAAAGTTCGATCGTAATGGCAACTTCGTCAAGGCCTGGGGAAAACCAGGCTATGCGCCCGGCGAGTTCAGGACGCTGCATACCATAGCTATCGATCAGCGTGGCCGGATTTTCGTGGGCGATCGCTCCAACAATCGTCTGCAGTTGTTCGATCAGGACGGCGAGTTTTTAGCACAGTGGACTCAGTTTGGTCGTCCGAGCGGTATCTTCTTCGATCAGCATGACAACATCTATGTGGCGGATTCGGAGTCTGACGATGTGCAGAATCCCGGCTGGGAGATGGGCATTCGAATCGGTGATGCCCATCTCGGTTGGGTGAATTACTTCATTCAGTTACCTACTGGCGACCCCAGAAACACGGCGGGCGATGGTGCAGAGTTTGTGGCAGCCGATGCGGCTGGCAATCTATATGGAGGAGAGCCTGCGCCACGAAAACTGCAGAAATATATTCGAGTTCGTCCATAACATATTATATAGGATTAAAAAAAATGAGGACGTTAATCAAGGCCTACACATTTTGTACAACAGTTGCGACAGCGGTATGCATGACGGCGGCGCCGATGGTTATAGCCCAGACTCACCCTCCGATGGCAACCGAAGCGGATTTTCATCGAGCGATGGATGAACTCTCTAATTGGGGTAGATGGGGCGACGAAGATGAATTAGGCGCGGCGAACCTGATCACTCCAGAGAAACGTAAAGCGGCCGCGGCGCTGGTAAGCGAAGGCATCGTGGTCTCGCTTGCCCACGACGTGAATCAAGAGCCCGCCGTCGATGCATCGGCGGTACTAACCCGTGAAGTGCTGCGCGTCAGTCCTACTGGAGCCTCGGATCGCTACCAATACAGCGGCAGCTATCACGGTACTATTCACAGTCACCTCGATGCCCTCGACTGCCATATCATGTACGAAGGCAAGGGCTACAATGGCGTCACCTATCAGGAAGTTGAGGCAGCTGGCGGTTGCCCCCGTGGCGATATCAATGTGCATAAAGATGGCATCGTCACACGCGGTGTGCTGTTCGATGCGACACTGCTTCCGGGCAAAGCCACAGAGCAGGGCTGGTTGGAGCCTGGTACCGTCGTCAACTACGACGATCTGTTGGCGCTGGAAGAAATTCAGGGAGTGCGTGTCGAGCCGGGCGATGTGATTCTGCTGTATACCGGGCGTTGGAAACGTCGCGAAGCCTTGGGTGCCTGGCCCACCTCGGAAGGCGTGGCGGGTTATCATGCGGACGTCGCTTATTTCCTTAAGGAGCGTGGCGTCGCTATGATCGGCCATGATATGTGGAACGACGTGACGCCGAGTGGCATCCCCAATGTGTTCCTGCCACTGCACAGCCTGGCGCTGGTTTCTCTCGGTGTGTCTATCTTTGATAATCTGGATTTTGGCCGAGTGGCCGAAGTGGCGAAGGAGTTAGGACGCTACAGCTTCATGTTCACCGCCGCACCGCTGCGTATCGAGATGGGCATGGGTTCGCCGGTAAATCCACTAGCGACGTTCTAGCATCAATCGGCGCTCGTTCTATGGTAGGCGGCGGCAAACATTTATTGCAGTACATCGATATCGATATCGATGTCATCCAGCTTGTTGATGTAGAGACAGCCGCCCATGATTCGTGATGTGTCTTATTCATCAAATAAATATTCAAAACCTTCTGTATCCAAAAATGATTCAACCCCTTCATTTTCAATTGTCTTGCGACCGATCTTTAAGGCTGCCTCAGCGGATTCGAAAAATTCATTCCACACTGAGCTGATGCCATAGCCATTTACTACAGAGAGCTCCCACTCATGGTCAGATAATTTATGTGCAACTATTTCGAGCGTAATCCCATCTATAATCATAGTTTGTCGTTCTTCCATGAGCCATATCCTCGATAATTAGAATCTGTCCCATTAAATATAGTTTCGAATTAGGCGCTGTGCTAAGCAAATAACAAAAAATTAGTTGCGTAGCTGGTCTCGATCATTTGGATTTCGTCAAGATGACATCCATTATTGGCCGCCACGCGGCATCTTCATCTGAGCAGAACTCCCATTGACCTTCCAGTGACCTGCAAAAATAGTACAATTATCGCGAAAATTCCCGGTAAATCAGATGGCCTCACCGACATAGCTGCGCCAGCACCCTCTCGCGGGTGCCGTGACGAACTACTCCTGATTTATTGAATGAATCGTTGAATGAATCGTTGAATGAATTGTTGAATAGATTGCCATTTGGGCTGAGCGCTATAGCTTAGAGGCTGCATTCTCGCTAGACAGCTCGCTTAGCGTCCCACTCCGTACGCAGCTTAATGACAAGTCTACGTTTATGTTACCAAGCCATCATGCTTTTAATCGATCTGGTATTAAAATCCCCGTCGCCTGAATATTTGTTAGTATGATCTTTCCATGATCGAACTAAAAAATGTTCAGAAGTCATACGATGGCGGCGCCACGCTGGCTGTTGCAGACACCTCTCTCACTGTTGAGCGCGGAGAATTCCTCGGTCTCATCGGCGCCTCCGGCTGTGGCAAGACCACTACCCTGAAAATGATCAATCGACTGGAAGAACCGACTAGCGGCGAGATATTGGTCAATGGGCGCAATGTCCTCGATCAGAATCCCGAGGCGCTGCGTCGTAACATTGGCTATGTGTTTCAGGGCATCGGGCTGTTTCCCCATCGTACAGTCGCGCAGAACGTTATCGCCGTACCGCAGCTATTGCAGTGGTCACCCGAAGATATTCGAGCGCGCTGCGAGGCGTGTATGGAGATGGTGGGGCTACCCATTGAGGAATACGGAGCGCGCAGCCCATCTCAGCTTTCCGGTGGTCAACAGCAGCGTATAGGGGTGGCCCGTGCGCTCGCGGCGAAACCGGATGTGGTGCTGATGGATGAACCCTTCGGTGCGCTGGACCCGATTACCCGCAACGAACTGCAGGATGAGTTCAAGAATATTCAGCGGAGCATGGAATTAACCGTGGTCATGGTGACTCACGACATGACAGAGGCCTTGCTGTTGGCCGATCGTATTGCGGTTATGCGCGATGGCATAGTCTTACAGATAGCTACGCCGCACGAACTATTAACCAACCCCACTCACGACTATGTGCGAGAAATAGTGGCGATGCCGCGAAAGCGGGCGGAGCGGATAGAGGAGTTGATGCGCGATGAGTGAGAATCTGAGCGAACAGCTACTACTACTGCCGGCCTATTTTCAGGGCCATCTGCTGCTGACTCTCGCTGCTATTACCGTGGGCGTGATGATCTCAGTTCCTTTGGGGGTCTGGGCGGAACAGTCTGTTCGGGTCAAACGGCCCCTGTTAACAATCGTTAGTATTATTCAAACCTTTCCCAGCCTCGCGATTCTTGCGCTGGTGGTCGCTTTGCTCGGCGGGCGAATCGGGTTTCTGCCAGCCTTTATCGCGCTTACTCTGTATTCCATGCTGCCTATAGTACGTAACACCGTTACTGGATTGGAATCGGTATCGAACTCGGTGATTGAAGCGGCGAAGGGAATAGGCATGTCGCCGCGACAAATTCTTAGAGAAATTAAACTACCACTGGCGATGCCGGTGATCGTAGCGGGTATACGCACGGCCATGGTATGGACAGTCGGGTTGGCTACCTTGTCGACGTTGGTGGGTGCGGTAAGTTTCGGCAACTATATTTTTACCGGAATCCAGACCCGTAACCTGGTGGCAGTTACTGTGGGTAGTCTCGCCTCGGCGGGATTGGCAGTTGGCCTCGACAGTCTCGTCGCTTCCGTGCAGTGGCTAATAGAGCGGCGCAATGAGGCGGCGGATTCGACGCGGCTGAGGCGTCTTCGGCTTAGCGTGTACGCTGTCGTTGCCTTGATTACCGCCGTTGCGCTCTACGGTTTACTGCCGCAGCCGCGCGCCGACCTCGTCGTGGCGGGCAAGCCGTTTACCGAACAGTACATCATGGCCGGTCTGTTAGCTCAGGAACTGGAAGAGGCAGGATTTAGTGTCGAGCAGCGTCTCGGCCTCGGCTCCGATGTCGTCTACGAGGCGGTTCGCAGTGGTAGCGTCGATGTCTACGTGGAATACACCGGCACGATCTGGGCCAATTACATGAATCGCGAGGATAACCCAGGCAGAGAATCGATCAGAGCTGGCGTCATGAATTATCTACAGGAGCAGGGTGTGATGGCCGTGGGTTTTACCGGCTTTCAGAATCGCTATGCGCTGGCCATGCGTCGCGATCGTGCAGAGCAGTTGGGTGTCAGCTCAATTGAAGATTTGGTCTCTCTCTCCGCTGAACTGGCCGCCGGCGCCGATCTGGAATTCTTCGGTCGGCCCGAGTGGCTGCGGCTGCGAGATTTGTACAACATGGATTTTGCAGAGAAGTTAACCTTCGACCCTTCTCTGATGTACAGCGCCCTGGCTCAGAGGCAAGTGGACGTGATCAGTGCCTATACGACAGATGGGCGCGTGGCCGCATTTGATCTGTTGTTGTTGGAGGACCCGCGCAATGCTCTGCTTGCCTATGACGCGATGTTGTTGGCGTCCCCTCACGCGGCGGCAAGTCCGGCCTTCATGCGGACCATCGCTGCGCTAATAGATAGCATTTCCGACCAGGCGATGCGTCAGGCGAATCGATTGGTCGACGTCGACGGAGAGCCGGTCAGTGTTGCCGTCGAGTACCTGCGCGGCGAGATGCTTCGGAATTAAGCTCTACAGATTTCTGTTCGAGTTGCGCTCCATTGGCAGCAACTGTTCCGCTTGCTAGTATGACCGCTCTCGAATCTCCTGCCACAAGGCATTTCGCTCCGTGACCAACAACGACATCGCGCTAACAATTCTTAGTTGTGTTTTTTTCATGGCCATAGTGGCTTGGGTGTCCTATAGCAAGACACGCGGCGAGGTAAGTACGAAGGATGGATATTTTCTGGCAGGCCGTGGCCTGAGTGCGATCTTCATCGCCGGTTCGATGTTGCTCACCAATTTATCCGCCGAGCAGTTGATAGGCCTCAACGGTTCAGCCTATGGATTCAATATGAGCAGCATGGCCTGGGAGGTAACTGCGGCGATTGCCACTATCTGCATGGCCTTTATTTTTCTGCCACGCTATCTGGCCGGCGCCTTCACTACATTGCCCGAGTTCTTAAACGACAGGTTCGATGACGGCGTACGACGCATGTCGGTGATCTTGTTTATGGTCGGTTACGGTCTCGTTACCATTCCTTCAGTCTTGTATTCTGGTTCTATTGCCGTGCTGCAGTTGTTCGATGTGCCTGCATTGTTTGAAATTCCCCATAGTCTGGCGCTGGTGTTAACTATTATTTGCATAGGCTGCGTCGGTGCTCTGTATGCTGTCTTCGGCGGTCTGCGCGCGGTGGCTATTTCTGACACCCTAAACGGAGCGGGGCTGCTCCTCGTCGGCATCGCTGTTCCGCTGCTTGGTTTGTCTGCATTGGGTAACGGAAGTATTAGCGAGGGACTCAGCATCGTCACTAGTACCGAAACACAGAAGCTCAATGCGATTGGCTCGTCCGCCGACCCCACACCATTCGGGACGTTATTTACTGGCATGCTGTTCGCGAATTTATTCTATTGGTGTACGAACCAGTATGTAATTCAACGAACTCTGGGTGCGAAGAATCTTGCTGAGGGACAGAAGGGGGTTTTATTCTCGGGCTTCTTTAAGGTGTTAGTTCCCTTCATGATGATGATTCCGGGAGTGATCGCTTTTCACATGTACGGCGATGGTCTGGCGAGCATCGATCTCGCCTACCCGCAGTTGATAAAAGATGTACTACCGGTCTATGCAACAGGCTTCTTTCTCGCGGTCTTGCTCGGCGCGGTGTTTAGTTCTTTCAACTCTCTGCTCAATAGTGCTGCCACGTTGTTCTGTTTAGACGTCTACGCTCCGATGAAGAAGCAGCCGCTCAGTGATGCCCATCTGCTTCGCGTTGCGAAGGTGGCCAGTATTGTTATCGCCTTGTTCTCGTTCGTCGTTGCGCCCCTGTTGCAGTTCGCGCCCGAGGGGCTCTGGCAGATCATTCGTATCTTCACCGGTTTCTACAATATACCGGTCATTGCGATTGTGGTGGTTGGGCTTTTCACCAAGCGTGTGCCGGCGTTGGGCCCGAAGGTCGCGATCGTTTTTCATATTGTTGCCTATGGTCTGTTTCAGTTCGCCTTCAATGACCTGCTGGGTATACACTTTCTGCATCTGTACGCCATTCTGTTTTTTGCCGAGGTCGGCATCATGTTGCTGCTTGGGTACTTCTATCCACGGCAACAGGCCTGGGCCTATGCTCCACATAACAAGGTCGACATGCGTCCTTGGCGATTCGCGATTCCCTGCGCAACGACCCTGTTGTCCAGCGTCATCGGGTTGTATCTATTGTTTTCACCGATTGGCTTGGTGGACGGCTTGAGCACCGCGTTCTGGCCGCTTATCGTGTTGTTACTAGTCCCAAACGCACTTGTCTGGTGGTGGATTGCGCGTCATGATACCCCTGCTCTAATCCTAATGGGAACTGGAGCTCCATCGGGTGAGAGAGACTGACGAGAAATATGACTGAATCGAAAAAACCAAGGCTACGTTCATTCGAAACTGCTTCCAATCAGCAGCATATTCCCGATGTCGATAAATATCTCTATCGAAGACCTCCAGCAAACCACAAATTAATTATTATAGGAACCGGCACGATAGGTCAGGAGCATATGCGTGTTGCCGCCACTTTGGGCCGCGCCAGAGTGCACGGTATCTTCGACACGAGCGTGCAGAGCCTTGATAGCGCCGAGGAAAACTACAGCGCATTTTCTGAGCACAGCCCAATACGCTATGCCGACATGGAATCAGCTTGTCTGGATCCAGCGGCCGACGCGATATTCATCTGCACTCCGAACTACACTCATTTCGATATTCTGCAGGTGGCCATCAAGTCAGGCAAGCCGATATTCCTGGAGAAGCCGATGGCGACCAGCTTGAAGGATGCTGCAGAAGTCGTGGAGCAGGCTAGAAACTATTCCTCATTCATTCAAATTGGTCTGCAGTACCGTTACAAGGCGCAGTATGTAGAAGCGTTTCACGAGGCGCTCTCACGAAAAACGCTAGGCCCCATTAAGACTATAAGTATGAGCGAGTATAGACCGCCATTTCTGGACAAGGTTGGGCAATGGAATAAGTTTAATGAATACAGCGGCGGCACTCTGGTCGAGAAATGCTGTCATTATTTCGATCTGATCAACTTGCTCGCAGAATCCAGACCACAGCGGGTCTATGCTAGTGGTGGCCAAGCGGTTAATTTTCTGGACTTTGAGAAAGACGACAAGAAATCCGACATCGATGATCACTGCTTCGTCACGATCGATTACGAGAACGGAATACGCGCCAGCTTCACGCTCAATATGTTTAGTCCCGACTTCTATGAAGAGATGCTAATCAGTGGTGAAGAGGGCAGACTGTTGGCCTGCGAAAAAGTGCATATGCAGCAGCAGACGGCGCCGGACGCTTCAGTTACCGTGTATCTTGGCGAGCAGGGTGCTTCGCGTAGCGTAAAGATTAGTTATCCAGCGGCGATCGAGCAAACCGGACATCACGGTGCGACCTATTATGAACACGCTGCATTTCTAGATCGTATTGAAGGAAGGCCCACCGACAGTGCGACACCGGAGCAGGGGCTGTGGGCTATGATTGTTGCGAGTGCGGCACAGCAGTCGATGGCGTCGGGCATGCCCATCGAAATAGAAGGGTTCATGGCGCAATACGATCTCGCTAAAGTTTTGCTTGACTAGGGTTAGCGACTGCGCTGTTTCTTGCAACGACAAAAGGAAAGTTCATGACATTATCGATAGATGTATCAGGCAGGGCCATGCCCGCGGTGGGCTTGGGGCTTTGGAAGATAGACAAGCCGGCTACAGCCGATGTCATTTGCGATGCCATCGAGATTGGCTATCGGCATCTGGATAGTGCGGCAGATTATGGCAATGAGAGCGAGGTAGGTCAGGGCATAGAGCAGGCTCTGAACCAAGGGCTGTGTTCGCGAGATGAATTGTGGATAACCTCCAAGCTTTGGAATACTTACCATAGGCCGGAGCATGTTGAGGCGGCATGCAGGAAGACATTGGAGGATCTCGGGGTGGACTATCTCGATCTCTACCTGATTCATTTTCCTATTTCTCTCCAGTTCGTGGAGTTCGAGGCACGCTACCCGCCCGAGTGGATACATGATCCCTCGGCCGCCACACCCAGGATGCAGGTCGATCCCGTACCGCTGAGTGATACCTGGGGAGCGATGGAAAACTTACAGCGCAAGGGGCTGGTGAAGAATATCGGCGTATGTAACTACAATAGCGCGTTGCTACATGACCTGATGGCCTATGCCAGGATAAAGCCCGCGATGCTACAGATAGAGTCTCATCCCTATCTGACGCAAGAAGCCCTCATTCGCGCGGCAGCGGCTTATGATATTGCAGTAACCGCCTTCTCGCCGCTAGGTGCACTTTCCTATGTGTCGCTGGACATGGCATCGGAGAAAGAGTCTGTTCTGCGACAGCAGATCGTTATCGAGGCGGCGCAGCGGCTGCAGCGTAGTCCGGCGCAGGTAGTACTGCGCTGGGGTATTCAGCGCAATACCGCGGTAATTCCCAAGACCGTGAATCCCAATCGCCTCAGAGAAAACCTGGCGCTGTTCGACTTCGAGATTAACGATGAGGAGATGGCTGCTATTAATGGTATGAATCTGAATCGACGCTTCAACGATCCCGGTGTGTTCTGCGACCTGGCGTTCAATACTTTTTATCCAATCTACGACTAGCCGCGTTATGGCATCACTCTCGATGAAAGAAATAACATTGGATCGCCAGCAGCAGTACGAGGAGATCTTTCCTCTTGTCTATGCGGCAGAAGGGCCGTCTACTGAATTTACGCATGTCTGCGAATGGATGACACAAAGCAAGGAGCGATTGTTAGAACAACTGACTAGACACGGCGCAATTCTATTCAGAGGTTTGCCGGTGCACACGGACAGTGACTTCGATAGTGTTATACGAAGCTTCGGCCTGAATAATTTCACCTACGCCGAATCGCTCTCTAATGCCGTGCGTCGCAATCGCACAGATAGGGTGTTTACCGCTAACGAAGCACCGGCATCGGTCTCGATCTATCTTCACCACGAGATGGCGCAGACTCCCATTTATCCTTCGAAGTTGTTCTTTTACTGCGAAAAGGCGGCCGAGAGTGGGGGGGCGACACCGCTGTGTCGCTCCGACATCCTGTTACGGGAACTCTCTCGACAGGCGCCTCAGTTTGTAGAAGCTTGCAGAGAGAAGGGGGTGCGCTATTCCAATGTGATGCCGGACGCGGATGACCTCGAGTCGGGACAGGGTCGCAGTTGGCGCAGCACCTTGAGCACAGATGAGAAGTCGGTGGCAGAAGATAAACTACGAAAACTGGGCTACGAATGGCAGTGGCTGGATCAAGATAGCTTGCGCGTGACGACTGCGGTCTTGCCAGCGATAAGAACGACAGTGAGCGGGCGTGAGGTATTCTTCAATCAACTCATCGCGGCATTTCGTGGTTGGAAAGATGCGCGTAACGCGACCGGAAAATCGATTCGCTTCGGCGATAACTCTGAAATAAACTCCGAGGCGATGGCGTTGGCGATACAGGTCGGTGATGAGCTTAGCTTTGATATATCCTGGCAGTCGGGAGATATCGCTCTGCTTGATAACTTTCTCGTGATGCACGGTCGCCGACCCTTTGTGGGCCAGCGCCGCGTTTTGGCATCATTGATTGCCGACTAGGCTTCTACTTTCGGTAGAGAACCAGAAACTGGCTGGTATTGCCACGGATTGCCGCTGCGAAGACTCCCTCACTAAGCGTGTCATCTGGATTCTTCAACAAGTCCGATGTAGAGACCACGCTTAATCCCGCCTCTGTCGCCATGCCCGTAACCCAGCTTTCTTCGATGCGGTGCAGGGTGCCACCGGCCGCGAGACCTGATCCTGCTGCTGCCAGGTGATCGGAGGCGACGAACAGGCCTCCGGGTTTTAACACTCTGGCGATTTCTCGGAAGGCACCCGCGGCATCGCCGAGACTCACCCCGTCGGGCGCGAATCCAAGTTCGTGCGGTCCCAGAATCCAGGTCACCATGTCGATGGAACCATCGGCGGCGCTCAGATCATCGAAGTTAGTGATACTCACCGTGACGTTTGGCAGGCGATTATTGGCAGTGCGAAGGTCGATACCATCGCCAACGAATCCCATCAAGCCTTGAGGATGCTGCAGGATGATGCTGCCGTTCGGGCCAACGGCGCGGCTTAGAATTTCCGTGTAATAGCCGCCACCCGCTTCTAACTCTAGAACGTCCATGCCAGTCTCGAGTCTGGCAAATTCGAGTAGCTGGCCAGGTTTGCGTCGACTGTCATCGTTGGCATCGGCGGCGGGACGATCAGGGTGAGACAGCGCGGCGGCAATATTGGCATCGGCGGCACTAGCAATGCTGCCCAGCGTCAGCGCAGCACTGATGAGAAGAGCGAACAGGCTTGTCTTGGAGAGATTCATGAGTGACTCCTATCAGGGCAGTGATGTTGGTTGAATCGCAGTAGTGTGGGTTAAATAAAGTAGTGTGGGTTAAATAATAGTGTCCTGAGTTTGCCACTTCTGTTGAAAAGTTGCATTAAAGTTACACTAAAGGACTGCTCTAATTAGTAGAGCCACAAAAAAGGGCGGGTGAATTTAACTAAGTCCGCCCGCCCCTGCTTTGCTGCTAAGCAACTAGCTGGCTAGCGTGGGTATCGTTCTCTCGCATCTGCAATGCCGCCCACATTCTCCACATTGGTGTAGCCCAAGTCTTCCAGTGCCGTTAGGGCTAGCCCCGCACGCACACCGCTGCGGCAGAACAATTTGATCGGCGTACCCTTGTCCAGATCGAGATCGCTTATCTGAGCGGCGATCTCGGTATGAGGTATGTGTTCTGTGTTGCTAATATGGTCTTCGTTGTATTCATCTAGCGAGCGCACGTCGATCCATACGGTGCGCGGAGCGAATAAACTACAGGCTGAGAGGAGGATTGCGAGTGCGGCAATTGCCGTAATGCGGTTAAAATTTCTCATTGCGTATTTCCTTTAATAATTCTACTTACAGAAGTTAACTTTCTAATTCATTGACGATCTCTGAGAGCGTGTCTACAACCATAGGATCGAATTTTCCCGAGCGGACATACTTGCCGATTTCATTCAGCGCTGCCTTGCCATCCCATGGGTCGCGGTAGGGGCGATTGGAGGTGAGGCTGATATAGGCCTACGCGACCGCCAGAATTCGTGCGCCTATCGGGATATTGTCGCCCTGGATTCCGGCCGGATAGCCAGAGCCATCGAAGTTTTCGTGATGGCACTCGATGAGTTCCAGCATCTTCTCGTTTTCATAACCGGCGTTGCGTAACTTGCGCACACCCTCTCTCGGGTGCATGTGAATATGCGTAAAGTCGTCTTCGGTCAGGCCGCCGTTTCGATTCAGGATATTCTCCGGCACGATGGTCTTGCCTATCTCGGCCAGATAGCCGGCTTCGAGGATGTCGTGTTTCTCTTGATCCACAAGATTCATTCGATCCGCCAGCAGGAAGGCTGTGATGCCAGTTAGGCGGGAGAAGCCCACCGAACCATCTATACATTCGACCGGCAGAATTAAGTCTTCAGGATAGATAACTAACTTATCTACTTTTTGCTGCAGGTCCTTTAACAGATGAGCAGGGAGTTGCAGGCATCGATCCAATGGGTTCTTAAATGACACAACTTCATACAAGTGAACCGTGCTGCGCCGACCGCGGACAGTGAGATCACGCTGCTGCTCCATCAGTACGGAGTTCTCTGCATAGGCCACTTTAACGTCTTTGTTATCCGGTGCAAGTTCCATGGCGAACTTCAGGTGCAGGTGTGCCTGTTCTGGATCGTTGGCCTCTTTCAACAGGCGGGCTAACTCGACGCGCATCGCGACATCTTTCGTGTTGGCATCGACGGCTTTGATCAGTGCTGTAATCTCATCGACCAAGGCGGGATTGCCCGATTGTGTGTAAGAGGCAAGCCCGGAGACTGGCTTGAAATCAAAGATGTCATTGCATTCCTTGAATGTGGCCTCGTCGACAGTTACTGCGCCGGGCTCACACATGCCTTCGATTCGCGATGCCAAATTCACCGTGTCGCCGAACGCGGTAAAGGATTGGCGCTTCGCCCCGATGATGCCGGTAGTGGCTACACCAGTCGCTATACCAACACGTAATTTAAAGGGGTGTTTCGCGCGGGCCATTCTCTCTTGCATCTTCCAGGCGCAGGCGACCGCCAGCAGTGGATGTTTCTCATAGCGTATGGGCGCGCCGAATTCCGACATGATACCGTCGCCCATATACTTGTCGATATGTGCGTTGTAATTGAGCAGAATAGATTCCATATCGGCGAGGTATTTGTTTAGCTCGGTAATGACCACCTCTGCAGAGTGTTCTTCTGAATACTTGGTGAAGCCTTTAAGGTCGGAGAACATGACGCTGATGCGACGATTCTCGGTACGAATGCGTCCCTCGATCATGAGCTTTACAACCGCTGGGTCCATGGTGGAATAGAGCGCTTCCTCGACCTTTTCTTTATGCGCCCGGATAGACTTGGTCTTCTCTTCGAGTACCCGGGTCCTCTCTTCAACCTTGTAATCCAACTCGGATTCGAATTCGCGGATTGTGGTCATGGTCTGTTCAAGCAACTCGGCATTACCACTGGCCTCTGCCTTGGCACGCAGCGCCTCGGTCATTTTTTCCTGTAGTTCGCGATGGGTGAAACCGACGATCACAGCAGTCAGAATCAGGAAGCCCGCCCAGATCAATACCGAAGCCCAGAGGCCGAAGATGTCCATAGGGGCGGTGAAACGATCCGGGTAGATGCTGGCGAAGATGGCGATCACGAGGAAGGTGAAGAATGCGCCTAAAACGCCTGATCGAATGCCTAGATAGTAGGAGCCTAACAATACAGGTAGATAGAAGAAGTTAAGGAAAGAAAGCTTCGATTCGACAAACCACACTATAGCACTTACAAAGACCAAAATGACGAGGATGAAAACGCCCTCGAAGTTATCAATCAAATACTGTTTTAACGGTTCCATAGGGTAATTTTCTTCTAGTATAGCGTTTTAAATGGGGTTAGCTGCGTAGGTGGGTCGAATTGTATCCATGCCGCAAATGATTAATATTGGTTTCGCGGGACAACCGAGCGTAAGACTAGGATTTAAGCAGATTTGTTCAGGGCGAACAACTGCTAAGGCCGTTGCCGGCGCGGTTTCCTACCTCTTTTTATAGCGGAAGAATAGACGGAGCTTCAGCGCTATAAAGAATCCAGCCCGATCCCACAGATAGAAAGGGGCTGCAAGTTAGCCAGCTGTCGGAGTTGCAGTAGCTGCCGGTATCCATCAGCTCTCGTTGCCAAAGCCTTCTTTTTGCCAGTTCGCAGGCCCAACCCCATTAATATCAGTGCATCAGCGGGTACTGCGGGCTCAAATCTTCCGCTCTCGGCTGCTTCCATCGGTTTATCTGAGTCTGGGCGTGTTTCGTCGCCTGTGGCTTGCACTCTGTAAATTTGGCCCTATATTTGGTCCGACCAATTTGGTCAGACCAAATATAGGGCCCTAAAGCGTTATTCTTAGCTTCTGGAAATAGACATTAGATGACCGTTATAACCACGCTTAGTCATGAGATTGCAGATGTTTTGCGAGATGAAATACTTCGGCAGCAATATCGAAGTGGTGACCGCTTTCCGTCAGAAAGAGATTTGGCTGGACGCTTCAATGCCAGTCGAGGTGCCGTGCGAGAGGCGCTTTCACAGTTGGAACAACTTGGTCTGATTCGTGTGCAGCCGGGCGGGGCCCGGGTGCAGAGTGTAGATTCGGCCAGTATCGCGATTCTTGGTCCATTGCTGGAGCTGGATGCTGTGCCGGATCCGCTACTCGTGGATCAGTTCCTACAGACATTTGGGGTGATGGTCGCGCTCACCGCTAAGAATGCCGTGAACGCGGCATCGCCGGAACAGCTCATCCAACTGAAGAAAATGGTCGTAGCGTTGGTGGGCGACTCGACAGATTTTGAGTCCATGCAGCCACAATGGCGTGAGCTATTGGAGACCATGTCCGCAATAGAAAACAATCTTGTGCTTAGGCTTATAAGCAACGATCTAAAGGCGCAGTTTGTCGACCGGATGATGACGCTGGGTATCCGTCCCGAATTGAAGAAGAACTCGATCAAGCAGTTACTGGGCACACTGCGGGTGAGCCTGAATAACCGTGATGGCGAACTGGCCGCCGCGGCCATGCTGGAGCATTTTGAGGAGCTGCGAGAGGCGGTGCGCGATGCGATTACTGAAAGGACTGAGATCATTCAGAGAAAGGCCGTGTAGGGTCGATTGAATCACCGCAATGCGTCAAGTTGAGTTGAATCCTAGACAGATAGCGACAGGGTTTAATCGAAAGGGCCGTAAATAGAGTAGTAAGAAGGGTAAACGTGAACATACAAACGAAGCAATCAGTCGAAACAAGGAAGATCACTAAAGGAGTATTCGCATGAAGCGGATCATAATCCCCATAGGCATTTTAGTGGGCTGCATTCTTTTTGCCACGGTGCTGGTGAGGAATCCGACCGTAGTCGAGGAAGCGGCGCCTGAAGTCATCCCGGTCAGTGTTCGGGTGGCTCAGGTACAGTCGGAGTCTATTCAGCTGTTTGTGGAATCTCAGGGCAAGGTGCAGGCAGCGCGGATGGCCAGTATTTCGGCGCCGGTAGCAGGCCCGATCGCATGGATATCTGCCTCGATGGAAGCCGGCGGCTTTGTCATTGCGGGGGAGTCGCTACTGCGTATAGAGAGCAGTGACTTCGAAACGGCCAGGGCGCGGAGTTTGGCTTCGCTGCAGCAGGCACAGGCTGAGGCTAGCTACGCAAGTAACGAATTCGCGCGTCTAGTTGAGCTAGCCGAGACGCGCCTGGCGAGTGATTCGCAATTACAGGATGCGAAACGCATGGCAGCAGTAAACGCCGCCAGACTTGCGGATGCCGAAGCAAGCTACAGTCAGGCAGTGCTCGAATTACAGCGCACCGACATCAAGGCACCATTCGATGCGATCATTCAGTCCAGGGATGTCGAACTCGGGCAGTATGTAAACACGGCGCAGAGTGTTGCGGTGTTGTATGGCGCAGACGAGGTTGAGGTGCGGATTCCTTTAGCCATTCGCCAGCTCGGATTTCTCGATGTGCCACTGGGTATGCGTGGTGAGTTGTCGGGCGCGCAGTCACCCGATGTCACTCTTAGCGGCTTCTATGGCGGTGAAGAATACTCCTGGAGCGGCAAGCTGGTGCGCACGGAAGCGAGCATCGATGCGAACAGCAATACCGTACAAACGATTATTCGAGTAAAACAACCCGCGGCTTGGGCGGCTAACGCACAGTGGAGCGCAGATGCGAAGATTCCACTTCCGATAGGATTGTACGTGCAGGCAACCATTGCCGGGAAGCGCGTAGACGATTTAATCGCGCTACCAAGGTCGGTGATTCGTAATAACAATCAAGTGCTGGTGGTCGATTCTGAGAACAAGATGTATTACCGCGAGATTGAGATCTATCGCCTTGAAGAGGATCGCGTCCTCATTAGCGGTGGATTGTTGCCGGGTGAGTTTATTTGCACCTCTCCAATCCAGGCGGTTGTCAATGGCATGTCTGTTCAGCCCGTTAGAGAACTCATCTAATTGAAACATAGCGTTAGAATACTTTAACTAAGTCGAGGTCAGTCTTGAGAACACCAATCACATGGTTTGTTAGAAATCCAGTCGCTACGAATCTGATGATGATGATCTTCCTGGCCGGCGGGATTATTTCCTATTTCAATCTCAATCAGGAAGAGTTTCCCGATATCGATTTCGGCATGGTTCAGGTTAGTGTCGCCTATCTGGGCGCGACGCCTGCCGAGTCCGAGTCGGCAGTATGTCTGCGTATAGAAGAGGCGCTGGATGGTGCCGAAGACATCGAGCGCCTTACCAGTACGGCCAGAGAAGGGGGATGTGATGCCACTCTCGAGCTAACCAGTGGTGCTGACCTCAATCGCGCGCTAAACGATATCAAAGGCAAGGTAGATGCCATTACGACCTTCCCGGTAGAGACCGAAAAGCCTATCGTTCGAGCATTCAGTGCTAGCGGTAATGTGATGACAATGTCGCTGGCCTCGAACACCGATGACAGCAATCTAAAGCTCGTAGCCGAAGATATTCGCAACGATCTATTGGATCTCGATGGCATATCCACAGTAAATATTGAATACATTCGTCCCTTCGAGATATCCATCGAGGTATCCGAAATTACACTTCGCCAGTACGGCTTGACGCTGGATCAGATTTCCCGCGCCATCGATAGTGCTTCGCTGGATTTACCTGGTGGCACGATTCGCACCGCCTCGGGCGAGATACTGCTGCGCACCAAGGGTCAGGTCTATAGTGGTGATGAGTACGAAAATATCGTTGTCCAGTCCTATCCCGATGGCACGCAACTACGCCTCGGTGAAATCGCCACGGTAAAGGATGGCTTTGAGGAGGGCTATCTAGATGCTCGCGTCAACGGTGTAAATGCCGCGATTATCAATATTTTGCGCGTCGGCGACGAAGATATCGTCAGTTCCGCCAGGCAGGTGCGCGAGTGGATGGCATCGACAGATTTCGATCTGCCGGAGGGCATGACGCTGAACGTGGTGACCGACTCTGCAGTTGCGACCCAGGATCGTATTTCCACGGTAGCGAAGAACGCCTATACGGGATTGTTGTTGGTGTTAGTGATTCTCGCTCTGTTTTTGCGCTTCAAGCTGGCGATTTGGGTGGCGGCAGGTATTCCGATTGCGATAGCGGGTGCTTTAGCGCTATTCCCGTCGGTGGGCCTAACGATTAGTTCTCTCACCGTAATGGGTTTTATTCTGGTGCTCGGCATTATCGTTGATGACGCCATCGTTGTAGGAGAGCGTATACATTCATACGAGCGCAAGGGTTTCTCACAGGAGGAGGCTGCTATCGAGGGGGCATTGGAAGTCTCAGTGCCGGTAATCTTTGGTGTGCTAACAACCATCGCCGCGTTTCTACCCATATTGCTACTGGGTGGGCAGATGGGAGCTTTCTTTAATGCCATTGGTGCCGTCGTGGTGTTTTGTTTGATGGCGAGTCTGGTCGAGTCTCAACTTATACTGCCTGGGCATATCGCGCATCGCAAAACTGCAGGTTATTTCCTCGAGGGTAGTTGGATAGTAACTGCCTGGCAGAATTTTCAGGGCAGGATTGCCAGCTCGATGGAATATTTTGCGGAGCATCGATATCAGCGTGCATTAAACAAAGTATTGAAGTATCGCTATGCGGCCTGGTCCGCGGCAACAGGAGTAATAATAATTACTTTCGCGTTATTAATGTCCGGGCGCGTCGTGTTTCAGTTTATGCCCTCGGTAGAAGGGGATGTGGTCTATGGCACTGTCGTCATGCCAGTGGGTGTACCTGGTAATATCACTGAGGACGCCGTTTCAATTCTGGAAGAGAAGGCCCTCGAGTTGAGAGACGAGTTAGAGCAAGAATTGATCGGCCTGAAGGCTAGCGGCATGGCTCCGGCGGAGACCGAACGTGTCGTGGATAGCGTGCTGATGATAATCGGTGGGCGTGCTCCACGTGGCGGGCCGCAAAGCCCAGGCCGGGGAAATGCCGGAAGCAGCGAAATAGCCGAGGTCGTACTGTATCTGACGCCATTCTTCGAACGCGGAGAGATCAGCTCTGCCGAGATCAGAGATCGCTGGCGCGAGAAAGTAGGTGCGATTCCGGATGCTTTGGAATTAACCTTTGTGTCGGATTCCTTCTCAGCCGGCGATGCGATCAATTATCGCCTGGAAGGGCGCAATGAAGAAAACCTGAAGATTGCGGCAACCGATCTGCGAGCAGAACTAGCGCGCTATCCTGGAGTCTTCGATATTTCGGACTCTTTCCGTGCGGGTAAACAAGAAGTGCAGATTCAGATACTCGAGAGTGGCAAGACTCTGGGTTTAACCCTCAATGACATTGCGACACAGGTGCGACAGGCGTTCTATGGAGCGGAATCACAGCGCATTCAGCGCGGCTCGGACGATATTCGAGTTATGGTGCGCTACCCCGAGGATGAGCGTCAATCTCTAGGTAATCTGGAAGGTCTGTTAATTAGAACGCCAGGCGGTGCCGAGGTGCCTTTTCTCAGTATCGCGGATTTTTCACTCGGCAACAGCTACTCCAGCATCAATCGGCAGAATGGACGTCGCATCATAACGGTACGCGCTGACATCGATCGCACCACGGTAAAACCCGATGAAATTCGCCGGGAGATCATCGCGAAGTATCAGGACGACTGGGCTCGTAACCTCGATGTTGACCTGGTAGTAGGCGGCGAGGGCGAGCAGCAACTGCAATCCTTGTCTGACCTGTTCTCGACCTTCCCGCTCGCGATGATGGTGATCTATGCCTTGCTCGCGGTGCCGCTGAAATCCTATACACAGCCGCTGATTATCATGAGTGTTATTCCCTTCGGTGCGATCGGGGCGATCTGTGGGCACTTCATCATGGGCGCTGATCTGGTTTTCTTCTCCCTGCTCGGAATTATCGCTCTCAGCGGGGTGGTAGTGAATGCGAGTCTGGTGTTAGTGGTTTCTATCAATCGTTTGCGTGATGAAGGCATGGGCATGGTGGAGGCCGTCGCAAGCGCTGGCACGATGCGCTTTCGCCCAATATTTCTCACTTCACTGACGACTTTCATCGGCTTGGTGCCATTGATGATCACCGCCAACCCCGCGACATTCTTCGTGGTCCCGATGGCAATCTCGCTGGCCTTCGGGGTGTTGTTCGCCACTTTCATTACGCTATTCCTCGTGCCGAGTCTGTATCTGATTCTGCATGACTTTGTCGGTCATACCGACACGGCGGAAGAACGAGCGCTGGCATATAAGTACTAGTTACCGTAACCTTTGCTCACTCTGCGAAATAGTGTGTAAGCGGGTGGGCTGCTGTTATCGCGGCTCTTTTGTCTACTGATTTGCTAAATTAGAATGACAAGTCTATAGCGGCTGCTTTGCTGCGATAGGCTATTTAGCAGGCTCTACCTAACAGGATTACGAGTATGAAACCCTTCAGCTTTTTAATTCTTTTGATCGGCATAGCAAGTTCATCGTCGGCACAGGAAAACCGTATCGATACAATCCGGCCCGATGCACCTGAATTGGCTAGCTTCGGCGCCTATGATATTGGTGTTAGAACTCTGGAGTTTGTCGATGTCGATCGTATCGATGTTCTCAACACAGTGCGGGGCGGCGAAACTCCCCTATACGATCGAAGCCTAACCGTTGAAGTTTGGTATCCGGCACTGCTCTCAGCCGGACAGTCTGCCGGCGGAGAGTATCAAGCAATAACGCGTAATCCTGCCATCACAGCTACGCTCAAGGGAACGGCGGTGCGCGATGCGCAGCCGAATCGAGAGGATGCACGCTACCCACTTGTCATTATTTCACACGGCTATCCTGGTAATCGCTATCTGTTAAGTCATCTCGGTGAGAACCTGGCCAGCAAGGGCTATGTAGTCGCGTCGATCGATCATACCGACAGCACCTATGACGACCAGCAGGCGTTTCAGAGCACGCTCTACAATCGACCGCTGGATCAGCGTTTCGTGTTGAACACCTTGGACAATCTTTCGCAGGATACGAGCAGCTTTCTGAATGGTCTTCTGGATGCGGACACGACGGGGATCGTTGGTTATTCGATGGGGGGTTACGGTCTGGTTAACAACTTGGGGGGAGGATATAGCGACGAGATAGTTTCTTCGCTCATGGCACCACCGAACGAACTGCTATACGAACACGCCACCGGAAACCCGGAGTATAGATCGAATCTCGACCCGCGTATCAAGGCCGGATTCGCCGTGGCACCTTGGGGCATGCCTTCCGGATTCTGGCGGCCGACTGATCTGGCTGGCATCGAGGTGCCCACGTTCTATCTGGCCGGTGACAACGACACCGTGGCGGGTTACGAAGCCGGCGTGCGAGCCATCTATGAGGGCGCTGTCAACAGCGACCGCTATTTGCTGACCTTTAAAAACGCAGGACACAATGCCGGTGCGCCCTATCCGGTGCCGGTTGAAATATTGCAGAGCGAAGATAAATCCGGAGCGGGGCACTATACCGATCCGGTTTGGGACAACGTTCGCATGAACAACATTATCGATCATTTCACCACTGCCTACATCGATCACT
>JBBDIR010000037.1:0-23494 GCA_040880325.1 Pseudohongiellaceae bacterium
TTCATATTGGAATCAACCCTGCTCCCCAGACTCACTTCATATTGGAAAAGGCTATTATTGGCGGCGGGAAAGTTTGAATGCTAAAATGCGGTCTGTTAATCCGTAATCCATTTGTAGATTTCGAATTACTTAGGACAAAGTGAAAAATGAGCACAGCTAACAGTTTACAAGTTTTCGACCCAACCACCCCGGGTCAGGATCTAACTGCTTATATCGCTTCAGTAAATAGCATCGCTATTCTGACGCCTGAGCAGGAGCTTGAGCTTTCCAAGCAGTATTATTACGAAGATAACGTTGATGCGGCCAGACAACTGGTTCTTGCGCATCTGCGCTTCGTCGTGCACATGTCCAAAACATATTCCGGTTATGGCCTGTCCCAGGCCGACCTGATTCAGGAAGGCAATGTTGGCCTGATGAAGGCCGTTAAGCGATTTAATCCAGAAGTGGGTGTCCGCCTGGTATCCTTCGCCGTTCACTGGATCAAGGCAGAGATGCACGAATACATCTTGCGCAACTGGCGCATCGTTAAGATCGCTACTACCAAGGCGCAACGTAAGCTTTTCTTCAATCTACGCAGCTCAAAGAAGCGCCTCGGCTGGCTCAATAACGAAGAAGCCGAAGCAATGGCGCAGGATCTTGGCGTTGATGCTAAAGTCGTAAGACAAATGGAAGGCCGCATGGCATCTTATGACACCGCCTTCGATGCCGATTCCGACAGCGACGACGAAGCAGCCTACAAGGCTCCAGCCTATTATCTGGAAGATCAGTCATCCGATCTGGCGAGCAATGTCGAAGATGCCGAATGGGAAGAATTAACCAACAACAGCCTTCATGAAGCTATGTCTGAGCTCGATGACCGCAGTAAGGACATCTTGAGCAGCCGTTGGTTGAGCGAGAACAAAGCGACATTGCATGAGTTAGCCGACCGCTATGGCATTTCTGCTGAGAGGATTCGTCAACTCGAGAAAAATGCAATGAACAAGATTAAAGCAGCAATGGCAGCTTAAGCTATGAACAGCAAAAAGCCGCGAATATCTCGCGGCTTTTTTTTGACTAAAATTTGTCCGACCATCGCACTTATCACAAACGGGAATTCATGAGCAAACTAATCATCATGCTGGCAGGCATCAATGGATTCCTGGCCGTTTCGCTCGGTGCCTTTGCCGCCCATGGGCTGCGGGAAAGACTGAGTCCGGAATTACTCAATACTTTTCAGACAGGCGTGCAATACCACATGTACCATGCGCTGGCCCTGTTCGGCATCGGTGTATTAATGATTGATTTCCCAACGACGAATCTGCTGCGCGTCAGCGCCTACTTGATGTTAATCGGGATAGTTTTATTTTCAGGCAGCCTCTATCTACTTGGCATTAGCGGAGTGCGCTGGCTAGGCGCCATTACTCCAATCGGCGGAGTCTGTTTTCTAATCGCCTGGGCACTGCTGGTGTGGTTCGCCGCACGGCAACAATTTCCGAGCTAGATATTCGCCTTGGCAGAGGGTTTGAACATGCAGATAGAAGTGAATGGCGCTGGCCAGGAGATAGCTGCATCAATCAATATTCAACAGCTGATTGAGATCCTCGCGCTAGGGGATGGTAAAATCGCAGTCGAGGTGAACGGACAGATCGTCCCGCGCAGCCTATTCAGCAAAACTATTCTTCAACCCAATGATAAACTCGAAATTGTGCAGGCAATTGGCGGTGGTTAAAACGGATACAAACATGAGTGAGCAACAACAATCCCTTAGCGTGGCAGGAGTCGACTACAAGTCCCGGCTCATTATTGGCAGTGGCAAGTACAAAGACTTTCCAGAGAATCTGGCTGCCCTTCAAGCCAGCGGAGCAGAAATCATCACGGTAGCCATCCGCCGCGTAAATCTAGGTCAGAACAACGACCAGCCAAACCTGCTTGAGGTTATCTCTCCCGAGAAATACACCATTTTACCCAACACCGCTGGTTGCTATACGGCGGAAGATGCTGTGCGTACCTGCCGCATGGCTAGAGAGTTATTGGACGGCCACAAGCTCGTTAAGCTTGAAGTGTTAGGCGATCAGAAGACCCTCTACCCCAATGTTACCGAAACAATTGTCGCCGCCCAGACACTGGTTAAAGACGGCTTCGACGTGATGGTTTATACCAGCGACGACCCTCTCATCGCGAAGCGGCTGGAACAGATCGGCTGCGTCGCTGTGATGCCTCTTGGCGCACCGATAGGGTCGGGCCTTGGCATTCGTAACCCATACAATATTCGGATGATTCTTGAGAATGCGAAGGTACCCATCATAGTCGATGCCGGAGTGGGTACTGCCTCCGATGCCAGCATCGCCATGGAGCTGGGCTGCGATGGCGTATTGATGAACACGGCGATAGCCGAAGCGAACAACCCCGTGCTAATGGCATCGGCCATGAAGAAGGCGGTAGAGTCTGGACGCGAAGCCTTTCTTGCCGGCAGAATGCCGAGACGACTCTATGCCTCGGCCTCCTCGCCCATTGATGGCACCTTCTTTTAAGCCAGCGCATCCTGTCCAACGCCAATCCAATCGAAGATCACCTTGCCTAATTCAACAGCAGTCGAGCACAAAAGACCCATACGCAGCTATGTCATTCGCTCCGGCCGCTTGACGGAGGCGCAACGCAAGGCCATCGAAAACTATTGGGATGAATATGTCATCGAGTTCGATGGCCAGATGCTAGACCCGCGTGGCATTTTCGAAAAAGCGCAACCACTCACTGTAGAGATTGGTTTCGGCATGGGTGACTCGCTATTAGAAATGGCGATGAACCACCCCGAGCAAAATTTCCTTGGTATTGAAGTTCACCAACCCGGTGTTGGTAAGCTGCTCAATGGCATTGCTGAGAACGCACTCAAGAACATTAAACTAATCTGCCATGATGCCAAGGAGGTGCTGGAAACTGGCCTGCCTGATAACAGTATCGATCGCTTGTTGCTTTTCTTTCCCGACCCCTGGCACAAGAAGCGCCACAACAAGCGACGTCTGGTGCAGCCAGAGTTCGTCGAGTTGCTGCTGAAGAAGCTAAGCGATAGCGCAAGCCTTCATTTTGCCACGGACTGGCAAGCTTACGCCGAACACATGATGGAGACTCTGGAAGCAGAGCCGCGATTGAGCAATACCATGGGGACACAGAATTTTTGGCCAAACCCTGAACGGCCTGTCACCAAGTTCGAGAAGCGCGGCCAACGGCTCGGGCACGGGGTGTGGGATTTACAGTTTCGCGTGAAGGCCTGAGCGAAAATTACTCGAAAAGGGCAATTAGAACCAGAAACGGTGCTCGTGCTCTTTCAGCCAGCTGATATAACGCTCGCTATTCGGACAGACACTTTCTACCCGATTCCAGAATCGCTGCGAATGATCCATGTGCAGCAGATGGCAGACCTCGTGAGTAATCATGTAATCGATGATGGCATAGGGTGCCAGCATTATTAGCCAGTTGTACTGCAGCACGCCAGTCGACGTACAGTGTCCCCACTTGGATTTCGTCTTGCGCAGCTTGATCTCAGTTATTTTATGCTCGACCCCCAGATGACGAGCCAGGCCACGCGCCCGCGGCAAGATGTATTGACTGGCCTTGTCGATCAAAAAGTCTTCTACCTGAATCTTCGCCTTAGCTGGTGTTAGCTTGTGGCCCTGAATGATGAATTCATCGCCAACCACCATCACTCGCTGTTTACGCCCTTCCTTAAACACGATACGGCGTTCTCTCGCACGGTAGAATATCTTGGCGCCTCTTTCTATACGCAGAGCTTGTTTCTGTCGCAAGGACTCTTCGTAGAGCCGCCCTTCTATCCAGGCATGGTTAGAACTGATGAATTCATCAACCTCTGATCTGGAGGCGCGCAATGGACAGCGCACCACTACCTTCTGGTTCTTGATATACAGTGTCAACGTCTTTCGTTGGCTGCGCAGTATCTCGCAGTCATAGGGGCGCTGTAGCGCCTTGCTTCTGCCACCAAAGTTCAACGGGAGTATTTTAGCCTTGCTCATGAAACTCACTTAGTCGCCGGTTTTCTGGCTATTAATCTTGCTATCGCGCGCCTTGGATCAGAGACCTCGCCCTCGAAATTCTCGATATAATCCCAGCCTTCGAACGCCTCGCGCAGCTCGTTAGGCTGCAGTAGAAAATCGGGGTTACTGGGCCTGCCGAACTGCTTCTGATCCATCGTAAAAGTCTCATAAACTATCAAGCCACCCGGGCGAATCGCATCTCGTACTGCGGGCAGAAGCGGCCTGTGCAGGTAATTGAATACCAGGACTGCATCAAAAAATTTTCCAGTTAGAGGATTACCGACCCCATTCTGATCGGCCTCAAAATCTACTAACCAGGTCTGGTTCTGTTTCCCAACTACAGCTGCGATTTCCAATGCCTCAGAAATAGATTGTAGATGGGCTTCATTATTATCTGCAAATATTACCGGAACATTATGGCTAACTAAAAATAATCCGTTTCTACCGTTACCACAGGCCAGGTCCAGTACTCCATTTTCGTATTGCAACTGATCGAATAAGGCAACATTGTCGACCAGAAACGAAGAGGCATTGGCAATTGAATGTGTCATGGATTACCGGATAATGCACTGCCTGATAGCAGATAAACAGCACGCAAGGCCTGCAGTTCAATTTCGCGTTAGATCGCAGCTGAATTGGGTGCGTAAAATAGTGCAATCTCGTACTCTTCTCAATAGCTGATTACACTTTTTCGAAGTATTGATGTTTAATCTGCAACAATCTGGTAACCAGGTAAATGGCTATGACAGAAAATCATCAGAACAAGGACCGTATCTTCGCCGAGAAGAGGCTACCGGGCGACTTCGTTTTCGATGAGCAGGTAGCCTCGGTTTTTGAGGACATGATCAACCGATCAGTACCGGGCTATAGCACGATCATTGCGATGATCGGCGTGTTGGCCGAGAATTATTGTCAGGAACACAGCAGGATCTACGACCTCGGCTGCAGTCTCGGTGGAGCGACACTAGCGGCGGCAGACAGGGTTAAATGTGAGGATTACTCTGTCATCGCCATCGACAATTCGGCAGCCATGATTGAGCGCTTGCAGGCCAAGCTGGCCGAATTTCCACGATTCGCCGACAACATAGAGTGTCGCTGTGCAGACCTGATCGATACCGAGATAGCCGAGGCCTCGGTGGTCATACTAAACTTCACTCTACAATTTATCCCCCTTGCCGACCGTGCTGCGTTGCTAAGCAGAATCTATGATGGCATGAGGCCGGGTGGTGTCCTGATCATCTCCGAAAAAATTACATTCCCCGATGAGAAGCTCAATCGATTGTTTATCGAGATGTACCATAGCTTCAAACAGAGCATGGGCTACAGTAAATTGGAGATCAGCCAGAAACGAGCCGCTCTGGAAAAGGTTTTGCTTCCTGAGACTTTAGCCAGCCACCGCGACAGATTGCAATCCATAGGCTTTCAATCCTTCGATGTATGGTTCCAGTGTTTTAATTTCGCCTCGATGGTTGCCTTTAAATAGATCCCGTGAATTTACAACCACTACAAGAATTTATTGATGGGTCGCCACTGGCCGCATTGCTACCCTATACCCAAGAGGAGTTCCTGGGACAGATTCGCCATGGCGATTTCCCAAAATGGCGGGAACGACTCGCACAGCTCCCGGCTATTGAACCGAGCTGCCTCAGCTTTGGCGAGCGCATCCGCATCGGCGATGCGAAGGACTGCGATCCAGCGACTTTAGCGCAACTTCGACAACAGCTTAAAGAGTTCATTCCATGGCGTAAGGGTCCCTTTGAGTTATTCGGCATTACGGTGGATACGGAATGGCGGTCGAACTTGAAATGGGATCGCCTCTGCGAACAAATCTCTCCGCTCGAGTCGCGCCGCATTCTGGACGTGGGAAGTGGCAACGGCTACTACGGCTTTCGCATGCTGGAGCAAGGCGCCGAGATGGTATTGGGTATCGACCCCCATCTCGCCTATGTGGCACAGTTCTGGCTGCTTAAGCATTTCGTTGCCGATGCCCCCCTGTTCGTATTGCCTCTTAGCCTTGAGCAAGTGCCGTCTTCGCTCAGCTGCTTCGATACCGCATTCTCCATGGGTGTAATCTATCATCGGCGCTCACCTATCGACCACATTCTGGAGCTGAAGAGCTGCCTCAGACCGGGCGGCGAGCTCGTCATCGAATCAATCTGTGTCGATGGTGTGGCGGGATATTGTCTAACGCCGGAGAAGAAATACGCGCGCATGGCAAACGTTTGGTTTGTGCCAAGCGTGCCCACACTAGTGAAGTGGCTCTCTCGATGTGGCTTCGATGACATTACTATTATCGATGAGTCGGTTACCACCCTCGATGAGCAACGTAAAACACAATGGATGCCCTTCGAGTCTTTAGAAGACGCGCTGGATAAGAGCAATCCTGCACTTACTATTGAGGGACTCCCTGCTCCGAGGCGCGTTGTTATAAAAGCGACACGTCCCTGAAGCAACCAAGCTTTCGAGTCAGTTTATTAACCTCAGTGAATTGCTCAGCTATTCAAGGGGTCAAGAATCGCTTTTATTCGTGGAACAATAAGTAAAAAACCTTGCCTTTACAGTGACACAAGCGGCGCCCAGCTATTTAATTATGCAATCTATCGAATATCAGATGCTTCAAACTCAACACGGTTGACGCGCTGAGGCAATTGCGTTAACTATACGCCTGCCCTATGGAGAGTCAGCTCTAATTCTATCCCTGATAAAAAAGAGAATAATAAGATGGCACGACCTCTGAGAATCGAATATCCCGATGCTGTTTATCACGTTTCCAATCGCGCCCTGGATAAACAACGCGTATTTCCCTCCGCTAAGTACTATGAGGCATTTCTCGAGGGCTTAGCTGAGACCTGTTCACGACTCAATGTGGAGGTACATGCCTATTGCCTGTTACAAGACCGCTATCATCTTGTTGTGAAAACGCCTGAGGCTAACCTAAGCCGCTTCATGCGTCAGGTCGACGGCCTCTACACACAGCAGTATCAGAAAATGAAGGGCAGCGACGGTTCATTGTTCAGAGGCCGTTACAAAGCTGTTCTGGTTCAGGCTGAAAAATACCTGCTGCCGCTGTCCTGTTTTATCCACACACAAGTAAAAGCTGCAGCATTGAATAGCTATCCATGGTCCAGCTATACCTATTTCACGCGTAAGGCAAAGCCACCGGCCTGGTTCAACAAAGATGAAACGCTGAAGCAGCTGCGCAGCACCGCGGCCAAGCGTGGGGCCGCCTACAAGAAACTCGTCGCACAAGGGGTTTCACAGGAGCTTGCTCATTTCTATGGCAAGAAGAATCTGTCTTCGATACTAGGTGATGACAAATTTCGCAAGTCGGCACAGAAGAAGAAATCGGCGACTGCCACACGCGGGGTTTCCCGTGGTGCGAACGCTAAATGGAGGCCTTCTTGCAAACAGATCATCAGCGCCGTGGCCAAGGAGTTTAAGGTCTCTGAGGCCAGCATCTATAAAGCGGCACGGGGGCCGGGCTCGAAGAATGTGCCGCGTTGGGTGGCCATGTATCTATGTCAGGAGCTTTCGGCTGTAACACTGCAGTCCATAGCCAAGCTATTCAAGCTTAAGCGCTACGGTACCGTCTCAACCACCGTTGGCAAACTGAAGAAAGAGTTCGAACTGGATAAGAAGCTGGTCGCTAGCACAGAAAGGCTGAGCAAGCGCCTGAGTAAGGGAAAGTAAACCAAAAAAGACTGAGCTGAGACCGAGCTCGTTCTAGGAACACTGCCAGTCTCAGGGCTTCAGCATGAGCAGGCAACAAAAAGCCGGAGCTTTCCCTTGGGAAATTCCGGCTTCGTCTATTCTGGGATCAGCCACGCTACAGCCGATTGCTATTACTTGATTTTGGCTTCTTTATAGACCACGTGCTTACGAACAACTGGATCAAACTTCTTGATCTCCATCTTGTCCGGCATCGTTCGCTTGTTCTTGTCAGTGGTGTAGTAGTGTCCAGTCTTGGCACTTGAAACCAGTTTAATCTTATCTCTCATAGTCGTTGCCTTAATTGCTGCCTTGGCCGCAAGCGTTTACACGCGAATGCCATTGTTTCGAATGTCCGTTAGGACTGCGTCTATGCCATTCTTATCGATAATGCGCATACCCTTGGTCGTCAGGCGCAGCTTTACGAAGCGCTTCTCAGACTCTACCCAGAACCGATGAGTATGGATATTTGGCGAAAATCGACGCCGTGTCTTGTTGTGCGCGTGGGAAACATTGTTTCCTGTAACTGGCTTCTTGCCGGTTACCATACAAACCCTGGACATTTTGCTGCCTCGTTTCAGTTATCTAATTGCTCGTCGTATTGGCTATTTTCAAAGCCGAGGCCCAGTGAAGAACCATGCTCAAAAACTTGCTCAAAAAAGAGCTGCGTTTTATACCAGAACGATCTGCCAATAGCAAGATATTCGAGGAGCTCCCAGTGACGCACGGTGGCGCAATGCCAGATTTGGCCTAGCCTCGGCCCCAGCGCGGGAAGAGAGCAGGAAGAGAGCAGGAAGAAAGTGCAGCCCAATTAGTTAGTAGCTGCCTAGTACTAGCTTAGTTAGTAGCTTAGTAGCTGCCCTATAACAGACCCCGCTCGGCAAACGATACCACCACGGTACTGCCGATCACCAAATGATCGAGGACTCGGACATCGATGGTCTGCAGGGCAATGCGTAACTTGTTGGTGATAGCGATATCTGCCTGGCTGGGTTCAGCCACCCCCGAGGGGTGATTATGGGCGAGGATTACGGCCGCCGCATTGTGGTGTAGGCAGCGTTTCACGACTTCTCTGGGGTAGACGGCGGCCCCATCTATAGTGCCGCGAAACAGTTCCTCCAGCTTTACGACATGGTGTTGATTATTGAGGAAGAGACAGCTGAATATCTCGCTCTGGCAGTCTCTGAACTTGGCTCGTAGATAGTCTCGAGTCGCCGATGAGCTCGTTAATATGTCTTTCGACTGGATTCCCTCCAGCATATGGCGCTGGGCCAGCTCCTTCATCGCCACAAAGCGCGCAGCCTTTGCCGCTCCCACACCGGGATTCTCAGTAAGACTGGCCCGATCGGCCGCCATCAGGCCGACCAGGCCCCCATAGCGACAGAGCATGTCTCTGGCGATATCTAACGAAGTCTTGCCCCGAGTGCCGGTCTGCAATAGAACGGCGAGCAGTTCAGCATCAGACAGGCTGGAAGCCCCCCTGCTTAGTAACTTCTCTCTAGGCCGTTCACCCAACGGCCAACCCGCCATGCTCATCAGGCTACTTTCCTCTCTGCTTGGACCATTGCTGGCAAATTCTCCTGTCAGGCAGGGCGCCGGGCTGATGCAATCCAGCTTTTGGGCGGTAGTTCGATGCCAACCCTGACGCACACCCAGCTACCCCAATGATAGACCTTGCTCAACAGAAACCTTAATCTGCCGTCAAATTGATTAACTGAAAGCTAGCTGCTAGTCTAGCTATCCCTTGAACCACCTATATCTGCTGGGTCTCCATGTTAAGCCTTACTAACAAGCGCATCTTACTCGGAATCACTGGCGGCATCGCTGCCTACAAATGTGCCGAGCTTTCGCGTCTGTTAATCAAGGCCGGGGCAGAAGTGAGAGTCGGCATGACCCGCGCCGCTACAGAATTCATAACACCGCTCACTATGCAGGCGCTGTCCGGTCACCGCGTCTATCTCGATCTTCTGGATAGCGACGCCGAGGCCGCCATGGGTCATATCGAATTGGCGCGCTGGGCAGATCTGGTATTGATCGCACCGGCTACCGCGGATTTTATTGCCCGCATTAGCCACGGGCAGGCGGACGATATTCTGTCGACGATGGTGCTTGCCACTGCGGCCAAGATAGCCGTGGCACCGGCGATGAATCAGGCGATGTGGGCCGATGCCAGCACCAGCAGCAATCTGACGGTTCTGGTGGACCGGGGATATCATATCTTCGGCCCTGCAGAGGGCGAGCAAGCCTGCGGGGATGTCGGGCCTGGCCGCATGCTGGAGCCCAGTCAACTCGTCGAGTTAAGCGCAAGCCTGTTCGAGACGGGCACGCTTGCCGGCAACAATTTTGTTATCACCGGTGGGCCGACTCGCGAGGCGATCGATCCGGTACGGTTTATTAGCAATCACAGCTCCGGCAAGATGGCCTACGCACTCGCCGCCGAGGCAGCGGCAGCCGGCGCGCGCGTCACACTGATCAGCGGGCCGGTAAACTTACCTACCCCCGATAGCGTCAAACGCATCGATGTCATCAGCGCACAAGAAATGTTAGAAGCGACTCTGGAGCAGATGCCGACTTGTGACGTGTTTATTGGTGTCGCTGCAGTAGCCGACTACCGACCACTTAAGGTCGAATCACAGAAGATTAAAAAGTCCGATGAGCAGATGCAGCTCACACTGGTCAAGAATCCGGATATCATCACCGAGGTCACCAAGTGTAAGCCGAAACCTTTCGTAGTCGGCTTCGCTGCAGAAACGAACGACATTGTGAGTAACGGCAAAGGCAAATTACAAAGCAAGAATCTCGACTTGCTGTTCGCCAATAATGCAACCGAGACTTTCAACAGCGACTCGATATCGGTTACGGCGATAAGCACAACTAATGCGACAGAACTGCACACCGGGAATAAAAATGTAGTTGCAAGAAATATGTTGCAACTCATCGCTACTGCAATCAACGCTAGCGACAAGACTAGCTGAGCTAATGATTGGCAGTTCTACACACAGGTAAACCTATTGGCAGTGAATATGACGCAAGTTGCAACACAAGCCGGCCATGTAGCCATTCCTGCCTCTATTTTCAGAGCCTACGACATACGCGGAGTCGCCGAGGAAGAACTCACTGAGGACGGCGTTCGTTTAATCGGTCAGGCAATTGGTAGCGAGGCGCTAGATCAGAGCATCAATACTCTATTAGTGGGGTATGACGGCAGACTCTCCAGTCCGAGTCTTTCCAGCGCGCTGATCAAGGGTATCCGCTCGAGCGGTTGTAATGTAACCAGCCTCGGCCTCGTGCCCACACCTTTACTCTATTTCGCGACCCATACCACAGGCATAGGTTCAGGCGTCATGCTAACGGCCAGTCACAACCCGGCGAACTACAATGGATTGAAGATCGTCTTCAATCAGACCAGTCTCGCTGAGAAGCAGATACAGGGGATCAGGTCGCGTATAAATACCAATCAGTTTAAAACTGGCAGCGGCCAGCTCGACGCGCTAGATCTCGGCAGGCAATACATCGATGTAATTCGTGGACGCGTTCGCCTGCAGCGTCCACTAAAAATTGTAGTAGATTGCGGCAATGCCGTACCTGGGAAAATAGCGCCAGCACTGTTTACGGCGATGGGGTGTGAGGTCTATCCACTGTTCTGCGAGATCGATGGCCGCTTCCCCAATCATCACCCCGACCCTACTGTAGAAGGAAATCTGACGGCTCTGCGCGCGGCGGTGTTGGAGAACAATGCCGATGTTGGAATAGCACTGGACGGCGATGGGGATCGGGTCGGCTTGATTACCAATCGAGGCAAATTTGTAGATGCCGATCAATTGATGATGCTGCTAGTGCAATCGATTATTCCGCACTATCCAGGCAGAGCAGTTGTCTACGATGTTAAGTGCAGCAGCAAGCTCGGCGCGGTGATCGAAGCAGCTGGCGCGATACCAATCATGCACCGAAGTGGCCACTCCTTCATGAAGCAGAAAATGCAGGAAGCCAATGCCATACTTGGCGGGGAATTTGCCGCACACATTTTCATTCGTGACCAGTGGTTTGGATTCGACGATGGTATGTATGTCGCGGCAAGACTGTTAAAGATACTGAGCGAGACAACGCTATCCAGCGATGATGTTTTCGAGCAATTCGTAACCGGTATATCAACACCCGAGTTGAGAATAGACGTGCTCGAAGAGCATAAGTTTTCACTGATGGATCGATTGCTGCAATTGGCGGATTTTCCGGGAGCTCGGCTAGTTACTTTAGACGGCCTTCGAGTCGAGTATGCCGACGGCTGGGGTCTGGTGCGCGCCTCCAATACCAGCCCTGCCCTGCTTCTCCGATTCGAAGCGGATACTCAGGCGCGACTGGTTGAGATTAAGGATCAGTTCAAGGCGCTAATTCGTCGCGCAGATAAAAATTTAGAAATAAGGTTTTAGGACGCTATAAATAGCTAACAATCGCAGCTTGTTGCGGCACCGCCAGATGCGCACTCGCTCACGGAATACACTGACATGTCACTATCATTAAGTAATGCCAAGAACATCGCTAAGGTACTTACCGAGTCGCTTCCCTATATTCAAAAATTCACCGGGCGCACGGTGGTGGTTAAGTACGGCGGCAATGCCATGGTGGATGAGGCGCTGAAACAGAGCTTTGCCCGGGATATTGTGTTGATGAAGCTGGTGGGTATTAATCCGATCGTCGTGCATGGTGGAGGCCCGCAAATCGGCAGCCTGCTTGAGAGGCTGAATATAGAATCCAGCTTTATCGACGGCTTGCGTGTCACCGACGACCAAACCATGGACGTAGTTGAAATGGTACTAGGCGGCCTGATAAACAAACAGATCGTCGCCCTGCTCAACAAGAATCAGGGTAAGGCGGTAGGTATAAGCGGCAAGGATGGCAATCTGATTCGAGCGAAGAAGCTCAAGCTAAAGCCCAAGGGATCCAAGCCTGCCGATGAAGGCATAGATATCGGTCAAGTGGGTGAGATTGTCAGTATAAACACTGAAATCCTGGACGTTATGAAGGGTAGCGATTTCATACCAGTGATCGCGCCGATTGGCGCTGATAGCGATGGCGCCACCTACAATATCAATGCCGACTCAGTCGCGGGTGAGATCGCCAGCGTCCTCGGTGCCGAGAAGTTGATTCTGCTCACCAATATTACCGGGGTTCAGGATAAGAATGGAAATGTACTGACCGGACTCAGCATTAAGCAAGTTGACAAGCTAATTGCCGATAAAACAATACAGGGGGGAATGCTGCCCAAAGTCGAGTGTGCCTTAAACGCTGTGAAGAAGGGTGTGAACAGCGCCACCATCGTCGACGGAAGAGTAGAACACGCGGTACTCCTGGAGATATTTACCGACGAAGGGGTCGGCACGCTGATTTCCGCGAGCGGTTTGGATAAGAATTAGTCAGGCCTTATATCGACATGGACAAAGCTAACAAAATTTCTCGCAAAGACCAGATCCTGCAAGCGCTAGCGCGCATGTTGGAATCGGCGCCGGGCGAGCGCATTACGACAGCCGCTTTGGCGAGAGAGGTGGGTGTATCCGAAGCTGCCCTATACCGTCACTTCCCAAGCAAGGCGAGAATGTTTGAGGGACTCATCAAGTTCATCGAAGAGACTCTGTTTGCCCGGATTACCAGAATCATCAATGAGGAAGAGGGCGCCGCCGTGCGCTGCGAGAATATCTTGCTGTTACTGCTTACCTTCTGTGACAAGAACCCTGGCATGACACGATTGTTAACCGGAGATGCCCTCGCGGGTGAAACCGAGCGACTTCGTGAGCGCATCGCGCAGTTCTTCAGTCGCCTGGAGTCTCAACTTAAGCAAGTGTTGCGTGAGGCGCAGATCAGAGAGAACTTGAAAACGACTATCTCTCCAGCCATTCTGGCGAATTTACTCCTAGCTAGTGCGGAGGGGAAGTTAGCCCAATTCGTTCGTAGCGAATTCAAAGTATCGCCATTGGACAACTGGGATACGCAGTGGGAATTCCTCAGTAGAAATTTACTAGAGCCCTATTTGGCATCGCCCGAGAACGTAGTCTAGACTTACTTGGCAAATATCCCATACTCTTCACGATAAGCTACTACCGCGCCCAGATGCGATTGAAGTTGTTCGTTCTCTGCTGTCATCAGATAGTCAATGATGTTCTGCAGGCTAATTATACTAACAACCTTTATTTGGTAATTCTGTTCGATCTCTTGTATCGCCGACAGCTTACCGCTACCTTTCTCCTGCCTGTCCATTGCGACTGCGATACCGTTTAAGTGCGCGCCGTTGTCGCTGATAATCTCGGCCGCTTCACGAACTGCTGTTCCCGCCGTAATCACATCGTCGACGATAAGCACATTGCCAATGAGCTCGGCACCTACAATCGAGCCGCCCTCGCCATGATCCTTCACTTCTTTGCGATTGAAACAAAAAGGTTTATTCACCTTGTGCTTGTTTGCCAGAGCCATCGCGGTTGCCGTGGCCAGAGGAATGCCTTTGTACGCAGGGCCGAAGAGAACGTCGTAGTCGATTCCGGAATCGACTATCGCATCGGCATAGCAGCGCGCGAGGAATGATAGTTTCTCACCCGTATTGAAAAGCCCTGCATTGAAGAAATAGGGGCTGACTCGACCCGACTTCAGAGTGAATTCTCCGAAGCGTAAGATCTCGCTCTCGATAACGAAGTTTAAAAAATTCTTCTGAAAATCCTGCATTGTAGCCCCTCGTTCAGGCTTCTATTGCGCCAGTGCCTGTTTCTGCTTGGCGACTAGCTCGTCTATTCCACTTTTGCCTAGCGCGAGCATCTTTAAAAGTTGCTCATGACTAAAGTCTCCGTCCTCGCCCGTGCCCTGCACTTCAATAAATCCGCCCGACTCGGTCATGACGACATTCATATCCGTCTCGGCACCGGAGTCCTCGATATAATCCAGATCCAATACTGCCTGTCCCTGGTAGATGCCAACAGATACCGAGGCGATCAGTTGCTTTGCTGGATTGCCGCTTACCATTTTATTCGCAATCATGTGGTTGATCGCGTCCATCATCGCTACACAACCACCGGTTATCGATGCTGTGCGCGTTCCACCATCGGCCTGAATCACATCACAATCCACCTTGATCGTATGCTCTCCTAGCTGTGTCAGGTCTATCGCCGCTCGAAGCGAACGGCCGATCAATCGCTGAATCTCCAGACTACGCCCGGATTGCTTGCCCCGTGCCGCCTCTCTATCCATGCGGGTGTTCGTGGAGCGCGGAAGCATACCGTACTCGGCCGTTATCCAGCCCTTGCCGCTGCCCTTCAGAAAGCGCGGGACCGATGCCTCCACGCTGGCATTGCACAGCACTTTAGTGTCGCCAAACTCGACCAATACAGAGCCTTCTGCGTGTTTCGTGTAGTTCCTGGTGATGGAGATATTGCGCAACTGATCGGCGCTTCGTTGGCTTGGTCTGTTAAGTTCAGTCATAATTTTCCTGTTGATTGATGTTCTGCTAGAGCATTACTTGCCGGCGACAAATTATCCTCGATATTGAGTGTTATAGCGAGCCGCAAGCCGTGTTTGACTTGAGCCAAGATCAATGACAACTGACACTGTGATTACAACCTGATTAGGTTAAAATGTGGGAATGAAGTTCCGCCGCAGTATTGGATATTAAGCTATGACACTAAGTATGACTGCCTTCTCCAGGCAGCAGCATGAACAGGAATGGGGGTCGCTAACCTGGGAAATTCGGTCTGTTAATCACCGCTATCTGGAAACCAGCGTCCGCCTTCCCGAGTCTTTTCGTGCATTGGAGAATGCAGTACGTGAGGCGGTACGAAAACGTCTCACTCGAGGGAAAGTAGAGTGCCAGCTCCGCTTTCAGTCAGAGGCGAATGTCTCTACCGAGCTGCATTTGAACAAAGCACTAATTCAAAAACTGGTGCAGGCCAACACAGAGATTGAGCAGATTACCGGCACCTCATCGAGTCTCGGTAACATGGAAATACTGCGTTGGCCCGGCGTCATAGAGGAACAAGACTTCGATAGAACCGCGATCGAGAAGCAGGCATTGGCCTTGTTTGCAGCGGCTCTCGATGACCTGATCGCCACCCGCGAACGTGAAGGTGAACAGCTACAGGGCTTCATCAAGCAGCGTATAGAAACAATCCGCGAGATCGTCGTTGCGGTGCGCGAGAAGATGCCCGATATTTTGGCGAAACAGAAACAAAATATCCTCGATCGGCTCGAAGAGCTGAAGGCGGATCTCGAGCCTACTCGCTTGGAGCAGGAAGTATCCTTGCTGGCGCAGAAAGCCGATGTGGAAGAAGAGCTGGATAGACTGGACTCACACCTCAACGAGGTCGCGCGTGTTCTGGATGCCAAAGGCGAGAAGGGCCGGCGTCTCGATTTTTTGATGCAGGAGCTGAATAGAGAGGCCAACACACTCTCCTCGAAATCCATCGTAGTCGAGACTACCCTCAGTGCCGTTGAATTGAAGGTATTGATCGAGCAGATGCGCGAGCAGATTCAGAACATCGAATAACTATGACGGAATTAAACACGTTTTGAGGATCTGGCACTATGTCTACTGGCACTATGTCTACTGGCACTATGTCTAGAGGTACATTATTCATCGTTACAGCACCCTCTGGTGCAGGCAAGACTAGCCTGGTAAAGGCATTGATCGAGCAGGAACAGCGCCTGCGTGTTTCGATATCCCACACCACAAGAGCCAAGCGCCCCGGCGAGAACGAAGGTGTTAACTATCACTTCGTCAACAAAGCTGAGTTTATGGAGATGCTGCAAGCTGGCGCCTTCTTGGAGAGTGCCGAGGTATACGGCAACCACTACGGTACCTCACAGCAATGGGTAAACGCGCAGCTAGAGTCTGGGCTCGATGTGATTCTGGAGATCGATTGGCAGGGAGCGGTTCAGGTGCGCAATCTGAACCCGAAAGCCTGTTCTATTTTTATCCTGCCACCGTCGCTGGAAACGCTCAAAACACGCTTGCTAGATCGTGCTCAGGACGATACCGAGACCATCGAGAAACGCATGAATGAAGCGGTCGCGGAGATTTCCCATGTCGCCGAGGCCGATTTTGTCGTCATCAACGACGACTTCGACACAGCACTGATGGATCTGTCAGCCATTATTAGGTCGAGCAGACTGACGGTAAAATATCAGGAGGGCAATCAGGCCACCCTGTTCGCCAGCCTGGTCCAGCGCAAATAACCCCATCGGCCCTCGTTCCGGGCTGTCGGACGCCGAAGATAAGCGCATCAATTGTATGCAATTTGCAGCAGAATTCAGTAGAATCCCCGGTCCTCGTAAAATTTGCTCCCGTAAGCTATGGTGGCGTGCACGATACAGCTTGTATTTGTGCGAATCGGCACCATGACATTAAGAACATTAAGGGTTTGGTATGGCTAGAATCACAGTAGAAGATTGTTTGGAAAACGTTGATAACCGTTTTGAGCTGGTAATGGTATCCAGTAAGCGTTCGCGCCAGCTTCAAACTGGCGGCAAGGACCCCTTGGTTTCCGTCGACAACGACAAGCCAACAGTACTCGCGTTAAGAGAAATCGCCGAAGGCCTGATAGATGCCAGCATCCTGATCGCCAGGCCACCCAGCGTAGAGCTCGAAGAATTGGCGGATGCGGCGGACGCCGCTGCAGCGGCAGCGGCTGAGTCAGAGTCAGAGGAAACCACAGAGGCTGCCAGCGATGCTGGCGAGGCAGTCGAAGCCGCTGCTGCAGAAGAATCAGCCGAGCCAGAAGAGAAAGAAGAAACTAAACCGGACGCCTAATCACCAAGGAGTCGTGTCTTGCAGGTCCCAGCATTAGACAATATCGACTCCCTGGCCTCGGGCCTTACCAGCTATCTCGGTAGGGAGCAGGTCAACAGCATACGCCGTGCCTATTACTACGCGGAACAAGCCCACGAGGGTCAGTTCCGTCGTAGCGGCGATCCCTACGTCACGCATCCACTCGCCGTCGCCGGCATTCTCAGCGAAATGCACATGGACCATCAGAGCCTGATGGCCGCGATGTTGCACGACGTTATCGAAGACACCGGCATTACCAAGACCGCTATCAAGACTCAGTTTGGCAATTCTGTAGCCGATCTGGTCGACGGTGTCAGTAAACTCAACAAGATTACCTTTAGCAGTCGCGCCGAGGCGCAGGCAGAGAACTTTCAGAAAATGGCCATGGCCATGGCAAAGGATCTCAGGGTTATCCTGGTGAAAATCGCCGATCGCTTGCACAATATGCGCACACTGGATGTGCTCGCTCCGGACAAGCGCAGACGCATCGCCCGTGAAACGCTGGACATCTATGCCCCCATTGCGAACCGGCTGGGCATGAATACTGTTAGGGTAGAATTCGAGGAGCTCGGCTTCACCGCACTCTATCCGATGCGCGCTCGACGCATCTCCGCGGCGGTGAAACGCATTCGCGGCAACCGGAAAGAAATACTCACCAAGATCGAGACATCGATCGAGGCCTGCCTCGAACGCGAAGGCCTTCCTGGCCGCTGCCTCGGTCGAGAGAAACACCTCTATAGCATCTACGAAAAAATGCGCAGCAAGCGCAAGTCATTCTCAGAAATCATGGATGTCTACGCCTTTCGTATTGTCGTCGATCGTGTCGACACCTGCTATCGCGTTCTCGGCGCCGTCCATAGCTTGTACAAGCCGGTGCCTGGTCGCTTCAAAGACTACATCGCAATCCCGAAGGCTAACGGCTATCAGTCGTTGCACACTACCCTGTTCGGTATGCACGGCGTTCCCATTGAAATTCAGATTCGCACGGAAGAGATGGAGGCCATGGCGAATAATGGTATCGCCGCACACTGGCTCTACAAATCCAGTGATGATCTGCCAAGCAACGCCCACATGCGTGCGCGTGAATGGGTCAACGGCCTGCTCGATATGCAGAAACATGCCGGTAATTCATTAGAGTTTATCGAGAACGTCAAGATCGATCTGTTCCCCGATGAGATCTATGTTTTTACACCGAAGGGTACAATTTTTGAGTTACCAGCCGGCTCCACCGCTGTCGATTTCGCTTATGCGGTTCATACCGATGTTGGAAACTCCTGCGTCGCCTGTCGCATAAGTCGTCGCCTTGCACCACTAAGCGAGCCGCTGCAGAGTGGTCAGACCGTGGAGATCATAACCGCGCCGGGGACGCAGCCGAACCCTGCCTGGTTAAGTTTCGTCATCACCGGCAAGGCTCGAAGCAATATTCGTCACTACCTGAAGAACCAGAAGCAATCGGAATCCGTGGCGCTCGGTCGTCGCTTGCTTAACAAAGCACTAGCTGGCTTTAGCAATCAGCTAGACAGCATATCTCAAGAAAATATCGATTCGGTCTTACAGCAGACCAAGCTAAAGTCCATGGATCAATTGTTAGAAGAGATTGGCTTGGGCAACCGCATGTCCTATATGATTGCGCAACGCCTTTCCTCGCAGAGCAATATCACCACCGATGAAGCGCAAAAAGAATCGGATAAACAGGGCTCTATCGATATACGCGGTTCCGAAGGCATGGTGATGAACTACGCGAAGTGTTGCCATCCCATTCCCGGTGATCCGATCGTCGGCCATATTAGTTCTGGCAGGGGAATGGTAATCCACACGGACGATTGTAATAATATCGCCGACATTCGAGACAATCCCGAGAAGTGTGTCTCGGTTCGGTGGGATCCCAAGGTCGAAGGGGAGTTCTCGGTGGAGCTACGTGTGGAACTGGAAAATGAACGCGGTATCATAGCGACACTTGCGACGACGATAACCGGCACCGAAGCGAATATTGAGAAAATTTCTACCGTGGAGAGAGATGCGCGATTCAGTATTGTAAACCTCTCTCTCAATGTACATAATCGCGTCCATTTGGCACGTGTTATGAAGCGTGTACGGCTCATCAAGGCCGTTGCTAAAGTAACGCGTGTGAAGAGTCGCAAGGTACGCAAGACTATCAAAAACATCGTTGGCCGCCCTTAGAGAAACTGGAACAGACTATGGCAAACCTTCAGCAAGTTCAATCCAATTCAGCACCCGAGGCGATCGGCCCGTATTCTCAGGCTATCAAAGTCGGTTCGTTGGTATTCCTGTCTGGGCAAATTCCTCTAGACCCCAATACCATGGAGATCGTGCCCGGTGACATCACGGCGCAGGCCCATCAGGTATTCAGCAATCTTATCGCCGTCGCGGCAGCAGCTGGTGGCAAGCTCGGCAATGCTGCAAAGCTCACCATCTATCTTACCGACCTTGCTGACTTCGCCGTCGTCAACGAGATCATGGCGGGTTATTTCAGTGAGCCTTATCCCGCGCGCGCCACGATTCAGGTGAGCGCCCTGCCAAAGGGTTCTCAGATTGAGATCGATGCCGTCCTCGCGCTATAACGCTCTTGCCCTTTACTAGCGCCATCACAGCTTGGCGCTTTCGTGGCACTACTGTATAAAAACACATATACTTTGCACTGGTCTGACCCAAACGGTTAGATTCGATTTTTCGGTGCTGCGCTGGCCCCGGCGCCGACGGTACTCCGCTTACTCGGAACCCACCAACTTGTGAATACAGCTAGCCAACAGTTAGACAGTATCCCAATCACGCGCTTGAAAGGCGTCGGCGCTGCGTTGGAGAAGAAACTTAACTCCATCGGCATCTACAATGTGCAAGATCTGCTCTTCCATCTACCGTTTCGCTATGAAGACAGAACCCGCATCGCCCCGATCGGTTCAATCAGCGCCGGCGACACAGTTCAGATACAGGGCGAGATACTTAACGCCGATATACAGTTCGGTCGCCGCCGCAGCCTAAGCTCTACTGTCAAAGACAGTAGCGGCTTCATCACCCTGCGCTTCTTCCACTTCAGCAACGCACAGAAAAACTCTCTCGTAGTTGGCAGCCAGGTACGTTGTTACGGCGAAGTACGGCGCGGCCGATCCGGGCTCGAGTTGTTCCATCCCGAATACCGTATCGTCCGCGAGGACGAAGACCTCGTCATCGAGGACTGCCTCACCGCCATCTATCCGACCACGGAAGGTCTGGGTCAGGCGCGCCTGCGTAGCTTGGCGAGTCAGGCGCTCGCTTATCTGGCAGCGGGAGCAAAGCAGAGCGTCGACTCGGCGCTGACGGAATTATTACCGGCGGACTTGATTCGACAATTCAAACTGCCGCCACTGCTCGATGCGATTCGACTGATTCATCGGCCACCGCTCGATACGCCTATGAACTGGGCGAGTGAAGGGAAGAACCCAGGGCAGCATCGCTTGTCGTTTGAGGAATTGCTCGCCCACCGTCTGTGCATGCGCCGCTTCAAATCCAGCTCGCAGCAGCAGGCCGCACCGAAGCTCGAATCCTCACCCGAGCTGGTAGCTGATTTTCTTAAACAGCTGCCATTCACTCTTACCAACGGACAGCTGGGTGCCTATAAGGAAATTAGCGACGATCTCGCGCGAGCCTGCCCGATGTTAAGGCTGTTACAGGGCGATGTCGGCTCGGGCAAGACAGTCGTTGCGGCGCTCTGTGCACTGCATGCAATCGCCTCTGGCTATCAGGTTGCGTTGATGGCCCCCACCGAACTATTGGCCGAACAACACTTCGCGAACTTCTGTTTGTGGTTCGAGGCGCTGGGCATCAATGTCGGCTGGCTCAGCGGCAAGACGAAAGGCAAACCGCGACAACGGCAACTCGAAACGGTAGCCAATTCAGAGTGCCAGCTGCTGGTTGGAACCCACGCCCTCTTTCAGGACGAAGTCATCTACAAACGATTGGGCCTGATCATTATCGATGAGCAACACCGCTTCGGCGTACACCAACGACTCGCCCTGCGAGAGAAGGCGAACCGTCATGTATTGAGTCCACATCAACTTGTTATGACCGCGACTCCGATTCCGCGAACCCTGGCCATGAGCGCCTACGCCGACCTCGACAGCTCAGTCATCGACGAGCTGCCCCCGGGTCGTATCCCGGTAAACACGGCTATCATCTCTAACCAGCGCCGCGAACAAGTGATGCAGCGCATCGAGATGGCCTGCAAAGAAAACTCGCAAGCCTATTGGGTCTGTACTTTGATCGAAGAGAGCGAGGCACTGCAGTGTCAGGCGGCAGAAGTAACCGCCGAGCAGCTTGCCAAGCAGCTACCGACCATCAAGGTAGGGCTTATTCATGGGCGCATGAAGCCGCAGGAGAAGGCCGACATTATGCAGCGATTCAAACAGGGCGACCTGCAGCTATTGGTCGCCACCACGGTTATCGAAGTCGGCGTGGATGTGCCGAATGCCAGCTTGATGGTGATCGAGAACCCGGAACGGCTTGGTCTGGCCCAGCTGCATCAACTCAGAGGCCGCGTGGGTCGTGGCTCGACACACAGCCACTGTATCCTGCTCTATCAGCACCCCCTATCCAGGGCCGGCAAGCAGCGCCTCTCGGTGATGCGCGAGAGCTCCGATGGCTTCTACATTGCCCAGAAGGATCTCGAGCTACGCGGGCCCGGCCAGGTTCTGGGCACGCAGCAGACCGGGCTGATGAGCTTCAAGGTAGCCGATATCAGTCGCGATGCCGACTTGCTGGACCAGGTAAAGCACGCCTCAGAAATCGTACTGCAGGAATACCCCGATATCATAGATCCTTTGATTCAGCGCTGGCTGGGGGATAACGTCGATTATGCCAATGTCTAGCCGCGCACTTGATATCTGCTCACGAATGGCGCCGCTTCACACTATCCCAAACTAGTTTTTACTCTCGCCTGAAAGTCTTTTATGCTAGCGGCTCTCCAATACGCCCTAGCCAAGTATTATTTCCTCATGGAAGCTGTAAGAAAAATTCGCGCAAGAGTCGTCTCACAATTTCGTTCTCGATTTCCCGAGCTGTATTCCAAGTTGCCAGCCTTCGCGGAGCTGACTCGCGCCAATAAACCTATCGGCATTTATCTACTACTGTGGCCAACGCTCTCTGCGCTATGGATTGCCGAGAACGGTTTTCCAAGACTGTCCTTGCTGTTCATCTTTGTGCTCGGCACGGCGTTGATGCGATCGGCGGGTTGCTGCGTCAATGACTTTGCTGACCATAAGATCGATGCCAAAGTTGCGCGCACCGTGCGTCGGCCTCTCGCCACGGGGCTTCTAACACGCAAAGACGCGTTTCTCTGTTTCGCCCTGCTCTCAATTCTCAGCTTCGGCTTGGTGTTACTGACAAATAAGCGAACTATAATCCTGTCTTTTTCTGCGGTCGCCTTAGTGGCTGTCTACCCGTTCATGAAACGCTTCACTAATCTGCCCCAGTTAGTATTGGGTATCGCGTTCTCCTGGGGGATACTCATGGCCTTCTCGGCATCGACCGGGGATGTGCCTCAGTCGGCCTATCTATTGTTTGTTGCGAATTGTCTCTGGACCGTAGCCTATGACACACAATATGCCATGGTGGATAGAGAGTTCGACCTGGAAATAGGGGTCAAGTCTACCGCTATACTGTTTGGCGATGCCGACAAGATCATCGTCGGGAGCCTGCAGGCGATGTTTATTGTGGCGATGTTTCTCGCCGGTAGACAGTTCGAGTTGGGGATGGCTTTCTTCTTGTCCTTGCTAGTCGCCAGCGGACTTCTTGCCTATCAGCAATATCTCATCAGAGATCGATTGCCGGGGCCTTGTTTCGAGGCTTTCCTGAATAATAATTGGGTTGGTGCGGTGATCTTTCTGGGTGTGATGCTCGGTACGCTTTAGGGAAACTAGGAGGCTGTCGGACTTAAGCGTTCGTAGCGAGGGAAAGTCCGGTTTGAGTC